>DANO01000027.1:4437-56211 GCA_002497295.1 Euryarchaeota archaeon UBA171 | reverse complement strand
GGTCCGCGCTCCCGGACTTGAACCGGGGACCCCCTGATGGCTGCCTACAACCATGTGTTTCCAGTCTACAGTCAGGTGCTCTAGCCAACTGAGCTAAGCGCGGCTGGTCCAAGCGGCAAGCAGGAGACTTATGTCCGTTTCCGGGAAGTAGTCACTTCGGCTTGCATCAAGATGGGCGATAATCGACCCTGTGGGCATCTTGCCTCCCTCAATCATTAAGAAGGCCAAGAAATCGATTGCCCGCATCCATTTGGGATGGAGGCCAATACATGACGATAGGTAATGCGCCAGCTTGGGGGGCCATGAGCCAACCAGGCTCATCCACCGCTCTCACAGATGAGCAGCTCGAGAGCTTCGGGCCACCCGACCCGCGCATCCTTGTTTGCGGGTGCGGTGGATCGGGCAACAACACAATGAATCGGATTACGCACATAGGAGTGGAAGGAGCGATAACCGTAGCTATAAACACGGATAAGCAGCATCTAGACAATACTCGAGCACAACAGAAGCTACTCGTTGGGAGGCACATCACAAGAGGGCTAGGGGCTGGGGGCGACCCCCACATGGGCCGTAAGGCTGCTGAGGCAGGCAGGGGCGTCATAACTCAGATTGTGAATGGAGCAGATCTTGTATTCGTGACTGCTGGCCTCGGAGGGGGGACTGGGACCGGCATAGCGCCCGTGGTAGCAGCGGAGGCCAAGAGAGTGGGTGCTCTCGTGGTGGCGATCGTCACAACGCCATTCGCAGTTGAGAGGAAGATGCGGATGCAGCGTGCTTTGGAGGGTCTTGACCTTCTCCGAGGCGCTGCAGATGCGGTCCTCGTCTTGGACAACAACCGGCTCCTCCAGTTCGTTCCCAATCTACCCCTGGAAGAGGCCTTCAGCATCATGGATCAGCTGATCGCCGAGATAATCAAGGGCATAGTCGAGACAATCACCGTTCCGAGCCTGATAAATCTGGACTTCGCTGATGTCCGGTCCATCATGAAGGGGGGAGGGGTGACGATGATGCTCTACGGGGAGAGCGACAAGGGGCCAGAGGAAGTCGTCCACGAGGCCATGAATCACCCTCTTCTCGATGTCGACATCGAGGGAGCGACAGGTGCGCTTATTCATGTGACTGGCGGCTCGTACATGACGCTAGAACAGGCCAATCAGGTTGTCGAGCTGATGACGGCGAAGCTCGCTCCAGATGCCCAGGTGATATTCGGCGCCCGGCAGGACCCCGCCTTCGGAGACACCATCAAGGTGATGTCGATAATCACTGGAGTGGCGGGCGACAGACTCTCGGGAGGCTCGATGGCCGCGGATCTCCTCGGGGATGCGCTCAACATAGCTCGAAAGAGTGCTCGGGATGAGGACGGACTGCACAGATTTGACGGTTAGGGCGCACGGGACCCCCATAGATTGAAACACGAGGATACCGACAAGACTGTCATGATTGGTAAGAAGATCTCCGCATTTACCTTGCTTGCGGTCATGCTGATCGCAGTCACAGGCGCGCCTGCCTCTGCGCAGGCGGCGGATGCGAAGCAGCCCTCTGTGGAGAATCCCCACATGCACATCTGGGGGACCGACAACATAGGGCAGTGCTGGACCCATTTCGATAGGAACGAGACCACCTCTGCAGTAGATGGCTACGGAGAGAAGGAATTCGCCCAGAACCAACAGGTGGATGTCAACTTCAACTGCGCGATGTCTGAGTCATTCAAGGCGGATATGTATCTCAATCCGAATGGAACAATAAGAATTGATGTAGGAATTTATGTTGTTTCAGGAGATTGCAGCGATACCGCCGAATGTCAAGAGTTACGAATATCGCTCATGAAAGGCAGTACAATTGTTGCGCAGAATGAGTTTGCCACTAACACATACGAAGACAATCAGATAATCTGGGAAATCCCCGTAGCAGAAAATATGACTCGTTGGAACAAGAGTTTCGAGGAGCCTCAATTGCAATTTGAATATTCGAAGCCGAATCCTGCTGGACTTGGGTGTGGCGTTCTCATTGACTGTTCAGGCGCTTTCAGATTGTACTACTCTGAGAATCAAGACGGATTGAACACCGAGGTCCTCTTCCCCGTCATCAACGCCTCCGACCCAATCGCCGTCGGTGGCGATGATGGTCCGCCATCCACGGGAGACAGTGGCTTATTGCCCGGATTTGGGCTTCTTGCAGGGGTAGGGTCACTTGCAATCGGAGCGGTGGCGGCTAGCAGGTTCTACCGCGAAGGCTGATGCGGATCACAGAGACTCTGCATCTAAATCGGACTCTTCGCCGGTTTCTAGATTCTTGATTCTGACCTTTCCAGCCTGCCATTCTTCTGGCATGACCATGACGAGCCTCTGGGCACCTGTTCTCTCAGCATGCCTGAATGCCCATTTCATCCTCTTGTCATCCAGAACCAGATCTACGGATCTTCCAGACGCTCTGAGCCTGGATGCGACCGTCATGGCTGCGGGCCTCAGACCCTTGTCCAGAGGGATTACTATGTCCTCATTCCCACTGGGCAGATTCGGTATCAGGCCCTTGACTGAGAGGAGTTCCATGATTACCATATCGCCGAATCCAAAACCTGTGGCTGGTAGGTCCTTGCCTCCCAATGTTGACAGCAGCCGGTCATACCTGCCTCCCCCGCATATTGCTCGGAGTTCGCCATCCCTGTCATGGGCCTCGAACACGGATCCCGTGTAGTATGCGAGACCCCTGACAACAGATGCATCAAAACTCAGCCAGCTCGTTATTCCGTAAGATTCGCACAGGGCGAATAGGTCTTGAAGTTCCTTTACTGCCTGACTTTCGCTATCCAACTCAGTACTGAGATCTTCTAGATCTTTCATCCCGAGGACTTTCCTTATCCTGGCTATCGAATCATGATCGTGACCTAAATCTGCGAGTTGCTGCTCTATGGCTTCAGAGGAGAGTTTGTCCATCTTGTCGATAACGATACATGTCTTGGAGAAGGTCTCCCCCTCGATTCCAAGGGCCCCCAAGACCTCCTCGAGGACTTTCCTATTGCTTACTCGTATTACGAGGTCGTCGGATTTGAGGCCAACGGCTCGGAAGAAGTGCACTAGCACCGAGAGCAACTCGGCGTCCGCCTCAACACCATGCATACCCCATATGTCCACATTCCACTGGTAATGCTCCCTTCCACGACCCCTTTGGGTTCTCTCATATCGCCAGCACTGCGGGATGGAATACCACTTGATGGGAGTGGGGAGTGTTCCTGATTTGGCCATGACCATCCGCGCCAAGGAAGGCGTCATCTCAGGCCTGAGGGCTACGCGTCTGCCGCCCTTATCTTCGAAGTTATACAGCTGTGCTGTGATCTCTTCGCCTGCCTTTCTTGTGTAGAGTTCCTCGCTCTCGAGGACTGGTGAATCGTATTCTTCGAAGCCATGAGACCGGGCAGCGGCGTGGAAGTGTTCGAATAGCCAATTTCTGAGTCTCATCTCTTCCGGATAGAAGTCGCGAGTCCCCCGCACGCCGCCAGACACGTCGGTCGCTGTTTGCGAATGCACTTCAAGACCTACGGCCCAACTTGACAATCTCCATGCGTTCGCGGACTGAAATAGTTCCATCGGACATCGGGAACGCGATGAATCTCAATGCAACGAATGAGAGGAAGCCGAATGCGGCTGTATTCAAGGCCCAGACAGCAAGATGGTCAAAACCCATCCTGTCTGCTAAAATAGCCTGTGAAAATGTGGAGATGATCAGTAGAATCGTGTATACAGCCATTGTGAGGGCGAGGCTGCGGCCATACGGCGAAGTCGAACGGAATGTGAACCACCTGTGCATAGAGTGGGAGATTATTGAGCTAATGAGGTATGATGGTGACCATGCAATCGCAGCACGGTATTCGTTTGATGTTTCGATCAGAGAGTAGGCAACGTAGTACATGGCGAAGAAGATGAGAACATTCAATGTTCCAATGGCACAAAAATACGCGTACTCGACCACAAGTGTACGTAAATTGTAATTCTCTCGTTGATGGTCTTTCATACGATTTCAGCGTCCATCACAGAGCCGCCAGAGACGGCAAATGGCTGATTCTCAATCTCGGGTATCGGATCGCCCACCTTGAGGATGAAGGGGTCTTCCCCGCCGGGTAGCGTATCGATCGGCACGTCTGCCCCCTCTGGGACATTTCTGAACAGTGGCCTCGGTTCGAGAACGTATTCGCCGGATAAGAGGCACATGGGGAATCCAGACTTCCCGGTCGGTACGACCCTGTTGACGAGCATGAGCCGGTTCATGCTGATGAACAAGAACGCAGTTATGCCCCAGAAGATGAGGATTATCGTGATGCCTTTCGGATTTGTCGGATTCCAGGGATCTTCGACGGTCACTAGCATGTCCACGAAGAACGTGCCCATGAGTATCACGAACATTATCGGGAATCCGAGATACATGATGTAGTCCCACCATTTGCCTATCCACCAATCGTTGTCGCCCGTGTTGATGAAGTCGTCTCTGAATGAAGAGACTCCGTGATCTAGGTAGTCACGCATAGAGAAGCCCTCGATCCCATTTTCCGTTTGCCATACCTTGTATCTGGACCATCCATACTTCCAGATAGCGTATGCAATGAAGAGGCCGCTGAACATCAGCCCGTATCCCCAGATGTGGTCTTGTACCTCAAGGAACTGAGGGAAGGCAACGCCTGTGGACTCGTCCACCAATATCCAGGTGGCAGCACTGGGGATCCCGAAGAGGAATATTGCGATGCTGGTTAGGCCGACGGCCTTCTCCCTATTCACCCCGTGATCCACGAAGTTGCGAACGCATAGCTCTACAGTCGATATCATCGAGGTCAACGCGGCGAATGAAAGTGCGAGGAAGAACATTGCAACCATCGCGAGCTGGAGTGCGGGTCCCCCGGGGGCCTGTGCGAAAACCTCTGGGAGCACGAGGAAAGTGATTGCGCTGCTGCCTCCACTCACTGCAGACAAGGGGTCGTCGACAACGGAAAAGACGGCCATCATGACGGTTAATCCGGCTATGATCGAGATGCTATTGTTTGCGAGGCACATGGTGGCTGCATTCAGGGTTGTGTCCTCGTCCTTCCTCATGTACACCGAGTATGTGATGGCCATCCCCATTCCTGCCGAGCAGGACCATGCGGATTGCGACAGCCCATTTATCCAGGTCTCTGGTTCCAAAAGATACTCTGGCTGTATGCTGAACATGTATACGAATCCATCGAGCGTGCCATCATTAAGATCCATGATGAAAGCAAGGAACAACGCTGAGAATAGAAGAATGAACAAAGAGACCATCAGAATCACATTGACCTTCTCGATGGCCTTTGCGCCTTTCCATATCGCTGCCATTGTGATTAGCACGGCAAGAGTTTGGAACAAAATCACCTGGGACGGATCTTGCAGGAAGGTGTTCCAAACCTCAGTTGTGTCCACATCTGATCCTAACCCGCCCCGAACAGCGGTCTGAAAATAATTGATACACCAACCGGTCACTACGGCGTAGTAGAATCCTATGGCTGTGGATATCCATGCAGTCCATAGCCCCATCCATGCAAATTTTGGGCCATTGAAAATTCTGAATGTCCCCACGGTGCCGGTCCTCGATCGCTTGCCGAGGGCGAACTCGGCGATGACCAGCGGGATGGACCACAGGAAGAGGAAGATTACCCACGGGACTAGGAATGAGCCGCCGCCGTTAGCGCCGACCATTCGAGGGAATCGCCATATGTTGCCTGTCCCTATCGCAGCGCCTATCGTGGCGAATATCAGTCCTAATCGGCCGCTGAACTGATCTGATGAGCTGCTCATTCATGGCCCCCCGGAGGGAGGGACAGAACCGGTGCATCATCATCGAACATGGTTCTCAGAAGAAATGCCAAGCCGCCCCACACGACGCCAGCGATGAATATGAACATGAGGACAGCCAGAACTGCTGAACCAAACCCAGCTCGATAGGGCATTGTGAGTTCGTAGTAGTTCCCCCCGTCCTCGATAGTTGGATATGTGAATGGGAATGCGCCATTAGTGGTTCCAAGTTGTGCGCGATACTGTAGTTTCCCCACTGATGTATCTGGTATCGGAACGGCACTGGTCAAGACTGTACCATTTGTGCCATCCTTCAACTCGCAGTCATCCCCTGAGGCTGCGAAGGGTGCTTTCTCCCAGGGCACCTCTCTCCATTCCGTTGGACCGTAATCATTCTGCAGACGGTTTGGCTCAACAAATCGCCATGAGAGATACGATCTATCTTCTTGAGTGGAGAATGGGAAATAAGGATCAAGACAAAGGTCGATTTGTATATCTCCCTTTTCAGGAATGCTCACCTCGGAAGGAGTTTGTATCCAATGTCTTGCACTCATGTTCTCTAGCCCATGAACTGCCCTGAAACGTGGGTCGTCAGCGATTTCGACCATGTAGAATGGAACGCCTAGGTTACGGACTGCAATTTGGCTTATGTCGTCCGGATTTTCATGGAAGTTGTTTCCGATCTCCATCGTGTAGCAGTATGAGTTGTGAACGCCGTAGTGCCAATCGCAGAAGTCTCCAGATGTCGGATAGAGATCCGAGGATTGCAGATTTTCATACAGTGTCATTTGAGCCATCTGATCCCCGTGATATACCAGAAATTCATGGTCGGGGGACTCGCAATCTGTGCAGTGCCCCCATGGATACAGGACGAGTTCCGAGAATGAGTGCCATGTCAGTGTGGCCTTGAAATCGGATGCTCCATCATTATTATCGTCGTTCATCTCAGTCATATCTTGGATGAATTTAGTCTCTGGTTCGCTGTTACCTCCGAGCCAGTCCTCGTCGACCAGTCCGTCGGCATCATCATCCTTGCCATCGACGTGATCTTCATTTAGACGCAAGTCTCCATCTTGATCTACGGTATCGACGGGGCCATTGTAGACGTCATTATTCACACCCGCGTAGCAGGCCCCTGGAATCAGTGGTCCTGTGGCTCCTAAAGGCGCTCCCCATTCAAACTGATAATTCCTATTCAGATCTACCCCGTCACAGCCCTCGTCAACGGCTTCGTCGAGATCCGGGATCGGCGTGACTCCAGTCACCGTGTTATCCCGGAGGTTCTTCCTCCAACCGCTCCTCGGGCATTCCTCGTAAGCATTCGCGGTTGTCGCCCCGTTGCAGTTATTCGCGAGCCACTCCGTTTGGTCGTAGATTAGCCCGTCAGTGTTCAATATTGGTATGAGGTAGATCTCTCTTGTATCGACGAGGTCGGTGATGTATTGCTCGGAGAAGTCTTCATCCACGCCCAAGTCGCCGGGTCCGCATGACACGCCGTCCCCGTTCGAATCCTGAAACGAGGCGTTGAGGCTCAGACAGTCCCCATCGTCATCAATCCCATTCCACGAATCTTCATCGATCAGCCCGTCCCCGTCATTATCTAATCCCGCTTGGCCGTAGTAGTATGCAACGGTTTCCAAGAACAGCATTGGGACCTCGTAAGACATCCACTCTCTTGCATGGTGGTTGCCGACCAGCATTACATCCGGGCGATCGGGGTAGTTTCCAGCATCCCCGTTGAATGGATTATAATCCCCGTTTTCCACTCCCGCTGTGATTTTTACCCATGGGCTTGGGTTATTGTAGAACCACCCCTTGTAGTCGTCGAGTGAGGTTTCTTGGCCTCGATCGTTCAACCCTCCGAATAATCCCTCGTGAAATGATATGATGTCAGGGTTAGTATCAGCTAGATACTGCATTCTGGCCTTTGTAGACTCATAATCGTGATACTCTTGGAATTGAATTTGAGCGTTACCGCCCCAGGGAAACATTCCACTGGCGTATTCCTCAGACCAAATGTCAGTTGGTTCGATTCCTGAGGGCGTCTCCTGTGCGATGGCTGCAGGAGCGATGGCTGCAGGCGCTACAACTGAAAGCATGAATGGCAGCAACAAGCAGGTTACACGAGTTCTGAGACCCCTTGCAACCTTTGTGCGGCCCCCCCCATTCACCGCCTCCATAGGTGTACGTGCAGGGACATATGCTTCAATCCCTCGGAGAAGTGTGGTTCCTCTCGGAGTACTGGGGGGCGTTTATCAGGGATCCCATTAGGGGACCCTCCATGAGTGAAGCAGTTCCGGGCGACGGTCCATTCTCCGACTTTAACTTAGAGGCGGACATCATGGGGTTCTCAGCGGGGACTCTGACATGCTTAGTAATCATTGGAATTATGTCACTTTTGATCGGACATTTTTTCAGAAAGTCAGTGCTTCCTAGAATCTTAGGGAGAATGTTTGGTCGGGAAATGAAATCAGGGGATATGCTGGGGACTAGGGGGTCTCGAGCGGTTGGATTGGCTGTGACATTGGTTTTCTTCGTGGAGTTTGTTGAGATTCTGGATGGCACAGTTACACCCGTATGGGACGAGGATATCGTGAATAAGGCACTCTCATCAACTGTTTCTCTCTACATACTCGTGTTCCTATTCGCCGCATACGGGCTGGTTGGTTCCGTCGGGGCAATACTGTCGGATGACGAGGACAGCACTGCATCGCAGAAATCTCTGGTGAGCATAGGCGAGTCATTAGGCAGGATGGGCGTATTTGTCCTGAGTGCCTTCGTCGTGGCTGGTGTCGCTGGTTTTGATCTGAATGGAATTATTGCAGGTCTTGGAATCACGGGTCTGGCACTGGCTCTAGCGGCTAAGGACTCAGTGTCCAACATGTTCGGTGCTCTATCGATCATAATAGACAGGCCCTTCAATCTCGGAGATTGGGTAAAAGTGGGGGGAATAGAAGGCGAGGTCGTTGACATAGGGATGCGCATGACAGTACTGAGGACCGGCCTGGATACGATCATCACCGTTCCGAATGCCAATCTTGTGAATTCACCGATAGAGAATTTCTCACAACGTCGTTTCAGGAGAGTGGTAATGCCGTTTGAATTCGAGGTGTCTAGTGAGTCAGGGGCCTTGCAGAGTTTCTGCGAGAGAATGTCAGAGATGCTGAATGCCGATGAGCGGACGGTCAACGAACAGTCATCATGGGTGAAGATACTCTCTATGGGATCGTCGAGTATCGTGGTTCAGGCGAATTTCTACACCCAGCAGTCTTCTGACGTGCAGAGAGCAATGAGTGAGGATGCTCTTGTAGAGGCTAAGAAGCTCTCAACCGCTCTTGGTCTTGAGTTCCACGAGCCACGACTAAGACGTTCTTGAGGTGTTAAAATGGGATTGTTGATCCTTATTCGTCATGGTCAATCCCTCTGGAATGCTCAGAACAGATTCACAGGGTGGGTGGATATCGAACTTTCAGAGAAAGGGATGAGTGAGGCGAATAGTGCTGGAGAGAAACTCAGTGAGATCGAATTCGATGCTGTTTATGCCAGTGGACTTGTTAGGGCTCAACGCACGGCTGAGATAATACTGGACATCAATCATTCATGGAGCGGGGAAGTAATACATGACTCGCGACTAAACGAACGTAATTATGGCGATCTCCAAGGCAGAAACAAGCAAGAATGCCGGGAAGAGTTTGGAGAGGAGCAGGTCAAGAAGTGGAGGAGGAGTTTCGAAGGTGTACCCCCAGGTGGTGAGAGCCTTCGAATGACATCAGAGCGGACATTGCCCTGTCTGTTCGAACAGATTGTTCCAAATCTTGAATCCGGCAAGACTGTTCTCGTCGCTGCACATGGAAACTCACTTCGTTCTATTGTGATGGAGATAGAAGGCCTTGGGCCTGACGAGATAGTGAAGAGAGAGATTCCAACTGGTGTGCCCATGGCCTACAGATACGAATCAGGCGCATGGGAAGCGATACAGATTAGGTAAATATCGACTCTGGATTGGGAGCCATATATCGGTATAGCCCATTCATCAAGATGTAAACAGAGACTCCTGCTGTAGCTGCTGTAAAAGACATCTGAGTCGGCTCCAAAATAGATGCTATGATGCCCAAAAATGCAGATGAAGCCCCTACGAGGGAAGCGGCAGAGAATATTCGTATGGTGAATAATTTTCTCTGGATAGAGGCGACGTTTCTCAAAATGTAATCCGTTCTTGGTGATGCTGAGGATGATTTCTCGGAAGTATCGAATTTTGAAGTGAGGGCCTGTTCATATTCCCATATCGACAAACCCCCTCCAATGATCTGTAGGGCCCTTTGAGGCTCCACACCCCCAGTTCTTCGGCGACCTGGGTGGTCAGACCACCCCCTTATCGCAGCAAGTCTGAGATTTGCGAAGTCTTCAGTCTCAATATTTCCATGTGTTATTTCGCCGATATTGTACAATAAAGCTGCTAAATCTCTCAAGGCTGGCCATTCGATGCCCCTTGATTTTGATGCGGCATCTGATGGGCCACACATGGGTGGGCGCAGTCGCATGGCCCCTTCATGTGACTCCGAAAAGCGATCTAGAGACATCTTACCTAGAGAAAGCATAGCAGGCATTCCCGGTTTGAATGGGGCTCTCCACAATGTTCTACTCTTAGTAGCCTCTTCCAGCTTCGTAATTGATGAATTCCAAGCACGAGAATTAGAAGGGCCTGTCCATTGGGCTGATAGGCCCTCTTGGGCAGAAGCCAGCGCTCTGCCGCACCTTTCCAAGAGTTGGGTTGCTGAATCCATGTCTCGAGACGCGATATGCTGTAACATAACCTCCTCTGCATCAGCTGAATTGGGTTCATGCTTCCAAAAGAGGATTATGTCCAGTCCCTCCATAGATAGTCCCCCCACTGGCCAGTCAACGCGATTATTTTCCGATCTCATCCTAGCCCGCATACCGGAAACTGGCCACCGAGACATCTCGGCCCGATACGATCCGCTTCTGCTTTCAATCACGATCTTCTTTCTGCTGCTATCCAGTGAAATCAGTTCCACCGGAACGTCTCCCCAAGCCTCAAAAAATTGAGTGTGTTCAACCCACTCTTCGATGGACGAAGGAGTATTTTCGAAGAGTGTCTTGTGTATTCTTGTGCCCAGTACTTCTACCATTGTAATGGGCGTCTTGGAATCGGGATCTGAGAGGGCATCACCGGACTCCATGACAGTAGGATTGGGTATTCGCGTATCAGACGAACGGTCAGAACATTGAACCCAGAGGCTCGGCCAGATGATATTGTGACCGGCCAACATTCGGAAATTCCCTTAGCCGTCGACTTGGATGGAACCCTCATTCTCACGGATATGAGTTGGGTGTCTATTCGCAGGGTTTTGCTGCCGAGACCATGGAGGATTTTCAGGTTTTTTTGGCTTGAGATAACAGGCCAAAGAGCGGTTTGGAAACAGCGTCTGGGCAGATTGCTGAAGTTTGATCCTGCAGAGTTGGAATTTCATCCTTCATTCATGGAATGGGTAACGGGCGAATACGCACGTGGTAGAGAGCTGTATCTAGTGACGGCGTCTGATCGACTGATTGCAGAGTCCATTGCTGCGCATCTTGGAATATTCAATGACGTCATGGCCTCGGACGGCGATATAAATCTCAGAGGGGCCAATAAAGCCGAGGCCCTTACAGCGAGATTCGGAAAGGGTCAGTTCGGGTATGCTGGGAACAGTCACATCGATATCCCAGTTTGGGAAGCCGCTGGAGAAGTGATAGTCGTTAATCCAGAGAAGGGTCTGATAGACTTGGTTGGCGATTCTGCAGACATCATCTTCACGTGAGGGACATTCATGGCAAATCGTAGAGGGTGGCTCGGTCGATCAATAGACAGATCTGCAAAGTGGCTACTCAAATTCAGAATTTTCAGAGCCCTGGGGAAATGGGTTGTCAATTCTCGTCTGGCATGGAGTCTTGTCAGCAGAATTGAGCGTGTGAGGGGCGTGAGGGCGCGTTCTAGGCTCAATAGTCTTGATTCTTCTGAGCTCCCCCAGCATATCTCAATCATAATGGATGGAAATAGAAGGTTTGCATGGACTCGTTCTATGGAATCTGGACAAGGGCACTCGGCTGGAAAAGAACGGCTGAAAGAGGTGATGAAGTGGGTCCTAGATCTTGATATACCCTATCTTACAGTCTATGCCTTGTCCAGTGAAAATCTCACCAACAGGACTCAAGAAGAAATTGAAATCTTATTCGATCTATACGTCCAAGGCCTGAATGAGATTTCAGTTGATCCGCTTATCCATGAGAATGGTGTTCGCGTCAATGCCGTGGGACGTCTCGATATGCTTCCAGAACGAGTTAGAGATGCAATATCCAGAGCTGAGGAGGTTACTCGTGAGTACAAGAATTTCACATTCACAGTATGTCTAGCATATGGTGGAAGGGAAGAGATAATTGATGCTGTCAAATCATTAGCGAGGGACCATGCCAAGGGAAATCTTGAGATTGATTCGATAGATGCGAATGCTATATCCTCCAGGCTGTATACTTCTGGGTTGCCAGACCCAGACCTTGTAATCAGGACTAGTGGAGAAGAGCGGATATCGAATTTCCTTCTCTGGCAGATTGCATATTCAGAATTGTATTTCACAGATATTCATTGGCCCTCTTTCTCGAGGCAGGACCTGTACAGGGCAATCGAAGATTATGTTTCTAGAGGGCGAAGATATGGCTCGTAAGAGATGTGATGTCTGTGGTGCTGATGGCTACAGCTCACCGTCGGTGACGGTTGATGCAGTCGCGACTAGGGTGCGTAATGGGACGATTGAGGCCCTCATGATACAGAGAGGGCCGAATCCGCCAGAATGGCAGGGCAAGTGGGCCTTCCCAGGGGGCTTCGTTGATATGGGCGAGGACCCACTTGACGCTGTTCTACGAGAATTGAGAGAAGAGACGGGGGCATATGGTCAAAATCCGATCCTTCTAACTGTGCTGGGTTCGCCCGGAAGGGATCCAAGGAAGCATTGTGTGGGCCTATTCTACAGGGTTGATGTGGACGGTGACTCCAAGCCTTTAGCAGGCGATGATGCGGTTAATGCAGACTGGGTACCTCTTAGAATGATGAATGCCGAAAATGTCGCTGGAGACCACATACATGTGATTGGCATGATTAGTAATACTGAATGACTGAATGCGACAGGCGAGGGCATGTACGAGAAACGCGCGGTCGACCTCGGAGGGCTCCGATTGGCCCCCTACAGCCCATGCATAACTGTTGGAAATCACATTTGGGTAGCGGGCCAGATAGGAACTGACGGAGGGGATTCCCTCAAGGAGCAAACAGCCACAGCGCTTCAGAAGATAGACAATCTGCTATCCGAAGCAGGGTCTTCGAAATCAGATTTGGTAAGAGTAACCGTCCTGCTTCTTGATATGTCTGACTTTTCCGAATTCAATGATATCTATGGTTCGTGGCTAGCGGGAACCGTGCTTCCAGCAAGAGCGGCATACGCTGTGAAGGAATTGCCAGGAGGGGCCAAAGTGGAAATCGTCGCTGAGGCCTTTCTTGGAAGTGGAAAGATATGATCGTGAATGCTGATCAGGGCAAGGTTCGTCTGTTAACGCCTGTCTTGGCAGTTGGGTGCATCATAGTACTCGTCGGTTTTGCGATACGTGCATCGTTCGGTGTTTTTCAGATTCCAATTCAAGAAGAATATGGATGGGCAAGAGCAGAGTTTAGCCTGGCGATAGCGATTCAAAATCTGGCATGGGGCTTTGGTGCACCATTTTTCGGAGCCCTTGCTGAAAAAATGGGAGATAGGCGGGCGATTGTATTAGGGTCAATCTTGTATGCCCTTGGCCTTGTCCTCACCGCAGGGGCAAACACTGCCCTTTCAATTCAATTGTATGAGATTCTCGTCGGGTTCGGGATTGCAGGCACCGGTTTTGGAGTCATTCTAGCAGTAGTGGGGCGGGCAAGCGCCTCGGAGCATCGGGCAATGAGTCTTGCAATCGCAACGGCTGCGGGGTCTGCTGGACAGATAGTAGGCCCCATGATAGCAGTCTTGCTTCTGGAAAGCATGCCATGGCAGTCGATATTCATCATATTCGCTGCTTCGATTCTTGCTGTACTCTTGCTCCTGCCGTTCATGAAATCTCCAGATCAGGCGGCAAAGGAAGATATCGAGGAAAGTCTTGGAGAAATACTTCGCATAGCCATGAAAGATCCATCGTACATGATGATCTTCGTTGGCTTCTTTTCTTGCGGATACCAACTTGCCTTTATCACTGCACATTTTCCAGCACTTGTCACAGAGATGAGTGCGCCTGTGGAGCCGATTGGCTGGTGCGGCGATTTAGGCATAGAAACAACCGCTGCATTGGGCGGGTTCGCAATTTCGGTGATCGGGGCGGCCAACATAATTGGTACCCTGATGGCAGGATGGGCTGGCAAGAGGTTCGGTAAGAAATGGCTTTTATCAGGGATATACGCTGGACGATCGATAGCAGCGGCTTGGTTTATTCTAACTCCAATAACCGCCAATACCGTGCTGATATTCTCATTCGCAATGGGCTTTCTCTGGCTTGCCACAGTTCCACTAACCAGCGGATTAGTGGCACACATATACGGGCTCAGATACATGGCAACATTGTATGGGATAGTATTCTTTTCACATCAAATGGGTAGTTTCGTCGGAGTCTACCTTGGTGGTGTTCTTTACGATGTATATGGCAGCTATACGATTGTTTGGTGGATAGGTATAGCAGTGGGCGTTTTCTCATCATTGATTCATATTCCCGTACGAGAAGAGTCTCGACTTGTCCCGACTGTGTCCTAAATTGGCAACGCTTACGAGTAGGCGTATCTGGTCAGGGGTGTGAGCGTGTTCAAGGCGTATGATATACGCGGTATAGCGGGGTCTGAAATTGACGTCACTTTTTCGAAAAGACTAGGACGGTCAATCGTGGACTTTACAGGAGCTACATCGATATCTGTGGGACGTGATATTCGAACATCTGGAGAGGAATTACATCAGGCGATTATGGATGGAATAAGGTCATCTGGTTGTGAAGTTGTAAATCTTGGAGTGGTGCCTACAGGAGTTGTTTATCGCTCAACTGTGGATATGGAGATAGACGTGGCCGTAGTGATTACAGCGAGTCACAACCCCCCTGAGTATAATGGATTCAAGATTGTTCATTCCGGTTTGCCCTTGGCAGGGAAGGACCTGCAAGATCTGAAAGCCGTTTTCGATTCGATGCCTGAAGAGGAAGGGGGTCTTGATGGCACCTTGATTGACGAGGCTGGATATGTTAATTCCGTTATCGAGGAGATAGTGAAAGATATAGCGCCAATAAGTCGAAGAATAGTGGTTGCAGTTGATGCGGCCAATGCTGTTCCTGGACCCTATATTGTTGATCTATTCGAGAAGCTGGGTGTGGAAACTGTAGCGATTAACTGCGAATGGGATGCTGATTTTCCTGCGCACCCGGCTGATCCGACTCGTCTTGCCAACATGATGGAGTTGTCAGCTACAGTGGCATCTTCGGAAGCCGAATTTGGAATCGGCGTGGACGGGGACGGGGACAGGATTGGTGTAGTCGATGAGAAAGGGAGATTCATTCATCCGGATCGTTTGATTGGGCTTTTTGCCAGGGATATATTGCTCAACGAAGAGTCGGATAAGAGCTCAGAAGAGAGCCGTACTATCCTGTATGATGTGAAATGTAGCATGGGCGTTGATGAAGCCATAGCATCAAGTGGAGGGATCGGTCGCATGGTAAGAACGGGTCACTCATTCATGAAGAGGGAATTAGCCGCCTGTCCTACGATAAGATTCGCAGGGGAAATGTCCGGCCATCTTTTCTTCAATGATCGCTGGAACGGATTTGACTGTTCGCTCTACAACAGTGCGAGGCTCATAGAACTCGTAGCGAGGTCGTCTGACCCGAATAATGGTGGCATTGGATTCTCCGATCTTCTTTCTTCGATTCCAGAGTATCCATCAACGGGAGAATCGAAAATCAGTTTTGAAGGTGAGCGGGGTGACATAATGAAATCAGTGCGCTCATCATTCTCAGACTTGCAATTCTCAGAGGTCGACGGAGTGCGGGTTACATATCCAGATGGATGGTTCCTATGCAGGCCCTCGAATACGGAGCCAATCCTGATCATGAGGGCCGAAGGTCGGACAGAAGCTGCGCTAGAGTCCATCCTATCGGATGTCCATACCCGCATAGGCGGGATCATCAATCTCAGAGAGTTGCGTTGATTCACTCGTCGTCGAGATCGTTTCCGTTCATGAGGAGCGGTAATGCTACGATTAGTCCGCAACATACTGCGCCGATAGCGGTGAAAACGAGTCCGGCGCCGGCCAATAGGCCGCCGAGTCCCTCGACGCCTGCTGCCTCTCCGACCTCTTCAGTGATCATCCCAATTAGGACTGAACCAAGGACGCCATCCAGGACGTTGATTCCGACGGCACCGAAGCCCATCCATACGCCCTTCCTCTTGTAGTTCCATAGTAGGAATCCTGCGTAGGCGAACAATCCGCCCGAGACAGCTGCTAGAAGCGGGGAAACGTAGAACCACCATGAGTACGATGTTTCATCAGCACCCCAGAGTTCTATGTTGTCGCCAGCAGATGCGATATCGAGCAGCGCCATTATTACTCCTATACCTCCGAGAAGCATGGCTAGGGCCCCGAAAACCCTTGGCCCACCACTCTTCTGATTTGCATAAACGATCGTTGTTCCGGCTGGTGCAGAGGTTGCTTCGCCCTCTAATGTCATACAAGGTCGGTTTGACTCTACATAGTTAACCTTGGTGCCGGCGAAAAGGTGAATATGCCACCGATTTCCTTATTCCGGGAATGCGGACGGACGGCTTGTTGCCACTGTAGCTTAGCCTGGTTGAGCGTCTGATTCGTAATCAGAAGGCCGGGAGTTCGAATCTCCCCAGTGGCTCCATCACACAAGTAGGCCACGTTCTCCGAGTATGCTTTCAGATGCCTCGAATGATCGTTCAAGTGCCTCGATAACGGGCATCCTGCCTCCTGAGAGCATCGTTAGAGTAGCTCCACCACCCGAGCTATTGTGCGTGACTCGACTAGAGGCGCCTCTTGCTTCGACCAAGGCGCTAGTATGGCCGCCTCCGATTATTGTGATCGCGTCGGTCTCTATGCACATATTCAGGACCTCTACAGTTCCAAAGGCGAAATTTTGTTTCTCGAAATAAGATGCTGGTCCGTTCCACAATACGCAGGATGCGCCCATGACTACGGGCCTCAAACCCATCAAAGTGCTGAGGCCAACATCGTAGATTGGATGTGGTGTGGGGAGTTGCTGAATGGAGAGTGGCTCTCTAGATCCGTTCAACTCGATAGCTAGATCTTCTGGAAGAATTACCTTTTCCCGATAGTTGGAGAGTATGTGTTTAGCCATTTTTGAAGTCTCGTCAACGAATGGTTCGACCTGTGATCTTGCGAAATCTGCATTGGATTTCCCTATGTCTAAACCGTCTGCCATCAGCATAAAATTTCCAACAACTCCGAGGAATGCCACTGTATCAACGATGTTTCTCTCGAACAAATTGATTGCGACTCTGAGGGAATCGTCAGCTTTGGCCCCGCCCAACAATGCTACATAGGGCCTTGGTGGATTTTCTACAGCAATGGAAAGAGCATCAATCTCACGCTTCATGAGTTCACCTGCCACGGAAGGCAGTTTACGTGTAAATCCCGTTAGGCTGGGGGTTGATCGATGTGCGGCGCCGAATGCGTCATTGACGAAAATATCAAAATGAGATTCTAAATTCCGTATTATATCAGATGTTTCTTGTTCCTCTATCTCGCCCTTTAGCAGATTTTCGTCCGGATGCAATCTGACGTTATCTAACATCAGAATATCGCCTGGCTGCATCGAATCTATTGCAGCCTTTGCTGATGGGCCGCATACATCGGATACGAAATCCACGGGTCGGCCGAGGAGTTGGGAGAGTCTGTTTGCGTGTCTTTGGAGATTTGTAAAGTCGAATCTCCCAGGCCTAGACTGGTGTGCAAGTATTGTGACGGATGATGATTCTAATTTCTGAAGAGTGGGTACTATTGCTCGAATTCTCGTATCGTCGAGGAATTCTTTCGTGGAAGGGTGAACGGGCAAATTTAGATCTGCACGATACAGAATCTTCAGCCCATCGAGCTTGATATCGTCGAGTCCGAGGACTTTCGGCACAGGGGGCCCTCTGGCCACTTGGATTTGACTGTGTGGTGAAATTGATGCATCCGAACTGTCTATGCATCCGAGCATAGGCGGTGGTGTATGGACTTCGATCTGAGCGGGCCGGAAGGTGAAGACTGGCGCGTTCCCGTATCTGAACTGACTGATCGAAGGAGGAGGGTTTCTGAGGCTCTAGCAGAGGCCGGATATGAATCCGTTATGGTAGAAGATCCCGTTGAGTTATACTGGCTAACTGGGGGGAGGCAGAGCGGCATACTCGTAATAGGAGCATCTGGCTCCGATGTGGAAACCACCCATTTAGTGAAGAAATCACTTCCAAGGGCTATTTGGGAATCTGGAGGGAGTGATTCTCCAGATCCTGTTATTCAACAACATAGATCAGCAGATTTGGAAAAGGGGTTCAGATCAATAGGAGTCACCAGGACTCCAGCAATGTTGGATTCAACGCTGCCCTATTCTCGAAAGAGATACCTTTCGAAGTGTCTTTCAGGATTTGAAGATAGTAAAGAAGATGCTTCTAAGATACTTCATCGACTTAGGGAAACTAAGAGTTCATGGGAGATTGATCAGATTCGAAAATCCGGACATGTGAATCATGAGATGTTTCTTGCAGTGGCTGAAAGATGTGGGAATGGAGTAACTGAGTTAGATGTGGCATCAGTCGCTGAAGAAGTGAGTCGGAAAAGAGGGTTTGGTGGGCGTATCAGAATGAGGCGTTGGCCGATGGATTGTGACAGGGCGGTTGTTGCTGCTGGACGTTCGGGGGGGGTTCCCTCATTCTTCGATTCGGCAATAGGGGGTTCTGGTGCGAATCCGATGGCACCCCTTGGTTCGGGTCACAGACGCATAGAAGAAGAGGTTCCGGTTTTGGTAGATATCGTCCATGTGCACCGAGGATACATTTCAGACTGCACGAGGATGTTTAGCTCTGGTAGCCTACCTGAAATTTGGAATGAGAGATTGAATGACATGGTTGAAATTAGAGATTCGATAGTGAATAATCTTGGCTCTGGTGGAACCTGCTCCGAAGCCTGGGAATTAGGGAGGGATCTTGCTATTGAAATGGGGCATGCAGAGCACCTCATGGGAATGAGGCCGCATCAAGCAAAATTTCTTGGTCATTCTGTTGGTTTGGAGTTGGACGAGTCACCAGTTCTAGCTAATGGTTTTGACAGGCCGATGCATGAAGGGTGCATCATGGCAATAGAACCTAAAGTGGTATACGATGATGGAGCAGTGGGGACGGAAGACACATGGGTTTCAGGGAAGGATGGGCTTGAGTGTCTGACCTCTGGCAAATCTTTCCCACTACATGTAGAGTGGTAATATGTCAGGGAAGACGAGAGATTTCGCGGCCAGAAGTCTTGCACGTATTTTGAAAGAAAGAACCGACCCGCATGGGTATTCGATGAATGATGAAGCGATAGTTCGTAGGCTTTCGATAAGTGATGAGGGGGGCGTGAAGATATGGTTGAAGCCGAAGATGGCACACTGTCCGTGTTGCCTTCATGATCTACTCCTACTGAAAGAGGAAATTGGCAATCAAAGAGGGGTTTCTTCCGTTAAATTCGAGATTGTGGATATTCCAGGATCCTCGGAGTGGAATGCTGCTCTATCTTAGTGCAGTAGCAGTCGTTTCCATGTCTTCTTGGTGTTTGATTAACGATTGATCGTATCTTCATCGGAGTGATTCTTTCCCTCTGTTTGGAGGATTTGTTTCCGTTTCTTTTCTCTTCTTTGCTCAATGACTCTTAATTTCAGAGAGAGCCTACTGGATAAGAACCATACAAACGCACCGATTCCGATTATATCGAAAATGATGATCGCTAAAATTTTTGGATCTTGTAAATCAACCATGTCGTTCAGCGATCTTCCCATCTAGTCCACTTGCCGGACTGTTTGTTGAAGTAAAGGCCTGCCTTCTTCATCCACTTGTTGAACTTGGTTGCTCCTGCTCCTGTCGCTATGATGAAATCTTCACGATGCTCTTGAGCCTGTATGTATCCTTTGGCAGAGAGTGTCTCATCAATCCAATCATCGATGCTCATGAGTGTTCCTGAGATATTGCTGGCTTCTGTTGATGCTATTATCTCGGTGGCTGCGGCGCCAGTGGCCTTGATCTCTTGTATCATCAAATCGGCAATGGCATCTGCACTCGCCTTAGTGGGCGGTGAAGCGACAGGATCTCGAGGGCCTCGTTTTGGATCAATCTTGATCCAGGCCTCTGGATCCTCAAGTCGTTCAGCTATGTTAGTAGCGAGATCGACATGGAACTCTTCTTCGCACTCCCAGCACACGAACTTGTAATCACGGATATCATCGATTACAGATGACCCACGTGGATCCATTTCATCGCCGCAATGTGGGCATGCATGGAGACATAGTATTGGTGCTATTTTCCTTCTGAAATCTACAATATCTTGTGGAGTGCCGTCCAACTCCAACATCTCATGATCTCGTGCGGCTTCTAGTCCCCTTGTCTCGAGTTGGTCCTTCAACTTGGAGCGTTGCTCGGTCTTGGCCTCCTCGTCATAGATTGTTTCCAATTTGACGATCAGCTCAACTGTTTTCCCCAATCTGTTCATTACTAGTTTCTTATTCCTAAAGGATTCGACTCTTGCTATTCGCTGTTCTTCTCGCTTTTCATTTAGTTGCTGAAGAAGGTCTTTCTGTTCTCTTTTGAAACGCTGCTCTTGTATTTTGTCGACTTTCTTCGGCTTGCCGCTCTTCGTAATCACATCTGCAATAAATCTCTGTCTGCTTGACGCCCTGGGCCCGGATTTAACAGACTCAAGAACAGATTTGGCAATCTCTTTCTTGATACCGTAATTGTTGACCAGTTTTTCTTCATCAAGTTTCTTGAGGTCTCCGATTTTCAAACCAGATTCTGATAGAAGTTGAGAAGTGGTCTCATCTATACCTCTTCTAAGCAGTGCTAGATAGGTATCCTTCTTTGCCATTTAATCCCCTCTCGAAGGTTCGGCTAGGCCGTCCCGACGCCTTGCGGAGAGGGGGGTTGAATTTCAAGTCACGGTAAACCTGATTTTCGATCATCTTCCAATTATACGGCAAATAGACGTCCATTGATCGGGCGTAAGTTCCTCTGGGCGTTTGTCCATGAATCCCCTGAGTTCGCCCCCTTCATTTTCCAAATTGTTCAATATTTGAAGCCAATCAGCTGATGACCATTTTCCAATCTTTAGCATCCTCCGAGGAAAACCTCGTAGTGACGTGCGTATCTTTCTTCTTCGCCTTCCAAAACACCAAGAGGATATCCCTCGGACTAATTTCCTACTTACGCCCTGAAGTTCCGTTCTAGAAACAGGACGAAGGGTCACTATGGATGATGCTACATCGGGTTGCGGTCTGAATGAAGATGAGGGGACATCTGAGATGATCTCGCATTCAAAATCGAGCCAGAGAGCGATTCCTAATGGGCCTCTGTCTTTTGGTATGCTCTTCATAGCCATTCTATGGGCAAACTCTCTTTGAACGAGTAGCGAGATGCCATCCAGGGGATTTGATTGGTGATGATCTTGTATTCTTTCAAGAATCGGGCTAGAGATGCCATAAGGTATGTTCGCCACAATATGTGTTATGTCATCTGGCCACTTAGTGCTCAAAGCATCCTCTTTGATTAGATTGAACTGTTCATGATTCAATTCTGATTCTAAAAAATCACATGCATCTTGAGATATTTCTATCGCAGTGAGCTTTGATCCTAGACGGAGAAGTTCGATGGATAGGACGCCTGGGCCTGGGCCGATTTCGAGGACATGTGAATCGTTACTTAGCCCGAGATCACATGATGCTTGAATGGATGTGTGTATGGGAGATGGATCTATCAAAAAATTCTGGCCGAGATTTGGTTCTATGTTGTATCTAGAAAGATACCTATCAACTATACTAGAAGGGTGATCTTGATCTTTGTTCGTGAAAGACACAACTAAGCCCCAGCACGTACCACGAGATCAATCAATCTGGGAGACTGTGCAGGATCTTCCATTTCTTGTGCGTATCGCTCGGCTAGTAATCCAGAAGCGTCTTGACCGATAGCATTAGTCACTCCTTGGAGATCATTCCATCCCATCGAACCTCTCTTGGAGACCCACTGTTGGGCTGTTGACTTACCGATTCCGGGGAGAAGTTGGTATGAGTGCATCTTCAAAGATATCGGTTGTGCTCTATTGAAGAATGAAAGATGCACTGATTCATCCATTGCTATTGATTCTACAATGGCCCCATTCAAATCATCCTCATTGTCCAGAGAGATGTCCTTTTTCCTTATACTAGAAAGTGGTCCTATGCGTGGATCTCCCATTGGAATCCAGCCAACATCAGACGACAATGGGTCATTCTGCATGATCTTTGCACGTACTAGGAAAAGTCCTGGGTGGGTGAGTCCGTGTATCTCCGTGCCTCTTGGCCTTCGCTCGATGACCGAAAGCACTCTGACCATCGACTCAGCTTGCATTTCATCGGGAGTTTGGTCCTCTCGATCGTCCAACATGCGTCAGGCCCCTAGTGAACGGAAGGGGATTTCATTGATGAATCGCTCTATCGACTTCAGAGGACGTGTTGTCGTACGATGTCGAGGACAGACTCGACTTCAGAAGTATCCATTGCAATCCGCTTCGAGGCTATTATGACTCGGAGTGCATGGACACTGAGAGGCATTAGCTCGGCTATCTTAGCGCATATGTCCGGGTGATCGCCGAGTTTGTCATTCGCAGATAAAGCCGCCGACAATTCTAGGAAGACTTTGGAATCAGTCTTTATGCCTCCTCTTTGAGCGCTTGCGGCCCATTCAGAATGCTGTAGAGCCATCTGTTGCTCGTATGAAAGCTCTTGGCGGCGTTCTTGGGCAGACAAGAGAAGATCCCTCACCTTGGCATAATCGACATATTCATTTGAGTCAGACATCTAATTCACTCCTCTTCGTTAAGTAGATCCTTGGCCTGATTCACCCATTGATCACGCTTTACACGACCGGGGAAGAACTCGATGGCCTCATTGACTTGGTCTTCGAGATCACCCTTCATCTTGCTGATTTGCAAATATGTGTAGATGCCCAAAGCATTCAGTTTCTCTTCGATGAACGGACCGACGCCCTTGATTACTTGGAGATCGTCTTTGTCGCTAGCCTTAGCCCTACCAAGCACATTGAAGTCAATGGTCTTGGCACGTTCTTTGACGCGCTCGAGTTCCGCTTTCTTCTTATCTTCCTTTGATTCTGACTTAGAATCCTGTGCAGGAGCAGTCACGGGTTCATCCTTGACTTTCTGACCTTGGCGGCGTGGTATCTCGGGTTTTGGAGCGCCGTCTGCAGGGCGAAGATGCTCGGGCCTGACGATTAGCGTCTTGGGCATGTTCTTGTCACGAACATCAACGACGAAGGCTCGTCCCTGTTTTGCCCTGACGGTGCCAGTGGCGCCCTGGAAACGACGGTGAGGCATTCCTTTTTGCTGCGCGCCATCCAACACAATGGATACCTTGTCTCCCTCTGAATAAGAGTGGATTGATCTGGTGATGTTTATTCTGCCTCTCTGAGATTTAGAACGAGATAGGATTGAACGAGTCCCTTGACGAGTTCCGTGACTTCTCTTCATGTCCAGTGGGCCCCCTGAGGCTATCAGCGAGCCCGCCACCTACCAGTTGCGTTTAAGTTCATCTCCCGAGAGAAATTTAGTCTGCATGCACATCTTCGACATCTAACCAGATGACTTCGCATGGGGCGCCAATGATACTTGTGACTGACGGGATGGTTCTTCCTTCATCGGAATGCACTAATTCTTTGATGTAGGTTCCAGCTTCACATCTCAGAGTCATTTCCATCTCATCGCCCACGATATCTACTCGATCTACTGATACAACTTGTCGTACTCGATTTCGATCGGCTCTTCGGTGGCTGACGCGTTTTGGTGTTTGCTGTTCAATCATGGTCCCCGCTAGAGCGAATATGTCTTCAGAGATCTTTTCGGGATCTTCGATTGATTCTGGCTTGAATCTTATAGTGTAGCTTTTCTCGGATCTGGTCTGCTTGATCCTAGCTACTTCTTTCCTGTCAGATAGTCTAAGTGAATCGATTTCCACACGTCCCTTGGCATTAGACTCAACCAGCTTTAGCAATGAATCGAATTGAGGTATTCTCTTCTTGGGGGATTTCACTTCAAGGACAAAGGGTCGCCCCTGGCCTAGGCATCGAACATCGATATCTTCTCTTCCCATACCGTGGAATGCCGTATCCAGAGCGTCCATTTGTTCAGCGATGGGCTTCCCTATCAAATCTTGAACTGAATCAGGGTATTGGAGGCCTGTCGATTCACATGATTCGCAACCGCCATCACGACCCCTGCACGCCCTACAAGGCCATCTTGTCTGAGGTATCTCTCTGGATAGTTTTCTGTATCTTCCGTAGAGGAAGACTGGACGAACATCAACATCAACTCGCAATGTCAAAGTATCTATCAAGACCATTAAATCCGGGCGCTCTCTGACGAATTCGATACCTTCTACCTTCTCTGATGTACTGGTTTGTACCTCTTCCACAAATGCTGCTTTCAATGGCTTGCTCCCTGGTGCACCATATCTGGAACGTATGCGATCTTCTTCCTCGATCAAATCTTTTGGGATGTGCACGCCAACCTGCATGGTGGAAAACTGAATCCCATCGCAGGCCGATGAGATGATCTTTGAGACATTGCCTACATCATCTAACAAATTTTCACAGGTGGGGCATTCGATAGAGGATTCCAGATTGGCAAGTTCAGGATCCCTTTTCTCAGCCTCTTTTCTGAGGGCGGCGCCTCCTTCAGCACCGGTGGAATCGGTCCTCCTACCACCGAGTCTGTGGAGGCAAAAGTCACAACACCCTATTCTGGCCAAGTATGCTATTCCCAAGGGAGCTGGGCATGGGGGAGCGTCCCATTCAATAATTGACTCGCCTTCGATGGGATTTTCATCATACCAGTCTATCTCTTCGGAAGGGGAGTCGGTTGGAACAACATCCTCCCAGAGGCCTTCTTCTCCGGAACCGTATCCGGCGCTTGAGTAGGATACCCACTCTACTTGTTCGTCATCTTCATCAGGATCCATGGCCATAGGAATCACCTGTCATGGTCGGAAAGACCGTTAACACGCTGATCGGTCGTCAAGCATCGTCGCTATGACTGTTGCCACCGAGAGTGTGGTTCTGTTTCAGCTATCTCCCGAAGAATGTCAAAGCTGTAAATTCCGCTTGAACATCCCGATGGCCAAATGAATTTGAGGCCATAATGACCTACAATCTCGATTGATGGTTTCTCAATTCTTAGCCTGCTTAGTTCCTCCTGGAACTCAATCATTCTCTGTTTGTTCTCTCTTCTTGGTTTGCAATTGGCACACGGACAATCTAGACGGAGATTTAGATATTCAACGTGGTATTCGGCACCATCTGAAAATGTCATCTTACACGACTCTTCTCCTCTTTCCATATCTGTGAGAGACATTACGACAAACCTCCATTTTACTCGCCAAGGGGGACTCAAGGGTGCTCCCAGATTGTTACCGGACTAAACAGCCCTTCATAATGAGAATGGTGGGATTGCATCTATATGGCTCTCATGGGACGAAGGTCTACTAAGGTTTCAGACATGACAGACTCCTATGCGATATGCAAAGACATTACAAGAGCGGCATCGACGTCTTTCTTGCGATCTTTCAGACATCTTCCAATTGAGAAAAGAAACGCTGTTTATGCTCTCTACGCGTTCTGTCGTCGGGTAGATGACATCGCTGACGGGGATTGGCTGCCTGACCTTTCTCATATCAGCCCGGAAAAGATGAGCGAACTAGAAGCGCGAACTGCCGATAGATCGGTCGTTCTTTCGATCGATAAGCAATCAGAGGGATCTAACCCTGAGCCCGATCATTCCTTGAAATTGAGAGCATTGATTCACTACAGAGACTTGCTTTGTCGAGCTCATGAAGGGCATTCAGTATCCGACCCGATATTCGTTGCTCTGAAAGATACGTTCAGTCGATTCCCGATACGTGTTGGCGACCTGCATCAACTCATCGATGGCATGGAAGATGACCTATATCCCACGAACTATCGATCTTTCGAGGATCTAAGGGGATATTGCTACAAGGTTGCATCAACAGTGGGTTTGGCACTCATTGAGATATATGGATATGATAATCCAGATGCCAGAGAGCATGCTGAAGAGATGGGTATTTTTCTTCAAATGGTAAATATTCTTCGAGATATCCAAGAAGACCTCGGTCGCGGAAGGGTGTATTTGCCAAAAGATGACCTCGAATTGTTCGGAATATCGACTGAAGACCTGTATGATTCCGATCTCCCCGCGGATCAAAGGTGGAAGGAGTTCATGAGGCACTATATGAGCAGGGTTAGAACGCATCAAAAGAATGCGCTTAGGCTCCTCCCCCTAATCGAAACAGATTCGAGATCTAGTCCGTCGATAATGGCATCGATTTATGGAGAAATTCTTGATGAGGCAGAACGGAGAAATGGAGATGTTCTGTCCCGGCGACTAAGCCTCGGTTTCATGAAGAAGATGGGTTTTGCCTTCTCAACGCTAATGGTTTGGCCATTCAAGGGGGGGGAATGATGGCTATGTCCGAGGCTCAAAGGGCTGACCCAGATGTGCTAATTGTAGGGGCTGGACCGGGAGGTTTGGCCAGCGCTATGCTACTAGCGCACTCTGGTCTCGATGTTTTAGTCGTAGAGAAATGCGCAGAGGTAGGCGGTCGCACCAAAATCATAGAGCAAGATGGTTTCAGATTCGACCGTGGCCCCACATTCTTCCATTACCCCGAAATAATCGAAGAAATATTCCAGGCAATCGGCCTAGATGCTCACAAAGAGCTCGGACTTATTCCTCTTGATCCGTCATACAAATTGGTTTTCGGACAGGGTGGGTCGATTGAAGCTACGAGCGATCTAGACGAGATGACTGAGAGAGTCAGAAGTCTGTCTGGTGAAGAAAATGCGTCAGGTTTCAGGAAGTATGTGACGGAAAACCGACGTAAGCTTACGAAAAGTAAGTCCAGTCTGCAGTCGCCCTGGAATGGTGTTTCGGATCTATTCAGCAGGAAAGCGTTGGAAGCGGCGTCCGTGATGAGGCCGTGGGCAACAGTCGCTAGCGACTTGAAACGGCTTTTCCCGGATGAGCGGATTCGACTGGCCATGTCTTTCCAAACGAAGTATCTGGGAATGAGCCCTTTTCAAGCACCTTCCCTCTTTACGATTCTTGCCTTCCTCGAATATGAACATGGGATTTTCCATGCAAAGGGTGGTTTGGGCAGCATAACTGAGCGTATGGCTGATATTGCCATTGGACTCGGGGCTGATATTCAGTTATCTACTCCAGTAGAGGAGTTGCTTCTTGATGGTAAGCGTGTCGTGGGAGTACGAACGGAAAAAGGCGAGATACGATGTGATAAGGTGATTATGAACGCTGATTTCGCCAATGGCATGACCTCCTTGGTTCCAAATGATAAGAGGCGAAGATGGAGCGATAAGAAACTGGCGAAGAAATCTTACTCATGTTCAACATTCATGCTGTATCTCGGTACGGATAAAACGTGGGATCAGCCCCATCACCAGATCTATGCATCCTCGAAGTACGAGTCGAATCTTGAAGACATTACGAAACATCGGGTCACTTGGGAAGATCCTTCGATATACGTCCAGAATGCTTGCATCACAGATCCTAGTCTGGCTCCTGATGGGTGCTCTACACTCTACGTGTTGGTTCCGGTTTCAAACGTACATGAATCGATTGAATGGGATAGCATAAAGCATGATTACAGAGATGTTATCATTAAACAGATGGAGAAACTAGGGTTTGCAGATCTTGAAGACCACATCGTAAGCGAATCGATCGTGACTCCCGATGATTGGGGTTCATCGGACATCTACAGGGGTGCTGTGTTCAATCTAGCGCACAGTCTTGATCAAATGCTATTCCTAAGGCCTGGGAATAGATTTGATGAGTTTCAAGGTCTGTACCTTGTAGGCGGCGGTACGCATCCAGGAAGCGGACTCCCTACGATTTTCGAATCAGGCCGAATAACTAGCAAACTAGTCTTGGCAGATATGGGCATTCACCCCGAATGGAATGGAGTGGATACATGGTTCCCTTATTCCAATCATCCTGTCCCGGAGCCCTCCAGCCAGATTCCATCAAATCCCTCTGGCATGGTGTCGTGATGCGTTATATTGCCGCTCTCATAATCTCTGTTTTCGCACTATCCGGCTGTGTGGCCCCCGAGCTCTCTTCAGAAGGTGTAGAATCTTCCGAGGAGCCCCTACAACGTATTTCTTTTGAGTCGATAACTCATCAAGGGGGCAACAGTACACCTGAAGTACTCGATTTAAGACATGTTGTGAATGAAGAAGATGCTCTTATTTTGTGGGTAGGTGCCTCGTGCAGGGGATGCCATGATTGGACTGATATGATCTATGCAGGTATTCAAAATGGAACGATTCAAGGACTCAATGTGGTGAGTATTCATCGATATGCTGCTTTCGAAGATGAGGGAGAAGTACTGTCAACATACGTTGAAGATGGGGCTGAACACCCTTCCAGTTGGCCAGTGATGGTTCCAAGCGAAGATGTGGAAATATTGAATTTGGATTCTGGTATGACCTCGACTCAAGGTATATACGAAGCATTCGAACAGCCATCGACGCCTACTTTGCAGATATATCGGAGTGATGGAAGTATTGAATCTCTCGAACACTCATACTGGGCCGACTGGAATGAATTGGTTGATATTGTAGAGATTTTAGATAACATATGATGTGGTGATGACATGGATGTATACGACCTCTCTTTCTTTCTCTCGACGATGTGGGTCGGGCCCTTCTGGTTTGCGATGCTCTTCTACCCAGAGCATGCGATGACCAAGAAAGTCATGGATCGGCCTCTTTTCTTCATTGGCCCCATAGCCATCTGGTGGGCCCTTATGGTATCGGATCCGCAAGTTCTTGTGGACTTTGGAAAGGATTCTGTCAAGCCCGATAAGATACTGGGTAGTCTGGCAGAGTTGCTAGGAACGAGGGCTGGCGCTGCTGCTGCATGGGCGCACTTTGTGGCGGGAGACATAGTCGTAACCAGGTGGATGTGGAAGAGGTGTATGGAAATGAACAGCAGCCGGTGGGTATCGGTTTCATCGGTCTTCTTTGGTGTTATGTTGATGCCTGTCGGGGTGGCTATACATCTTGCAGCAGTCCGTGTTGATTCCAAAGAGTGATTCACCTAGGACGATAGTCTGACTTCGATCCAACCCTCTATCTCGCGGACTTCATGGACTTGGAGGGGTCTCTTCTTTCGCATCGAACCGACGAGTCTGCCGTATGCCGGAAGCAATGGGAAGGGTGACCATTCGCGAACTTCTCCCGTCTCTAACTCGTATTGGGATTGATGAAGGGGGCATGTTATGCACTCTCCCTCCACTTTACCCCCCCATGCGAGTGGCCACCCCATGTGCTTGCAAAGCGCACCTGTTGCGTGTATCTTGTCCTCTGTTCTCAACAACATAACTGGTGTTCGCCCTACTGTCTTCATCTTTTTCTGTCCTGTTTTCAATTTACTACCCTTCATGACTCTTTTCCAAGAGGGGGTTAGATGAGGTTCCACGCGTTAGCCTGTGTGTCTGGACGTATGAATTGGTGTTAGATCCTTACATTACTCCTGCTATCTCCAAAATCTTTCGATCTAGATTGGATATTGGGACAGTGGTTGGGTCGGTACCCTTGGAGCATTGACCTGACCACACCTTGACCCGCAGTTCCCTGTGCGTCAAGTGATGCACTATTTCTCCCACAGGGGTTAACGAATCGGTCATAATATCACACATAGGGGGCCCCCACATGCCGCCGAATCTTTCCGAGGGATCTCTCCTGAGTAGTCTTGGCCGGCCTACAGAGTCGAGCAAGACTGCGGCATCGAGGTTTTCGATAGACTTCTTCCTCTTGGTTGGGGTTGGGTATGCTAATGGATTTTCTTTACCCTCACAATTACTGGCGATTGGGCATAACTCGCATTTTGGAGCCTTTGGCTTGCATATGACTGCTCCGAGCTCCATCATAGCCTGATTAGAATCCCCCGGGCGGCCGGAGATAAGCATAGAATTGGCCCACATGCCTACTGAATCTTGAGTTGGGCTCGAGTTTCCGGTCTGTCTGGAGGCCACTCGACGAACATTGCCGTCCACGACCCCCACGGGCAGATCGAAGGCTATTGATGCCACAGCGGCAGCAGTGTATGCACCTATTCCTGGCAATTCTAGGAGTTGTTCTATTGATTCAGGTATGGAGCCGTCAAACCCCCCTTCTTTAGACGGTTTTGAGACTTGTACGGCAAGAGCGTGTAATCTTCTCGCTCTGGCATAGTACCCTGCGCCTTGCCAGAGGGTTAGGAGTTCCTCTTGATCTGCTTTAGCAAGTGACTTTGGAGTTGGGAAACGATTCGAAATTTTCTCCCAATATCCGATTCCTCGTGAAACCTGGGTCTGTTGAAGTATTACCTCTGAGAGAAGAATCAGCCAAGGATCGTTTGTTCTACGCCATGGCAAATCACGCTTCTCTTTATCATACCAGTCAATCAGACTTTTCCGAAGAGGTTGATCAATCATTTTCAACGACATCATCCCACCATCCCTCGTCTTTAGATTCGCTTGGTTGTTCGTTTATCTGATTTTTAACATTGAGTTGGGGATTAAAACTTTCAGAATTTAGTGATTTGTGAACGAATTCGACCTCATCAGGCGGGTTGCCGCCTATCACCAAACCAAGAAAGAAAATAACAAGACCCGAGCATATTCCGCAGCAGGATAAGAATCCTACCATACTAGCCCCAATTAGAGCAGTGATCCCTTCTGCGGCCTCCTCGCCAATCAATCCCAAAAAGGCAATAATAGAAGCATCGGCATCGTAAAGTGTGAATGGTATTTTTGAATTGTTTTCATCGTACAGTGTTACTGTGAGTATTTGTCCTGGCTTACAGTTCTGATCATCATAAAACGTGTCACAGATGAATCCTATATCCGCTAATCCGTCGCCTGTATCAGCATCATAAGATTCATTTTCGACATCACATTCGAGAAGGCCTACTTTCTCGTTCGTCAAATTCGTTCCATTAGAATCATGGATAACGAGAGTCAGGCCCTCGCACACATCGATCTGACTATCTTGATTCGTATCGGAATAGTCTCCACGGACCATTACTATCCAAGGCATACTTCCCTGTCCATCTTCATCGATGAATTCGAATGTAATATCTGTGGCCTCTTCACCATCGTGATATGATCCATAATAGTAGTCATAGACGTTATATTCAATCTCTTCAAGATCTTCAAGGCTTTCCACACCTTGGTTAGTAAATGACCCTGCAACCAACAATAAAGATGCAGAAATTAAGCAAACAACACCGCCCGTGATTAAGACGGGCTTACTTACCATGTAACTCCTAATGGATTCGAGGGTTAGTAGTTACCTTCAGTTCTGGATTCTTCTAATGGCCTCATTGGCTGCTGTTTCAGCTGAATTGACCGCGCCTTGCATACTTGCATGCGTCATGTGGTCCCCGCAGGTGATTATCCCATCCTCACCGATTGATTTAGAGAATGACAAATTCACTCCTGTCTCTCGCGAAGGAAGTGCCGCTTTGATGTGTTGAACATCAAGAGTTTTCCAGTTTTTGCAATCTGGGAACCACTGTTCAATTTCCTTTCTAGCACGCGATTCTACTGCTTCGGCGTTATTCAGATTTAGAGAATCAGCGGCATCACCGACAATTGTTGCAACCACCAGGGACCTTCCCTCAGGTGCGTATGACGGTTGGACATCGGATGGAACTGCCATATGTGCTATTGCAGTCTTCCCAATTTGATAATCGCCATTCAAAAGCAGGAATTTACCCGGAGCTGGTGATCTTGGAGAGTCGAAATATACAGTCCAGACCATCCTCATAGACTTCTCTTCCGACTGGGGTGGATGGGCGACTACGACTTGGTCCACTGTTTTTCTCTGTCCATTGATGATAATCGTCGTCGGGTCATCCGCAAATGCGCTTGTTGAAAGAGAGATCCGTTCAAGACCGATCTTTTTCGCCAGATGATTCGGATATGCTCCTACGCCCTTTCTGGGTAGCACCATATCACCTCTAGACATCGATGAGAATATGAAGCGAAAAAGTCGCTCATTTGTATCTAATTTTGATTCCAAGAATATTCCTGCAAAAAGGGGCCTGAGAAGCTTGTCGATGAAGGAATTGGATAGCCCGGACTGCCGGAGATATTCATATGTGGAAGCATCCCCTCCGCTGAATATCTTTTTGATATCCATTCTACTCAGTGACAGCCTCAATTTAGCCATTCCAATCAAATCTGACCAGCGCTCAGACCCAAGTAGTCTCAAAGAAGAAAGAGGTCTTCGAAAGGGGTCAGAATATGTGGTTATTTTCGGTCTTCCATTTACAGTTTTGATAATCCTTGTACCTGGGCTGAATGCCTCTGACCCGAGTGACTCAAAATCGATTTTGGATATGCTATGTGGGTATCCGGTCTGCATGACATGAAATCCTCTGTCTAAAAGAAAGCCATCGACGATATCTGTCTTCATCCTCCCCCCTATTCTTTCTGATTTTTCGTAAATCTTTACGTCTAATCCAGAATCCAGAACTATCTCTGCACATCTCAATCCGGATATTCCTGAGCCGATGATGTGGACAGTGGGTTTGCTCATGGCCTCCGGCTCTCCTGGGATCGGATGTTACCAAGTCCGCCGTCTACAGGTATCACTGTTCCAGTCATCCAATCGGGCGCCTCAGAAATTAACCATGATACCAAGGATCCCACTTCTTGTGGTTGACCTACTCTTCCAATAGGATGCATATTTTCAGAGATAGCTCTTGAGTTCTCATTGGAAAGCAGATGGGAAGTCAGGGGCGTCTCTATCAAGCCGGGTGCAACTACGTTGACTCTTATGCCTCTCTTTGCATAATCTGCGGCTGCGGATTTCGCAAGACCCTCTACACCTGCCTTAGCAGAGCTGATTGAAGAGTGGTTGGGCATGCCGATTTTAGCAGCCACTGTAGAGAAAAGGACTATTCTTCCACCTCCAGATTTCATCATGATAGGTATGCTAAATTTCATCGCCAAGAAGGCCGAAGTTAAATTCAGAGAAATTGTATCTTGGAACTGTTCGACACTGGTCGCGTGAAGCGGCCGGAGAAGAATTGACCCTACGGAGTGTACTAATGCATCAAGTTGTCCGAATTCGGATTTTATCCTGTCCGCTGCGTCTTTCATGGCTATGTGATCAGTGACATCGACGGGGAGAATGTGGATATTATCTAATTCCGAGGAAAGTTGTTGCAAACTATCATGGTCGCGGCCAGAGGCTACTACGGTCCACCCCTGAGCTGATAATTTCTCAAGCACGTTTCGCCCGATTCCTCCGGACGCACCCGTAATCCAGACCACATTATTCATGGATGAAGCCTCCAAGAGAGCCAATTTCCATCTGATTTTTGGATAGTCCACCGATCGTGAAGTCGGCCTTCTTGACCTTGCCAGAATTCCCAGGCGGACGGTTGTAGATGGAAGCCTGACCAGTGACTTGGCCTGGGTACATCATGATTGAATCTCGACGAGTAGTCATCAACTGCTTTGAGTAGCGTTTCTCTAGATTCAAGTGGGCGGCTTTGCTTGGAAGCCCATGCCCCTATCTTCGATAAACGGCTCCTGGTTTGAAAGTAAGAGTCGGCTTCTTGATCCGAAGTCTTCTGTAGTCGCCCTTCAATCCTTACTTGACGATTAAGGGTTGGCCAATGAAAGGCAATGGATGCTCTCGGGTCAGAAGATATCTCATTTGCCTTTGAAGATTCTAAGTTTGTGAAAAACAGGACACCATTTTCAGATACTCCTTTGCAAAGAACGAACCTGGCACGAGGGGCGCCGTCGATGCTTACAGTGGACAGGGACATCGCTGTGGGCTCTATTTCCCCTGCTTCTTCGGCCTCTTTGATCCATCTCTCCAACCATTCGACGGGGTGGAATAGCGGCTCTTGTGCGAATTCTGGAATTTTCATAATACCTGCACCTCGTTCTCTATGGGGAGATGTTCCCTAAATTCATCCAAATATGGGCCCATTGATGAAATTAGACGTACGTCGGGATGCGTCCTGATTACCAATCCGTCTAGATACATTAGAGCCCTGATTATTGGGAATGCTTCTTCGCCGAATTCTGCGCCTGCTTCTTCAACGGCGCACTTTACCGTCTTCATCATGACTCGGGTAAGACTTTGTTCTCCCACGGTTTTCATCTCAAAATCGTGGTATATGTCGTGCATTTTCTCCATGTAGCGACTTACCTTGTCTTCATTCATCGGCCTCTCGGATAGCCCCAGCAGGGCCTTGAAAGCGTCATCGAACCTATGATCTGAGAGATGCTGGAAGAATGCAAATAGAGATTTATTGACATGCGATGGAGCGTGACATATTGCCCCATTATCTATGAATACGAATCGACCTCCCTCATCGATGATACAATTTCCGGGGTGTAAATCACCATGAAATGTGCCTATGCCGAAAAGGTAAGCACCGTGTATCCTGAATAGTTCAAGGAGGGTGGACCAAGAAAGTGTGCCACTCTCAATACCATCTTCAAGAGCGTCCCCCCTGATAAACTCAGAAACGAGGATGTCTTTGTTTGAAAGATTGGCGTGATACTCCGGAAATCTCAGAAGATCCATTGGAAAATCCGCATTGACTCTATTCTTTATCTCTTCAAGTTCCATTGCACCCTTTATCTCGTTTCTCAGATCCAATTCCCTAGTAGTATAATCTGCGACATGATTGAGTAATGCGACTGGATTTCCAACTTTCCTTAGTTTCGGCATGAATATGAGGAATATTCTGAGCCATCGTCTCATCCTCTTGACATCTCGCCTGAACGATTTTTCATTCTGAGCCTTGATAACTTTGATGACAACATCGCGGCCATCTTTTAGGCGGGCGCGATGCACCTGGCCGACAGATGCGGCTGCAAGAGGAATCTCATCAATTTCTTCGAATGCTTCTAGGAATCCTGGCTCTGCGCGCTCTTCGATGGTATTGAACACATCCTCGGCAGGGATGCTTGCTGCGTGCTGATATAATTGCTGAAGTTGACGGCATTTCTCAACGGAGATGAGATCGCTCCGAAGTGCGAAAATCTGAGCTAGTTTCACTGCGAGGAGTCCTTGAGATTGAATCCAATCGAGATCTGCTGGGCCAGATTTCAAAATCTGCCTCATGAACCTTAGAAAGGTCAACACTCTCATGTGGCTGACCAGAGGGTTGGATGCTATAATTGACCGTTCTTAGTCGCAAACCTGATTTTGTTCATTCGAGCATCTCGAGGGTGTAGATAAGTGAGCCATCGGGATCTTCGTCTCTCCTTACATCTACCCCATTTGTTCCTTGGTATCTCGCGATCAGCGCTCCTTCGATGATGCCCCCGTCCAAGGCATGGAGCGGGAGTGAACCGGGAGACTCTGACTCTTCCACAAGCATGGCTTTTATGTGGAATTCAGGATCTATACCGTAAGACAACTCACCCAAACCGGCATGCTCCCACCAGTCCATCATTTCATTCAAGAATTCGATATCTCCGTCGATTGTTCTCAAAGAAAAGGCTAGTTCTTCCCCGATTCTTGTACCAACTTGCCTCAATATATCAGCCAGATTTATGCCGAATGAAGACATCTCTTCAACTCCGCCTGTTGAAAGCTTTCTTCTTGCCTTGTTTACCTCTCCACTTGATGCCAGGAATGCAGCTGGATTGAAGGGCGTGTCTTCTTCTGGGAGGTCTTCTTCTATCTCCAAAACCTCTCTGAAACGATCTAGAAAAGAGCCTCCCTCCAAAGTCACCTTAAGAGGGTCGACGATCCGATCTTCGGTGAATCTCTTTGAAGCCGCAGCAAATGGTATCGCATCATCCCAAATAGAATCCACAAGATTCCTCTGAGATATCCCAAATGGCTCTGACTCGACTATCAAGGCAGCATCATTTTTACCCCTTCCGACAGGGTTTTCTTCCATATTCAGATACTGAATGGTTTCACTGGAATCCATTATGGCACCTTGTGCCTCTAGATCCTTGGTGTGTCTGATTTTCACAGTATCATGTAACTGCGAGAAGAAGCGTATGGTTCTCCTGTCCAGTTGGGCAAGTACTCTGACCTCTATACCCCTCTCTGCAGCATCGTTCACACTCCCAAGGGCCGTACCCCTGCACAAATGAAGAATGCCGAATTTCCCGAGAACCAATGTTAGTGCCTGACTCGCCTCTGAAGCCATCTTGTCTATTCTATTCATGATGTGCGTTCTCTCTTTTAGAACTGCAAATTTTGGATTCGTTAAATCTGTTTTTTCATCATCATGAGGCTGGTCTTGGATAGATGATGAGGATTTGAGAGTCTCGTAACCAGACTCTATCTTCTGTAATTGCTCACTTCGTATGCTGATCAGATGAGAAACAGCATCGTGAATTGGTGGACAAGAAAATCTCATGGGCCTATCTGCGATTGTTTTGACTAGGCCGATGGACTGCAGACGTTCTAGAGAATTATAGGCGTCCAAACGGGTCGTGCCAAGTTCTTTTGCTAGTTCGCTAGCCTTTAGGCTTGACTTGGTCGAGAGGACCATGACTGCATTTACTTCCCTACCCGAGAGTCCTGCATCTGATAGAACCTGGTTCCATTGCATATTATTCACTCCGTAATCGTAGAAAGTGCGTCCAGAATCTTAGCGACATGATGACGTGGCCTAAATTGCCAATCGTAAACATGTCTTATGACTCCCTCTGGATCAATGACGAAGGACGACTTTGCAGGGAATCTTCCGAGGTGAACAGGTACACCAAATGCATCGGCTACTGTCCTATCCTCATCAGAAAGAAGTGTGAATGGGAGTTCAAGTTCTTGCTTAAACTGCTTGTGGTCTTCTGCCGTGTCCTGACTTACACCTACAATCTCAACAGGAGGTTCCAGCGAGCGAAATAGATGGTACTGTTCCTTGAAGCTCAGACAGCCTCTCTTGCATGTTGGGCTACCATCTTTTGCATAGAAGAATAGAACATACCAGTGGCCTTTCATTTTCGAGGAGTCGAATTTCTTTCCCTCGCTTGAGTCCAGAGAAAAGTCAGGAGCATTGGTACCAATCAAAGACGACATAAAATCACTACCTCCGCACATGTGATATTAATTGTTCATTCGATATTCAGATCTACGTTCAAAAGATGTCCCATTCGACGTCTTTTCGTTGCGAGATATTGGATATTTTGGGGGCCGATACCGCTCTGGTGTTGTAGTCTCTCCTGGACCTCGATGCCGTGCTCTTCCAAACCCTTGATTTTCAACGGATTGTTGGTCATCAGTCGCACTTTTGTCAAACCTATATCTTTGAGCATTTCTGCTGCCACATCATAGGATCTACCATCAGCAGGGAGTCCCAACAAGAGATTGGCATCCAATGTATCATGACCTTGGTCTTGCAATGCATAAGCCTGTATTTTGGAATACAACCCTATCCCTCGGCCTTCTTGACGGAGGTATACTATTGCTCCTTTGCCCTCTTCTTGTATTCGTTGCATCGAAGCTTCGAGTTGTGGTCCGCAATCACATTTGAGAGAGCCGAAAGCATCGCCAGTCAGGCACTCTGAATGGATTCTAACAAGAGGAGGATTATCAGTGTCCGAGAGATCGCCTGTGTAGAGTGTGGCGTGTTCCTTTCCATCAGGGCTTTCGAACACCCTTATTCTGAAGTTCCCATGCTCGGTGGGAAGTTCTGCATCCGACGCTATAGTACGTTCTGGAGAATCAATTTGAATAGTCATTTCAGAGTTTGACACATGATGACATGTTATGAAATACTGTTTGATATTTTCATTTTTTGAGAACAGTCGTTCATATCTGAAAACTATTAATGGGTATGCATGTCAGGCTTGCTCAAATCGGAAGATTCGCGGTTAGAGCCCAGGATTAGGGTCCTGAAAAATCTCCCAGTTGACATGTCTGGAGATTTTGTAGTCTACTGGATGACTGCAACTAGGAGATACAGATACAATGCGGCGTTGGAACGTGCTGTGGAGATTTCGCTCAGCATAAACAAGCCCCTTCTCATTGTAGAGGGGGTTTCTGTCCGACATCGCTGGACTTCTGAAAGAGTTGTGACTTTTATGGTTCAAGGACTAGTGGAGAACATATCAGTCTTCAGAGATTTGCCTGTGAGTTACATGCCATGGGTGGAAAATCACAAAGATCCAGGGGATGGGCTGCTGCGTAGAATCTCTAAACGCTCCGCGGCGATGGTAATAGACGATTATCCGACCTATCTGCCTCTTTGGGTGATGAGAAGAGCTGCAGAAACAACCTCGGTGAGGTTGGAGGCTGTTGATTCAACCGGAATTTTACCAATGCAAATGTCGGAAAAGGAGTTTGCAACGGCGCATTCTTTCCGCAGGTATATGCAGAAAAATCTTCTCAGAGCCTTTGAATCGTCTCCAAAGGCCATGCCACTCGAAGGCGTAGAAACGGATTTAACTGTGGATTCGTCTAAATTATCAGAGATCCTAGAAGAAGTCAATTTCGAACATACCCCTCTAGAATGGATGTGGAGGGTTGCACAAGGTCGATCTATTGGAAGGAAGGCTCTAGCTCCCCTTGACATAGATCATGAAGTTCAATCGATACCCACCAAAATAGGTGGACCGTCGGAGGCTCGGAGAAGGCTTGACTCTTTCCTAATCAATCGATTAGGCAGATATGACGTCGGCCGAAACGATACAGATGATGGAGCAGCGAGTGGCCTCTCACCCTGGATTCACTTTGGCCACATATCTCCATACGAGATACTTCATGCGATTCTTGAACGTGAAGGGTGGACTCCCGCTGATTTGGATGAAGGCTCTACTGGAAGAGGTTCGAGAGCGGGTTGGTGGGGCTTAACTGCCAGTTCAGAGGCATTCGTTGATCAGCTAATTACCTGGAGAGAACTGGGCTATAATTTCGCATTCCACCGAGATGACCATCACTCGATCAAATCGATTCCGGATTGGGCTAAGAACACACTGCATGATCATGCAGAGGATAGGGCAGAGACGTATACATTCGAACAGATTGAGGCTGCTGAAACCGAGGATGAAGTGTGGAATGCCGCTCAGAGGCAACTCAAGGAAGAGGGTTTGATACACAACTATCTTCGTATGCTGTGGGGGAAGAGAATACTAGAATGGGCGTCTTCTCCTGTAGAGGCCGCTGAATGGATGATAAAACTGAATGATAGGTGGGCTCTTGATGGAAGAGATCCGAATAGTTACACCGGAATCTTCTGGGTTATGGGGAGGCATGACAGACCGTGGGGCCCTAAGAGACCAGTATTTGGCAGCGTGAGATACATGTCTTCCTCCAATACGAAAAGAAAACTAAAGCTTGACGGGTATCTGGAACAATGGTCTGTTGGTACGACTCCACGGAGTGGTAGATGATGACATCATACACTCATCAGACGACAACTGAAGCCCCCATAGAAACGGTATTTGAGTGGCATGAGAGGCGTGGGGCATTCCACCGGCTAACACCTCCGTGGGAATTAGTTCTGGAGAAGAAAGCTGACCCAGAAATACCTGCAGTTGGATCTGAGCGTATCATGAAGTTCGTAATGGGTCCGGTAAAAATGACTTGGCACGCTAAGCACACCATATATGATCCACCTCATGCGTTTGGGGAGACCATGCTCAAAGGCCCATTCTGGAAATGGGATCATGAGCATCTGTTTGAAGAAAAAGATGGAGTTACAACGGTGACAGATCAAGTCGATTACAAAGTCCCTTTTGGGTTCCTCGGAGAAATTGTTGACCGTGTTCTAGGTGGCCGGCTTGTCACTCAAAGAATTGATAGAATGTTCAAGGCTAGGGAGATAAGGCTTCAGAGAGACATGGATAGGCATCAGAAATTTAGGTCAGATGCAAGAAAGAAAATCCTGATCGCGGGTTCTAGTGGGCTTATTGGTACCCAGCTAGTGGCCTTTCTTGATACTGGCGGTCATGACGTCTATCGCCTTGTCAGAAGAAATGTGAAGGATGACCATGAGATTGAATGGGACCCCGAAAAGGGAGTGATAGACAGCAGTATGATTGAGGGTTTTGATGCTGTTATCCATCTTGGTGGCGAGGGAATCGGCGATCGTAGGTGGTCAGCTAAAAGGAAAAATAAGATCATGACTTCAAGGACAGAGAGTACCTCGCTTCTTGCAGAAACTCTGGCAAATCTCAAGCATCCTCCTGAAGTTTTCATGGTTGCCAGTGCCGTTGGGTTTTATGGGCACTCTGAAGAGCAGGGATTGACGGAAAAATCAGAACCTGGTACGGGCTATCTTGCGGAAGTATGTTCGGCCTGGGAAGAATCTGCACGTCCAGCAGCAGAGTCTGGGATACGTACTGTCTGGCTACGGACTGGAATCGTACTCTCAGGAATTGGGGGGGCGCTTGGAAAAATGCTTCTCCCATTCAAAATGAATGCTGGGGGACCTATTGCATCAGGAAAACAATGGATGCCTTGGATATCAATGGATGACCAGATATACTCCATGCACGAGCTTCTGATGGATTCTTCAGCATCTGGAGCATACAATCTGACTTCGCCGAACCCTGTGAGTCAGAGAGAGTTTGCGAAAACGCTTGGCAGGGTCCTCAAGAGGCTTGCAATCGCTCCGCTTCCTTCTTTCGTGGTGAAGATTCTATTCGGTGAAATGGGCAAGAATCTCCTAACAGAAGGGCAACATGTTATCCCATCGAGGCTCGAGGAACAAGGGTACGAGTTCACGCACAGTGATCTCGAAAGTGCATTGCGCGATACCCTTGGGATGTGGACATGAAGTGAGAAATCCATTTGACAGAATGACTTCAATCTGCGTCGATAGACCTCGTGCGGTATTGGCAATCGGCTTGGTGTGCACGCTTGCTCTAAGCTCAATGGCCATGTTCCTTGAATTTGACAATTCTGAAGATGCCTTTTTCCCGGACAACGATACTGTAAGGCTACTTGATGAAGTCGAAGGAGAATATCAAGCAAGTTTGGACTTTGTAAGAATAATAGCCAGGATTGATTCTGGGGGACTTTCAGATGTGGAAAATTGGATGCATCTTGCGGAAATGGAAGCAATTCTTCTAGAAGATCAAAATCTCTCAGAATACGAATACCCCTTATTCGGCACTAGAGCCAATAGCGGCCCTGCTAGTATTGCAATAGGTTGGGAGCTATACAGCGATCCGCTCACAGCGCGAGTTTGGTCTGAGCCAATCGAGAATGCTCTCATTGAGGTGGGGGCGGCGAGCGATGGTGAGGAACGTGAAATTGCTCTGGACAATCTTGAGTCTGCAATGTTCTCAATTCCATCTCCTATTGAAATCGATTCTTCTATCCTTAGGTCGTGGGTTCCATCGAATCCTAATCTTTGGTTAGATCGTCTTGCCAGTGGAGAAAACATAACTGAATCGATCGTTACATTTTCCCAGAGGATAAGTGCGATTCAATCGGATGATGAGTCATTCAACGTTTCTAGAGACTTGGCGCTTGTTAAACTGGGTATTCTGTCTGGGATGCAGTATGTAGACTATAGCGCCGCTCTCAAGGGTACTGTCCCGGCTGCAGATCATGAAGAGTTGATTGAAGCAACTGGGCCGGTACTCATCAGCTTCGTGATAACAACAGAGTCAGAGAGGCATGGGGGAGCGACTCTTGGAGATATTCAGGAAGATGTGGATGATTGGGCTGATGCCCTCCAATTGAAGATAGAAGAGACGGGAGATGGTTCTTCTACAGTATTTTCTTACTCTCAACTTTTGCTAGGACAAAATGAAAACCTAGGTAGGGAGCTTGGGATTCTGAATTCGGCTTCATTGCTGATTCTGGGAACGATTTTGTGGTTCTCATTCAGAAGTAAGCGAGATACGGGATATGTGCTCGGTCTTACTGTATTCGGAATTGGAGCCACATATGGCACAGCAGGAGTTCTGACACTGATGGGGGTTCCTATGACGTTCAACGGTGCTATGAACTCGATACCTGTCTTACTCCTGGCGATAGGCGTGGATTATGGTCTTCATGTGGTTAAGAGAATAAGGGAGGAATACCGCTTGGCATCTGAATCTGAAGAGCATGTTTCGTCTGTAGGGGATCTGCAGAAAGATCTTCGAAAGGCTGCTGTACTTCGTGGCACTAAGTACACTTCAATCGCACTCTTGATAGCGATTTTTACCGACATGGTAGGGTTTCTTTCTTTCCGTCTTTCGAGTCAATCGTTTCTGGTTATTTTTGGCACGGTGATTGCGATCGGTCTATTCTACATCTACTTGTTCAGCGTGACTGCATTGCCCGCATTGATATCATTAATTCCTCCGAAGGATCTTCCAATAGAGCGAACTGTAAAGATGGAAGAAAATCGAATGACGCGTTGGGTGGGCGATTTGACGAAGATGCCGGCCACAGTGGTTGCGATCGCCGTTATACTATCGATGCCGGCATTGTATGGCGTGCAACAACTGGAAGTTGGTTTCGATACAAGGGACAATTTTGACGATTCGGTTCCCGTTGTTGCGGATTTCCTGTTGATATCCGACGTATTCCAGAGTAGTCCTTCTCCATTGTACGTCGTATTGGATGGCCCTATAATCAGCGAGCAGGGACGGATTATGGCTGAATCCGCGATTGGAGTACTGCAAGGGGACAACCGGGTCACGCAGGTCACGACGGACCTTTGGTCCACTCTGGAATCCGGGAGATTCTCGAATTCCGTGCTTGATTCCCACATGAGTGGTATCGAATCAGGGGCAGATAGCTCATGGGGGGACCTTGAGTATTGGTTGCTCCAAACAGATGAAGGACGTGAATTGAGTAGAGGAATCCTATCGAATTCTGGGGATCAAACTGTAATATCCTTCCAGGCATCAACTCTGGACTGGTCAGCAACCTCAGAATTTGAATCTCAACTGTCATCCTCATTGTCAAATGAAGTGGGGGATAGCGAGTTCACCTTGAGAGTCAGCGGTAGATCGCTAATCTTAGCTCAGATTACTTCTGATGTGGCTGAAGCTGCGACTCTTTCAACGACGATTGTTGCAGGGGTTATCCTAATCATGCTATTTGTCATTCAAACTGGAAGGACTGGAAGCGTGTTGAAAGGGGTGAAGAGGGGGTTTGTCACTTGGCTGCCCTTGATGGCTGTGGTTGCGTGGGTTTTCGGCATAATGGGATTCACGGGATTCCAATTAAATTCGCAGACAGTGACGATTGGCGCGCTTACGCTTGGACTCGGGGTGGACTACGCCGTTCACATTGCTACTCGTCTTGAAGAAGAGGCCATGCATGATCCTTCAGCAGGGCCATCAGTTTGGACCTCGAGGTCCATTGCCACAACAGGTCGTGCGATGTGTGCTGCAGCACTGACAACAGCAGGTGGATTTTCAGTGTTGAATCTGTCTTCTTTGGTCCCCCTTCAACTCTTTGGGCAGGCGTTTGTAGTCGCGATTACACTTGCTCTGATCTCAAGTCTTCTTCTTTTGCCTCCATTGTACGCAAGGCTGCTTGAATCTGAAATTAGACATGACGAGCAGGCTCTTCCGCCATCAGAGACGGCTGCATAATGCGAAGTGTGACTGGCGTGAGAATCATACTTGCAGCGAGAGCCAATCCAATCATGATGGCACAAAACAATCCGAATGTTGAGAAGAAGCCCATCGAAGACTGCATGATTACGAGGAATCCGGCTATATCTGAGAGAGCTGATCCCACCAGTGCTATTCCAGAAGCTCCACCCACTGCTTTGATGGCCACATGCGGGTCGGCTTCTCCCTTCTCCATCTCCTCCCTGTATCTCTCAACTACATGGATCACGTAATCTATACCCACACCAAGAGATATCGCAGCGATTGAAACAGTGATCATATTGAGGCCATATCCTGCAACTTCAATCAGAGCATACAGCCACACTATCACCACTGCTATGGGCAGGGTGGTTGCGAAAGAGAGGAAGAATGCTATTCGGCCCCATACCGAACATGCTAGGATTGAGGCTGTGAAAAGGATTGGTGCGTAGCTCCAACCAATTACTGTGGATGATATCACTGTGAAAACCGAAGAAATAACAAGTGATTGGATCACATCGTTCCTACTTGGGCGCATTTTAAATCTCTGAATGACTTTTCCATCCGGGCGGTATCCCCACCACAAAGTGGCCATGCATGCAACAATTCCAAGCGCCAGCGTTCCTTGCATCTGATCTTGCATTCCATCTGCTGCAACGAAACGGACTACTGGATCGCCCGTCGGTATGGCCCATGACACGGGATATTGTTCATCTTCCAGTGCTTGTGAGATTGATCCTCTTTCATGTAAGGGGCCAATTGATAGATTTCTGAAGGGGGTCATATCTTGAATCAACTGCTCAAGAGCGGGTTCGATAAGCGGGAACTGCTCTGGATCTGATAAGCCAAATCTCATAGACATGCGAGTGTATGATGGCATCTCCCCATCTATGGTGAGCCAGTGGGCGTCTGGATCTAATTCGTCTTCCGTCTGGATAAATTCAGTTATAAGTGGTGCAGGGATTTCAGGATAACCGCCGCTAGCAGGGACCCCATAATTCAGAACGTATCCGTAGATGAAGACCAGACATTCACGGTCATCGAGATCGGGCAATCTTACTGACTTCCCTTCAAATGGATTGTAGACGAATGATGTATTGCAACCAACGCCCCCATCGGGGAGCAACGGATTCCAGCCTTTCTCTTCATACGGGGTTATATTCCAAGCCATCGCTGCCTTTGTTCCAAGAACTATATGATCGAGGGCGATTAACTCGGCTTGGCCTGTGGGCGTTCTTGAGATTTGATCTGGATCTCCTTCGCCGTGGGAATTGATATTGAGTCTGAGTTCCTCTATGGCTTCAATCACTAATGGATTCGCAATGTCTCCTTCCACCAATATGTAGCCCGGTTCTCCATCTCCGAACCTTTCACTAGCCAAATTCACTCCCTTCGCAAAATCAGAATCTGGATCGAGGAAATCATCAATCTGAAAATCACCCTCTAGACTGAACATTGGACCTAGTGCCAGCACAGTCAGAAGTACTGTCAAAAGACCTACAATGGGAGCTTTCGAATAAGATGTGAATGTCGTTGATGAAAGCCAGTGGCTTGGGACCAAATGTAGTATGTCGGTCCTTTCCTCTTCCAGTCTATCTCGCTTCTTGAGAGCTAGATCATAATCCAATCTGAGAAGTGGCACCCACAGGCCTGTAAGCAAAAATGCCGAGAGCACCCCAAGACCGGCTTCGATCCCGAAGGATCTCAAAGCAGCGATGTCTGACGATAGATTAGCGAGGAAAGCTACGATAGTGGTGAAGCTTGTTAGCATGATTGCTCGGCCTACTTTTGATATCGATATATGTGCAGATTGCTCAAGAGTGGCCCCATTACGTCTTTCTTCCTTGTACCTGTGAAGAGCGTGGAGGGAATCGTCAATACCAAGTGCTAAAACCAGGATAGGGAGTAAGTTGGAGAATTGCGATCTTGCTATAATCTCGAAGCCGAATCTCTCTCCTGCAATCCAAAGCCACCCTATCGACCCTTGCATCCATAGTAGAGAAAGTGAGAGGCCTACTCCAACGATAATGACATCTGAGACTCTCCTCAAACTCATCCATAGCAGGAAGACGACTACTAAACCCATGACGCCGACGAGAAAGGAGCTAGAGAGGAGTTCGCGGTTTATCTCGACATTTGGGCCTTCGCCCAATAGTACTGTTACAACTTCTTCATCTGTAGATCTGAGTTCTTCCTCTACAGCGAGATACAACCACTCAACGGAGCATGGATCTAGATCTTGTTGGGCTTCAAGTTCACATTGATCCATCGTGTATTGTATTGGATCCGTTTTGAACGAAAGTCCTTCTCGATCAAAACCAAACTCTGGTCTAGCGTCTATCCATGCGAAGGTCCAACCATTATCCGCCATATTCTGTCGATCGAGATTGAGTATCATCCATACTGAGCTGGCTGTCCACCGTCCTGGTCCCCATTCTTCGGCTTCTATTGTTCCATCTTCATTCAATACGCCCCCATATGGGCCGATCACCGGGCTGGTAGGATCAGGTTCGAATGTTCGGTCCACTGATAGATATCTGAGGAATGATCCCCTGGTATGATTCGCCATTCTGTGTGCGGCAAGGTCGATATGTGCTTGTGTGAGTAGTGGGTCATCAAAAGATAGGCAGTCTAATTCTCCGCAGTCGGTCCAGTTAGTGGGTGCTATCTCCCACTGGAGGGAGAATGGGTTGATTCGATCTCTTGTAACCAGAGAACGATTATCCATGAAGACCCTGAACTCATTTGGAAGATCTAAAACGCCTTTTAGTGGAATTCCAGAGATATCGGAAGAGAAATTCAGGTAATATCGAGATACATCGTGATTTTTCAGGATATTCGCCTTCATATCCGCCTCCCTAAGTATTGAGAGGTTGAGTATGCCTCCAGTTGGCTCCTCTATTCCTTGAGAGACGCCGGGGAACGGTTCAGTCATCGAGATCTCTGATGGCGTGTTTCCGACTTCTTCCATAGAACGAACGAATATTCCGAATCCCCATATGTTTCCTGCTCCGGAAAATTCCTCCCTCATTACATCGTTCGCCTCGAGTTCTGGGGAATCCATGTTGTATGCCTCGATGTCTATTGGCGTGAGGGAGGATAGGAAACCGGGTATCATCAGTGCCGTGATGACGATGACTGCCGCGTGTACGCGATTGCTATCAGAAACCATACGGTCTGCTATAATCGAGAAGTCACGCACGAGAAGAGGGCAGTGTCCTGTACTTATGAGGCGTTGTAAGGGCTTCAGAGGCCCTCGTTCCTCAGTCTCTCAAGTATTTCTTTCTGAGACTCTGTCAGGTTTATCCTGTCCTCCAAAGAGAATTCTATATCTAGATCTGCTCCATTGAAACTCATCCCGGGTATTCGTCTTCGATCCCCTATCTGCGTCCCAGGCATCACCTCTATTCTGATTGATCTCCCGATTGGAGTGCGTATGTCGCATTTACCTCCAAGAATCAGTGTACTATATGGAATCTTGACGGTCTGTATTAGTCGTCCACCCTCCCATTTCCTGCCCTCTTCGGCATCTATTCGTATTGTAAGTATCAAATCACCTGAATTGCCTCGTGGATGGTCATGGCCAAGACCTTTCATTCGGATTTTTTGACCGTGCTTGGAATTGGGAGGAATCTTGACTGTGATAGTCGATCTTCTGGAGCGAACGCCCTTTCCATCACAACCCCCGCATGTGCGTGTCGTACCAAAGGTAGATCCCTCGCATTTTGGGCATGTCTTGAGGCGTTGGTGGTCGAATTCAATCGCGCACCCGGCCTCAGCGTCGGAATATGGCATATCTATGCCGGACCTGATGTCTGAACCACGTTCGACCGATCTTCCTGATCTATTTTGAGGAGTTTCCGATGCCGGTCTTGAGGCATTGAACATCTGCGAAATTATGTCCGGCATCTCAAATCCTTGGAATCCTGTATTTTTTTGCTTCCTTCCATTCTTGAAGAAGTCCTCCATCCTCTGGGCCTCATCATAACGATGACGGGCCTCGGGGGATCCTATGTTGTCATATGCTGACTGTATCGATTTGAATCTCTCCTCGGCAGCAGCGTCGTCGGGATTCCTGTCGGGATGGTGCTGTCTTGCTAGTCTGCGGTACGTACGCTTGATCTCTGCATCGGTAGCATCCCGGGCTACTCCGAGGACTGCATATGGGTCCCCAGACATGTGCAAGTCTGGGAGGGGGTGAACTTGAATTCTCTTGAGCGAAGGCATGAATAAATGACAGCTTTACGTTGAACCGATGCCTCTCGGTTGGGCCGTATTCAGAAACTATGTTGAACATGCAAAGGAAATAGGGGGAGACGTGGCCGATTATCCCCGATTCTTCCTAATGCCCAGCTCCAGTCACGTTGAATCCAATTCGGATGGATCCAACATTATTCGCTTAGGGGATCCGTCAGATCACATAGACCATGAGGTCGAGCTTGTTATTCGTCTTGGAGACGATCTTCGCCCTGCTTCAATGTGCATCGGATGTGATACGACAAATAGGACTCGTCAGGGCCTTGCGAAGGAGAAATCTTGGCCTTGGCTAGAAGGTAAGTCGTTCATTGGTTCTGCTGTATTGGGCACTTGGACAGAGTGGGATCCAAGGCCGAAGAAATTGATGCTGTCTGTAAATGGTGAAACTCGTCAGAACGAATCCACTGAACTAATGGTGCACAGTGTGGACAAGCTCCTTGATACATTGACAGATTGGTACGGCATTAGTCCCGGGGATTACATTTGGACTGGGACGCCGGAGGGAGTCGGAAGAATGTACCCTGGAGATTTGATCGAATGTGGAATGGCCAACTCAGAAGGAGTAGTGGTCAGTAAGTTGATCGCAAATTGCGAAATTTAAGCTTCGTTGCGTGAGTAAATACGCATTCCAGATGTATATGATCTTATTATTTTACTAATTGCGACCGCTGCAAAGATCGTTGCTGAAACAAGAGCTATCATTGAACCTGTGCCAGTATCCATTTCTGCAGAGAGGTAGAGACCCAAAATCACTGAAGAAAAGCCAAAGATTTGCGTCAAGACGAGGCAGGACCTGAAACTACGTCCAATCAGTTGAGCAGTAGCGGCAGGAGTGACTAACAGAGCAGTTACTAGTAACGTACCCACCACTTGTACCATACTCACAACAACCATCGCAGTTACGACACTGAAAATCTGTCCGATACCTCTCACAGGGAGTCCCTGTATCTTTGCAGCGAGCGGATCAATTGTTGTTGCTAACAATGCTGAGTGGATTGAGATCAAGGTGAAGAAAGATATGAGTGAAATCGTGATGATCATATCTAAATCGGCACTATCGATTAAGAGGAGATTCCCAAACAAATATCCCTCGACATCCAAGGTTATTCCTCCGCCTGATATCCGGAGTAGAACCAATCCAAACGCCAACATCCCAGTTAGAAATATGGCAATGGATGCATCGCCAGTTAGTATTTCTCTCGATTGCATCTCGTAGATCAAGATGCTAGATATAGTGCTGAATAGGAGCGCATACCAAAGTGGTGAAGTCGATCCAAGCACGATTCCAACTGCGACGCCGCCGAATGAAACGTGAGCGAGTCCGTCTCCAATAAGAGATAGGTTTCGAATCAGGAGGAAACTTCCTAAGAAGCCAGATACGATTGTTACAGCCATTGCTGCCAATAGAGCACGTTGAAACATTTCCATTGTGAAGAAGTATGGGAATACCTCGCCGGGCATCATTGGTCCAATCCATTCGAGATAAGGGGATGTCAGATCAAGCATTATTACGCCTATTCCCAAACAAAATCCCCCTTCTTCATAATTGATTTCTAGTATCAATCCCCATGGACATTTGCTATACCTCTTAGATCGGCTAGCTTATCCATATCCGGGAATGACCACGTTGGTCCATCGAATCTGATTGTCTCTTCTAGGAAGACTATTCTGTGTGCTGATCTGGACATGGCGGTGAGGTCGTGTGAAACCATCAGGATTGTTTTTCCCTGCTCGTGGCACAACCGGTCTAGTAGTTTTAGTAGGGAATTTCTTGATTCTGGATCTATTCCAACCAGCGGCTCATCAAGTAAAATAAAATCGGATTCTGTTGCCAGTGCTCTTGCTATAACGGCCCTTTGCCTCTGCCCGCCGGACAATCTTGCAACCGGAGTATTCTGGACTGCCTCTAAACCCGTCATTCTAATAGCCTGGTTGACCTTTTCATTCCTACCGGTATTCAGGATTGGAACAGGAATACCGAAAATTTCGTCAAAGTCAAACATGTTACCTGAGTGCAGAGTGCCCAGTTTAACCAACTCACGGACTGTTATTTTGACGTCCTTCGGAAGATGTGAGGCTGCTTGCGAAACCCAGCCAATCTTTCTATGAAGCTTCCTAGACATCGGAGGGTGGCCATATATCTCGATGGTTCCACTTCGTGTTTTGAGCAGGCCCAGGATTGCGAGCAGGAAAGTGGACTTTCCACCGCCGTTAGGTCCTACGATTGCAACGAATTCTCCCTCATTTATCGTGAGGCAGACATCCCTGATTATGACCTTCCCTGAACGGACAACCGACAGATCGCAAACATCGAGGATCTGTTTTTCCATTGGACCCCCCCCTACAGTGAAGATCTCATAGTTTCAAGAACATATTGGATGGCGATTTACCGGAAGTCACGATTCCGACTTCCCTGTGATATACTCGTAACCCAGGTAAATCATCAACTGGCAGTAAACTAAACCCACGAAGAGAATTGGGATGATGTCTGTCATATCATTCACCCAATCTCCTCGAAGCGTCATCCTGTCGAAGGCGTTCAGCAACCGATACCTGAAATCATATTCTGAATATTCTTGTTCATCATGCTCAAGTAGTCATCATCGCTGTCGCTAGGAGCCATTTCCATCGTATACAGAATCTGTATATCGACACCGGTCTCTTCGACTATGCTCTGCACTGCAGTCTGATCCGTGTACTCTTCGACGTATAGCGTGGTTATGTCCTCTTCTTTGATGTGTTCAACAACCTCAGCTACTTCAGCTGGAGACGGTTCGCCTTCAGGGTCAAGTCCGTGGACAGTCAGGATGTTTACACCATATCTCACGGAAATGTAGGAGTATGCGTTGTGATTGGCCACTATGGTTTTGTCAACTCCAGACGTTGCGCAAGTACCCTGCTCGCCAAATGCTTCCTCGAAGTTAAGATGAAGTTGTGTGAGTTCGAGATTGTATGTATCTGCATTTTCTGAAAAGACGTCTGCCCCATCAGGGAATGCCAGAGCCATCTGCATCATGACCAGGTTAAGCTGCGCACTAAACGACACTGGGTCGAGCCAGCTGTGTGGATCGTACTCAAATGCCTCATCATCATCAGCAGCAAGTTCGCCTTCGTCCTCGTCGTGGTCGTCCTCGTCGTCCGAGTGGTCGTCATGGTCGTCCTCGTCGTCCGAGTGGTCGTCGTGGTCGTCGTGGTCGTCGTGGCCGCTCTCCCCCATTACGATGGAGAATCCTATATGGCCAGGTAAGGCGAACCCATAGTCTCCTTCTTCCTCTATGTGAATGACTAGTGCTCCCATTTCATAGTGCTCATCTTCATTCGAGTGGTCGCCGTGATCTCCTTCCTCATCTGAGTGATCGTCACCGTGGTCATCGTCACCGTGGTCGTTGTCACTGGGGGCACTGTCAGCATCTGTCCACATGAGTCCGGCCGCTTGACAGTCGGATTCGGTTGTGAGGGACATATTGACAGTGTGTGCAGACATGTCATAGCAGACCATTTCTGCAGGGAAAGAAAGTGTATGGACAACGCGGTCCGCATGGATTTCAGGAAGGTCGTGATCTTCGTGGGCCATCCAAACATGACCTGCTGATGCACAGTCAGCCTCTGTGGACTCGTAGTTCTGATGGGTGGTCGTGTTGTGACACATTCCATCGCCGTGGTCGTCGTCGTGATGGTCTTCATCTTCCATCCACATATGACCTGCGTTTGCGCACTCCTCTTCGGTGGACTCGTAGTTCACATGGGTGGTCGTGTTGTGACACATTCCATCGCCGTGGTCGTCAGAGTGGTCGTCCTCGTC
>DANO01000027.1:0-4031 GCA_002497295.1 Euryarchaeota archaeon UBA171 | reverse complement strand
CGTGGTCGTCGTGGTCGTCGTGGTGATGTGCGTGGCCACCCAGCATCTTCAGAACAGCCATGTTGAAGTCTTCATCGTGCTCTGACTCAAACTCGAGGATATGCTCACCTTCTTCCATGTGGAAGACCTGGATTACAGTGTCAGCAGGGCAGCTATTTGGATTAACAAATTCCTTCTCAGCCTCTGCGTGGCCGTGTTCGTCATGGCCGTCATGGCCGTCATGGTCGTCTTCCTCATTCGAGTGATCATCATGGTCAGCCGTTGTCTGAATGTCGTCGTCATGGTCGTCATGGTCTTCCATATCTACCATATCGTCATGGTCGTCATGGTCGTCCATCATACCAAGAGTTGTAGTTTCAAAGGGGCCTTCAGTCATAAGTTCACACAGATTCGACACAAGCAGAGAATCGTAATCAAGCGTGGTCTCCCCAGATTGCATTGTGTGCGTCATGAAAGAAGGTGGCGCGTTATTCATCGATGCCAGGGTTGATTCTACCCAAGGCTCGAGGCCCAGGCCGTGATAAAAGAAAAGGTCTGATTCAGCAAGCCTGACGATATCTGCCGGCGAGGGCTCGTAGTCATGAACCGGTATGTTATCTTGGCTCATGTAGTCGACATGGATATTCTCGCCACCTACGGCTTTCACTAGCTCGCCAACATGATATGTGGACACCATCACCTTTCCATAGATCTCAGGTTCTTCCAATATTGGCTCGGGTTCGGTGATTGGATCTATGATATCATCAATTTCATCAACAACATCGTCACTTAGGCACCCAGCTAGACTTGACATAATCATAATCGAAGAAACTAGGGCTACTTTCAGCATATTCACGTTCATCATGGGTCGGCCGCAAAGTAATAACTATTTAATTAAATCTAATAATTACTCAATTCAAAATTATTATTAATGGGAATAATGTGCAACGAATTATGAGCCAAATACTGTCTTTCAGTGCTGACAGGGAATTCGCTAACGATTTTGATGATTTGATTAAAAGATCCGGTTACAAGAATCGAAGTCGCTTCATTCGTGATGCCGCCTTGTTCTTTGCTGAAATCCAGCAAAAAGGAGATTTGATGGATATGGCCGATGAAGAAATCGTAGAGGGGCATTTGGTTGTCCATTATCAACATGCTAATGAGCAAAAATTGATGGTTAGCCGTACAAGTTCAATTGAAGTCGCTGCATATCACCATAGCAGCCGGCTAGGACACTCTTGTCATTTATCGGTTGACGTGGTTCATGTCAAAGGAGAAGCACGGAATGTTCGTGGCGTCTATGAACAGCTCCAAAACACTTCGAATGTAGACAAGGTATCCTTCATCAGCGCCCCCATGCGACAAGAAGACTGTTGCTAGCATTCGACACGCACTTAAGCGGTCGGTTCTCCTCGAATCTCCATGGAATCAGGTGATCGACGGGTCGTAGATACCTGGCTACACGATGGTTCGACACCATACAGAGGAGACGTGATACTCCATGCAGATGGGGGTTGGAGTCCCAGCAACGGTGATGAGGATGTCATAGATGTTATCGACGGGTCAAGCAAATTTGTGACTCGTTCTCTTCAGAATTGGCATACGCATTTGCCCATGATGCTCAACAGAAGTATGGGAGAGGGGCTCGATCTGATGTCATGGCTCAATACGTCCATATTTCCTACGGAAAAAGGGGTCACCAGGGAATTCGTCGAAATCGGGGCAAGGGCCGCTGTTGCAGAGATGATATCCACTGGAACGACTTTCGCATGCGATATGTACCATTTTCCAAGCAGTATTGCTCCTGTGCTCGCTGATTCTGGCATAAGAGGAATCGTATGTGGGCCGACTACAGAGTGGCCTCCGAGAGAAGATGGGACGGATGATGGTTCGACTCTGAAAGAATTGGATGAATTGCTATCTCAAGGATCCTTGGGGGGCGGTCGCGTGGAATATGGTGTCGCGACTCATGCTGTCTACACCTGTGATGAAGAGGTCCTGATGAGGGGGAGCGATCTTGCTCGGAAACATGACTCCACATTGCACATACACACAAGTGAGACTCGCGATGAGGTTGCCAACTGCCACACTGAAAAGGGGATGTATCCCATAGAATACTTGGATTCCATTGGCTATTTCACTGACAAGACGGTATGCGCCCACTGTGGTTGGGTTACCAAGAAAGAGATGCGGATATTGGCTCGGCATTCTGCTAAATGTGTTCACTGCCCTACATCGAATCAAAAGCTCGCTTGCGGGGGCACCATGTCGTACCCTGCAATGGTCGAGGCGGGCGCGGATGTACGTCTTGGAACTGATGGGGTCGCCAGCAACAACTCACTTGATCTTCGTAAAGAAGCAAAGATAGCTAGTCTGATTCAGCGACATGATCATTGGGATGCATCGATACTCGATCCTGATGAGACATGGAGACTCGCAACCAAGGGATCTGTGGATTGGGTAACTTGGGATATCGACGATATTCGGATGAGACCCTATGGGGTGAATGGCCGGAGGCTGTTAGCAAATCTGCTGTATTCGGACTCAAGGTGCATGGATGTCTTTGTTGATGGTGTCGCAGTGAGAAAGGACGGAGTGACTGTGACCCTTGACGAGAGGAAGGTCGGAGTAGATCTGGAAAACGCTGCCAGAGAGTATTACAAGGGAATTTGAATAATCAACTCTTGGAAAAAGTCTGTCTGGTGATTCGGTGATGGTTGAGAAAAAGATTGTCAATGACTACTACAGGTTGCCCAAGATAATCTTGCTACTCGCTAGATTTCTGCATCTCCTGTCTCCATATCTCGCTTCTAGGCTTCTTCTTTTCTTCTTCACCCGACCGATACGCTTCAGGACCCCGGATAGGGAGCTTGATTTCCTGGCTGAAAGTGAGCTTTCAAGAGTCTTGATACCAGAATTGAACAAAATTCTACAAGTCTATCATCTTAGAAATGAAGGTGAAAGGATTCTCCTTGTTCATGGATGGAACGGGAGGGGGAGTCAGTTTCACCGTATTGCAAGGGAATGTCATAGTGCTGGTTTTGATGTTACTGCTTTCGATCTTCCCGGCCATGGAAAATCTACCTCGAGAGGTTGTAACGTATCCGAAGTGATATCCTGTATCAATCACCTATCTAATGAAATAGGGCCCTTCGATCATGTAATTTCGCATTCTATAGGCTCGATTGCAGCTTTGAATTCTGTCAAGGGAGAGAATTATTTCCAGAGCATCGTTACAATCAGTCTGCCATCCTTGACGATCAGGCCCCTATTCATCGATTTTGTTGGGATGTTTGGCCTTCCTGAGGAAAAATACACTGATATGATGTTTGAATACTATGAGAAGAAATACCAGCAGAGAGTGTCTTCCTTGGACCCTGTTGGATTTGCAGATAGTCTTCGTATTCGATCGCTGATAATTCATTGCAAAGACGACATGGACGCTGATATGTCGTCGTCCGAGGGATTGCACGAAGAGGTGGCTAACAGCGAGATCCTACTAACTGAAGGCCTTGGGCACAGAAGGATTCTTCGAGCCGAATTGGTGTCTGAAAGGATAGTTAATTTTCTTCGAGGGCGTATATCTGTCTGACGATATCCAATCTGGTTTCAGATCTCTACCAACCGAAAGCCATGACCAGTAGTCCGAACAGCAACATCACGCCGACCGCGACAAGAGCGCAGAACGACATAAGTCCATACGCAAATGGCTTCCTGCCAGTGGCAAAACCCCAAACCATACCTGCGATAATGGTGACTGGCCAAAGGAGGCACATCACCATCGCGATGGCGTCCTCGTTCCCAGAATTGAAATCTGAATAGTATGAGAAGTATTCCGGCTGGCCGCACTCTGAGCATTCATTCAGATTAAACGCCACATGCACAAAATCCGATTCTACGCGAATGTAAATCTCAGGGGGATTCGAGAATTCGGAGTACCATATGTCTGTCCACATGGATTGCCATTGGGACCCCTGGCTGTCGACGGCTTGAAGCTCGGAATCGCCGAAATCATAGGAATCTAACCAAGAGCTCCAGTTATCCCCACC
>DANO01000025.1:53315-156593 GCA_002497295.1 Euryarchaeota archaeon UBA171 | reverse complement strand
CCGAAAGCCCCTATGCATATGCCCATTAGCATCGAATTCTGTATTGTTCTTGGTTGCGCCATGACCCCTTCCGTAGGCTATGGCCACTTAATCCGATTCCCAATATATTGAAAATTTACAACAGGGAGACTAAATCCAAAAGTACAGCCTCTACATCAGTAGCCTTAGTTACTCCAGAGGCGAGCAGGACACCGGATGCACCAAGGTCGATAGCCGCTGCTACATCCTCGCCCGTCTTTACCCCTGCACCGCAGAGAACCCTGATGCCATCATCTACGGCGCGGACGGCATCAACAGAATCTGAAACGGCAGATGGGTCTGCCTTGGTGACTGAGACATCGCCCCCTATCAAACTCGGAGGTTCTACTGCAATCATGGGCGGTGCTAGATGCGCCAAGGCCATTGCCTCCGATGCGTCGGAGGCACAAGCACATACTTCGAACCCGGAAGGCACCATGGCAAGGAGTTCGTCCACATGTCCCAGGGGAACCTTCCTCTCAGCGTGATTGACGAGTGAACCAGATGCTCCCCTTGAAATGGCTGTATCTGGCTGAATTCGCCCAGTATTGGACCCATGGCCCACCGGATCCAAATGTTGAGTCCAGACCTCTAAATCAGGAGCAGAGGAGATAACCGGCGCCAAATCAAGAGGGGATACAGCTAGAACCAGTCTAGCGGAAGTCTTGAGACCCATCATCTGGATTGCAAGAGCCTCTGCAGCAGCTCCAGATGCAGTCGAATATGTCTTGCAATTGACCACTACAAGCGGCTCAGGCATGTGTGGCTCTCATACGTTCGCCTTTTCTCGGTGTCGCCTCAATCATATGTTTGAGTGGTTATTGAATGCTACAACCTGATCAATCATACGGACATTGTCGCCAATTACCGCGTCTCGCCCAATTAGGCATCCCACTATGTGGCAGTTGGACCCTATGCTGGCCCCATCCAATATCGCACTGGATCTCACAACAGTATTGTGGCCTATTGTACATCCGCGCCCTATTGCGCTATATGAGGTCGAGGAACTATCGCCGATAACACTCATGGACCAGGTTGTGCCGATGACTTCGCCGCGATTGAATGTGCCATCCTCGATTGCGGCACGCATTGCGTCGAGGTAGCTGGAAGGAGTCCCTGCATCTATGAACCTGCCAGTATAGCAAAAGCCGCCCATATTGCCTGATCTGGCTATTGAGGGGAAGACTTCTCTTTCGATAGAATGTGGGCCATCGGGCATTTCATCAATCACTTCTCGTTCAATCAAATAGCAACCTGCGTTTATGAGATTGGAATATTCCTCTCCTAAATTTGGTTTCTCTTGGAATCGTTTTATTGCTCTATCCGAAGTGTCGAAATCTGCAACGCCGAAGCGATTTGGATTTTCAACAGGCCATAACGAGATGGTTGCGAGACGGCTGTCTCCTTCATGCTGGGCGATCATTCCAGGGATGTCTACGGTTGTTATCAAATCGCCATTCAAAACCAGAAATCTATTGCCCCTGACGGCAGCCATACAGTTCACTATCGCTCCGCCTGTTCCGAGAGGTTCTTTTTCCTCGACGATTACAACCTCTAACCCCACATCGAGATTAGCAAAGTATGATCTCATCTGTTCTATCCCGTATCCTGCGGCGATGATCACTCTGTTGACCATAGACCTTGGTAGAATACGTATCGAGTGTTCTATCAAGGTCGTATCCAACAAGGGCACAAGTGGCTTGGGCACTGAAAGAGTCCACGGTCTGAGGCGTGTCCCGAATCCCCCTGCCAAGACTATTGCATCCATGATGCTGGTCGAGCGTTCGAGGAATTAGGGTTGTCCCCGTGTTGATTATCATGCGAACCGTTCAAGGACGTCCTGCGTAGCGCTCAGTTCGAGCAGCATGAATATACACGAGTACCAAGCCAAGAATATGTTCAGAGATTCGGGCGTCCCGGTACTTGAGGGAGTTCATTGCAAAGACGTCGATGAGGCTCTATCGGCATATCAGAAACTAGGAAGAGGGACAGTGGCGGTAAAGAGCCAGATACATGCAGGAGGGAGGGGCAAAGGCACACTCTTGTGTCCAGACACCGGTGATGTCCGAATGGAAGGAGGCGTGAAAATAGCATTCTCAGAGGATGAAGTGGAGGAATATGCAAGGAATATTCTCGGCAACGTGCTCGTAACCAAGCAGACGGGACCGGAGGGGAAAATGGTCAGAAATCTGTATGTTGAAGCAGGGTGTTCGATAGCGCACGAGTATTATCTGGCGATGCTTGTCGACCGGAGTGCAAACTCGTTGCTCGTCATGGCGTCAGAACAAGGCGGAGTCGATATTGAGGATGTTGCAGAGAATGATCCTGATGCAATCCACAGAATATGGAGCGAGGGGAGAAATGGATTCACGCATTTACAGTGCTCGGAACTTGGATCTGCTCTCGGCCTAGTTGGTGAATCTTGCACATCATTTTCAGAATTAGTTGTCAATCTTGGAACCTTATTCGTAGATTCAGACTGTAGCATGATAGAAATTAATCCCCTTGTAAGGACGGAAAGTGGCAGCATGATTGCTCTTGATGCCAAAGTTTCATTCGATGATAATGCATTATTCAGACATCCTGAATGGGAAAATATCAGAGATCTTTCGGAAGAGGAGGAGATAGAGGTCAGGGCGAAGGAGACTGGCCTCTCATATGTCAAGCTCGATGGGGATATCGGCTGCATGGTGAATGGTGCGGGTTTGGCTATGGCCACCATGGATGTGATCAAGTTGTATGGCGGGGAGCCATCTAATTTCCTTGATGTAGGCGGTGGGGCCAATGAAGATCAAGTCACGACTGCATTCAGCATAATTCTTGAAGATCCCAATGTCAAAGGAATCCTGGTAAATATATTCGGAGGGATAATGCGGTGCGACATAATTGCAAACGGCATAATAGCAGCAGTCGGCAAACTTGGGCTATCAGATCCATTGGTGGTGAGGCTTGCAGGCACAAATGTGGATGAGGGTAAGGCGATTCTCGAAAGCAGCGGGCTAAATATACATCCTGCAGACTCACTTGCCGAAGGTGCTGAAAAAATTGTTAATTTGATTCAGGAGGCAGCCTGATGTCCATATGGGTAAATGAAGATGCCAAGGTGCTGATTCAAGGGATCACTGGCCGTCAGGGTACATTTCATGGCGCGAAAATGGTCGAATATGGTACTGACATCGTAGGAGGGGTCACTCCCGGGAAAGGGGGCATGACTGTTTCCTTACATGACAGAATGGTGCCTGTCTACGATAATATGAGGGAGGCAATCGAGGAAACTATGGCTGAAGTTAGCGTTATTTACGTCCCACCCCCATACGCTGGCGCTGCGATTAAAGAGGCTGCATCCGCATTCCAATCCGTTCGAGGAGGTGGCCTAGTGGTATGTATCACGGAGGGGATCCCCATCCTCGATATGGTGGATGTGGTAGATGCCATGGCGTCATATCCAGATGTGCGACTCATAGGGCCCAATTGTCCAGGCATAATTACACCAGGATCAAGTGGCGGGTCGAAAATTGGCATAATGCCCGGCCACATTCATCGTAAAGGTAGGATTGGCATAGTTTCTAAATCGGGAACCCTCACTTACGAGGCAGTTGCTCAAACCACAGGCATAGGAGAGGGGCAGTCGACGTGTATCGGCATTGGGGGCGATCCCGTACAGGGTACAGGATTCATCGATTGCCTCGAAGCTTTCGAATCTGATCCTCAAACAGAAGCAATTGTTCTGATAGGGGAGATTGGGGGTTCCGCGGAAGAAGAGGCGGCTGAGTGGATATCTGCAAATGGTACCAAACCGGTTGTCGGCTTCGTTGCAGGTTCAACTGCCCCCCCTGGCAAGCGAATGGGGCACGCTGGTGCAATCATAAGCGGCGGGAAAGGAACGGCGGCAGAGAAAATATCCGCATTCAAGTCTGCAGGCATTTATGTGGCTGATGACCCTTCAGTCATTGGCCGGGTACTCGCAGACGCACTTATCGAAGCAGGATTGCGTGATTCCTGAGCGACCGTGCGAAGACCTCAACATCGAAGCGCCTCGCGTACAGACCGAAGTATTGCCATGGGTGTGATTGTGAATGAGGCTATTGATGATCTCCTTAGGAGGACCTCTCGATCGTTCTATCTCTCCCTCGGAACGCTTCCAGACCAAATAAGAAACCAAGTTGGGCTCCTCTACCTACTTGCCAGAGTTGCCGACACTATCGCAGACACGGGGGAGAATCCGGAACTCTTGATCGGGATGCTTGACAAGTACTCGGAGGCCGTACAAAATAATTCAGACGACATAGATCTCAATTCGATTGCGGATCTTCAGGAAAATCATGACGAGGAGACCCTCTTAAGATCTGTCTCCGACGTGATATCCGCATATGCCTGCACTGAAGAGGCCGATAGGGGAATGATATTGCGATGCCTGCTGGTAATCATAAGTGGTCAGCGGCTCGATATAGAAAGATTCGGTACGAAATCGAGCGAAATCAAGACTTTGGAATCTGACAGAGAGTTGGACGATTACGCATACAGAGTGGCTGGATCTGTTGGCGAATTTTGGACAGAAATTTCCTTATTTCGACTTATTGAGGGCGGGAATCTTGAGGCTGAAAGGATGCTTGGCCTCGGAATTCGATTCGGTAAAGCATTGCAGATGATCAACATTCTGAGAGACATTCCCTCTGATCTCTCGATAGGGAGATGCTACATCCCAAAGGATCGCCTTTCAGAATATGGGCTTGGCCCCTCTGATCTCCTCGATCCTGACTCGATGAACTCATTCAGGGCCCTATATTCTGCATATCTAGACTTGACATGTGAGCATCTTGACTTCGCGGAAGAGTATATTTCGATCATTCCGAGAGAATATAGGAGCCTGCGCCTATCCTGCCTATTGCCAGTAGTTATTGGCCGTAGGACTATTGCGCTACTACGCGACAAGAATGTCCTGAATCCCGGTAAGCCGATTAAGATAGGCAGACGTGCGATAGGGCTAATTCTCTTCCAATGCAAATTAGCAGTACGATCAAAGTGGTATGAAAAGAGACTGATAAGGTCGGGCAGGATATTTTCGACAGGGGAATGATGCGGTAGCGCACTAAAGACACAGACCTTCAAACGTCTAACTTTGTTCCGAAACATGATGTCGCTGAATGAAAAGGCTGAGTCCATCGATGTTGATGGCTTAGATATCGAAGACATCACCCTTGGTTTCGAGAAGGATTCGAGTGAGCCCATTGATGCAATTAGATCGAGGGTCTCACTCACCAGGGATGCTACGCGTGCAATCTCGATAACAGCGCTAGAAACGCTCAGAGAAGGGGCCAAATTCATGGGTGTCGCTGGGCTGCGGGGAGGCCTTAGGAATCCATTTGGACACATTGACGCTTCGATTTGGAAAGAGGGCGAGCTGCCTGAAAGAATGATTGCTGCTTCATACGAGTACTGTGAAGAGTTGACCAGGATAGAAGCTGCGAACTTCTATCATTCGTTCAAGTACCTTCCTCAAGAGGTCAGACGATCAATATGCGCATACTACGCCTTCTGCAGGAGGGCAGACGATATCGCTGATGGCGACTACACTGATCTATTCCCTGGAGGTTCTGAGAATAGTAGGGAGTCTAGGGGCTACAGGACAGAGATAGAGCGAATAATGGGTGAGCCTGTTCTTGAAAGAGAAGCATACGACGATAAAATGTCTCAGCTTTTTTACTATCGTAAGAAGCTCTCGACAGCTTATACTGCCGTGACTTCCACAGACCCGATATTCATCGCACTGAAAGACACTGTTGAAAAATTCAGAATCCCAAGATCGCTATTGGACGACATGATTAGCGGAATGGAGGACGATCTTCACAGAGATAGATTCCAAACTTTCGAGGATCTCTACGAGTATTGCTACAAAGTTGCCTCTACTGTTGGTCTCGTGTGCATAGAAATCTACGGCTACAATGCTCCAGAGGCCAAGGATGAGGCTGAAGCATGGGGCATATACATGCAGCTGACCAATATCTTGAGAGATGTCCTAGAGGACTCGGCCAGAGGTAGGATATACTTGCCTCTAAACGACTTGCGCAGGTACGGCATATCCGAACAAGACGTTCTGGATGGTACGAGCCTTTTGCGTCATCCGGGGTGGGAGGGTTTCTGCCGGAATTACATCAAACGCGCAAAATCATATGGACGTACTGCTAGGAGTCTTCTTGGACACTTGGACAGGCAATCAAGATACTCTCCAGCAGCGATGATGGCTTTCTATGACTCGATATTGAGGAAGATAGCCAAGAGTGATGGCGATGTATTCTCCCAAAGAGTGCAGCTATCGAAACCTGAGAAGATCGGTCTCGCTGCATGGGTATACTTCCGTTATCGATTCCTACCTATCTGACTGGTTGCCACGAAGGGCTCAAACGTCGGCCCACGAGGCGGGTGGCGAGGTAGAGTGCATGCGAGTCGCAGTATTGCTTGAAGAACGATGCAAGCCAAATACCCCCGCATTCGATTATCTGCAAAAATACGCAGGTAGTTGCGGAAGGGAGTGCATTCAATTCGAAGGCAACAAATGTAGAATTCTTGAAACGGCCTGTCCTGTGTGCTTGAATAGGGCAAAACGTTGTCCAGGGAATGCAGTCAAAATCATCAATCTTCCAGAAGAGCTCGATCACGACATGACTCACAGTTACGGAGAGAACTCATTCAGACTTTTTCGTCTACCTGCTCCGCGTGAACGACAAGTTGTCGGAATTCTTGGGCCAAATGGGATGGGGAAATCAACTGCGATAAATCTGTTATCTGGGGCCTTGAGGCCTAATCTTGGAGATTGGGGCATTATTGACAGGGATTGGGATGAGATTCTCAACTCATTCCCTCGTGGGGAATTAAGAGATTATCTTGGTCTGCTCTCTGAATCGGGAGTTGCCATAGCTGTCAAACCACAGTACGTCGATAAGCTTCCAAAACTTTGGGATGGGGAAGTCCGAGGTCTTCTTTCGAGAGTCGATGATCGTGGTGAGCTTGATGAATATTCTGAAAAAACCGCCATAAGCCACATACTGGATAGGCGGCTCTCGGGGCTATCTGGTGGCGAGTTACAACGTGTCGCGATATGTGCAACCATACTGAAAGAAGCCGATGTCTACTTCTTCGATGAGCCTTCGTCCTATCTCGATATCCATGAACGTATGAGGGTTGTCAGAATCATTCAGAATCTTGTGGAAAGGGGCAAGAGAATTATCGTAATAGAGCATGATCTGGCGATTCTCGATGTTCTATGCGACCTTGTTCATGTCGTATACGGTGGACGTGCTGCATACGGGATATTCACTCCCCCAAGAACCACTCGGACTGCAATAAATGCCTATCTCGATGGCTTCCTAACAGAAGAAAATGTCAGAATCAGAGACAAGCCCATTTCATTCCTAAGAGGCAGGGTGCGTGGTGAAGAGGTTGGAGAAATCATCCTGGAATGGGGAGATATGGAAAAGAAAATGGGAGATTTCTCCTTGAAAACAGGAGAAGGTGGCGTCAGAAGTGCCGAAGTGGTAGGCGTGGTGGGGCCGAATGCAACTGGCAAGACGACGATGGTCAGAATGATTGCAGGGGAAATTGAGCCTGATCAAGGATGGTGCACAATGGATGCGACAGTATCGTACAAACCACAGCATGTCAGTACAGATTTTGAAGGAAGTGTGGCTCAGTGGTTAGATTCTGAGATAGGGCTCACATGGAGAAGCGGGGAGTTCAATACGCAAGTCATTCGGCCTCTTCAGATTGATCAGATGGTCGAATTAAGTGCTCGGCGTCTATCAGGGGGAGAGTTGCAAGCGGTGAGTATAGCCATATGTCTCGGCAGAGAAGCTGACCTATATCTCCTTGATGAGCCAAGTGCGCATCTAGACGTGAATGCTAGAATGGAAGCAGCCAAGGCAATTCGGAGGACCATGCTTTCCAAAGAGAAGGCTGCCATGGTCATTGACCACGATATCTATTTCATCGATATTGTGAGTGATTCGCTACTTGTCTTCGAGGGAGAGGGAGGAGTCCAAGGACATGCTCATGGACCGATGGCGCTAAGACAAGGCATGAATCGATTCCTGGAACAAGTTGATGTGACGTTTCGAAGAGATCATGAATCTCACAGGCCGAGAATAAACAAACCAGGGAGCAGAAAAGATAGGGAGCAGAAAATCGACGGCGAATATTTCTATGTTGATTGATTACAATTTTTTAGGAAGAGGAGGTATTGGATATGACTGATGGAGATGAGGTTGCAAATGATGAAGAGGATACTCCCGAGGACGAGCATGCTGTGGAAGTGAGTATCGAATCTTTAGAACGCGATCTCCAGTATGCTCGTGCAGAGATTGCAAATGTACGTTCAAGGGCTTTGAGGGAAAGAGCAGATCTAATCAGATACTCATCTAGTCAACTTGGACTGAGGATGCTGGATGTTCTGAGGAGTCTCGAGCTTGCCATTCAGTCGTCGAAAGACTCCGTGGATTCAACTCTGGAGGGAGTTAGGCTGACTGCAGAAAGCATGCGATCCGCCCTCTCTTCGGAGGGGATTGTTGAGATTGACGTTGAAGGAGGGGTATTCGATCCCAGCCGGATGGAAGCAATTGCAGCGATTCCCGCGCCAGAGGGTGTTGATTCCGGCAAAGTATTGCAAGTTATCGAGACAGGGTATATGATCCATGATCGTGTACTAAAACCAGCCAAGGTAGTTGTCTCGGAGTGAAAATATGAGTGTTATTACCCGGCGCTTGTCATATGCAGCGTTGGCCCTGTTCGTGTCGTGGTTATTCCTCATAGCAACAATCAAGGCAATCTCCCCTGAGCCAGATTATTCACAGACTCTTCCGGAAGAATGTGGGGAGGAGTCGCTCAATTGCGCAGGATTCGGAAAATGGGATCACAGAACGGATGAGGCTGGGGGCATTGTATTTGAGGGCAGCATGGGCGATGCCAGAGATTCAATCAGAGAGTGGGTATCCGATCGAGATAGAAGCAAAATTGTCTATTCCGATAATGATACGTTCCATGTGGTTGAAACGACATTTCTTCTAAGGTTCGAAGACGATCTTGTGGTTCATATTGAATGCTCAGAAGGATTGACAGTGATACACGGGTACAGCTCGTCAAGAATAGGCATTAGTGATCTAGGTGTTAATCCCAAACGCCTTGATTCATTGATGTCTCACTTGGACGGGTATGGGAACACCAGCAATCAGTGCTGACTGGATGATTACATTCACATCCATTGATATATTATTACTAACTTCCTTTAGAAGATGAATGTACGATTGACTGCTTATTCTATTGCCCTATTGTTTCTATTAGTCCCAATTGCAGGTTGTGTGGGTCAAGATGATTCCATAGACACCGAAGACGCGAGTGAGAATGACCAGGGTGGCGACTTGGATCCTGTCCAGGATACAGATTTGCCCGTAATCACCAATGTGCCGAATCAGGCTGGATGCGACAATCTGAATCCACACCACTGTATGCTCCCGTTTCCATCCGATGCATTCCTTGTTGAGGACACTACAACAACTACCGGGTTGAGAGTTCACTATCCCACAGGCTCGATTCCGGCTTCAGGTTCGATGGACGTCATAGAGATTCCTAGAGTTAATCAACTAGATGGAATGAGTACTGCAAGTCAGATTATGACGACTTTCGATGAAGTGCCGGACCTCCAAGGTGTCGCTTACCAGTATGATATTGAAAGATCAATGGAGCCCGATCATGCAACGATCATATGGAACTTAGATGACGATGCTTTAGTCGCGCATTGGGTCGAACTGGATGCGAGAGCGCAAGATGGGGAGCAGACCATTGTCCACCTTCGAACTGCCGCTGCTCTTGAGCACGATACGTCGTACATGGTGGTCATACGCGGCCTGAATGATCAGAATGGCGAGCCCATCCAACCTTCTGCTGCACTGAGCGCACTAATCGGGGGAGAGGTCACTAATGCAGAGGATATTGAACTAAGGAGATCTGTGTACAATGAATACATCGATGTTGCTGAGAATAATATAGGAGTCGAGAAGAATGATATTCAGGCTCTCTGGTCGTTTCATACTGCATCCATTGAATCGGTCATAGGCCCCGTATTGTCGATGAGAGATGATGCTTTGGAAAGAATAGGGGACGGTCTCGGATGTACGATTAATTCCGATGGAGTGGAAGACAACTTCGGCGGAGATGGCATGATTTACAGAAGGGTAAGAGGCACATTTACTGCGCCTCAGTACCTATTGGAAGATCGGGCTCCGACGTTACTATCAAGAGATTCATCACAAAACCCTGTCTTCGTGGAAAATAGAGAGGTCCCATTCACATTGATTATTCCTATGTCCCTATACAACTCAACTGAGCCTGGTGCTTTGACCGTATTTGGACATGGCTTCCTTGGAACGGGGGAGGGTCACGTTAGTAGTGGCCTCAGAGAGTGGGGGGAGATATACGAAACGGCTCTCCTAGCCACAGATTTCTACGGGTGGAGCTCGGACGATTATGATGGCATCTCAATGGGCATAATGGATGGGTACTACTTCACCCATCAATCAGACAGGTTACAGCAAGCGATGGTCAATCATGTGGTAATGATTAGGACGTTCAAGGGAATCTGTTCTGATTTGCCTGAAATGCAAGACAGCAGCGGGCGTCTTCTTGTCAATACTTCTGAGGTTTACTATACTGGCTATTCACTTGGAGGAAACAGAGGGGCATCGTTACTTGGGCTTTCTCCGGATGTCAGCCGAGGGGCATTGTGGGTCGGAGGGGCAGCATTCTCTCACCAAATTGAGAGGTGCACGCAATACGATCAGTTCGATGATCTGATGGAAAGCGTAATCGGATATCCATCGCAGCTCGATAGAGCGGTTGTTATCTCAATAGTCCAATCGCTTTGGGATGCTACAGATACTAACACCTGGTCAACTCTGTCGAATGGTTTGGAAGGTAGGATCGATCCTTACGAGATGCTGTACATTGGATCCATAGGGGATGTCCAGATTTCCAACATATCTACGAGTCGTGCACTTCGAAATGCAGATGCTTCCATTCTTTCCAGCTCTTCGATATTGCCGTACGGCATGCCTGTCGTAGAGGGGGGAGAGAGCGCAACAGGAAATATCGGGGTGTATTTCGATGGCGGTTTCAGCCATGCCCCAGTGGAGAATCTACTAGGTCAAGAGCCGCATCCAGCGCACAACTGGGTAGCAGGTGTTGGAGCGGCCCACAGCATGGCGTTTGGCTACCTTTACAACGGGTTTGTGGATGACTACTGCGAAGGATCTTGCATCTATGATGCGGATTAGCCGACTGGTTCTCCGCCTTCCCCCATGAATGCAAGTCTCCGAAATGCATCCATTTCAATCATAGTCTTAATCACAGACGCTTGCATAGTTGGACTCAAAACTGTGAGTATGGCGATCTCGTCGTTTATTGTGGACATCATTCTAGCAGTTTCCCGGACCCTCCACCCTTCCAACGAAGTTCTGTTCACCAAATCAATCAGTTCGACAGTCCAGCCACCGGACACGTAGAGATTTGCAGTTGCTTGGTCGCTAGTTATCAAAACACCCGGTGGGCCGTGGTAAGCCTCAGCGTGATTCACCCATTCAGGAGGATTGTCGATGTCAGGTACGCCAACAATCTCTGCATCGAAATCGAGTTCTTTCAGACTTGCCTTCAACATTTCCTCGCGTTCCACAGCATCCCATGGATTGCTCAGATTCTGTGGTTTGTTGATTGAACCTATGGCTATTCTCAAGGGCATTTCTGGCTTGTTTTTCTTCCTCCACTGTTCAGCATATGACAATAGTGACGCATGCCCCCTGTGAACAGGCTGAAAGCGTCCAAGAACGACACAGGCTTCGGGAATTACCTCACGGCGCATTATCCCGCCCTCCTATGTCTCGCAAGGCGATGCCATCAATTAGCCATTCGGAGGGCGGTGTATGTTCAATTCCAAGCATCAACCTCCCTGATGTTTTTCTGATAGCTGTTGCAATACGATGTAAGTCGGATGAAGCAGACCTATGAGCAGACATAGTAGATATCAAGTGAGGGTCATCTCTACTTTCCACAGGCGCCCCTAGGTCATCTCTACGTGACATCCAATCTTGAGTTACCTTGTCGACATATTCCCCTCTGCTAAAATTGGATAGGCTTGATGCCAAGTCCAACCATAATTCGAAATCGACTAAGTCGTTAATTGACATCTCTCTTGACACGTATGGCTCGATATACAAATACGCACGTGCGTCCCAACAAGTCCATTCAGCCACACATGCCCAAGAGCCGATGCTGTAGAGTGCTGATAACCTGGTGTCCAGTGGTTCGATTTCAAAGATCGAAGTCGCCTCTGCATCGCCTGAAGAAGAATCCCACGCATCCAGAATATCGCCTTCGACATCTACTGAGAACGGCCTATGGATGGAGTCAAGCGGACTGGGCCGATCACTGCGCATTTCTTGCCTTTCCATCTTCAAGAAAAGATCGATTGGCTTCATTGAGAGGGTTGCGTCGAAGCATTCCCCATCAATTAACCTCAGGACGATCTTAGGCATGCAGGTGCGTGGAAGGGGAGCCGTTTGGTTGTATGGTGGTCCAGGGCATGGTCTGCATTTCAAATGGATTGAGTCTCCCGGGCACCTATGGCTGAGCTCTTGGAAGTTCAATCTCGCTCTCCATTTGAGATCCATCATATACTCACCGGTTTGGAATATACGCCTCAAATTACAATTGAGGCTGAGTTACATCTTCCGACAGGTGAAGGGCCGTTTGGTTGTGTAATTACCCATCATGGAAGCAAAGGTTGGGCAACCCATCATAGCGACCACATAAGAAGTTGGATTGATGCTGGGCTCGCGGTTTGTAAAGTGAATTCATTCGCTTCAAGAGGGGTTGGTTCGACTGTTGACGATCAGCTTTCAGTAACTCATGCAATGATGCTTGTTGATGCATTTAGCACACGTTCGTTATTGGCTCATGACCCTAGAATTGGCAAGATAGGCATTGCAGGTTGGAGTCTTGGCGGAACTGTTGCCCTTTACTCGGCGTGGTCCCCTATTATCGATATTCTAGGAATTGATTTCGATGCTCATTTACCATTTTATCCAGCGGCCCATATTAGGCCAGAGATTCAAAATTGGTCCGATTCGCCTATTTTGATTCTGCATGGAGAAGAAGACGACTGGACTCCGATTCATCTAGTTGAAGAGTTGATCACTCAACTTCCAAATGCTAGGTTACATCCATATCCGGACGCGCACCACGGATTCGATAGCGAGAAGGAATTGACGTTTCTCCCGAAAGCAGTTCGGCTAAGAAAAAGAACTGTAAGAATAGGTAAAAATGGATACATGTCTGGGGAAATATTGCCCGGTATTCGATTGCCCCTGAATGAGCGTTGGCAGCGGAAATGGGTTATTCGCCTCTTACGGAATAGAGGGGCTCATGCGGGAGGCAATCCCTCTGCACGTGCTGATTCCCTAGAGAGGGGTAAGAATTTCTTCTTAGAGCAACTTTCCCAAGATTGTTAGTAATTTCAAGAGGATTCGCCTGGTTCCATTGACAACAATGTTTCAGAGCGACCCTCATCAATCGACCCTGAGAAGACCTTGGATACGCAAATACGTGGGAAGGGGAACGTTTGATCACATGGCGAGGCCACATATGTGCTGTCTTGAAGAACCGATGGCGTGACCACGGGCTGTCGCCATGGCCACTATCGATGAGCAGATTCAGGCTCTTGAAGAGGAGATTACCAAGACGAAATACAACAAGGCGACCCAAGGACACATAGGGAAGTTGAAGGCGAAGATTGCTGCTCTCAAAGAACGAAAAGAGAAGGCTCAGGCTAAATCTGGAGGCGGTGCACCGGGTTTTGAAGTCAAAAAATCAGGAGATGCAAGTGTTGCTCTAGTTGGTTTCCCATCTGTCGGCAAATCTAGCTTGATATCGCAACTTACGGGAGTTGAATCTGAGGCAGGGGCATTTGCATTCACTACTCTGACCTGTATACCGGGGCTGATGGAACACAGAGGAGCGAAGATACAGATTCTTGATCTTCCTGGGCTGATTAAAGGCGCGAGCGAGGGGAAAGGAAGAGGTCGCGAAATTCTGAATGTTATCCGCTCATCAGATATGGTGCTTTATGTTCTTGATCCGTTCCAAGAATCTCATTTCAATGTCCTAGATCATGAGCTTTGGAAATCTGGAATGCGTCTTAATCAACCGAAACCCCAGGTTTTCATCAGGAGGACGGACAGAGGAGGAGTTGTGGTTCGCTCCACTTTGGGGCAATCTAATCTTTCAGAAAGAGAGGTTCAGGACATAATCAGATCGTTCGGGATAGTGTCTGCCAACGTTGTACTTAGGTCGAATGCTACTGACGACCATATTGTAGACACTCTGGCAGGTAACAGAATCTATTCCCGTGCTGTTGTGGTGATCAATAAGGTGGATCTAGCCACTGAATCGGACATGGAAAGGACGGAGTCGATGGTGCCAGATGGTTGGTCGATTCTCAGGGTTTCTGCAAAGACAGGCGAAGGGATAGAAGAAATGAAGGATTTCATCTATGAGAATCTGGGCTTCATGTCGATATATCTGAAGCCACAGGGACAGGAGGCTGATCTAGTAGAGCCATTAATCGTAAAGGACGATTCAACAGTCAGGGAAATATGTGTTAAGCTCCACAGGGATTTCGTCAGGAAGTTTAGATATGCGCGAGTCAAAGGGCCTAGTGCAAAATTTGACTGGCAGAGAGTTGGCCTTGACCATAGACTGTCCGATGGAGACTTACTATCCATAATCACAAGAAGGTGATTTTAGGTGTCAGGGGATCTTTCCATGGGGGTAGTGAGAGATGCAGACATCATCCCTCGCGCCGAGATGCGCTCTCTGGTCGAGCATCTGAAAAGTCGTGCCCGTAGTTTCTCGATTCTCTTTGTTGTGGCTCTAATCATCGGATACCCCCTTGCCGAGAGGATGATCTCTTGGGCGGCCAGTAATGCAGAGTGGCGTCCGGACGGGGTTGGCATAGTAATCATACAACCACTTGAGTTAATTCTCCTGAAACTAAGAATTTCAGTTCATATCGCTCTTGGATCTACGATGTTAGCATTGATTTTCGATCTTGCATGGAATGGTAGAGAGATTATTTCTAGAGGGAAGAGGACTCCTCCGAAAGAAGGAAGTGTTCTGAGGCTCGCAGGAGTTTGTTTGGCATCAGTCGCATTGGCGATGATGGGCCTTTTCTATGCGAATTCGATATTGATTCCATTTCTTCTAGAGTATCTTGCTGCAGATTCAATTTCTTCTGGGCTTGATGCAACCTGGCGTATCGGCTCTTGGCTAGGTTTCATTGTGGGCCTGCTTACGGCATCAGCAATAGGATTTCAAGTCCCTTTGGTTGCATTCATGCTCATCCGATCTGATCTAATATTGGCAGAAACGATCATCAGGAATAGATCGGTTCTATGGTTCTCAGCACTAGCGATTGGTGCATTTCTGTCCCCTCCAGATCCACTTTCCATGTTCCTGGTTGGTGGTCCGGTGGTAGTCTTACTGGAGATCGCCATCATACTCGAACGTGTCACAAATTCTTCAGGAAGAGCCCTCTATACCGCGGTTCCTTGAATCCTCTGCGCGAGCATCTTCCCTACCTGATTCGACATCAACCATGCGCATCAGGAATGTCCCTGCTATTATGAGAATACACAAGCTAGCTACACCTACGCGACTGTCGTACATAGTTGTCATAAATGCATAAATTGCTGGCCCGAGAAGCGCGGCTACTTTGCCAAAGAACCCGAAGAACCCAAAGAATTCCGCGCTTCTGGTTTCAGGCACCATCTGACCGAATAGGGATCTTGCTAATCCCTGGGACCCACCCAGTAGGGCTCCAGCCATACACCCTAGCAGAAGGAATTGGTACATGACACTGAATCCAAGGGGCTCCCATAGTTTGTCCCTAACAGCCTCAGGCACGAAATCCAATATTCCGTCTCCCAGACTAGTGGGGTGTTCGTCTCCGAGGGCAGTATGGTCATCTAAGGGGCCTCCGGATACACTAGCACTGAATCTTGTTTCTGAGAAGTCCCCGAAGAACATCTCAATTAGTTGGGTATCGGCAGTGGATGCTGCCCTGTAATCATCAGATTCAATATCAGGATTATTGAATTCGTAAATCGTTCGATCGTCGTAATTATCGTCTTCGTGTATGGGCATGGCATCAAGCCACTTCGTTGCCCAATCCTGCTCAGATTCGTCGACAGATAACTTCAGTGCGAATGCTGTTTCTCCGACTGTGATGTCGTATTCGGAGGTGTCTTCATTCCAATCATACTGGAAATCGTACTCTGAATGTTGAGAGAGTTCCAACGGTGCGAAAGAAAGCGCGGCCGTCACTACGACGACCCAGCCAATCAATGATATTGTCAAGGCTGATTTCGTGCTAGTGGCCTCGGCCAATTTTGTGAAACCTATCGCGCAAGGGGCTGCGACGAACTGGATGACCAATATTGTGGCTATCAGCGCGGTTGTTGTGAGGCCTAGAACGGATATGCCATAGATACCTGCTAATGCAGTTACTGAATTTATGCCATCGATGAACAAGAAGTAGGCGAACATATAGATGAATAAGGTCTTGAATTTACGCCATTCGGAGAACGTCTTCTTCAACTCGCTGAATGCAAGTTTCGCTGATTGGTTGATTCCGAGACTCTCCATCTCATTCTCGATTTCCGGTTCAGGCACATACTTGAAAGTCACCATTGCAAAACCGAGCCACCACGCTCCCGAGGATGCCATCACGAAGGGGATGAGCCAACTGGGGTTTGATCCAGCGCCATCCACGATGAATGTGATCATAATAAGGTGAATGAGCAGCAATACCCCTCCGCCGAAATAGCCGTATGCGAATGCCTTGTTGGATATTGCATCCATCTCATCGTCCGTACCCATGTGCGGCAGTAATGCATTGTAGAATACACCTGCACCGTTCAAACCAATGTTGGCTAGCAAGAACATAACGAATATCCAAACCCACTGCATCGAGATATCGAACATTGGGGCGAAGGCAAGAGCAATGGTTGACCCTGCTCCCAGGTAAGTTAGTATTCTGAGCCACCACATCTTGATTGCTCGCCTATCTGCGATAACCCCTAGAGATGGGCTTGCAATAGCCACCAGAAGCGCTCCGATCGCAACTGCAACGCTCCATACGGCGTCTGAAGTCATGTTTCGACCGAGAATCTCGGCCTCCAGGCCATTTGCCTTAAGGAAAAGGTAGGCGAACCACGCAGGGAGGACCGCGGTTGTCACAGATGTCTCGAATGCTGATTTGCCCCAGTCATAGAATGCATAACCGCGTACTGATTCAGGATTTGATTGGCGATCTAAAGTGGCTCCTTCCATATTGCTGCCTCGACACCCAATATGTATGAGAGGGTATGAGCGTTGTCACTGCGTTGGAGGCATTGGACACACTATGTTGTATCCGCTGACTCCTCGGAATCAGTATTTTTGATAGGCTAATTGATGTCCTTCATTACTCTCAGGAGGAATATGGTTGAAGGGGCTTGGAAGAAGCCGAGGGAAAATTCCATCGAAGCCCTGCTGTACGGCATTGAACACGCGGATGGGGTCGAAATGGACCTCAGACTGACGGCTGATGGCGAGGTAGTTATCCACCATGATCCGAGAACTTATGGCGGCCTGTATCCAGAATCTAGCGATTATAGCGAGATTGCGGAATATTCCGATCGATTTGAAGACCTATTATCCGAAAAAGAATTTACTTCAAGATGGGTCGATGAGGGACGGTTCGTCTGTCTCGAGCTGAAGGCGCCTCATCCATCTTCCGGAGCTGGAGGAGGGTGGTTTAGGGGTGATGCCATGAGGCGACACATGAGTGAATTGATGCTAAAGGTAAGAGAAATGATCGAACGTGAGGGCGTTCCTGTTTCTTCCACGGTCTTCTACTCTTTCGACCCAGTCATAACGAAAGTGGCAGAGAAGCATTCTGGAGACTACCGTCATGCTAGACTCATGCCAAAATTAAGGCAATGGGGAGGATGGAATGTCCAGAGAGCTGCAGCATTCCCGTCGTTCATCTCTACTTCTGTACCACGGATGTTGTCTCGACAAAGAAAATTGGGTGCACCCATGCTGCCACTCGCCCTGGAGTACCTCGAAGGATGGACCCGCCATATTCCAATCGGAGCGTCTGTCGGGTTGAAAGGGAAGGGGCTCGAACGCTTCAATGAGATAAGAAAGGGGCATCCTGTCTACGTCTGGCCTGCACCCTTAGACGTAGAGCCGCGTTTATTGGATGCAGGACTATCGTGCATATCTGACACCATGGATTCAAATCTACTGTATCCTGGAGGATTGGAGAGGTGTATGAGGCCCGCAACGATGCCTGAAATTGAAGGGGTTCGGATGCCTTGGAATGAGATTTCCGCGGGAGAGCGTAGAGGGGTTGTTCAAAAATGGCGTAAGCGTTGGTCGTGGAGTGCGACTCCAGAAGAGTTGGAAGAGATATCGAAAGTCAACACACTCCCTTGGGAAGCGCCTCGATTGATAGGCCACAGAGGGGTTGGCAAGGACCCTGGGACTCTATGACTCAAGACGTCTGTATGGTTGATTCTCTGCCAAATACTTGGGTCTGTAGATTGGGATACCGCGACCTCCTCGTGCACTTCGCTCATCGAGTATTTGTGCAGTTATTCCCGCTACTCTAGACCAACCGAAGAATGTCGTATAGTACTCTGGTTTTCTGAATCCTACAGACTGGAGTAGGGACCCACTGGCGATGTCCACATTGGGATATGGGTTGGATATTTTAGGTATCTCAGAAAGAATTGGGGGGACTACCTTACGGAGAGATTTTACAATTTTGAAATCAGAATCGTCTGGACAGACCTCTTCGCCGAGTTGAATGAGTAACCTTGCACGGGGATCCTCTGCACGGAGTACTCCGTGTCCGAAGCCATAAATTGGCCTCTTTGCAGCTAATTCGCCTCTCACAAATGTTTCAATCTCTTCCTCATTACTAGTCCCGATTCGCTTTACAAATTCAAGGCATGATTGATTTGCTCGTCCGTGTAAAGGGCCCGATAGCGCACTCATTGCAGAAGATATGGATGCGTATATCGAAGCCCTTCCTGATGCGACAGCTTTTCCGGAGAATGTCGAAAGATTGCCGCCACCATGGTCCATGTGGAGTATGAAAAAGAATCTCAAAACCCTATTCATTCTCTCTGCTTCATCGCCATCTACTCCAAGCATGTGCGTAAAATTCTCTACAAGTCCGAGTTGTGGTCGTGAGTCTCTTGTTTCCTGCATGTTGCCGCCCCTCAGCAGAAATATCCTGGCCATCAATTCAGGCATTCTGGCGACGAGGTTCATGGCATCAGTACGTAAGTCGCCCGTTGTATCCGAAGCTCCGAGGGCGAGTATTCCAATTGACAACCAATCCATTGGGTGTCCATAGCCCGGGGTTAGTGATTCAAGTACCCGTAAAGCCCCAGTAGGCATATTTTCTGCACGGTGGGCAAGTTCCGCTCTGAATGCCTCGCTTTCCTCTTCGGTGGGAAGTCTTTTGTTGAACAGAAGGTAGATGACATCCTCTTCTTCTAAGTCGACTAGATCTTCGACAGGGTATCCGACATAGTGTACTCCTTCAAAAGGGTCTACGAATGAGGTCTGGCAGGTCCCAACAGGGACGCCTCTTAGCCCTGAGTCAATATTCTCACTTCGAATTTGGAAAATTGGCTCTCCCTCATCCCCCATAATCCGGAGGCTGGGATTGGTCTGTGATAATCTCTCCGATGGAATATCATCTTTTATCGTGAGTCAGATTAGTCCGATTTCTCTCCCAACCTCTTCAAACTTTGAAAGGACCTCGTCGATATCCTCTCGTGTTAAGCCAGATGACATTTGAGTTCTTACCCTGGCCTTGTCCCTTGCAACCATCGGAAAGACAATGGCCCCAACCATGACTCCCTTCTCTCTCAATTTTCTCGATAGTTGCTGGGCTACCTTGCTTTCCCCGCACATGACTGGTATGATGGGGGTTGTGGATACTCCCGTATCGAATCCAAGAGAAGAAAGCTCATCTCGGAAATAATTCGTATTCGACCATAGCCTCTGTACATGTTGTGGCTCGTCCCTTAGAACCTCTATCGAGGCCTTCTGAGCCGCTGCGACTCCGGGGGGCTGGCTTCCCGAGAGAAGCCAAGACCTGCTATGGTTCAATGCGTAATTCCTCAAATCCTCCGATCCTGCTATTATCCCGCCTTGGACTCCTAATGCTTTGGAGTATGAGCCTCCCTCAACAGTTACTCTTCCTTGGAGCCCGAAGTGTGCTACTATGCCTCTGCCCTGGCCTAGGACTCCTTCGCCATGACAGTCATCCACCATGACCATAGCATCGTAGTCTTCAGCCAGATCCACTATATCATCCAGTGGCGCGATATCACCGTCCATGCTGAATACGCCATCAGTAATAATCAATTTACGATCAGCCGATCTGCCTTCTCTAAGGGCATTCTCAAGGCCACCCATATCATTATGCGGGTATACCGACCTTTGGGCCTTAGTCAGACGAACACCATCGATTATTGAGCCATGGTTTAGTTCGTCCGAGATGATGAGATCGTTTTCCCCCCTGACAAGCGTCGGAATCAGACCAACATTTGCGGTGTATCCTGCTGAATAAATCAAGGAGGCTTCGACACCCTTGAATTCAGCAGCGATCCTCTCGGCTTCTAAGTGCAAATCCAAGGTCCCGGCAATTGCCCTCACTGAACCTGATCCAGCACCATACTTCTTGGTCGCCTCTATGGAGGCTGTGACGACTTTCGGATGAGTTGTGAGATTGAGGTAATTGTTCGCGGACAGCATGATCATTTCAGAGCCATCGACGTTGCATCTGGGTGCATTCGCAGATTCAAGGGTAGGAGGGTTCCACGCTAAACCTTGTTCTACGAGCTCTTCATACCGTTGCTTCATCCATGACAGGTCTGCCGCCATGCTTTGCTGTGGAATAGGGAGTAAATGGCTATTGCCAATTAAGTTATGAATAACGAACAATGAAATGTTGGTTCTAGAGTCGGACATCATGACCCTATACGATACAATGACCAAAGCGCTAGATCAGAGAGATGCAGGCATGTACACTGACCTGTTCCATGGTGACTACGAGTTCGTCAGGCACCAGTCCGGCACATCGATGAATAGAGAGCAGATGGTGGAGATGATGAAGATGATGATGGCCAACGAAAAGGTCGTTGTCCGCGATACCAGATGCATCTATGAAAACGACGAGATACTGGTCGAGCACTCGGTGATGGACTTCCCAGACGGAACCACAGAGGCTGTGATGAGCGTCCATGTCCTCAAAGACGGGTCAATTATTCGCACTGAAACTGGTGCTACACTGATTTCGAAGTAGTTGGAAGAGATTACAGCCGTAAACAGTGATTGCGAGAATATTGTGAGGCAGATGTAGAAAAGGTGTGGGCGTGATGGGGATAAAAATACAGGGCAAGGTGGCGAGTGGCCTCGGGAGAGCTCAGGTTTTCATGTCCCAGCCGCACTACCAGGAGCAGTTTAGAGAGGTACTAGGTGCAACTGCGTGGCCTGGAACTTTGAATATCGAAGTCATAGGGGAAAACCTGGAGATATACGCCGGTCTGAGGGCAGTGGCTGGTCTGTGTGATGGCGATACTATCGAAGATGTCGAACCCCGGAGAATAAATGGTTTTGAGAGAGAGGGACGCTCATTTGGAGGGGCTACGGCATTCCTGGCCTCAATATCGAGAGATGGCTCTTCTTGGCATGGATGTGCCATACTCATTCCAGACCTTACACGGCATACTGAGACTGCTGAAATAATTGCAAGTTCATTTCTTAGAGAGTTGCTTCCTGCCGATGATGGGGACTTTGTTTCCTTGATTGTCAGGTGAACCTAGAAGTCCAATCGGACTCGAGAAGCGTATGTATCTCAGATAAAGCTGTAGCGCGCCAGCGTGCTATGCTTCTAGGGTCTGAACTAAGCGGAGGCGCGTGAAACGACAATTCCGGGAGAGGGGCGATCCATGAGAGGGGGGTGTCCCTGTGCTGGATGTTCCAGAGCAGTAGTGCATCGGCCGGAGCTCTGCCTAAATCCCTAGCACGGCCAGGGTTCCGAAGGGCATCCACGATTTCATCAATGCTTGAATTTGAGCTATTCACTGCATTGATCGCTGAAGCCATTCTTCTAACCTGATTCCACAGGAATGACTCGGCTGTAACTTTGAATCCGATGATTCCGCCATCTTCGCGCCTCCAGAGCGCGCACTCATCGACAGTCCTGATGGGGAGTCTTTCAGGATCCGGTCTCGAGAAGGCTGAAAAATCATGTTTTCCAGAGAAAATTGAACATATTTCTTCCAGAATATTCTGATCTGAATCATTTTTCCAACCATGAATCATATCTAGACGATACAAATAGGTGCGAGAAGCTGCTAGCCGTATTGGTAAGGAAGATTTTCTTCTAAAAACACCCCATACGCATAGCTGTGGTGACAGCCTATCTCCAATAGCCCTGATGATTCTAGATTCGTCTAAGTTCTTCATGAGTGACTGTTCGAGTTCCAGATCGATTAAGTTCATTCTCGCGCTTACGCCTGCATCCGTTCTCGATGATAGCCGTATTTTTGCATTCTCAGACCAATTCAATTCTTCGATGATGTCCTTTATCTCGCCTTGTACTGTAGGCATATCGGGTTGTATTTGTGATCCGCTGTACGCTGCACCGTGATAGCCTACTGCGAGGACGAAACTCTCGGCTTCTGGGCCGGGCCACACATTTACTCCTCGGCCAAGTGCTCCATTGCTTCTTCGACAGAAGAAAAACCTAATCCTAGGATGGCAAATTCTATTGCAACGGGAATAAATTGTCTTGCAAACTGCTCACTTCGATCATAACCAACCTTAACATCGATACAATCAATTAATTGTTTAGCAGCTTCATAAAGATGGAATGAAACATCGACATCCTCTGTTTTCTTACCAAGCTCAATCAGTTTCTTGAATTCTCGGATAGCCATGGGGACACGATCGAACTCGATGAGAGCATTTGCAAGTGCAGCTTGGTACTCAGCATTATCTGGTTCTAAACCAGCTGCTTTTTTTAGATAAGATTGGACTTTGCCCTCATTTATTCTATCATTCCCTTTTTCATCAAAATTTCCATTTTCTTGTATTTCGAACATTGCTGCTTCTGCCCAGCCGTGGTATCCAGCAGGGTCGTCCGGAGAAGTGCTTACGTGCTCCTCAAATATCGACATTGCAGTCATATAATCGCCTCGAGTGATGTGTTGTGCAGCTATTGTGATGATATCTTCTTCGGACATGCGAATCCCTCGTACTACAACCAAGATGCTTTCGGTTATCAACGATATGCCTGTGCCCAGAGGATCGTCAGGCCCATTTACGACATCCGGAATGCATCGGATGTCTGATTAATTAGAAGATGTATCTTCTCAGGAGCATGAATTCCGTATATACAGGACTCAGGTTCATTCACCGCCTTCGGCCTAGTTCTTTTGAACGAGAGGAATAATCCAATCCCCGAGAATAGTTTCCGTATCCCCCCTGGAGGCTCGTCATTTGGAATGTCATTCGATACTCCTGCTGCTACAGAAGTCGAGTCGGATGCAATATTCAGGCCTGAAGCGGTGAGTATCTGTATCGTTCCGAATCTAAGCAATCTGCTAGTGATTGACGTCTGGACGATGAGATTCTCGATTCTGTCGTATCCGATGCTCTGGCTATTCGCATCGAGATACATGAATCGCTTAATCAGGTGTATCCGGCGATCAGTTATTGCATATGTGAATGCTCTTTGGTAAATCGCCGTGAATGCAATCAGAACCCCTGCAAACATGGGGCCCAGAAGGAAATAGTAGCCATTACCCCAGCTAGGCAGGGGGAAATCTCCGTCCCCAAAAAAGCCAGCAACGTTGATACCGATTTCCATGGAGACCCAGAGAGCTGGCAATACGGCTGAAAAGACGACCCACAGGATGGTCCACTTTCCGGAGGCAGGGCCATTGGAAAAATGGATTATTTTAGCAAGTATTAGCATAACCAGCAAGAGTCCGAAGACACCTGAGAGGTCTGCGCCAAGATGAAGCGTCTTGATTACAAATGCCATCTGCCCTTCCCCCTGTGGTCTTTCAGACATATTCGCCCACCAGAAAAATAAGTACACCCCTCCCATCAAGCCCCCTAGAACATATCTCCCATACATGCTACGTGCTGTAGGGTGGCCTATCCATAGAATTTGCTCGGAGTCTGTCAACGTAGGTATTTTGTTCCTAGTAGCCTCACTATTGAGTTGGTCCCCGGTATTGGCCATGGTTGTTTGAGATATTTCATTTCAATTTAGGATTCCCCAGGCATGCTCTGCATTGCCGCGTATCCACTTGAAGTCTGAAATATTCCTGTCGCCGGCCTCGTCAGATAGGAGGATATGCTCTACTTCGAGAGGGTACTCGTTGTATGTGAGATGACTTGTTAGGCCTGCTCGAGTGGGTTGATCGAAAGTCCAGTGCGCCCTTGAAGTGGCTCTTACTTGGAGCTCCACATTCACTCTGTCGTTATGGAGTCTTATCCTGAATCTTGGAAGTAGCGAACCATCTGAATCTCTCAATGCATTTGGCTCATCTGGACGAATGAGTTCAATCGATCCTTGCTCGAGTTTCTCAGTAGTGCCTCTGGATCGATCGTGCATCAGGCCCCTGGCATTACTTGGCCATCTTATTGAATCCCTTTTGGACCAGGGTGCTGAGTCTTTCTTTGACATCGACCCTGAGATGTGAGGTAAGAACCAATCCAGGTATGTCCCATCATCAAAATGGAGGAAACCCCAGAACCAGGGAACGCTAGGAGCCTGCACAGTCACCTTCTGAAAGTATGCTGAACCTTCTACAGCCTCTCCGTCAATCAATACCTTGGCTTTCATAGCATGTATTCTGAGGATATCATACCCCATCCCCATTGCGTAGACGTTATTCGCATATGTTGCGCTGCTTGGGCGTTCCCACCAAGGAGTCAATTCTGCCTCGAAGGATTTTGGAAGGTCGGGGTTTGACTCATGATCTGGCTTGAATGAAAGCCACATCTTGCTTAGGTCGGGCAGCATGCCGAAGGACAGATCATCGCTTGTGAGGGGAACCACTGCTCCGCCGCCTATGCCCATCCCTTCTCCTGGCCAATCAGGATGTGTGTCTGTTAATGCTGCAATTCGGCATTCGGTCATACGAGCTGGCTCGTGCATCACATCCCCATCATACCACCATGCACACACCATTCCCGGCAGAACGTGGCCATCATGCTCATCAATTGCCATCCTGGCCCCGGGCTTCCACCAATGGTTGTTCACCCTAATCGAGGGAGTCTCCTTGGTTGACCAAAGAACCATGAGTTGCCGGGATCTCTCAGGGTGTTTCGAGTCTGGTAGAACTAGGATGAACCACCACCACCACCACGAGAGTCTCTTGATAGGCGGGAGTATGTCGAATCGCCACATGGTAGAAAGATCCCCTCCGAATCTTTTCATCTGATCATTCAATCAATCTCCCTCCTATTGAATATGGATTGACCGATGAGTACTGGGAGTGTTATGAATGCGAGAAGTACGACTACGCTAAGGCTCATTGCTAGGGCTGATGAGCCTGTTCCGAAAGTGTGTACAGGAGGGTTCCAGAAGAATGCTAAACCACTTTCAAGATTGAATGCAGTGGCCATCTGGGCGAGCATGATGGTATCCGGCCAAGCTAGAATTACAATCGCATCTATCATTTGAAGAGACCAATGAGAAACTGAGATTATCGGGACTAGATCTGCTCCGAATAATGTCATGACGGCCATTGCGAATTCGTATACGCCGTACACCAGCGCAAAATAAACACCATATTTCGGGGATGCGAGACCCATTGCATTGAAGATTGAGCCATATGCTGCAAGAGATAACACAGTTACTACGCCTATCCCGAACCAGACGTTGATGTCTCCCAACCTATTGCCATCCGGCCCGAGAGTTACAGTAACAGCAGCCATAAGGAGAGACATCGCAAGTACGAAACCGCCGGTGAATATGAGATACCCAGAGAGTCTGTATACTATGAATTCTCCACGGTGAATTGGTTTTGAAAGTAAATAATGTAAAGTTCCATTCTCACTCTCATCACGGATAAGTCCGAGCGCCAAGAATAGAGGCATGAATATACCGATAATCATGGCGAATGCGATTTTCCCAGTCGCGATTATGAACGACCTGTGGGAAGATTCCCCCAGAAGTTCTGAGTCAACAGGATCCTCATCGACCAGATAATCCGGATTTATCTGCAGCACAGAGCCATCCGGACCTCTTATCCACTGCACGTCGCAGGCCACGCCATTCCTGTTATCATCGTCATTCTGACTTCCCGTAGGGAGATAGTATCCCTCTTGAGTGCAGTCTCCGTCATCATCGAATCCCTGGCTTTGAGAGGGGTTTTCAGAGTCCCAGTCCAGTCCGTCTTCATCGATATACGCGCTTGGCGGATCTGGTGCGACATAGTAGCTCTCGGTTGTTCTACCATACTCTGCGTTCCAGCCTTCGGCGACTGCCAGAGTTCCGTTTCCATCGAATCTCAAGAATTGGACATACACGGAGTTGTCGGCAAGAGTGCATGCAAATGAGCTATATCCGTAGGGGGTATTCGCCAGATCCTCTCCGATTATTTCAGGGCATTCATCACCATATTCAGCATAATTAGTGGAGATATTTTCCCAACTTCCTGTGAATTTGGATGGGCCAGAGGCTTGCCAGGTGTAGTTTCCAGAATGTGTTCTAACGCCCCAGTAGTTAATTTGATTCTCGGGTATGAAAATAGCAGCGCCAGGGTATTCTCTTTCATCGTAATCGCTGGACCCGTACTTCATCTCCTGTCCAAGAGGATAGCCATCGCCATCGAAATCAACAGAGTCACCATCATTATCGATGGATTCGAAGCCTTCCCTTACCGAGTCGATATAGAACGCTGAGAGGAGTGTTAGCAATAGGACAGAGACGCCCATTACAGTCCATGTGGAGGTCTTGTTCTTGAGTTGCCTGACTGTGAGTTCGATTATCGCTCCAGCTTTTCTGTCAAGAGCTGTCCACACAGTAGTAGCTAGGCGTCTTCCTTCGGAGTCTATCCGATCCCCCCTGCTCATCCTGAATCACCTACAAGATAGCCGAGAAGAGATTCCAAATTATCATCTGGATTCTCAATAGAGTGTATCGGGACTCCTGACTCAAGGATTAGCGCTGGTAAAATAGAATGCGCCTCAGAGAGATCTTTTGTCATTATCTCGAGTCGCTCATTGTCTAGGAATCTGACGCCATAAACAGGTTGTTTGTCGATGAAGCTTGATGCGAGGGCTCTTGCATCTTCACAATGTATCAGTATTCGATGAGGATGCTTGTCAAGCATTGCTCTAATTGCATGTAGATTTCCAAGGGCGACGAGCCTACCTGCATGAAGGATGACTATCTGCTCGGTTATTCTTTCGATTTCTTCCAGTATGTGGCTCGATAGCAATACTGTCTTTCCCCGTGAACCTATTTCCCGGATCACGTTCATTATGCTAGTTCGTGCTAAGGGGTCGCAGCCATGTAGAGGCTCGTCTAGGATGAGCAAGTCAGGGTCGTGGACGAGCGCTGCTGCGATTTTTACTCGTTGGCGCATACCCTTGCTGTACTTGCCGACCTCCTTGTTCAGAACGTCTCCAAGATCGACAAAGGAAAGAGCCTGTTCAGCTCGAAATTCGGCTTCTGACCTGGTCATGCCGTGGAGTCTGGCAAGAGTGGATACGAAGTCAATCGAAGTCATCCAATCATACATCCTCTCTGATTCGCTAACATAGCCAATTCTTCGATATGGAGCAGGTGATTCCCAAGGATTAGTTCCAAAGAGTCGTACAGATCCTTTACTCGGCCGGATTCTGCCCATCAAGAGTTTGAAGAGAGTTGATTTCCCTGCACCGTTCATACCCAGGATGCCCGTTACACCCCCATCAATTGCAATTGATATGTCATTGATGCCTATGACCTGGCCGTACCACTTCGACACATGATCTAGAGACACAGCAGGTGGTTTTGTCATTCCCTAGTCACCTCCAGTGATGCCACGCGGCTTGCGAATATTGCCAATGAAGCCGCATTAATCGCTACCAATGATATGGCCGATAGTGCGAGAGGGTGATCGTAGTTGTATGGGAGGCCGACCAACCACTGTCCAACATGGGCTAGACAGTCATATGGGCTGACCATGTACACGTAAGTGGTATCGAACTGTATTTCTATTAGCCATGCAACGAGTTTGGAGCCGAGGATGTATCCCAGGAATGAAATTGATGCTGTGAATCGACTCGTGCTTATGCTTGAAAGTGCGATTCCTATCGTTGTGTAAGTAAATACGAGGAAGATTCCGGCCAATAATCCTCCCATGAAAATTGGTATCGTGTCGGCTATGAACGACCAACCCTCTCCTTTGAAGACGACAGCCGCGGAATAGTACATCATGTATGTTAGAAGGATCACTATAGCGAGGACGGAGGCAGCGCTTAGCCATTTCATAGCTGCGTAATCAAGCCGTGAAACAGGCCTCGAGAAGTAAATCGCACTAGTCCCATTTCTCCTGTCGTCGGATACCAAACCACCGACTACAAGAGCCGTCAATAATGGCCACATGCAAAGATTGCGTGGAAAATAACCGAGCACGTTCCCCCACAAATTGTATCTATTCACGCCCCACATCCTATTCAGAAATCCTGTTGCATCGTCACTCACCATGGTGGAAAGTAATAACATGAGTATCGGGGTCATCGATCCCAAAATAACAACGAGGAGCAAGAGCCTTACGAATGGATGATAGCGACGATGGCCTGTGCCTGATATTATACCGTATACGTGATGTCTGTAGATTGCATAGTTTCTGACCCACCGCGGACCGAGAGGTCCATTCCATGGACGGTATATCTGCTCGAATATCCTGCCTTGCATAGGCCTTGCCACGGTTGCAGATGAATCGTCATCGCCATCGCCTGAGCCGTATGCCGCCTCTATCCTGGCTTCACCGAGAGCTACGGTGCTATCAGATTCAGTCATTCTTCACGGCCCCCGATAATGGCAGAAGCGCCCTTTGCCTCTTTCCCCAGCCGTTGCATGATTAGGAGGAAGATATCTTCCAAATCTGGCTCATACTCCTTCAATACTCTAACTTGGGCATCGGTCTCAGACGCCCCAAGAAGAATTGCTGGGATTGTTTCATCACCCTTCATTTCAACCCTCATTACGCGTCCCATTCTCCTAACACGATGTCCTTTTGTCAGCAGCCATTCCTCGAGCTTTGTGGCTCCGCCCCAGACGGATATTTCGATTTCTCTAGTAATTTGGCGTGCGAGTTCGTCTATACGGCCTTCAAGGACGACTTTCCCTCCAGAAAGCATTACTACTCGCTCACACACACCCTGTATATCCTCCATGACATGACTAGTCATAATCACGGTACCTCCTCCGTCAGAGATGGTTCTTCTAAGCGTGTCAAGCATGAATTGCCTAGCAGACGTATCCAAGCCATTGGTGGGTTCGTCACAGAAAAGTATCTCGGGATCATGGACAATTGCACATGCCAGTTTTGTGGCCTGTCTCATGCCTGTCGAGAAGCTGTCGATAGTACGATACCTCTGATCTTCCAAACCCACGTACTGTAGCACTTCATGTGCCCTCTGTGTTGCTTGATCTGGGCGCATTCCAAGGAGTTCTCCGGCATATCTCACATGGTCGACGGCAGTTAGGGCTGGATCTAGAGAATCGTATTCCGCCATGTAGCCTATTCTAGAGCGTATCTCGGAGCCCATGGTCACGATGTCCTTTCCAAGAACCGTGCCGCCCCCCTCAGTGATTCTTATCAGCCCCAATATACACTTGAACAAAGTCGATTTTCCGGAACCATTTGGCCCCAGTATCCCTACTCCGCCGGCACCTATATCCAAATCAACGCCGTCAAGGGCGACGTGTGGGCCATACATCTTCCTGAGTCCGCGTATCCGGATAACTGAATCACTCACACCTTATCCTCCATTGCGTGTTTGTCTATTGTTCAAGCAACCTATCAATCAATCCCCGCGAAGATCATCTTGTTCAAGGCAGAGCACCCTCTCTGATTCTTACTGCAACGCCCTTTCTTAGTACCGACATTTCATGCATGGTTGAATTAGAGTTCCCATGTGCTACGAGAGTTCCATTTTCATCTACGACCAAGCATGGCTGCCCAACAGTAATCCATTCGTCCGCTCCGATTACAAACCCATGCATAACATTCCTGCCAGCCCCCACGAATGGTATGGCATCAGAGTGGATTGTGACTCTTGCAATACCGGGATGAGTCTGGAGATGATTTTCCTGATGGTTGGAAAATCCGAGGGGCGGTTGGATGTCCATTAGTGAGTGAATCGCCTTGGCACCTTCCAATGCAAGGGATATCCCCCCATCATTCAATCGGGGCGAGAATAAGTGACGATCTTTGGACAGCACGTTTACGGGCCTCCCCGTCTTGGAATGTCTGACATTCATTCCGTCTGTTATTCGGCACCCGTCAGAAGGTTTCACACCACAAAGGACTGCGAGTCTGTCCACCGTGGAACACCTATCCAACCATGCTCTAATCTCGTTCTTCATCATGATATCCGAATCAGATGCAATTCTGTATTCGAGAGGGATTTTATCCAAGCTCAGGCGATCTAATCGGATGTAAGATTCTTTTAGATTAGGATCGCCGGGTATTGAATCATCATTGCCCTCGATGCGGCACCATGGCGATAAATCCTCCAAAGAGTAGGGTATCAGTCCAAGAGGTGTTTTTACGAATATTGCAGTCTTAGGTTCATCTTGAAGGATCTCTGCTACTACACTCCCGTATGCAGTTCTCCATGGAGGATTGCTTCCATGCAATATCACAACACTCGATGGGGGTCCAGTCGACCCGTCCCACCATGATCCTGGTAATTTCCACCTATTTTCTAGTAACGTACCAGCATGGATGATGTGTGGTCTTTTGGAGACGTCTTCGCTGAATGGTTCAGAGGAGGGCCGAACTGGATCGGTTGAAGAAATAATTGATGCCATTCGGCGTCCAGATGGTATTTCCGGCCCATCTTGGATGGCTTCGAGTACCTGCTTAAACGCCTTCCTGAGATGAGGAGATGCATGACTTCTACGTTCAGCGAGATTCCATATTGACCCGTTCCTTATGGCCTCCCTGCAGCGGGAGAGTTCCCTCTGTGTGACCTCAAGATTATGTCTCGCGAGAAGTGCAGTTCTGGATTTCTTGTCCATCTCCCTAACCTCCCTTGGCGTATAATCCTCAAGATATCTTGACGAGACAGGCCACTCCACAGCAGAATCTATCCTGTGGGTCCCCTCCTCGGATAGTATCCTCCCATCTTTGGCGAAGAGGGCATATGCTGCTGAGTCGAAAAGATCTGCTCCGAGAGCAATGCAAAGTGGGAATAGCAGGGGGTGTCCGCAGCCAAAGATATGGACTGGGCGATCTGAAGGTAGTGCTGACATGGAAGAGAGTATCACCGAGAAAAGATCGGAATATCTCTGTGTTTCCATGAGCGGGACAATGCCTCCTATTGGGTGGACTGAGAATCCCCTCCCGCCCACTTCTGAAGCAGCCATTCTGGAAGATGATTCCGCCCTCAAATCCTGATGTGTCCCTCCTTGGATGGGTCCATTCAGAAGTAATTTTTCTCCTGCCGATGAAAGAGATGCATTGGCACGATTCGCAGTTGTGTCTACGGCGGCCTCTATCTCTTCCCTGGTCATGTCGGGACGGCCGAAGACGTCAAGCATGGTTCCTATGTCCACTCCGATATCTCGCTGAAATTCAACAATCTCCTCGATTCCAACCTCGACATCCCCGTAGACATATGACTGGAAGGTGCCCGAGTCGGTCATAATCACCCCAGGGAAATTCAGGAGTTCATGTACGCCCTCTTCCAGCGCCTTTTCACGAAGTTTCTCATGCTTCCATATCACATACGAGTTTGTAATCAATGCTCTGAAACCGAATTTGTCCCACATCTCTCTTGGTTCAACGGTCAGTATGTTCGGATTTACAACTGGCAAAAGAGTGGGTGTGGTCAATATCCCATGATTAGTATGGATTTTCCCTATTCTAGCAGCTCCATCCCTGTCTACAATCTCGAACTTTCCAAAATCCTGCGGCCTGCAAGGAGGGCTTTCCTCGATCATACTGATTCCGCCTTATCCGGAGATGGTGAGCGATCCAATATAGTGACTGAGACGATGCCATCGTTGAGAGTCATTTTCACGAGGTCTCCAGAATTTATCTCAATAGTAGGATCGGTATCGAAGCCATGGCCATATGGTATTGCCTGTATAGAAGCGGCAGGAAGGGTAAGAGGACAAACGTCCCTGTTCAAGATTGCTGCAGGCGCCTTTCCCCCATAAGAGAGACCCATCAGCACATAAGGGGCTACAGTGGATCCTGAACCTCTCGGGTAGACGAGAACCTTCCCGCCTACAGCCTGTCCATGAAGGGGGTGTCCAGGCTCAGTTACAATACCTGTTTCTGGATCCACATATCCGAGGTATGTGATCGGTATGTCTGTGACTAGCGCTCTAGCAGTCACCTCGAATGAATGCTGGCTTGGTAATCCGGATCCTCTCAGTAAAATGTCTCCACTCTTCCATGTTTTAGTAGAAATCATTTCTTTTGCATGAGATTTTTCAAGTGAGGGAGGAGGCCCGGAGGATAAATCTGGATCGAATGCATGCGCTACACACTCAGGTATTCTAGCAACGCTCGTAGGCATTGAATTCAAACCACTAGTGAGATAATGTTCGGCTTTCATGGAATTGGTGAGCAGGTAGTTGTACCGATTCCTGTTGTACGGAGTAACTTCGGGACAAGTGTCCCTTAGAAGAAGCACGCCCCCTTCTTCCAGAATATCTGATGTGCCATCTGCGAGAAGTTGATCGTGCACCGTGCCCGATGTGAATAGCCATAGACGATGATCGGGTATCTTTTCACCCAACTCCATTCTTGCTCGTACCTCTGCCGCCACTGCACGTGCTTCCCCTATGCTTGCCTGCGGGCATCCAATGACAACTAGGTCTACTCGGCCGGTCGGGGCGAGCCGGCCATAGCACGCGTCAAGATCTTCTTGTGTGAAAGTGACCGAGCCCTGATATTCGGAATCTGGAGCGTCCCGCGTTAGGCCGTCTGCCCAAAGCATCGGGCAACCGAAATTTGCTGCTGCTGCGGTGAGTGCCTTCTTCATCTCAAATGTAGCACTCACGGGCAAGCCCTGTATCCTGGGCATCGGCCCGAATGGGAGTGTCCAGTCTGACTCGATTTGCCGGCCTATCCAATCTCCTAGAACTGAGAAGTCTGTGGAGTCGGTAAGGTTGCATTCAACGTTCACCAGGATATTCGGCTTCCTGTTAGACGGGAGGTGGAGCCCCCAAAGTGGGGCCCATCCGGTCAAGGCTGTGGAAAGTGCTGAAAGACCCGATTCCCTGTTTGTGGCTAAATCTGTGTACGTATTCGCAAAGCACACAGCGTTCGATTCTGCCCAGCTACCTATCCCGCTACTTGATTCTGAATCGCGATCGTAAGGCGTGCATGACAGAGTTGTTTGGATGCCCATCTCCCAGTAGGAGGTCACTATCTCGGCTTGCAGGATCATGAAATCAGGATAATCAATTCCCATCTGATTAATCTTAGAAGAGTCGCATCCGGCTGAGTTCAGAGTAGTGGGTATAGCGACCTTGGCATCTCCGTCTGAAGCTAAATCTGCAAGAAACCGTCTAAGACCGACTCCGCCAGTAATCACAGAGACGCCGGAAACATGCGCATTAGAAGCCTTAGTGAATTGATTTGCTCCAGCGGCAAGGGCGAGGTCGGTCACTAATCGTGCCGCCTTTTGACGTGTCGGACCATGCTCTCCAGCAAGCATGGCAGCGAGCTCGCCGGGTACCTCCATGCACCCCAATGAGGCAGGGAGGAGATGAACATAGGGTTGCGATGGGGCGGTACGAGGCTTCATGTGACTGTAGTGTGTCGTGCAGCCATGTTAGAAGCAGGCCAGAAGGCGCCCTCGTTCAAAGCTCGTATACAAGATGGTACAGAGGTGTCTCTCGAAAGCATCCTTTCTGATGGGAATGGTCTAGTGCTCTTTTTCTATCCTAAAGACAGTACTCCAGGGTGTACCAAGGAAGCTTGTGACTTCAGAGACGCGTACGAGGTATTTCGCTCTAAAGGATACAGGGTGATGGGGGTCTCGAAGGATTCCGCGAAATCACATGTACGTTTCTCAGAGAACAACCAATTACAATTTGATTTGATTGTTGATGAGGATTTGAAAGTTCAAGAGGCATACGGAGTTTGGAAAGAGAAAACAAACTATGGAAAGACATACATGGGAACTGTTCGTTCCACATTTGTAATTGACTCCAAGGGCATTATTTCAATCGCGAAATACAATGTCAGGGCTACGGGCCATGTTGAAAGAATTGCAACTGAGATGGGAATAGTTGTAGAAGAGTGATTTCAGGGGGCCTTGATCTTTGAAAATTGAGGATAAGCGAGAGTTCATTTCCTCCTTCTTGGGCAGATGTGTCAAATATGCTGATTTGTCCTTGGAAAGGAAGATCGAAAGAGGAGGTGGCGATATTGAAATTAGCAGATGGGAAGCGTATCGAGATTTCACTGCATACTCTGCTTCAGAAGTCATATCAGGTGCTCTTGATGAATGGTTAGATGGGAGTTCGGATAGCGCCCTCCCAAGCGCTCCGGAACCACTTGGATCGGAGATACTGTCAACAGACATTGCAAAATTGAGCCATGTCGAACGTAGGGGGCTAATTGCAAGAGTAATCGGTCCGCGTCCGGTATTCTTAGTTGGAACTCGTGATTCAAGTGGCGCCCGCAATCTGGCACCCATGTCCTCGGTAAGTATTCTTTCGAATACGCCCCCATTGATTGCAATGAGTCTGTCTTCGGACAAAGGAGGTCGTATCCGAAATACGTTCCAGAACATAGTGAAGGGAGGGGTGGGCTCGGAAGTATCTATTCACGCGCTTCTCGGAGATAGACGTAGTGCAATGGATGTGGAAATATCTGCTCAGCCCCATCCCAGCGATGTGAGTGAATGGGATCTTGTCTCTGGAAGATTGATTGAATGTGAATCGGGAGATCTTCTTTCCACCGCGATTGCTACTGTACATGCTGAGGTCGTAGAAATTAGAAATCTTCCAAGAAATTGTAAAGCTAGTCTGATAATATTGGAAATCAACTCAGTCACACTTGCATTGGAAGACGGTGAAGAACGTCGTCCACGGCTTATTCAGATTTCAGATGGAACCTTATCGAATGATATCGGGCCATCTGGATGGGCATATGCCTTAGATTGGTAGAGACTCTTTTTCTGAATTAGAATCCTGCCAAATAGCTGTTCCGAGCACATGGCGCTTCTGATCAACTCGCACGCCTCTGCCAGGCACAACGAGGAGGCATCCCTCTGAATCTATTCTGAATGCAGGCCTTCCAATTCTTGATGCTGAGTCTCCTATTCTCTTTCTCAATGCCCCGCGTTGTGTTTCCACGTGCCTCAAGCCTGAGAGATCGACTATCACTGTCTCACCAGATCTGAGGGCATCATCGAGAATATTCGCATCTATCCCCAATCTGTCGTTTGGTTTTAGGTATCTAACGACACTAGAGGGCCTTGGATTTATTCTGCTTGTCCGCTCTGACCATACTGCTTTGTCCAACTGATGGAAGGGATGATCGTCGCCCACTCCACGTACATCTCCGCCATTTCTGTTCCAATCTTCGGAGTCGGGTGCGACAGGGAGGCCGAGGGCTCTTTGTAGCCACTTCACGACCCTCAGGAAGGGTCATCTTCCATCAGTGCTTCCCTCAAAGAAGATGAAATGGCGCTGATATCCTCATCGGATCGGGAAGTCGGGGCATCGGTTTTGGAGCCGTAGAGTTTCTCTGCAAGATCCTCCATAGATTCGCGTATTGGGTCTTCATTGACTATCTCTTTTTGAATGGGGATCGACTTACTCGGCTTAATCGGTCTTCTGGTTTCTCCACTAACGTCACGCGTATTCAAGGCTGGATCATCTAGTCCCTTTCCACGTCCTCGAAGAATCATAGTCACAGCGAAAGCTACCACGACAAGTACGCCTATTGAGGCTGCAATCATACCGAATGGCTGCGGAGCTGGATTAACGGATACCTCGACATCCCAGTAGGATGATTCAGTTCCGTCGCTTACGATGAGTCGGACCACTCTGGTTCCTTCTTTGTTAAACGTATTTTGAGTGGAATATCCAATGAGATCTCTATCGTTCCCAGAATCCCCATCTCCATCCGAATCAGACATGATATCCAAGTCCCAGGCGTAATCCAGATTTGGCAAATCGTATGGCGTATCCGATGATCCTTGGGCTGAAAAGATGACTATGTCGCCTTCCGTGGGCGATTCTTCAGAGATTACTCCGAAAGCAATTGGAGCCTTGTTCCTTACAGTTATGGGAATCTCGACTGAAGCAGTTGCGCCGTCGTCATCAGATATGTGCAAAATTATAGATGTAGGAGCAGAATTAGAATCCCCCCAGGTATAATCAAAATTAGAACCCGTGTAGTCGCAGTCGTCGTCTAATGAACCTGATGCTGATGTATCTATAGTCAAATCAAGATCCCAGCATATCTCAATATTCTCCAAGTCGCCTGGAGTATCTCTTACCGAGACGGAGATCGTAAGGGGGGAGTCTTCGAAAACCGGCAGTGGTGGAGACACAGGATCAATTGTTGGAGGGGTGTTGATGACCTCTATGGGCACAGTTGTGATTCCAGTTGATGCCCCGTCATCATCGAATATCTCTATGGCCAGAAGATGGAATCCTGATGTAGTGTACACATACTCTGTAGTGAAGTCGGGAGAGTAGTCTTCCACGATCGGTCCGGACGACGAATCTGCATCTGGCCTCCACATTGCATACAAAGTGGACATGTCACCTGGACTATCGGATGCCACGGCCGTAAATCTCAGTAAATCCCCCTCATTTATTGTGTAGAGTCCCCTTGAGTCCTGCGATAGGCGGTTTGGGCCAAACCAGACTTGTATAGATTCCAGTACAGGCGGGGCATTCAATACCAGTATATTTGCATTGATTGTGGTCTGAGCGCCGTCATCATCCACGATAGTGACTGATGCGGCCACATCGCCCTCTTGACTTGGAGTGAATGTACATGAAACGCCCAATGTGCCCTGGATACAGGACTCATTCCAGCTGATCTCAACTGGTGAAGTGGGCGTATTCGTATCAAGGTCTCTTACGTTCTCCAATTGCAGTGTAATCTGATCACCTATTACAATCGAGGAAACATATGGTAGTAGTGTTGCTTCTGGTGGGCGATTGAGGACATTCACAGTGGTGCTTACCTGGCTGATATCGCCCTCGTCATCAGTAATTGTGACTGTTACGTTGTACTGACCATCATCCGACCATGCCTGAGAATGTGTACAACCAATGGCACTCTGAACCGTTCCATCGGGCATCTGAGATTCGATTTTACATATTACTTCGCCACCATCTGGATCATTCGATGCTGTGGCATCGATGATGACGTCTGTAAGCGTGAGGGGGTCGGAGGGGATAGATACTTCAGCATGGGGAAGCCTGCCTACGTAGACGAATATGTCAGCATCATCATTCGAAGGGTTGCCATCGGATTCTCCAGTATCTATCGAGAATGAGATCAATTCATTGCCCATTATTTCAGGGACTGTCCACTCGAAGTTGGCAACATAAGTTCCGAGGGAAGGCAAAGAGGGGAATGGTTCCGAACCTATGGCGCCCGTGTTGCTTCCAAATGCCTCCACAAGGCCAGAGGATGCTTGCATTAGACCGTCATTTACAATCGGTACTGACATGGTAACTATGTCTCCAGGCACAGCATCGTACGGCGAAGGGATGGTTTCGATTGTATTGGATCTGTTGCGCTCAACCGAAATTGAAACAGATTCTAGTTTGAGATCTACCTCATGTATGTCGGGGTCAAGTGTAACTGTTGAGACTCCTATGTTATCTGTTCCAACTCTAGCCAAAATACCGTGTGAACCGTATTCCCCGACAACATACGAGTCGTCACCATATGCGCCGTAATCGAGAGAAAGGAATGCTGATCCGTTGGAAGCGGTCGTGAGAGTTGTCCCAAAACCTGTCGCATCATACCTAACTTCCACATCAGTATCTTGCAAGGGAGTGCCAGAACTATCTGTAACATTGACCCATATGGGGGATTCAAGATTGAATGGTGAGAGGGGGTATCCCAAGTCCACATGGACCTCAGTAGACCTGAATGCAAGACTTGAGAATCGAATCTCATGTTCCGCCATCAGTCCGAGTGTAACCTCATTCAGAGTTAGGACGTCGTTCCCTATCGAGTCACAGTGCCAACCGTAACCAACTATGCTTCCATTGACATCTGTCGCAGTCACATTGTAACTCACAGCACAGCCGGAGTTGCTTACTCCGGGATAGCCAGCCTGCACCACTGTAGATGTTGTCTCGACCTGCTCAGAAGAGTCCTGGGGTATGTCCACATACGCAGACGAGCCGGAATAAGTCGTATTCACCGTGTAATCATTCACCCACGAGTCGCCCACATACAGTGGAAAGTCATGTCTCTCAAGAGGGGGCCAATATTCGTTAGCGGCAGTTATTGAGGCGATATCGCAACTTATCAACAGGCACACCCACCACGGGCCATCGAATTCAATATCGATTGTCGCTGTCTGGCTGATAACAGCCATATCGCTAGCTCGGATTAACGATACAGTCTCCAACTCGACAATTACATCTCCATTCTGACCTTCAAGCTGTATGTTGTCTGCACGATAATCCCCCTGTCCGGTGGCCTCATACACAATTGTCTGAACCCCTCCTACGTTGATCTCCAATATGTCTGTAACTTGGACATCAAGAGTTCCTGTGAGCGTATTTACGTTGGTTGAAACGCCGCTACTAGCAATGAAATCGTAAACGTCCAACTCTCCATCATAGAACCATCGATCATTGATTTTCCAGGAAGGTGTATCGACAGAACCTGATGAATGGGAGAATCTCTGATCGAGCTTTTCTTCGCGTATCTCTTCGGATACGGAATCATATGGCGATGAAGGAAACAACAGGATTGCAACCGCTGTCCAAAATACAAAATCTCGCAAGCGTGATCTGTCAAACACAACCCTCTGACGGAAGTCAAGGGTATAATCACTTGTCGTATTCTCAGAGTAGGTCGGCCAACTCATCCTGAATGAATTGGACGGCTTCTAAAATCTCATCTTTCCTTCTCGCGCCGGTTATCACCATCTTACCGCTTCCGAAAATCAAACACACAACACGTGGGTAGTCTAACCTGTAAATCAGACCCGGGAACTGCTCTGGCTCGTATTCTACCTTATCGAAAGGCAGGTGGAACGTAAGGTTGTTCAGATTGAGTTTCCTGGGCATTGTGGCCAATGGCTCTCCCTGCTTTATTCCACGGATCTGGAATTTGCCGAACTTTTCTTGTTCTTCCTTTGTCATTGCATTCCAAACTTCAATCTCTTCGTCATCAGCAGGACGTATTTCTCCCTCATCAAGATCTATTACACGGGTATTGATGTCGTCCATGCGTGCAGTTCCATTGTAATCTTCGGGATAGTGCAGTGCATATGTGGCGACCATATTCTGAACCTCGATCTTGACGTCTTCTATCTCCCAAGTCTCGATTCCTGCTGCTCTTAAATCCCCTATCATGCGGGTGATTCCCTCATGGATATTCTCCTCATTCTTCCCGCCTGTGCACACGGCTCTTCCTGATCGGAACATCAAGATGGCAAGTTTCGGGTCCACGACTCGATAGACGACGCCGGGGAATTGCTCCGGCTCATATTCACAATTCAGTTGGATTGCGATGTCAGGTAGGTCTAGTTCTTCGGCGACTCTTGTAGATGCGACTACGTTGACTACAGTCAAGCGTTCTTCATCACTCTTCATGGCATATCGTGATTATATACCGTATATAAGGGGGTGTGGCGGGAAATCAGCCTAAAATCTGAGCCCCTTTGTTGTGAAATGAGCTTATCATGGCTTTAGCGCCATGTAGCTCCATCATCTGAGCGACACGTGCGGGATCTCTCGTCAGAGCCATCATACACCCGCCACCGCCCGCACCAGTAAGTTTGGCTCCGAGAGAATAAGGGCGTACGGCTGCGATCAACTTCTCTAAGAATGGCGTGCTTAGGTTAAGTGCCTCGAGTCTATCATGACATGCATTCATGGCCATACCGACTGCTTCCCACTCAGCAGAGGCAAGAGCGACCAGTCCCACTGCAGTGATTTCCCCTATTGAATCTAAATCGGATTTTCGTTCAGGGTTCGAAGATATCAAATCTGCAACCATGGCGACCATTTTTCCCGTTTTCGATGAGTTCCCGGTGAATCCGAGGACCAGTGATGGAGGGTTGGAATCGTCTGGGAGATCGATAGTACCTACATCCCATGTTCGAAGACCTTCAGAGGTTTCCAATTCTGCCCCGAACACGTGCTTTACCATAGGCGGAAGTGACGATGAGACGACGACGCAACCGCCAAGAGCGCTGGTGGCCGTATCTGTCGGACTGGCGCGTCCGGATTGAGCAGCAGCCTCCGCCAAATGTCCGGATTTGGCAGCATCTATCACGCTAGATGATTCGCCGATCTGATTGCTGAGAGCAAGATGTGCGGCTACAGATAAGGCTGCGGATGACCCTTGTCCAGCTGCAGAAAAAAGCGTACTAGATATCTGAAAAGAGTAGGGTCCTGGTCCCTGTGGCATCCTGGATATTATCGATTTCAGATGCGGATGCCGTATTGAGTCGAGTGGCCTACCTTCGACCGCCCATTCCTTATTATCTGAAACCGTGACATTTACGCCTGCTTCAATCGCAACAGCAACGGCTGGGTGGCCATAGACAACTGCATGCTCCCCGAACAGAATCGCCTTTCCGGGTGCACGCGCTTCTGCCATGTCCTCCCGTACCCGGTATTGGGGATAGCCCCTTCGCGTACTTACGTGATGTTCAAGGCCTCCTTGTATACGACGTAGTTACACGGGACACCCCCCCGCCGGAGAGATTACGGATGGAACACCCATTGCTTATCGATTACAATGGCATCCCCGGGTGGGTTCTTCTCCTAGCATTGGGCGGTATCTCAATTGCATTCTTCGTCTACCAAGTTCAGAAGGCGATTCGCCTGGTTCTAAGGGGCAGCCCAGACCCTAGGACAGATGCTTGGTTCAGCAGAGTGGTGGAAGTCGTAACTGGATGGCTAGGCCAGAAGCGCGTACTTGAGGATCGAGTAGCAGGAGGTTTGCATGTCCTGATGTTCTGGGGATTCCTTATGCTATCAAGCGATATGTTCGATCTTGCCACGGCGAATTGGTTCTCTGGATCTTTCCTCCCGGAAATACTCGTTGGGCCTTGGAATGGGATGGTCGAACTGGGATATACGTCTGCATTGATTGGGTGTGTCGCAGCTTTGACGAGAAGAGTTGTTTTTACGCCTGAGAAGTTGAAGGGCAAGTCACAATTAGAGGGAAATGCAATACTTGTGCTGATATTCACAATTACGACTACATCGTTCGTAGTTGAGTCTGCTGAGGGGCCGTCCGCATTCTGGGAACCTCTAGGCTATTTAGTGGCACAGGCGGGAGTTTCCGACACCTTCGTGATCATATCCTATTGGATGCACATGGCGGCTATATGTTGCTTTCTCATCCTCATCCCTCTTTCCAAGCATATGCATCTGGTAATGGCGCTTCCCAATGTCTTTTTCTTCGATCGTACCCCTATGGCGAAAATGCGTCCATTGGCTGTTGACGATAGCGGCATGGCTGTTTCTCTTGAGGAGCTGGATATCGATACTTTCGGAGTCTCGACATTCAGCCAATACACCTGGAGGCAGCTCATTGATGGATGGGCCTGTACTTCCTGCGCAAGGTGTCAAGACGTGTGCCCGGCATATGAATCGGGGAAGGCGCTCAACCCGATGCAGATAGTCCACGATGTCAGATCGTATGCCAATGAACATGCCCCGATATTGCTCTCCGGAGAGACTCCCGATGAAACCATGATGGAACGTCTTTCCGCAGATGCAGTGTGGGCTTGTACTACCTGTCATGCCTGTGTCGATGCCTGTCCACTTTACATAGAACACGTCCCTAAATTGACCGATCTTCGACGTAATGCTATGATGGAGACCATGGAATATCCCGAGCAATTGAATGTCGCCATGGGTAATTTGGAATCCGGCTCGAATCCATACGGATTTGGGGCTCATGAGAGAGGAGACTGGGCCAGTGATCTTGATGTGAAGATCGGCGAGCCCGCCGAATACATTTACTTCGTGGGGTGTGCGGCAAGTTTCGATGAGCGTAATCAAAAAGTTGCGAGGGCTACAATATCTCTGTTGAAAGAAGCAGGATTAGACGTTGGTATATTGGGTATGCAAGAAGGGTGCTCTGGAGATCCAGCAAGAAGAGCAGGGAATGAGTATCTATTCCAGATGCTCGCAGAGGCCAATGTGTCTACATTCCAAGAGTTGGGCGTCAAGAGGATCGTGGCATCTTGTCCTCACTGTTTCCATACGTTGGGCAAGGAGTATCCAGACTATGGCGCAGATAAGCTAGAAGTGCTGCATCATTCGCAAATCCTAGCCAAATTACAGGACGAGGGGCGGTTGCCGAGAATCGTCGATCATGAAGATAGCGTAACATTCCATGACCCGTGCTATCTAGGGAGAATTGGTGGCGAGGTAGAAGCTCCTAGGGCAGTCATTGGAGGGGTGGACATTGAAGTGGAACGGCACGGGACTGATTCATTTTGTTGCGGAGCAGGTGGCGCACAGATGTGGATGGAGGAGGACGCCGATAAACGCGTCAATGTAATCCGGGCCAAAGAGTTGGCAGAAACAGGAGCCGATACGGTTGCGATAGGGTGCCCATTTTGCTCTGTGATGGTGAAAGACGGTTTGGACTCAATCGGATGTGAAATGGACGTCAAAGACTTGGCTGAGATCCTGTGGGAGAAAATGGTGCAGATGGAAGAAGAAGAAGAAGAGGGTAAAACAACAGAATCTAGGCTCGTTGCATCACACCCCCACATGCCGGGCAATCGAAGAGGAGATCTGAATCGAAATCGTGTTTTGGATTGAAATTATAGGTATGGTCTAACATTAACCGCCGAATTTCAATCGAGATTATCATAAATCGCTTCCGACACGCGTGCTCATGAGCGACGAATTTACCCAATGGGGGATGACGATTCCCGGGCTCGCAAACATGTATGGGTGCATCTTAATCTTCTGGGGCCTATTCTCTTACTTTACCCAGACTCCTGCAGAGGGTGCGGACCCTTCCATTACCGCAATGATTCCGGCTTTCATGGGCTTGCCATTGCTTATGATGGGCGTGCTTTCAAAATTCAACGAGGCGAATAGGCATCACTACATGCATGCTTCAATGGCTGTGGCCCTGATTATGTTCCTGGCAGGAGCATCGAGAATGTTGACCGGCTTCTCTGAAATGTCCAATCTTGTATTGGTTTCCCACATGTTGCTGGTGCTTGTTGGGGCCTCATTCATATTTGCAGGAGTCAAATCATTCAGGCATGCTCGCCTTAATCGAGAGAGCTGATTGGATGAAACCGAGGGTCGGCATCACTTCTTCCGTCAACAAGAGGGATTACGAATCTGATGATCGCGATGTGGTCATGCTCCCATGGAATTATCCCTCGATTGTAGAGGGATGTGGGGGCCTACCACTGATATTATCAGAGGGAGGGGACCCTGAGGCGTGTGTTGGTGCGATAGACGCGCTGATAATTGCCGGAGGCAGGGATATCGATCCGGCCACATATGGATGTGATCCTGTGCCAGAGACAAATGATGTACGGCCCTCACAGGACATGTGGGAGCTTGCACTAATTGATTCTGCAAAGAAAAGGGGGTTGCCGATACTCGGCATCTGCAGAGGGCACCAGCTCATGGCTGTCTCGTACGGAGGTCTTCTCCATCAGCACCTCCCTACCACCACCCCTTACGAAAAACATGGCGCATGGGGCGGTAAATGGTCCAAACATGAGGTATCCATAGTACCTGAATCGAAACTCTTCAAGATTCTTGGGCTATCTTCTAATGTGAACTCGGCACACCATCAGGGCGTATCGGATCCAGGAAGTCTGGAAGTAAATGCCAGATCAGAAGATGGTCTGATTGAGGGTTTAGAAGACCCGTCGCGGGAATTCGTGATGTCGGTCCAGTGGCATCCGGAGGCCCTTGGCCAGAAGTCAATCGTATCTGCACTCATACGTGCTGCAATTTGAGTGGATGGGTTCATCCCCTTGGACGCAGAGGGGTTGCCATGAGTAGGCCGATAATTGGGATCACTGCACCAACTCGCATGACGAAATGGGGCCCATGGGACATGGATGCGACCGTGATACCTTCAACGTACGCTCTTGCTGTGATAGATGGGGGCGGCATTCCAGTTATCCTTCCACCAGAAGATGATTCTGTTGATATAATATCGGCAATAGACGGACTAGTCATTTCCGGTGGGCCAGACATTGATCCCTCGATGTATGGTGCTGATCTAGACCCCGATACTCTCGACACATATCCCAAGCAAGATAGGCGTGAGATTGGGCTAATCAAGGCATCGATTGAGGCGGACCTCCCGGTATTAGGCATATGCCGAGGTATGCAAATAATGTGTGTTGCAGAAGGTGGCTCCATGCACCAGCATCTCCCAAAGACCTCTGGTCACGAGTCGCATGGTTCATGGAATGGTGCGTTTTCTGATCATGAAGTCACTTTCGAACAGGGTACCGAAATACAACGGATGATGGGGGAATGTGTATCGGTTAATTCCACACATCACCAGGGGGTTCGAGATAGCGGGGGCCTGAAAGTAACTGGAAGGGCGAATCATGATGGCCTCATTGAGTCAGTTACGTATGAACATCTGAAATTCTTCCATGGGCTGCAATGGCACCCCGAGAGAATGAATCAGTATCAGATGTACGCTGCATTGGTTAATGCGGCGAGAGGTTCATGACCATTGGCATAGGGTGACTGCATGTGCCTCTGAGGCTTTTCAACACATCGTCGCGTACAAAGCAGGAGATTGATGTCTCAGGCGAAGAAGTCACGATATATGCCTGTGGAATCACTCCCTATTCGCCCAGCCACATCGGTCATGCTCGTCAAGCCATAGCATTCGACACCCTGGTGAGATGGCTCAGATTCCAAGGTATTCGTGTTAGATATGTTACAAATTTCACAGACATATCCGATACGATAATCGATGCTTCGAAAAAAGAAGGTGTCGACTTTCTTGAGGTGGCGAATCGCCATATATCGGACTACAGGATATCGATGAATAGACTCAATGTGCTTGATGCTGATGCCTATCCAAGAGTTACAGAAAGTATTGAGGGGATAATCTCAATGATTGAAACCCTAGTCAAAAAGGGGCACGCATACTTGGCTGGAGATGGGGTCTACTTCGAAATTGATACTGCGCCTGAGAAGTATGGGCGGTTAACAGGACAGACGCTCGAGATGGTTCGATCGGGTGCCGGGGGGAGAGTTGCTTCCACTGGAGCAGGTAAAAGAGACCACAGAGACTTCGCTCTCTGGAAGATTGCAAAACCGGGTGAGCCGAGTTGGGATAGCCCCTTTGGAAGGGGGAGGCCTGGTTGGCATATTGAGTGCTCAGCGATGGTTCACGAACACTTTGGGCACCAGGTTAACATCCATGGGGGCGGTTCAGACCTAATGTTTCCACATCATGAAGCAGAAATATTCCAATCAGAGTGCTGTTTCAATGTCGAGCCTTTTGCAAGACATTGGATGCATAACGGGATGATAAACGTGGATGGGGAGAAAATGTCGAAGTCTCTTGGTAACTTTTGGACAGTTTCTGACGCCATCGATGCGGTCGGTCCGATGGTGCTCAGATACGCACTAGTCAATGCGCCATATCGACAACCGATTGATTTCAACCAAGTTCTTCTTGATGATGCTGAGAAAAATCATGGCAGGCTGATTGAATCGATCATATCAGCAGGAGGGGTCAGTATTGCAAGGCAATGGAGCGATATTGAGTCGCTCAAAAATGCTGAAGATTCACTAATACGGGGAATGGATGATGATCTCAATACAAGAGTTGCAATTGCAGAGATGCAATCGGTGGTAAAGATGCTGAGGCAAGCCAATTCATCCCAGGACCACTCGGTGGCCTCTGCTTGTGTAGGCTGGCTTTCAGCATATGCGGGGGATGTACTCGGACTCCTTCCCGATGAAGAGTCGCTCCAGAGGATGGTAGGCCAGGCATCTGAACGACGCGATGAAATAAGGGAAAAAGTCGAGTCCTTCATCGCGATGAGAGAGGAAGCACGCTCTGAACGTAATTGGGCTGAGGCTGACAGAATCAGAGATGTAATCTCCGAACTTGGAGTCGTTATCGAGGATGGTGAATCTGGCACTATCTGGAGGATGAAGGACCTTTGATTCACTTCCTGTAGACCCAGTTAGTTACTGCAACAGTAAACCGCATATTAGCAAAATTTCCATTAATGTCGGGGTATGGGCCGATTATAATGAGAGAGTGGATAACAGCCTTGCTCTTTTCTGCAATAGTGCTTTCAGGTTGTATGGGCAAGGACTCAGGTGCATCGGAGAATGCTACGATGTGGGATGAGGGCCTTGCGCAACTTTCGCTTGAGGGGCTCGACGATATTCGTAACTTTTCAGTCGCGTATGCTTTCGATAACAATTCCATAGGCGAGTCGAACTGGGCCGTATTCGGAAATGAAGAGGGAGGGAATTGCTGTGAACATTATCTTGCCATTACCAAAGAAGGTTGGATACTGAATTTTGGTGGCGAATACCCTACCTGGTCAGAAGATAGAGGTAGAACATGGCAGGAATATATCCCATCGGTATTCTCTCAAATTGGGTGCCTAGAGCCTAAACCGACAGTTCCTGGTCAAGAAGGGCTTGGAGAAGGCAGCATAGTACAGGCCACCAACGGCGACCTGATTGCTATGGGGTGGTTCCCCTATCCCTCGACATCAGGTGCTGACCAGTTCTATGCCTTCTTCTACGATGCAGCTGATGAAGAGTGGAGTTGGTGCTTCAATAGGACTCCAGAGCCATTCTACGATAGGTCTTGGCAAGTGGAAGTAGTTGGTCCGATCAGTGGAGGGTTATACGGCAATGGGCCCTATGCTAGCTTGGTGATCTCGAACTTCTGGCATCAGGTTCAGAATGTTGGCGGACAAATCTCCACAGATGGTCTGAACTACGACTACTTCGGGTTCCCGGACAGGGATTCGGATCTTCCTGCGATAGAAGTTGATCTTATGCCCGGACCTCTTGGAAAGGAATGGGATTACACCAAACCTCACAAAGAAATGCGTGCTTTCCCAGTTCCCTCGGGCGGCCTTTACTTTCCAGATTATTTTGTTGACGGTGATGATGCCTATCTGGACACATCTCTGAATTGGTGGACGGGGGTGACAATGAATGGGTCATCTCTTCCATCCCAATATTGCTCATTCGATTCCAGCGGGATTCTTCATTGTGTCCGGGCCGACGGCATAATCCTTACTCACATGACGTCATCAGATGGAGGAGAGACTTGGGAAAATCAGACATATGATCTTTCAGGGGTCGCATCTGAACTGGAGGAATGGGAGTTTCATTCGAATGGTTTCCACGATTTATTCGTTCTTAATGTGAGGTATCAATCATCTAGTGGACCGGATATCGACGTATCGTGGCATGTTCGAGACTATTCTCAATCACTTGAGCCGGATCTCAGAACGAATATTGGACTTGGCGATCTAGACTCAACAAGTGGAGCGGGGGCTGACATAAGATTTGATTTCGCCTCGATGGGCATTCTCCCGGATGGCGGGGCTGTAGTGGCATATCACGATTCGAGTGATCCAGACCCTCTTTTCGGAGTTGAAACGTTACTGCCTGTAGAATATGGAGCCCCACATGGGGCCTTTTAGGAGCGTTTGAAGGGATGTTATCGAAGATCTAGGCGAGGCATGACTGATGGAAACGATTGTTGTCGCAGCAGGAGCTTTCATCGCAGCTGCTCTTTCTGTTCCAGCTGGTTTTGGTCTATCCACCATGCTGACTCCGTTCGTGTTAGTGTTCATGCCGCCTCATGAAGCAATAGCCGTTGTAGCGGTGGTACACGGCGCGCATAACGCTGCAAAATGCTGGAGTATGTGGGAATGGATAGATTTCTCGGCTTTCAAGCGATACGGTGTTTGGCTGATCTTTGGGGCGATAGCCGGTGCAGGATTGCAGAATCAAGTTTCCCAGGACCCCTTGCTAGTCGTCATAGGGTCATTTCTGGTAATTCTCCCCCTACTCACGCTCTCAGAAAGGTGGACTGGATACCGGATACCGGAAGCGAATGATACGATGGGTGGCTTTGGTTCTGGATTTATGGGGGGACTTTCGGGTCACCAAGGTGCACTTCGTGCGATGTTTCTGACTCGTCGTTTACCAGATAAAATGGCATATGCAGCGACTGCAAGTATCCTTGCGCTTTGCGTGGACCTTTCCAGAATACCTGTTTACATGGTGTTTCGGAACGAAGATTTGCTGGCTCATGTTCAAATATGCTCCATCCTAGTATTGTCAGCGGTATTGGGTGCGAGAATGGGGAAAAAATGGCTTGAGTCTCTCAAATCAGATTTAATTCATAGAGGGGTGATGACTGGTATCATTGCCAGTGGATTTTACTACATCTATGAAGGACTGGCATGACTCAAGACTCGCTATGATGAGCAAGCATCCATTTTTTCCTACTCCCATACTAAATAGGATAGGGTTTCGGGCGAGACAGAGGCATATCTTGGTTCGATTTTCAGATTTAGGGATCGGACCTAGTTTGGTCGTTGCTCTTGAGGGGGAAGGTTTCACAGAACCTTTCGAGGTACAATGTGAAGCCATACCAGATGCAATGCTGGGGAGAGATATCTGCTGCAGAGCCCCCACGGGGTCCGGAAAGACTCTTGCATTCGGATTGCCATTGATATCGAGGACTGCCAAAGCAGAGTCGAAGAGACCCACATCACTAATTCTAACGCCTACTAGAGAGCTTGCAGAGCAGATTCGTAAAGTTCTCCATCCACTTGCTCGCTCAGCGGGCCTAGACGTACTATCCGTCTATGGTGGGACACCCTACAGAGGTCAATTGCGAAAATTGGATAGAGGCGTGGAGATATTGGTAGCATGCCCAGGCAGACTGATTGATTTACTCGACAGAGGTGCCTTGCGTCTTGACGATGTTGGGATCGTGGTTCTCGATGAAGCAGATAGGATGGCGGACATGGGATTCATGGAGCCTGTATGCGCCATACTTGACGAGTGTAGCCCAAATCGACAGACGATTCTGTTCAGTGCGACATTAGACGATGATGTGGGAGAGATAGTAGATTCATATCAGGACAACCCTGCAATAATCGGCATTGGCCCTGAGGAAATAAGCATGGATAGCATGCAACATATATTCTGGAAAGTTGAATCTAGAGGTAAAGCAGATCTATCGGCATATATCACCGAGAAATGTGGCAGGAGCATAATATTCTGTAAAACAAGAGCAGGCGTCAACAGACTCGGAAAACAGATGGATGAGTTGGGTTCGTCGAATACTACTCTCCATGGTGGCATGAATCAGAATCAAAGAGATCGATCAATGAGAAAATTCAGTACAGGTCGTGCGCGGGTTCTGATAGCAACCGATGTCGCCTCAAGGGGCATTGATGTCGATGATGTGGGGTGCGTTATCCACTACGACCCTCCCGAAAATGGAAAGGCGTACAAGCATCGAAGTGGAAGGACTGCTCGTGCAGGATCTACTGGGACAGTGGTCTCTTTGGTCCAGAGATCTCAGAATAGGCAGTATCGAAGGATACAGAGTCAAGTGGGCATAAGGTGTGATATCACAAATCCAGAACCTGAAATCCTGGATGAGAGAGAGTTTGTCCTGGTTCCGCCTGAAAAGTCAGAGGGTAGGCGAGAAGGCCACACTCGTAGCAACAGCAAGAGGTCCAGGAGATCTCGTAAGAGTAATCGCCATAAGGACTCGAACAAAAGCGGGGACAGACGCAACAATAGACAGCAAAAAGGGAATAGGAGTCGTTCCAGGGGCAAGAAGAAAGCCGACTCCAGAGATTGAGAATTTATCTTCAACCAGCTTGACCCTGTCTTCCCTCTACAGCTATCAATAGAACCCCCGCGGCTGCGGCTATTCTCGGATCTACACCTGATGATTTCACTCCGCTTACCGACATTTTATGCACAAATGGGTTCATCTTCTGCGTGTATTTCACCGCGCCCTTGGCCCCGTTTACTCTCAAGTGAAATTGTTGGGGGAATATTAGGGTAAGGTACGGGATGAATCGACGGATTAGGGCTAAGCCTCCACTTTCTTCACCAAGCGATCCAATCACATTTTCTTTATCATCAATGAGCACCCAGGAGTCTCTTAGAATGGATTTCATGCCTTTTCGCTTTAATGTTCCCAGTGATTCCCCTGTCTGTCCATCGACTATACTAAAGCCTCCAGTGAAATCTAAAATCCCCTTCTGTTTGATTATCAATAGCTCTGTGGATTTGGATTCGTCCGAGTACAGTCTAATGTCCTCCTTTAGCTTCAATGCAGCCATCTTTGAGTATCCAATCATACTCTGCATAGATTCATCTGAATAGATGTGAAACTCCTCTCCGAGTATTTTCACTACCTTCTGTCGGATCATGTATCCGTCCGACTCGAACAATTGCGCCATGGTCATCCCCTCACCTCATTGGTGATAAGTGAATTCGAGCAATGCATCAAGGAAAATCAAAATGAAGCATTTGATTAATCGGATATTCTTCCTGACATGGTTGGATAGGGATTATATCCCGAACTGATTGGGCCCGGAATAATGTCGATGTGGATCAAGGTCACAACTGAAGGCGGTATAACACGGATAAGAACGGATGCCATATGCGCGTATCAGGCGAGTGACGATGGTAAGAAACTACTAATCTACACAAAGGATAATTCTCTCTTCGAGATAACGGATGACATAATGTCGACTCTTGGTATCCTTGACTCTAAATTCGACCTCGCTTGATTTGTCTAGGGTTTTGTGCCTATCAACACAAGTGTGCCATTCCAACCCTCTTTGGCGCCTGTGAAGAATCTCTCGACCTTTTGGAAACCGGCGGCCCTGAGCCCGTCTTCCCATTCCTCTGCTGAGAGGGTTGTCATACGGACATCCAGGGATTCAGACCAAGCAAGGCTTGATTCATTTTCTAAGTAGTGATCTACCCCCAAAGCAACAGAGCCTCCGGGCAGCACCCATTCCGTGTGTAAAGTCTTGAGGAAGCGTATTGGATCTTCCAAATAGTACAGGAATTCCATACTCAGAACCAGATTTACAGGGGCATTCGGAGACCATTCCGGGAGCATCCCATGGAAATACTCGCCTTCAGGATCTATTGAGCGAGCCTTGCTAATCATCATCTCGGAACCATCTACACCTGATGAAAATATACATCTTGGCATCCTCTTGAGTCTACGAACGGCCCATCCATTTCCGCATCCTAGGTCTATGGCGGTGAACTCAGAAGGCAGACGGCCCTTGACTGCGGAGATAATCGCATCCACACTTGGCGAGTGGCCCCTCTCCATGCCCTCATCACGATTGAGTTTCGCCCACTCGCTGAATAGATCCACGGCAGACGTACCAGACATGCCAGTGGGGATGTGGACGGGTATATCATCGATTACCAACAAAGTTTGGTATGATATAGCGGAGATTTTTCGATTGGCCTGAGAGGGGTTGATCCGATGGCTACAGTGGTTGGAATTATATTCTCATTTTACGATTACGCAGTCTTTGCAATCGTATTATCGATTATCCTGACGAATGAAATAATCGGAGGTGATTCTTCATTTTCGGCATATATTGGAATTTCATTCTTGTTTTTATGGTATCTCATAATTCCCCTTATTTTCCGATTTCTTGGAATCGTGATAACGAGTATTTCAAAACTTAATTCGTAGTCGGTTAATTCTGATTGGATTATGTCAGATATTCACATCGAAAGAGGTTTCAGAGGGTTGTCCGGGCTTTGCAGGCGTCAGGGACATCCCCCTGAGCGGGTTTGCCAGGGTTTGCACGCCCTCTACGCTCCATACTGCGCCTCTTGCGACAGATTGTATGTCGCACATTGCTTGACCGATTGTATTTACTGGCGCGCAAGGTATTCCCTCCAAAATATTCTCCCAATGCCTTCTTGTGTCATTTTTGAATATCTTGAACAGTGTCCTCTCAACTCCAATTCTGTCTTTCACTCTCCCTGAATTAGTAGACCATGATTCCTGGCAATCTATCTCGAGAATCTCGACCATCTGCTGCCATTGTGCGTCGCTTCCTACAGCCAGCACAAACCACCCATCTGATGCTTCGAAGGCACGATAAGGCACCAAATTTGGATGTGCACTCCCCATTGGTCCTGGTTCTTTTCCTGATGCAATCTTGTTCTGTGCTTGGTTAACAAGTGCGGAAATAGCGCAATCCCATAGGCTGATATCTATGCGCTGAGATTCACCCGTTCTCTCTCTGTGAAGAAGCGCTGCGAGAATGGCAGATGTGGCATGAAGGCCCGTTATTACGTCGATCCAAGCCACGCCGACTTTGACCGGTGGGCGTCCCTCCTCCCCTGTGATGGACATGATTCCCGATCTGGCCTGTAAAGATAGGTCATATCCTGGTTCTGATGACCTTGGTCCAGTAGCGCCGTATCCGGATATCGAGCATAGTATTGTGTCATCAGGAAGTTCTCCGACCAATCTATCGAAAGTTCCGGGGCGGAAGTTTTCCAAGACTACGTCTGCCTGTTCAACTAGATCTCGAAGTTTTTTGCCATCCTTCTTGAGATTCATCCTAATTATCGTCTTGCCACGATTGCATGAAAGGAAATATGCAGCTACATCCTCCCCATCAAAACCAGTCGTGAAGGGAGGGCCCCATCCTCTTGTATCGTCGCCCCAAGGCGCCTCGATCTTGAGTACGTCTGCTCCTAAGTCTGCGAGATTCTGTGCAGCATACGGGCCTGCTAGAACCCTTGACAGGTCAAGTATCTTCACGCCTTCAAGCACTTGCTTCATGTGGCGGGGGAAGCACGGGGACGATTCAATCCTCGGATGGAGTGACTGTGAATCCTACTACTGATCCATCCAGCTCGAAGGACGACTCCATTGGAGATTGATTATCAGACCTACGTCCCGATATCGACCTTGTTTCAGAGAGTATGTGATTCCAATCGTCCTCTGCTAATTCGGGCGAGTCCTGTGAAAGCGATAGTTCGAGAGATATGGATGCCTCGATCCTTAGATTGAGTTCTTTTCTCTTGGCCTGAACTCGACGGATTATGTCTCTTGCGAGCCCTTTCGATAGCAATTCGTCGTCCAGAGACAGGTCTAGAACGAGAGTTACATCTTTGCCTCCGCTTTCCACGGTCATCGCCGCAAAGCCTTCTTTCTCGACTCTTCTGATTTCCACGTCATCCATGACTATCGGATATCCCGCTAGATGTGCTATTCCTGCCTGTATTTCGAGCAAGAATGAATCCGGATCGATTTCCGAGAATTCATTGAGAACAGAGGGTAAGTCGGAAGTACATTTCCTGCCTAGGCTTTTCCTATTGGGCTTGAGTTCCATCTTTTGGAATCGTTCTAGATCATTTTCATTCTCTAAAGATTCGACATTGAGTTCTTCCGAAAGTATGTCTTTCAAATCCCCTATGTCCGCGTCGCCCACGATCCAACCTTTTCTGCATGGCAGCCTCTGTCTGCGGGACGACTCGACCCTTATTCTACGACCAGCCTCTGCCAGATTTCTGGCGAGGTCCATGCGAGACTCTAATTTTGTATCTCGAGGGGGCAATGTGCTATCCAAGGCCTCGGAACCACAGGGCCAATCTGCAAGATGGACTGACGCGCCCGTCAAGTCCCTGTGTATCCTATCTGGCATGAATGGTGCTATTGGAGCCATTATCCTGCAAGTGACTAGGAGGACTTCTCGCAAAGTATGGTGGCATGCCGCCTTGTCAGCGCTCTCGGCTTCGTCCCAGAGTCTTCTTCTTGATCTCCTGACGTACCAATTCGATAAATCGTCAACGATGAAGCGTTCGATTTCCCTCCCAGCCTTATGGAAATCCCATGCCCTGAAGAAAGAGTCGACCGTGTCAGCCATATTGCTAACTTGAGAAAGAATCCATCGATCGATTGAGGGCCTATCGGACATATCTGGGGCATCATCTTCGCTGGCTCGATTGAATGAGTCCAATGCAGCATAGTCTGCATGGAATCTGTAAACGTTCCACAGAGTCAGGAACATCCGCGCATAGGACTCCCTTACTCCGTTGGGGTCGAAGTTTGTAGGCTGCCAAGGAGAGCTTTGAGTGGTCATATACCACCTAATCGCATCTGCACCCTCCAGGTTGAAGTGATCCCATGGGTCAACTACATTGCCTCTTGATTTACTCATCTTCTTTCCATGCTTATCGAGTATGTGTCCGAGAGAAAGGCAACTCCTGTAAGTCGGTTTATCGAAGACTGTTGTTCCGACTGCCAATAAGGAATAGAACCACCCTCGAGTCTGATCTACTGCCTCACAAATGTAATCCACTGGAAAAGATGAATCGAAAATTTCCTGATTCTCAAATGGGTAATGCCACTGGGCAAATGAAGCGCAGCCGGAGTCGAACCAGCAATCCATGACGTAGGGCTCACGGTTCATCTCTCCAGAGCATCCCTCGGATGGACAGTTGAGCTTGACGTTGTCTACATATGGCCTATGCAGCTCTTTGGGCGAATTGGATCCGTCAGACAGCATGGATTCCATTTCACCACGACTACCAACACAATGCTCGTGACCGCACTCACTGCATATCCAAACAGGTATGGGGGTCCCCCAATATCTCTCCCTGCTTATTGCCCAGTCTTTCAAATTGGAGAGCCATTCACCCATCCTGCCTGTTCCTGTGGAAGGTGGGGCCCATTCAACGGACTCGTTGTGCTTGATTATTGAGTCCCTGACAGCAGTCATACGGACAAACCAGCTATCCATTGCATAGTACAACAGCGGATGATCGGTCCTCCAACAATGAGGATAATCATGTACATACTGATGCTCCCTGTAGAGCTTTCCAGATGATTGTAAGAGGTTAATGATGGAGTCATCGCATTCTTTGACATACCTCCCATCGAGTTCCGGGTGAGTTCCATCAAAGAATCGGCCATTCATATCCACAGTGTGCTGTGCGGGGAATCCGGCCTTCATTCCGAGATTGTAGTCGTCCTCTCCGTACATAACCGCAGTATGCACTATTCCGGTTCCATCCGTAGTCGTCACAAAGTCTGCAGTCACCACAGTCCAGGCAGCTGGATGGTTGTCTCCATCGATGGCACCAGGGAAGGGCGAGAGGTACATCTTCCCTTCAAGATCGGCTCCCTTAATCTCAGATATGACTTCCACCTTATGTCTAAGTACATTACCCATCAAATCCTTTGCTAGAATCATCTCTTCACCCACCTCTGCGCCTCCTCTCCCATCCCATGCGCCAGAGGGGGATTCTGTGACTCTAACACGTACGTAATCTACGTCTGGACCAACGGCTAGGCCGACATTCCCCGGCAATGTCCACGGCGTGGTCGTCCATGCTAGTATGGATGCCTCATCATCAACGAGTTGGAACTTGACGAAGACAGCTGGTTCTGAGACTTCCTTGTATCCCAGAGCCACCTCATGACTGGAGTATGAGGTGCCTGTCTGAGGGCAGTATGGCAATACTTTGTGGCCTCTGAACAATAGGCCTTTGTCATGCATCTGCTTCAAAGACCACCATGCTGATTCAATGTAATTGTCGTGTAGGGTCACGTATGGATCATCCATATCAACCCAGAAACCCATTCGCTCAGTCATCTCGCGCCATGCCTGCTCATAGGTCCAGACGCTCTCCTTACATGCTTCATTGAATGCCTCCATACCATATGCTTCAATTGCATCATTAGACATCAAGTCCAATCGTTTCTGAACCTCAATTTCAACGGGCAGTCCGTGTGTATCCCACCCTGCTTTCCTCTCGACTACTCGCCCCTCCATCGTCTTCCACCTGCAGACCATGTCTTTGTACAGCCGAGAGAGGACATGGTGGATTCCAGGTTTACCATTTGCTGTGGGGGGGCCTTCGAGAAATATGAATGGCTTTCCAGAGGTTTTTCTATTTTGTATGGACAGTTTGAACGTATCTTCATCGTTCCATAGCCGGATGAGATCATTTTCGAGTGCTACCGGGTCTAGGCGGCCTCCCTGCTCAGTCTCCATCAGGCCTCTCGACCCGGGCAATTGATTTCAATGTCCCCCGGGAGGGATGGCCCCTCACACATGCCTCGGACGAGTACAATAGTCCATTAGCAGTCGCCTCGTGAGGTAATACGTGGAAGATTGGGGAAAGCTCTGTGAGGACATCTCGGATTGGATCAAAAGGTATGCTGATGAAAATGAGATATCCACTTTAGTCGTGGGGATTTCAGGTGGCATCGACTCAGCCGTTACTTCGACATTGTGTGCTAAAACTGGATTAGAAACAATTGTAGTCAGTATGCCAATTCATCAAGAATCGTCTCAATACAACTTAGCAGGGCGTCACATAGAATGGCTAGAATCTAGATGGGCTAATGTCAGCAGCCATCTGGTTGACTTAACTGAATCTTATGATTCATATGTTGAAGGTGCTCTTGCTGGTCTAGAGATATCCGAATTATCGTTGGCGAACACAAGGGCGAGATTGCGGATGACCACACTTTACGCCATATCTGGTTCGAGAAAGGGTATTGTGGTTGGGACGGGGAACAAGGTAGAAGATTTCGGAGTGGGATTCTATACAAAATATGGAGACGGGGGCGTCGATATTTCGCCTATTGCGGATTTATTGAAATCAGAAGTTTACTCCTTGGCTAAGGAAATGGACATAATTGAAGATATACAAAATTCGGTTCCAAACGACGGATTATGGGCAGACGGTAGATCCGACGAGGACCAGATCGGCGCAACTTACGAAGAACTTGAATGGGCGATGGCACAAGTTGATCGGGTTGAGTGGGAAGAGTTCTCTAATCGTCAAAAAGAAGTGTTAGAGATTTATCAGAAACTGCATGAATCCAACTCCCACAAGATGAAACCGATCCCAATTTATCTCAAGAGCTCGTAATCTAGTCGGCCGGAGTTGCTTTGTGGTGTCTGAAAATCTTGAGGAGCCTGAGTTCGAAATAATCGAGACTTACGATGGTTTTGAGATAAGAGGGTATGTCGATACAATTCAAGCAAGAGTGGTTACCAAGGGAATGGGTTACCGTAATTCAACTGGAGCGTTTAGGCGTATTGCGTCGTATATATTCGGAAGGAATGATGAATCTCGAAATATTGCAATGACTGCGCCAGTACACATGTGGGAATCTGGCGATTCCTCGATTATGGCATTCACCATGCCTTCAGAGCATAGAATGAGAGATCTTCCAAAACCTACTGACTCGGGGGTTGAATTACTTCATGTGAAAGGGGAAGTTGTGGCGGTTCTGAAATTCTCAGGCCTTTCTCACCGTAGAAAGAGCTTGAGGATGATAAGTAAATTACTTTCAATGATTGAAAATAATGGACTTGTTGCCCATTCGCAAGCTAGACTGGCGGTTTATGACAACCCGACATCAACCCTCCCTTTTTTGCGCAGAAATGAGATAATTCAACCAATTGAATGGGACAGGGGTGGTGAATATGGTGGATAGCCTGAAGATTTCAGGGGTGGACGCTATTTTGAACGCTATTGATGAAGATCGACCAGTGACTCGCATACTTGTCCTGAGAGATGCTCGATCGGAAGCGCTGGACAGACTACTAGTAGAAGCATCAAAACGCGAATTGAAGGTCATCGAGGGTTCGATGAATGATCTTAGGAGGATGGCCAATATGCCATTTACTTCAGAGCCTCCGGAAGCGCTTGGTCTGCTTCACAGGGATCCTTCTTCGGAGACTAGCGAAATAATGGAATCTGGAGAGTTAATTTGGTTACTTTCGGGAGCTCAATATCCCGTTAATATCGGATTCGCAATTAGAACCATCGAAGTTAGTGGAGGCTCTGCTGTGTTTGTAGATGCCGATCTCAATTCTGATGGGAGAAAGGCATCTTCCAGGGCATCGATGAAAGCAGATCGGTTTATACCCGTAAAATGGATGAGTTGGCGTGAAGCTTCTGATTTGGCCAGAGCTCACAACTATCGCATAATTGGGATTGAGGATTCAGGTGACGTAGAGCCATGGGATATCGATTTGACAGGACGATGTATGCTCGTGATAGGCGGGGAACGACATGGCATATCAGCAGACCTACTCGAAGAGTGTGATTCCATAGTGAAAATTCCGATGCAGGGTTTTGTGCCGTCATACAATCTTCAAGCCCCGCTAGCAGTCGTAGCAGCCGAGGCTTTACGGCAAAGACGCAAGAACGTTTGAATCATGGATACTAGAGGGACGAGCATGGGCAAACTGTCGAAGGTGTTCTCAGTCATCCTGATTCTGGTGGGTGGAATATTGCTTCTCGCTTGGGCGGGTAGCGGTTATGCGATCGGTCTGTATGAGGAGGGGATTGAAGAAAACTGCGACACGACTGTTGGCACGATAGCTCAAATTACCGATTGGGATGAAGGCAGATGCGATGATGCAAGGGACAATATGGAGAAGTTGGAGAGTTACAGGCCGTTCATCCTTGCTTCAGGGGCGACATTCTCGACTCTAGGGCTGATAGTGTTATTCAGATCTTAGATTAACGCCTCATTTCCTCGCTCATTCTCTTCTTTGTAGCGGCCCAACCACAAATCATGCAAACCGACAGGTCGTGCCTCCTTGCCGGGCAATGATCTCTACCGAAGAAGATGATTTGCAAGTGCCTTTTATTCCAGGTGGGCTTTGGAAAAATAGCTTTCAGATCGTGTTCAGTTCGTTCGACCGTAGTGCCTCTGGACAGGCCCCATCTGGAAGCCAAGCGGTGTATGTGGGTGTCGACAGGGAATGCGGGCACCCCAAAGGCTTGGGCCATAACGACGCTTGCAGTCTTATGGCCAACGCCAGGAAGGGACTCTAGATAGTCCCAATCCGGCTCAATAACTCCGCCTCTGTCGACGATAATCTCAGCCATTTTCTTGAGGTTTTTTGCCTTGGTTGGAGCCAATCCTACTTGCCGTATTGCTGATTGTATGTCCCCTACATCCAGAGAAGCCATTGCAGCTGGTTTTGATGCGAGTGCGAAAAGTCCTGGAGTTACCTCGTTCACTTTTTTATCAGTTGTCTGTGCGGAAAGCATGACTGCTACTAGTAGCGTATATGGGTCCTTGTGATCGAGTGGTATAGGGGTATTTGGGTACAGATTTTCGAGAATTTCACTGATTCGTTGGGCCTTCTCTGCTCGCCTCATTGCTCTACCTCTCTAGATCCCCTATATCCCATCAGGAATGCAGACATAATCAGCGCCCCAGGAACTGCATAGCAAGTTAGATACTGCCAATCTTGCCAAGACTCGCTACCTCCGAAGAGAATCCATGCAGCCAGTCCTGCCACGAACGCAGGCAGCACCATAATGGATGCGAAAACGAGTGCTCGACTGAATCCCATTGTAAGTTGGTAGGAGGGGTGGGATAAGAGGATTCGTTATTCTCCAAGGATCTCGTCCAACTCATCTCCGGATCTGGTATTGAGGACGTCTTCTGCGCGAAGCCATCCCTTGCGTGCTATGTCTACGCCATATGAGACATCGGAGAGGCCTTCTGCGCTATGTGCGTCCGGATTTATCACAATAGGCACCCCATTTTCTTTGGCAACCTTGCAGAGCCTCCAATCAAGATCGAGGCGAAATGGTGATGCGTTGATTTCTATGGCCTTGAGCGTGCCATTTGAGTTTATCTCGCCCATCTTTTCAATGATCTGAATCATATCGATAGGGAATCCATCTCTTGCTTGGAGGATACGGCCAGTTGGATGGCCCAATATTGTGAACGTTGGGTCCTCGACTGCTTTGATTATTGCATCAGTATTGTCCTGTTCATCCCGGGATCTCCAAGAGCCAATGGCGTGCACTGAACCTATTACGTGGTGGAATTGATTTCTAACATCTGGGGAGTAGTCCAACTTTCCGTCAGGGAGTATGTCACATTCCGTGCCATGAAATATCCTGAACTTTTCATTGCGATCCGCCCATTTCTCATTTAATGCGCGAATCATATCGCCCTGAATGGATACATCGACCGGATCTACGCCTATACTTCGACCTCCGATATTCAATGCAGGGGAATGTTCTGCGATTCCAAGATACTCCCAACCCAAATCCATTGCTGCTGACGCCATTTCCTCAAGGGTGCAAGAGCCGTCAGAAGCAACCGTGTGATTATGAAGTGCGCCCCTAATCATGTCCGACTCTATTAAGTCGGGGATACCATTCACCGCAGCCGCCTCGATCTCTCCCATATCTTCCCTGAGTTCAGGGGCTACCCACTGAAGACCGAGCATGGAATATATGTCTGCTTCACTCTCACATGAGAGCGTGTGCTTGGCCGCATCTACACCCTTCAAGCCCCCAGCGAGTTTCTCGGGAATAAGTCCGAATTCATTGAGCCTTAACCCGTTATCTATTGCAATCTTCCTCATACGTATGTTGTGCTCTTTTGAGCCGGTAAAGTATGCTAAGGTGTATGGGAATGTCTCAGGCGATACGATTCTGACTTGGGCGTCTATGGTTGCATCCTCCGAGCGATCAAGAATGGCCTCATTGAGGGCGTCGTCGATACTGCCTGTTGGGAATGAAGTATCCAAAACACTCTGCTCAAGGATGAGACTGATCTTTGACTCGCCAGAACCTTTGATATCTGCAATCCCGGGTAAGTCGAGTATCGATTGGATTACTGAAGAACGATTCTCAGGACGCGTTGCCACTACGATATCGAGGTCTCCGATGGTCTCCCTTCTGCGTCTGGCGCTTCCCGCGAGTTGTGCCTTCTCAACTCCTGAGATACCTGAAATTCTCTTTTCTAGAGCCAGGCCGAATCTTAACCCCACATCCAATCTAGTCCTGCCTTGATTTCTGCGAAAAAGCTCGATTCCTTCCAGGTATCTCTGTTGGCTTTTCTCCCCAAAACCTTGCAAGGAGGCGACCAGATTGTTCTCACATGCAGATTTTAGAGCCTCTATTGAGGAGACGTCGAGTTCTTTGGACAATATCCTAGCTCTCTTTGGCCCCAACCCCGGGATCCCCACCATCTCAACTAAGCCTGGCGGGACTCTGTCGTAGAGGGATTGTATATCCCCCCATTCGCCAGTCATCACAACATCCGCAATTAGAGATGAGAGGCCTTTCCCTATTCCTTTGATATCGGTTAAGGTATTTGATTCGATGACATCCACCAAATGACGATTCATCTGCCCAAGGGCTCTGCTTGCATTCTGATATGCCCTTACTCTGAATGGATTTGCTCCGTCGAGTTCTAGGAGAATTGCCACCTGATCGAAAACTTTCACAATCTGACTCTTTGTGAAATATGGGGGATCTTCGCGACGAGTGGTCGGTAAACCCCATCTTCCGACACGCACCATGGGCCCCCATTAGGGAGGTCGTCTATCGTTGTGTGGATTGCACTCTTCCCGGAAAGTTTCACAGACATGTTGCTTTAGGCGAGAGTATGAGTCTGGTTGACACACTTGAGACTCTTTCAGTGAGCCTATGTGGAATCTCTGCTATCTTGTGGATGAGTATTGGCACTATCGCACGTTCTGAGAAAGCAGAAATCATGGGTCAGCGTGCGATTATGTCATTCTGCATACTTGCAAGTATCCTCCTATTTTCACTCCACTACCTTGGAGGGGATCTGTGGGGTTCTCGTAATGCGGCGAGGCCGATGGCAGTCTTCTCACTGGTTCTGGCCGCTGCTTCCAACCTCAATCTGAAGGGGAAAGAGGTACAAGGAGAAGTTAACCCTCACCAAATTCGTCGCCTTCGAGCAGCAGAACGTGATGAATGAATAGCGTCATCATGATTCGATGCCGAGTTTTTCATTGATGAATGACCTCATGTAAGCAGGGAGTTCACCATTTACAAAGATCACGTCATTGACTTGATCGAGTTTCATTAGAGAGTAGTATATTTGCATGGCAGTCATTGGCGTGGAGCTGCACCCGGTGCACCCCCCCTCCAAGGAGATGGTAATGACCCCGCCAGATGTATCCATGACGTTAACCACCCCATCATGGGCATCCAATATGGCCTGAACTGGACCTACAGAATCGAGGACTGTCTGGCGGTCTATGCCGGTCATGGTATTCATTGGAAGAGGGGTTGGCTATGAAACAATTGAGGTATTGTGATGACTAATTGGTCTATACGTGGATATCGCCTTAAATACCGAACCTAGGTCGGCGTCTCAACCTAACTGGTGATATTATGGACGGACAACAAATTGGGATCATGGGGATGGGAGCAGGAATTTTAGGTCTGCTCATAGCTTTCATGCTATATCGAAAGGTAGATTCAATCGAGATTGAAAACAAAACAGTAGCCACCATCACTGCAAGAATTCAGGATGGTGCAATGGCTTTCCTCGTAGCCGAATATAGAATGCTAGCAGTATTCATCGTTGTTGTTGCCGGACTGTTATTCGCAGGTGGCGAAGATAACGGCCTCGGCATGGAAACCATGGTTGCTTTCATCATTGGTGCCCTGTGTAGTGTAGCGGCTGGATTCAGCGGGATGCAATCCGCTACAAGTGCGAATGGACGAACTGCGCAGGCTGCTGCAAATGGAGGACAGGCAGCTGCACTCACCACCTCGTACAACGGCGGAGCAGTGATGGGGCTGGCAGTTGGAGGTCTAGGGCTATTTGGCATCTCCCTGATGTACGTTCTCACAGATCCAGTTGGCGGAAACGGTTTCCTTTCTGTTGAGAATGTCGCTGGGTTCGGAATGGGTGCATCATCTATCGCACTTTTCGCTCGTGTCGGTGGCGGCATTTACACAAAGGCTGCCGATGTTGGCGCTGATCTTGTTGGCAAAGTAGAAGCGGGTATTCCCGAAGATGACCCCCGTAACCCAGGCGTAATCGCTGACAATGTTGGTGACAATGTTGGAGACGTTGCCGGTATGGGTGCTGATATTTTCGAGTCATTCGTAGGCTCAATCATTGCTGCAATGGTCATAGCCCAAGCCAGCGAGGATCTTGGTTCTGATTACCTCATGGTACCAATCGCTCTAGCAATTGTTGGATACATCGCCTCAATCATCGGGGTATTTTCAATTGGTGGAATGAAAAATATGCACCCTGGTGCTGCTTTGCGGAACACCACATTCATCGGTGCTGCATTATTCATCGGAGGAGGGTACCTTGCTCTGGATTATTTGGAACTGGATACGACTGTAATTCAAGCAGTGGCTATTGGATCGTTGGTTGGTATTCTAATCGGACTTGTCACTGAATACTATACGGGAATCGAACCCGTCTTTGGAATAAAAGTACGAGCTATACCATATATTGGAGAGGCGTCGAAGACTGGAAGTGCCACAAATGCAATTGCAGGGCTGGCTGTAGGCATGCAATCGGTATTCATCCCCGTTCTTCTGATGGCTGGAGGAATTTACTTTGCTAACGACGTAATGGGCGGCGGAGATGCTGGTCTCTACGGGATTGCTATGGCTGCTATGGGCATGTTAGGCACAGTTGGCGTTACAATGACGGTGGACGCTTACGGGCCAGTCGCGGATAATGCCGGAGGAATTGCAGAGATGTCGGGACTTGGCGAGGAAGTTAGAGAAATAACCGATGGTCTAGACTCAATTGGCAACTCTACCGCTGCAATAGGAAAGGGATTCGCAATAGGAAGTGCAGCGCTGACTGCTCTGGCACTGTTCGCTGCATACAAGACTAGTGCGGGACTCGAGGCAGCAGATCTTTCTCTAACCAATCCTGAAGTTGTGATCGGCCTACTGATTGGTGGCGCTTTGCCATTCGTTGTGGCTGCTATGACGATGAAGTCAGTAGGACGCGCAGCAGAGGAAATGATCACTGAAATTCGTCGGCAATTCAGAGAGATTGACGGCCTTTTGGAAGGTCGAGAAGGCGTTGAGCCAGACAGTGCCACTTGCGTTGATATTTCTACACAAGCAGCTCTGCGCGAGATGATTATGCCAGGATTAGTCGCAATTGGAAGCCCTGTCGTGATTGGATATGTGCTCGGACCAGCGGCTCTTGGCGGCACTCTTGCCGGCGCGACAGTGACAGGTGTATTGATGGCTCTATTCATGGCAAACGCTGGAGGAGCATGGGACAATGCCAAGAAGGCTATCGAGCAAGGCGAGATTCCTGGGGCTGAGAAAGGCGATGAGTCTCACTCCGCTGCAGTTGTCGGAGACACCATTGGCGACCCATTCAAGGATACCAGCGGGCCTTCGCTGAATATCCTAATCAAGTTGATGTCGATCGTATCAGTTGTTATCGCTGGCCTCATCGCGTAGGCTGAAAGATCGGGTTTTCTTTGACCGGTTACGGGAAATCGCTTTCCCGCATGCCCCCTCCGGAGGGACATGTTCGGACCCAAGTTGCTATCTACTCTAGCAGTTCTTTCCATTGCCCTACAGGGGTGTATGGGCTCTACAAACAACATTCTTGGAGGTAGTGAAGATCTCGAAGTTCCCGAGTGGGAAATCGGTGACTGGTGGCTATTCACATTCACTACTCCTGAATTCTATGACGACTCTGCACGCCTTGTGGTTGCCACTGCGGATGAAGAGGAGGGAGGGACTGCGTATATGCTCGGAATATCTTCGGAAGAAGAGGCAAGAAGGCATGCTGTTCTCAATCATAACCCATTCCTTGGTAGAATTACCCACTCGACACTGGGAGTCTTTGAAAACGGATTTGAACAACCAGTGCTCTCATTCCCGCTTTCAAGTAACTCATGGACATTTACTCTTTTCGACATAGATTGGGAAGCTCGTTCGACCCTGGAGGGTGGAAGGGCGTATGTTACTGCGACGGGATCAGATGGAGGTATCTTGACCTATACTTACGATAAGTCAATAGAATTCATCACCTCGTTTGTCAGAAAGGATTCTAATGGGCTCGAATTGCTAAGAATCACTCTTGCCCAAAGTGGCTCAGAGCATTCGGGAGAAGTGCATTTCATGAGAGGGAAAGACCTTCTTTCCAGAGATTATGAAAACGATGGTGCAAATGCAGACGTGGAAGACTCTTTTCTTGTCCAAGAACACCCCAATGACGGGTCATGGGACGAGATGATCTACCTGATGGATGCATCTGCAGGCGGAGGAGGTTCCAGTATCACATTGACCCTAAGAGATCACACCTCATCATCAGTGCTCGAAAGATTCTGGGGGCCCGGCTCATCTGAGTCCGGGACATTAGGGACCATTCCCTCGCCAAGCGGAGAATATACCTTGACGGCTAGTTTCACAGGTCAGACCGATCTCAGCATAATGATTGCCGGAGGGATAGGATACTCGTGGAGTCTCTGAAATGTCAATCATGAATCGTCTGGTAATGCTTCATGGAATGACTGGAACCTCTGCAAAAATGAGGCCTCTGGCTGAATCTCTCGTCCCGCATGATTGGGACGTTGTCTGTCCTGAGGGTACATATGTGCATCCAAGAACTGGACGGGCCTGGTGGGTTCGAGAAGAAGTGATTGGTACAGCGACACCCGCTGATCAAATTCTAGTATCCATGAAGAGTCTCGAACAAAACCTCCCTGATGGTAAATTAATCTTAGGAGGGTTCTCTCAAGGCGGCGCTATAGCCTCGGCAATGCTTGAAACGAGTATCGAGGAGCGTATTGTAGGTCTCGTGCTTCTAGCTACTATGACAGTACGAGAAGAGCAACTTCGAAAAATCCTCAGATCAATCCGCCCCCGATCTGTGGTGTGGATGCACGGTGAGAGGGATCATATCGTCAATATTGATGATGGCTTGAACTTAGCCTCGATATTCGAGGATGCCGGATGGAACGTAATTCATCTTCGCCACGGAAAGGGGCACATGGTTGACTTGAATCAGAAGGATTCACTCGTCGATGCGATTAGGATTATGTCGGAAGGCAATTAGAGATATGTCTTCAGTTCATCGAATCCTCCGACGAATACTACTTCCGCCCTCAGATCGAAAATTAATGGCACAGTCCTATGCCCTGTTGCCATTATCAAGTCAGATCGTAGCTGGATGTCGTCATCTAGATTGATTTCGGTGTATGACATGCGAGAGCCTTCCAGAAGTCTCTTTGCAGCCACACAATAGCCGCATACCGTCTTTGAAAATACTAGGAAGTCGGTTTCGACTTCCTCAAACTGCTGCAGCGGGTTTTTCATCGATCATCACATCGCCTAGGATTGGTTCGAATATTTCTGGCTCATCTTGTGAATGTATGTCATCGCCCTCGAGGATTCTGTCAGTCTCGTCCTCATCAATGAATACAAGCATGAACACTGTTAACAGGGTCAAAGTAGCACCAATGTAGATGGCAGACTTGTAGTCGAATACCGAAATCATCCTCTCCGTTAGAGTGTATGCAAAGACGCCTGAGAGATTGAACAGGGACATGTATGCTGTGAATTGAGTTCCTCCCACCTTGCTCCATGTCAGCCTCATACTCAGCGAAATGATGCATATCCACGCCATCCCGCCGACAAACGCCTGCGCAATCAGGTAGACTGTCATTATCGAGGTGTTGGACCAAAGGGGTTCGAGGAGTGCGAAACATGCATTCGCAAGAGCCAGTACAGTAAATCCGACCATCGCAACTCTCCTTACGCCGAATCTATCTCCCAGCAGACCTCCGATTATTTGGCCAATTAGCGCACCGAAGACCACGATTCCCCCGACTATTCCATTGTACTTCGCCTGGGACCAGCCTGCTTCATTGATGAAGATGTCAATCACAATTGGGGCCACGAATATGTAGAGTTCGGAGAGTAAGCAGAGCCCTATCAATAGCAAAGCAGAACGGACAGAGAATGCCTTTGTAAGATAGAATGAGGTTTCGGCTACGCCTCGCCTCGTCCCCTCGGGAAGGCGTGCTAATGGGTTCGTCACGCTCGATCCCAATATCCCTCTCGCGGAAAGAGCGAATGCGACTAATGATATCAGGAAGAAGAGGTAGCTCACGGGATTGGTGATCTGTCTGATGTTATCGCCTAGCTTGAAATCGATTGTGAAGACATCTATTGCGAATCCGACTATCCACACTAACAGAGCCGCTATGGTAAAGAATGCAGATACGGATATTCTCCTACTATCCAGCGTCAATCCGACTTTCCGAGCAATCTTGAATCTCTGCTCTTCCAGCCATGGCTCTGATACCTCAGATCCTTCGACGTCAATGCCCTGTGCATCATCTTGACCGTCTGAATCATCCCACCACTGACTTTCATCAGACTTGGACCAAGGGAACAATTTGACGCCTGGCTTCTCGACCATGGTAAGTGGAACGAGCAATATGAGGGAAAGGAGTACGAGTTGGATGGCAATCACGCCACTGATGCCGATTTGAGTAACTGAGACTCCGAGCACAGCGCCGCCGACGATAATTCCGGCCCTCTTGGCTGCAAACATGAAGCCGTTGGCCTTGGCCACCTCATTTGGCTCAAGTATCTCCACCGCCAGAGCATCTGTACCGACATCCTGTAGGGAAGCGAATATGTTGTGTACGAACAATAAGCGTGTTACTAGGTCTATCTCAGCATTCAAGTCAGGTACTAGGAGGAGCGTCCCCAGTGTGACAACCATACCTGCCTGGGCTATGAGTACCCATTGCCTTCTAGCGCCGTATCGAGGTATATTCACAGCATCCACGACTGGCCCCCATATCCACTTGAATGTCCAAGGTAACGCTACCGTGGCAAACAGTATGGCGATATCGCCAATCGGGACTCCATTGTCAACCAGGTATGCCGCAAATGTGACGCTGGCAAAGCCCCATGGGAGGCCTTGTGCAAAGTAAAGAATGCACAGTGTTAGAAGCCTCTTGGTTCCATTCTCGGTGAGTGGTCCTCCCCGTCGTAATTCGGACAAGAATCTGAATGGATCTTCTCGCCAATTTGAAGAGGGGGTTGATTCGCCATCTTCCTCATCATTTTCTTGCTTCTTAACGGGGCTTGTGGACCAGTCTTCCCTAAGGGCGGTCCACCCGAGAAGTGCAAGAGTGGCGAGGAAGGGGATGAAGAATACGTATGCTCCAACGGAAGACTGTCCCCCAGCGCCTCCGCTTGAGCCCGCTGCCTCATCCACGAGTACGACTCTTCGGGCATCCACGGGAGACATCCTCTCATCGCTAATCACCAGCCGGGCATACACTGTCGAGTTGCCTGACTGAGTATGTGGATCCAACTTAATGTTCCAAGACGACCAGTCTCCCCCAGATGATAGGTCGGCTGCTTGCTTCCAATCGTCGCCTCCAACCATAACCTCTACGAATCCGACGCCTGGAACCCCGCCTGTCGAAGTGCCTGATATCCTAGACTCATTCCCTAGATGCTCCAACGTTTCAATGTTCATTGAAACGTTCAAGGAAGAATCTATTGCGCCTGCTGCCTGTACGAAAGATAGAGGATCTGCCTGACCGTATCCAAACTCGTTATCTGGACGGGTTTCCAAAACACTACAGTCATTGAATCCAGGATCGTCGAGAAGTTGAATATCGCGTTCTATCGAGAGAGCACTTACGATAGACTTGACCTGTTCGTGGTCGATATCCGGGTTTGCCTCGACCATCAGTGCAGCAATACCTGCCATGAGCGGGGTTGCCATACTGGTTCCAGATTTACTCGTGTAGCCATCAGAGGTAGCGGCATCAGGAGCCATTATGTTCGATCCTATCGTAGAAACGTCGGGCTTGACTCGCCCATCTGAGGTATAACCCCTGCTTGAATAGATGGCCAGACCCAGATCCTTATCCAGACTTGCGACTGTGATGGGAAGATTTGCATCGCCTGGGCTGTCGATGGTATTGCAGCCGGCTAATGTTGCGCCACCAAATTCATTTCCAGCTGAGAGGAATGTGATGATTCCAGATGCTGCGACGGCATCCATCTGTTGGCTCCATGCTGATGAGCCGTCATTATCGAAATGAATCTCCAACTGCTGCTCGCCAAGTGAAGATGTTAGAATGTCTATGCCTTTAGAATTCTTATTCTCAATTGCCCACTGCGCACCTTCTATCACATCTTGGATATCGCCTTCACAACATGCGAGGATATTGACCACCCATGCACCTGGTGCGATTCCAACATACGCCGAACCGTCAGGCGCCTCTTGTCCGCCGCCTGTGCCAGCAGCAATGCCCGCAACATGTGAACCATGGGTCCCTGAATCATAAGATTCACTTGCTGGTCGCTCGGAGTTAGTGATTACAGCATCATAGAAAGCGGATATCTTTGGATCGCAATCGATTGTGATTGGGGTTGGGTTGAACGGGTCTGGATCGGGTTGATCACAACCTAACGTAATCTCGTCATCCAAATCATTGAGGCCCTCGTGATCTCCCCTCACTCCAGTATCAAGTACAGCGATAGTGACTCCTGTTCCATCATAGCCATACTGAGCCCATACTTGGTCGACGCCCATATTTGGGGCTGCTTCGTTCATGTGGGTTTCAGCCAAACCTAGATCCTCCAGCATGACGACTCCCGATAGATCGAGGATTGGCGATTCAGAATGGAGGAGGTCAATTGGGACTGTGGCGATCAAACTGTCCAGGTATATCGGACGCATTGTAACTTCAATGCCCAGTTCTTCAATCGCCTCGACATCTGCTGAAGAGGGGTGGTGATCATAATCGATGAATACCCTTGCATTGCCGGCATCTGCCATTCTCCACCAACTGGAATAGAACTCAGTTGGTTGTTCAAGTAGCCATTCAAGCCTATCGTCAATCATGTTTTGGTTAGAGTCTCTGGACCAATCGTTCCACCATCCATCATGGATCTCCAGAGCATGCCTTGGTTGCCACTCGCCAGCATGGTCATAACCCCCTCTTTCATCATCTCTAGAATAGATCTGAGAAGCGGTAAGAGGAATGAGCAATGTTGCCAATATCAGGAGGGCAACTGCTCGACGCGAGGTCGTCATCAGGTTCCCGTGTGAGGCGTGCCTCATGTTACTTGCGCTCAATTGGAAACCTATGGGGTCGAAACGTCACCCTATTTAGCAGAACATCGGGAGGGAGACTCATGGACGCGACGAGGGGGGCGGATCAAGTGGCCTTGGCAGTTGACGCATTCAGCAAAGGTAAGCCAGTAATGGTTTTCGATTCGTCTTTCAGAGAGTGCGAGACTGATCTACTCTGGCCGGCTCAATATGCCAGTCCGGGTGTCATACGAAAACTTAGACAAGATTGCGGAGGATTACTCTTTCTTGCGATAGGCGAAGAGATCGGGGGCATGTTCGATTTACCTTGGCTTCAAGATATACACATTCATCCGGCGTTGACTACTCTTCACCCTGTTCTTGATTTGCTTAAGACCAACGATCTTCAGTACGATACCCGGTCCGCATTCACACTATCAATCAACCATAGAGATACGTACACTGGCATTACAGACAGGGATAGAGCGCTGACTACGAGGAGATTTGGGGAGTTGTGCGACGAATTGATGCGATCTAATATATCGCCGAAAAAGGCTCGTGAGGCCTTGGGCAATGAATTTCGAACACCGGGCCATATCCCCGTATGTAGAGAAGCACCGGGGGGATTGACTGCTCGACAGGGGCATACTGAGCTGGCCGTGAGCATTGCAAGACTTGCCGGGTTGAGGCCGTGTACTATTGGAGCTGAGATGCTTCAACCGGACGGAGATGGTGCGCTTCCCGTAGAAGAAGCCCGGATCTATGCGATGCGTCATTCCATACCCATGCTTACAGGCGATGATTTGCTTAAGGCCCATGGACTTGGAAATTAGGGGGTGTTTGTGTGAGTCGGGTAATGGCTGTGGGCGTATTCGACCTTCTACATGCAGGACATCTACACTACTTGGAGCAGGCAAAATTGCTGGGGGACGATCTCGTAGTCGTAGTTGCACATGACGACACAGTTCGTCAGCGGAAGCATGAGCCAGTGACATCACATGACTTGCGGAAGAGGATGGTTGAGGGACTGAAACCGGTAAACTCGGCAATTGTAGGGAATCCTCCTTCTACACCCATATTCGATATACTGGATGATATCTCGCCGGATATTATTGCCCTCGGGTATGATCAGAAGCACTCCATAGACGCCATCCGAGAAGGGTTGGATTCGAATGGCCACGGCGATGTTGATGTGATCAGGGTAGATGGCCTTGCAGACGATCTTGATGGGACCAGAAAAATAATTGCCAAAATCTTGAATCTTTGGCCAAATGAAGAAGGCGGCCCGTTTGAGGAGTGATTGGTAGTGTTCACAGGTATCGTCGAAGGTAAAGCGGAACTTAGTTCGGTGAAACAGTTCGATGGATTCACCAGGTGGGTAATTGATCTGCCTCCGAGGCATGGAGAAAATTTGGAAATTGGAGCGAGTGTCGCTCTAGATGGTGTCTGTCTGACTGTTGTCGAAATTCATGGCGACTCCATATCCTTCGACCTTATACACGAAACTCTAGAACGTTCAACTCTCTGTCTTCGAAAAGCAGGTGACTGGTTGAATATGGAACGTGCTCTCAGATACGGCGATGAAGTAGGGGGGCATCTTGTATCGGGGCACGTAATGGCTGTTGGAGAAATAAAGAGAATGGATATTCTCGAACAGGGTCTCAATGGATCTAAGACGATGGATATCGAAATCCATGTGCCTCCTGAGGTCTCCGAATATGTCTTCGAGAAGGGATATATTGCAATAGATGGCATCTCCCTGACAGTCGGCAAGACTCATGACTCAGGAGGGTTTGATCTCCACATTATTCCAGAAACAATACGACGTACTACATTGGCCGGAAAACAGGTGGGATCCACAGTTAATGTGGAAATAGAATCGTCGACCCAGGCCGTTGTGGATACTGTCAAGAAAATGATAAGTAAAAATTCACTATTGGATTCAAATAACCGGAATCAACTATCGAATCTGGAGGGGGTCTCCAAATGAATTCCATAGCTCTTGTATGCGGCTCATTCCACAAAAGGGAAGTTGGGGAGATGATTTTGTATGCTGAATCCGAAGCATCTGAATGTGGTCTAGAAATAACAGAAGTAGTATGGGTTCCAGGTTCAATGGAAGCCCCCCTAGCAACTGCCCGTCTACTTGAAAATGAGCAGATTGCAGGCGTGGCGTGTCTTGGTATCATAGAAAAAGGACAGACGAGCCATGGGCTTGCAATGGGGCAAGCAGTGATCAAGAGTCTCGTTGAGCTCCAGATTGGATATGACAAACCGGTTGGCCTAGGAATTATCGGACCGGGTGCAGAGCCCGAGCATATTGAATCTCGACTGGAGCCCCATGCCAGAGCAGCCATAAAGGCAATTCAAGCAATGATTGGATAACGGGTCGGGCAATCAGAATCTTCGATTCGCATGGTCAATGTTGAAGGGACTCCTAGCATTCAGAAGTGCATATGTCACAGGCCGTACACAACGTCATCATCATCGGATCGGGCCCAGCAGGGTATACTGCGGGCCTATACTCGGCTAGAGCCATGATGGAGCCAATGATGTTCGCAGGATACATGTCTGGAGGGCAGTTAATGCTCACTTCGGACATTGAAAACTTTCCAGGGTACCCCCAAGGCATAGGTGGTCCTGAGATGATGATTGATCTACGCTCACAAGCGGAAAGATTTGGACTTAAAGTGGTCGATAAGAATGTTGAGAAGGTTGATTTTTCCTCGCGACCATTCGGGATATGGGTCGAAGGCGAAGAATTCAGAGCCGAGACCGTCATTATTTGCACTGGTGCTGAAGCGATATGGCTCGGTGCAGAGGGGGAACAGGGGCAGAAGGGGAGAGGCATATCCACCTGTGCAACTTGTGATGGTGCTTTCTTCAGAGGCGATGAAGTGATTGTAGTGGGTGGTGGCGATTCTGCCATGGAAGAGGCCACATTCTTGACAAGATTCGCGAGTAAAGTTACGATAATCCATCGCAGGGCCGTATTTAGGGCCTCAAAAGTCATGCTAGAACGCGCAAAGAACCATCCTAAAATCGAAATAAGGGCTCATCGGCAAGTGAAAGAGTGGCTTTCAGATGATAAAGGGCTTATTGGAGCGGTGCTGGAAGACCCTAGAGATGGTTCTCTAGAAGAAATCGATTGTACTGGCGCATTCATAGCCATAGGGCACAGACCGATAACTGAATTCTTGGAAGGCCAAGTGGATACAGATGAAGAGGGATACATCATACATTCAGAACACACCATGACCAGCATCCCAGGGATTTTCGCTGCAGGAGACGTGGTCGACACGCGATATCGGCAGGCGATAACCGCTGCAGGGATGGGGTGCCAAGCGGCTATAGATGCAGAAAGATGGCTGGAATCACAGCATTGAGGCGTTGCCATGGAACGAGGCGTTTTTGATCAGGGGCGAGGAGATGTTGCTTTCGTTAACAGAGCAGCGGCATATTGCCTCTATCTGACACATATTGCAGTGACATTTCTTGTTGCAGTAGGTTGGCTTTCCCCATGGGATTCGATCTTATGGGCAGTGATTATCGTCTACGCCGTAACTGAAATTCTCTGGTTCACTCGTGACGGATACTGTATCCTCACAGATTTAGAAAGGTGGTTTTTAGACATAGAAAAACCCGAAAATGCACTTCAACAAAATTTCATTCAACGGCTATTGTTCATATTGTTTGGAGTGAGCCTATCTCCTACAAAATCGCGTAAAATGACAGTCGCATGGGGGAGATTCAGCTTCATTGTTTCATCCATACGATTGATATCTCCGGGGTTGTGAAATTATGGAAAAAGAACGTCTGGAAAGGTACAGCAGGCATATTGTACTTGACGAAGTAGGGTTAGGCGGGCAGATTAGGCTAGCCAATTCCGTAGTCACTATTGTTGGAGCTGGCGGTCTCGGATCTCCCGCATTGCTGTATCTTGCTGCCGCAGGGATAGGGAAAATTAGAGTGATAGACGATGACGTTGTAGATGAGTCTAATCTCCAAAGACAGGTCATACATTCTGAAACCGAGGTAGGAGAGAGTAAGGTCGAATCTGCCCGAAGGCGCCTGAGCGCACTTGACAGTAAAATCGTAATTGAGCCGATTGGAGAACGAGTTTGTCCTGAAAACGCTGAACGTCTCCTTGGAGGTTCAGACGTAGTTATCGATGGTACCGATAGTTTCGAGGCTCGTTATTCCATAAACGATGCTTGCAAAAGCCTCGGCATACCCTGGGTTTTTGCCAGCGTTCTTAGATTTGAGGGGCAAGTTTCAGTTTTCAATCACGAAAATGGGCCTAATTACAGAGATCTATTTCCCGATCCGCCGCCGCCAGAGTTGGCCCCTAGTTGTGCTGATGCAGGCGTTCTTGGGGCAATTACGGGTATCCTTGGGTCAATACAAGCAGCAGAAGCGATTAAGATCTTGCTAGGCATAGGTGAGACTCTTTCTGGTCGATTGTTGATTATGGATGCAATGACGATGAAAACTAGGATTTTACAAATTGGTTTCCCAGGGAAAGAAGAGAATGAAGATGTTACGCAATTGAAGTCCAATAATTCGATTTCACCTTCCATTCAGCCTATTCAACTGAAGTCAATGATTGATGATGGCGTTGATTTCTTCCTTCTCGATGTGAGGAGGGCTGATGAGGAGTCGATAGCCTCCATAGATGAGACGGATCTCAGAATTGAGCACTTCAACGTGCCCAGCAGAATCGATGAATTACCACTCAGTGTGCCGATTGTTGTGTATTGTCACTCAGGAGTTAGATCGGCAAGTGTAGTGAGATATCTTGGAAGTTTGCCAGCATTCGATTCCAGGGTATCGAATCTAGTAGGGGGGATAGACCTCTGGTCTAGAGAGATTGATCAAAATATTCCAAGATATTAGTAATAAATTAATTCATGTTTTATTTCCGACTAATATCTTTAAAATTTATGTAATATAAAAATAATTTAATTTATAATATGTTGTAAATTTAAATTCAGTAATACTTTTTTTTAATGTAAAAATATCATTTTTAAAAATTATAATTTATGTTTATATTATAATCAATTCATCGAATATATGATGTGCTTTATCGTTCTGCAGGTATCATGAGCACACCATCATCAGGGATATGGAGGTGTCCTGCATGTATGCATCATCAACCATGGTTTTCTTCGAAAAGGGGCCTCAAAGCACTGGACAGGCGATGCTCAAAATGCTCGGAGCGGACTCGAGTGCTTATCGAGCGTTCAGGCAGCGGACAAGGTAGGACCTCTGATGCAAGGGTTTGGATGAGACCTGGGGTCGGCGAAGAGGCACTAATTCGAGAGGCTGATAGCAGAAATCATGCATTGAAGAATACGGTGGAGAGCGGTGTGAAGGAGCAATCCGATCTGCCGCCGATATGGGGCGTGGATTGGCAGCCGGAAGCTCCTCTGAAATTTTCTAAGCCGCTACACTGGGAAGTTATTCGGTCAGAAATCCTAAGATTTGTTGCTGAGAGGTGGGATGGACATCTAAACTTGGTTGCATCTGTTCTGGAATCTAACTTGCCCGTCAAATCGATGAATGGAGATGATTTCCACAACTGGTCGGAATCGTTTTCGAAGTGCTTGTACGAGGCTTTCGATGAGCGTCTGCATGATCTTGAAGTCGGAGACGTTCTAGAAATGGAGATCATGCCACGGAGGGATGGCAGAACGTATCTATCAAGGCGTAGATCTAGATTCGTATTGGATATTCGGCTAACTCTGAGAAGATTGGCCTATTCGGCTGCAGTGACTCTCGAACAGCGCCTTGAGTGGCATCGATGGATGGTCAGAACGAAGATACTCGATGAGCATCTGAAAGACTTGTTCGTAAAAGGTGTGGAGACCCCGGAAGGAGCGAGGTTTGGCGGAAAGGGGTTCAGGTCAACTTGGCAGGAAGCTGTTGCTGCCTGTGGAATGGCTATCGAGAAGGGTACAGATTTTGCTGCCCCTATGATTAGGGATCTCGGACTTGCCTTGGCACTTGGCCAGACGCCTCTATCGATAATGGCTGCACAAATGGGTAAATCAGAGTCTAAAATGAATGGAGGACACATTGGAGGCGGGGGCAGGGACCTTCACATAGGAGATTGGAGTAAAGGAATACTTCCGCCCACTGCACCTTTACCGATTGCAAGTGCAACGATTACGGGAGTAGCTCTTGCATCGAAACGATTGGGAATAAGGCGATTCCATCTCGCGCCCGTAGGGGAAGGGTGCAGCAGCAGCGGGGAATTCTGGGAAGCGATAAATCTGGCAGGAGTCAGAGGCCTTCCAATCTGCTATATTATTCAAAATAATCAAATTGCTCTCGATACATTCTCGGGGCGGCAATCTGGAGCAGAGACGTTTGGAGACAAGGGCGTTGCTGTAGGTTTGCCTGCTTGGACGATAGACGGGTCTGATCCATCTGCGTATTACGCGTCGGTTGCTGTCGCACGTGAGCTTGCAATTTCAGGAGGAGGCGGGTCCATAATCCATGTAGAGACCATGCGTGGGTGCGGACACGCGCATCATCATGACGACCTGTATCTGGGCGCTGAGAGCGGTAATCCTCCAGGATATGTTGATCGTGATCTACTGAATTACTGGGCTGATAAAGAGCCGATATCGAATCACGAGGTTTTGATCAGGAAGATGGGAGCTGGCGCTAGAGATGTTAAATTGATTTATCAAGAGGAGGAGGCTCTTTGCGAGGAGGCACGCTACAAGGTAGAGGCAATGCCTTGGCCTGATCCTGAATCAGTGATAACCGGCGTGACTATGATGAGTAATGCAAGAACTCACGACCAACAATTGGAAATCCTAGAGAAAGGCTCTGAGAAATCTGCTTCTCCAATATTGACTCCAATGGAGTTCAGTGATGCATCTAATGCATGGACGTTCAGCAAAGCAATACAAAGCGCCATGGTTGAAATCGCGGAGAGATCTGGGGATCTATCAATATTCATGGGAGAGGACATGGAGGTTGCTGGCGCATTCGGCCTCAATCTGGCTCTCAAAGCCAAAGGACATGGGGATAAGCTACTCGACATGCCTCTTTCAGAATCCATCATCATCAACAGCGCCACAGGTGCAGCAATGGGGGGGTTGCGACCAGTAGCAGAAATACAGTTTGGAGGATTCGCTGCATTAGCAATGAATGCTCTCGTGAATAATGCAGCACAGCTCCGATGGAGATGGGGTGCCGATGTGCCGATAACTGTTAGAATACCGCTTGGCGGGAAAACAAGAAGTGGCCCGTTCCATGCAAATATGATTGAATCTTGGTTGCTAAACGATCCCGGCCTCTTGATTGGATTCCCGTCGAATCCCCAAGATGCCTATGACCTCCTGCTAGAAGGGGCTGCTACCGATGATCCATTCATACTTCTGGAGCATATAGGCCTGTATGGGTTGAGGGGCGGGCTTACAGGATGGGGAGACCGCATCAGTCAATCAGTGGACACTTCGATGGCTGAACAACGAATCATGACGGGCACTACGTCGATAGGTAAAGCGCGTGTGACTCGCCCCGGGAGGGATATCACGGTAGTGACCTGGGGGGCTATGGTGCATGTTGCAATGAGTGCTTCGAAGATGGTCTCTCGAGAGGGCATAGAAGTAGAAGTAATAGATCTTAGAACTCTTCATCCTCTTGATTCGGCTACATGTATTGAGTCTGTTAATCGAACAGGTCGACTAATCGTTCTTCAAGAGGCTCAGTGGACCGGCGGTTTCGGACATACTGTTTGTTCATCCATAGTTGAAGGATCATTTTGGTCCCTAGAGGGGCCTCCTGTAGTGATTGGCGCTTTGGATACTCCTGTACCATTTTCGCCTCCTCTCGAAGATTATATGCTCCCAGATTCAAACTTAGTTGCGACGCATATTCGAAGAATGATTTGAATGGTCGAGTGAGAAATCATCCGCTTCTTATATGCCACTGGGCGTTGCGGACATATCATGATCGGGGGACTTCCGGACGAGGTCCTCCTTTGTATTGGCCTCATACTCCTAGTATTTGGAGGAGAGGCGGTGGTTCAAGGATCAATGAAAATAGCAAGCCATTTTGGTATGCCTTCGTTCCTAGTGGGTTTCACATTAGTTGCAATTGGTACGAGTCTTCCTGAGCTAGGAGTTGTTTTGAACGCGTTAAGCCGAGGCACGGAAGAGTCTGTTGATTTGGCTGTTGGAGGGGTGTTGGGGTCGAATATCGCCAATGTGATGCTCGTCCTTTCAATAGCAATTATTCTTGGTGCAACATCCAAGCCCGACAAAAATCTTCGAGAAGATGCATTGATGCTACTAGTCGCGACGGGGGTAGTCCTTGGAGCGACTCTATTGGGCGAGTTCCCTGCATGGTTGGGAGTGATGTCGATATTTTCGATGGGCGTCTACTTCGCATACATCCTGAAAACAAGAGGAGAGGACTCGAGCGAGGATGGAGAATCGTGGATTCCAGGCGGCATGGGTATTGCTTCTATTGCATTTATCGGAGGTCTAGTTTTGGTGAAATATGGATCTGACTTTCTGATAGAAGGGGGCGAGGGGGTTGCCATATCGATGGGTGTTCCTGAGACTGTTATCGGCCTCACGTTGGTTGCATTTGGAACCTCTTTACCAGAACTTGCAGTCACGATAACCGCATCATTACGTGGTGTGCAAGGCGTAGCTATAGGCAACATACTTGGGTCGAATGTTGCAAATGTGATGGCAGTACTCAGCATAGGTTCGATAGTCGGCGGCGGAATCGGAATTGCTGATTCGTTCTTGGATTTGGACATATGGGTGCTTGTGGCCAGCTCGGGACTTGCGGCCTGCTCGATACTCATCGGAAAGGGTCTTTCCCGCCCTCTGGGGGGGCTCATGCTTGTTGGATATGGAGCATACATAATTCGCCTCTTCATGGGGTCGTGATATACTGGATAAATCATCAGAAAATTATTGCATAATCTTGGCAGGAGGCTTCAGTCGAAGACTTGGCAGGGACAAAGCTTTGATTGAAGTTGGGGGTAGGCCTCTTGTCTCAGCAATGGCTCAGATGATGATGAGTCATGGGCTTAGGGTCTGCGTCGTTAGCTCTACGCAGTGGGATGAAGACGAAGTGCCACTTTTTGGCGCCATTAATTGTGTTAATTCTGATCCCGATAGCGGTAGAACAGGATCGATAAAATGTGGTCTTACGGCTCTTAGATGGCCAAAGCGTGCCATAGTAGCGCCGGTGGATCGGCCCGGCTTCTCATCCCAAACTCTCAGACGCCTTATTGACTCTGAAGTTTGTACCTGCCCATCGAATGGTGGCAGAGGAGGCCATCCCATACTTCTTGACGAGGCATCTATAGAAGCGGTCAAGCATGCACTACCAGATACGCCTCTCAGTAGCCTCTGTGCTCCTATGAGGTTCGAAGTAGAGGACCCCCATATGAATCTCAATATAGATACGGAAGCCGATGTTCAGATGCTCAAATCAAAATGGCCCGACATAGAGTCTTCATGGAAAGTCGACGCCCATCCAGAGCAATATTAGGCCAGAGGCCAATCCGGGCAACAGAGTGTGAACTGTGGCCCACAGAGACGCTGTTCGGTGGCGTACTAAGAGAGGAAACAAGGCATCACCATCCTGCGATATCGCGTTTGCCACTAATGCAGGGAATGAAATGATTCCTTCTATGTATGACGTTATCGCGATTATCTGAGGCCCGCACCCAGGTATCAGCCCTATGGAAGCAGCGACAACAACCGCCATTGCGCCATCGCCATTCGAAGCTAAATCTGACTCGGATATGCCGCCTAGAGACATAGCAACCTCGAATACAAGATACGCAGAAAGAACCCAAAAAGTCACGAATGCTGTCTCTGAGGCAGCATGGGTCAGAGTCTCGTCGAGAGAATTCAACTTATCTCCGATTGTTGCCTCCGTATCATCTGCAAAAAAGCTCTTGGAAGCAAGATATAGGATAATAGAGAGAGTGGTGCCGATTGTACCGACCCATGTGAGTATGCCATCTCTCGTCGATATGTCCCATACAATTTCCGGCGAGTAGTTTGGATCCTCGGCGAACCAGAAAATCAGCATTATACCGAGTACCAGTCCGACAGATGTGACTGCCCACCAGACTCTGTATCCACTATGTACAATGCGATACGATAGCGTCCCTGGTTCTTCACGAGGGAAACTGGAGATTATATCGAGGTTTTCGTCGATAATTTCTTCTTGGTCGCCCGTCTCAGTAGTTTGATTGGCATTGCGAAAACTGAGTCGGCCCAAGGGTCTAGATGGCGTAATCTCAAGATAATCTGCACCATACCCCCACGACACTCCAGCAATGAATGATATCAAGTGGACTGCAAGAACAGGCTCCAGGAGTGATGGGTCTTGTATTGTCGCTCCGAAAAGAACGAACGCGGAATCCCCGAGAGTGGCAATCAACGTAGATAGAACAGTGCCGTATGTGACATACCCTCTTGCATACATTGGCATCATAATGATGGCGCCACCACATCCAGGAGTGAGGCCCATAAGAGCCCCAATAAGCGGCTGCCACTTTCGACTTGATCTTATCCATTCAACGAATCTTCCAGCAGTTAGGTACTGTAGCCAGCTGAATAGGAGCACCATTGCGGCAACGAATACCGTGACGGCAAGGAATGCATCCCGCATAGCAGTGATGACAATATCCAGCGTCTGACTCACGTTCCGGTCAGAAGCATGGCGGTCTTATTTGTTCCCAATCCTGAGACTTGTTATTTCCGTAACTGAAAAAGACAATGTGAGTGTGCGTTATAGTATGGGGGCGAGGACTCTGGAGTGGTCTTTAGGGCAACTCGCAAAGTTAGAAAGCGTCGCTATGGCCTCAATTGTGGAGTCTAATGGTAGCGTTCCTGCAAAGGTGGGTGCGAAGATGGCATTATCCTCGAGCGGTTTGATTCATGGCACAGTGGGTGGCGCTGGTCTCGAGATGAAGGTTGAGGCTCGGCTAAGAGACATGCTTGAAGGAGGGATTGGGGGAGTCGAGACATTTGTTCTTTCAAAGGAAAATGAAGATGCTTCTACCACTAACCTCAACAGTCTATGCGGGGGCAGGGTAATTGTGGCGTTCGAGAAGTTGGAGCCTAAACCCCACCTACTCCTAATGGGGGGCGGGCATGTGGCACAAGCGATAAGCGAAGCATGTGGCCTCCTTGGTTGGAGTTACAGTGTATTTGATGAAAGGAAAGAATTTGTCTCTGAGAGTAAATTTCCTGATGCAGAAGAGCTTATTTTACTCAAAGCAGAACAATTTCTCAAATTAGAAAATGTAACATCTTTAGGGAGATTCTCAGATATATTACTCCTAGGGCACGACTGGTCGATAGATGAACGTCTACTTGTCGGCTTTCTAACCATGGAGGGTGAGGAAATGCCGAGAATAGGCTGTATCGGTTCCAAAACCAAATGGAGGGCATTCGCGAAATCTGCCAAATCAGCAGGGGCCCCTGCACAGAAAATAGATGATGTCCGATGTCCGATAGGGGTGCCAATCGATGCAGTTACTGTGGAAGAGATTGCGTTCTCAGTTTGTAGCGAGATAATTCACATCATGAGATCTGATCCCTGAATTTCACAAGAAGTCAGATGGTTTCCTTGTTGATGTCCGGTTGCCGTTGTTGGACTACTAGTTTCATATCTGTGACTGTAGAAGGTAGCATGTGAGGCGGGTCAGACTTCGATGGGACAGGAGTGGGCTCGAAGGGATCGAGGAATTCAGGCAGTTGATGGACAAAGTTGAGAGTTATGAAATTCTTGCTCATCTGAAATTGGGTACGGATGGTATTGAGCATCTTGCAGAAATCAAACCTCATTCCGGAGTCTTGGATGATGTGATGCAAATCTCCACATTCGATCTTATCGAAGTTCATGAGACAGATGCAGACACGGGAACATTTCTGGCATCAGTGAACCTTACACACACCTTGCCCATGATGATGCTTGATCTTGAGAAAATTCATCTGCATCCGCCATATGGCCTCGATTCAGAGGGGCTTGAGCTCAACTTTACTGGGCGTACCGATTCGATGAAGAGGCTGATTGAATTACTGAAACTCATGATGCCATGGGACTCAATAAGCATTCAGCCAGTTAAGGCCGATGGCCCGAGATTGTGGAGAAATCTGCTTACTGAACGTCAAGTAGAGGTCCTTCGATGCGCAATAGATATGGGATACTATTCCGAAGAGAGAAAAATAAGTGTGAAGGATCTTGCAGAAACAATGGGCATGGCTAGATCGACCATGGGGGGACATCTCAAACTAATTGAGAATATCATCATGGGCAAGGTTGCAGATGACCTTGGTTGAATAGCCCTAACTCTCTTACACCACCGACCCCGGGTGGTTGCATGGTCGCTCGCCCCCTTCCTGTCGAAAATGGGGTTTCCACTAGGGCATGGGCAGCCTCTGTCAATGGAAAGAGCCGCCAAATAATCATCAGAGATCACGACATTCTTCTTGACGTATTGAGAGATGGCGTCGGCACACTCGGAGCGAAAAGAGGCTGTGATATGGGCACATGCGGATGCTGTTCAGTTCTTATCGATGGGGAGCCTAAGTTGTCATGCATGACTCTTGCAGTAGAAGCGGAAGGCTGTGAAATCACTACTGTGGAAGGTCTCGCGGATGGTCATCACCTACACCCTATACAAACCATGTTTGCAGAATGCGGCGGAAGTCAATGCGGGTTTTGTACCCCTGGCTTTTTAGTTGTCTGCGCTGCGCTGTTAGAATCAAATCCCTCACCTACAAGAGAAGAGGCCGCGGGCGCTATAGAGGGGAATCTCTGCCGGTGCACGGGGTATCAGCAAATTGTGGATTCGATAATGGAAGCCTCTGAGATCATTACATCTAATGAAAGGTTGGTTTCGACTACTCGTCCAGCAAGTAATCCGGATCCCGAATATGGAGGCTGATTTGGGTGTCAAAAGACAAGAAAGAGATGGTCGGTTACAGACAACAACCAGGGAAGCTTGACTTCACGCGTCCGGGTTCAGGCGGTTCCTCGCCCATCTCAGAAAAGAGAGGGTCGGCGAGAATACCGGAAAGTCAAGGTGGCGAACTACCCCAGCCATGGGGCCCACATCGGCATGATGACCTCGTAACAGGAAGAGTGATTGGAAAGCGTACTCCTCTGATAGATAGCAAATGGAAAGTGACCGGACAAGCGTTGTATGGTGATGATATCCGTCTTCCTGGTGAGATAATCGGGCGTCTTGTACGTACCGATCGGCATTATGCGAGGGTTTTGTCGATAGATGCTAGCGAGGCTGAAGCTATTCCAGGGGTTCTTGGCATTGCAACGGGAGAGGACGCGCCCCATGCTTTCGGAGTTCTGCCAGTCACGAAAGATGAGCATGCGATGGCCGTAGAGAAAGTTCGCCATATTGGCGACATCGTTGCATGTGTAGCGGCCGAAGATGAGGACACAGCTCGTCTGGCTGCTAATTCTATCCGTATCGAGTACGAAAATTTGGAACCCATATTCGACATAAAAGATGGTTTGAAGGATTCAGATAACCCAATTCATGACAGGGGTCGATACCATATCGGAGAATCAAATGTACAAAAGCGGGTATTCCAAAAATTCGGCAGAATTCAAAGTATTGGAGATTCGATCGCATCGCACGAGAGTTCGTGGACATTCAAGGGAGTAAATCACGGATTTACAGAGCCGCATGCAGTTGTCGCACACTGGGACCCTCGTGGACGGCTAACCCTCTACACGCCCCAACAAGTTCCCCACTACGTGCACCGCGCATTGGCGGACGTACTTGAGATACCGATGCACCAAATTAACGTCTATAGGACGTTTGTAGGAGGGGGTTTTGGGGGTAAATCGGACCCCTTCCCCCATGAAATGTGTGCAGCTATTCTCGCTCGGAAGACCGGTCGTCCTGTCAGGATAACCTTTGACCGGGAGGAGGTATTCTGGACCAATCGAGGTAGGCACCCGTCAAAGATATCCATGGCCATTCATGCCGATGATGAAGGTCGGTTCAGCGGGATAGAAACGGATGCATTGATTGATGGAGGTGGATTTGCATCTTTTGGGCATGTCACCACGTACTACAATGGCGTACTTCACACAGCACCATATGAAATTGGGGCATTTCATTACACGGGAGCCAGGGTTTGGACGAACAAACCGGCAAGCGGGGCGATGAGAGGCCATGGTGCCGTTAACTCCAGGTGTGCTGTGGAAGTAGGTATAGACGATATTTCAGAAAAACTTGGAGTGGACCCGATAGATTTGAGGCTTGCCAACCTGCTCCCACCCCACTCTGCAACGATAACTGGCTTCCGGATCACTTCGATGGGCATGAGGGAATGTCTCGAAAGGGTTCGGGCAGAATCGGGCTGGGATGAAAAATTCAGGAAGATGCCCCTCGGAAAAGGGATAGGCGTGGGATGTGGCTTCTTTATCTCTGGAAGCGGCCTCCCAATTCACTGGGATCCGAACAAATTCCCTCACGCCACTGTCCATCTGAAAATCGACATGGATGGAGGGGTGACAATACACACGGGTGCAGCTGATATTGGCCAGGGCTCTGACACAGTTGTCGCGCAATCTGTTGCTGAAGTCCTTGGTTTGCCGATGGACATGATAAGAATAAGGTCAAGAGAATCAGATACTTCTCCCGTCGATCTTGGATCGTACTCTAGCCGTGTTACTTTCATGAATGCGAATGCTGCTGTGTCGGCTGCTATGCAGATTCGTTCTGAGTTGATCAAGGCGGCATCGGAAATAACGGGTGCTGATGAAAAGAGAATCGTAATCGGAGACAGGCGAGTGTTCAACAAAGACGATCCATCGATCGGGATTTCCTATCTTGAAGCTCTTCACAAGGCACAAGAAGATCGTGGCGCACTTGTTGCGTCGGGTTCGTACAGGACTCCCCCCATGGGCAAGATGCATAAAGGCGCAGCAGCGGGACTCGCGCCTGCCTACTCGTTTTCTGCATATGTGGCTGAAGTAGATGTTGATGTCGAGACTGGCAAGATAAAGGTGGAGAAGGTCTGGGCTGCCCACGATTGTGGAAAGGCACTCAATCCGCTCTCTGTCGAGGGGCAAATTATCGGATCCTGTCACATGGGACTTGGCCAAGTAATCTCCGAGGAGATGCGTTATGGGAGGACGGGCAATCTTCTGAATCCTGATCTTCTCGGATACAAAATACCCACAGTTCACGAGATGCCTGAGGTCGTCCCCATAATAGTAGAGTCTAACGATCCAGAAGGGCCGTTCGGAGCCAAGGAAGCAGGGGAAGGACCCCTATTGCCGATACTCCCAGCAGTATGCAATGCTGTGTACGATGCCATTGGAGTCAGAGTACAAGAGTTGCCCATGACCCCGGACAAAATATATCGCGCTGTAGAATCTACTTGCAGGAAGGGGGGTTTAGAGAGTCCACTAGATCTGCAGTCACCCAGGCTGGATCAGACTCCTCTATCCAAGATTCTGAAGGAGAGGGGGGCTCAACATAGTATTCGAGACAGAGAGCGTCGTCTAAAATCTGAACCGGATGCATATCACAACGGGGCACTGTTCGGCAATGCCCCAGAAATACCCCCGGAGGAGTTGGATCCCGATTGGCATGTCCAGGTATTGCCGGACGAAGAATACCTCGAAGCGCCGGGGTTGGCAGGAAGTGCATGGATACACACCGAGCGTCGCCATAGAGGTGAGGGCGCATGAGGACGCCAGCATTCAATATACACACGCCTTCTACGCTAGATGAGGCAGTTGAAACTGCAAGAAAGCTAGCAGACAAAGGGATGGGATTTGATTGGATCTCTGGAGGTACTGACCTAATCCCAAATTACAAATGGGGCATCAATCCAAAATCTAATGTCATCTCACTAGCGGCCATTGAAGAGATTGGAGGGGTTTCGACATTCAGAATAGGCGCCATGGCAAGACTGCAAGATATCGTGGAGTCAGTAGAAGTTCATCCACTCATTTCCGAAGCCGCAGCTAGTGTTGCAAGCATAATGATACGTCGCTCTGGGACCCTTGGTGGTAATTTATGTCTGGATACCCGTTGCTTCTGGCTAAATCAAAGTGAAACTTGGCGCCGTTCGATAGACTACTGCCACAAATGTGACGAGGGGACTGGTGCTGACTGCAGAGTGATACCCAATCAGAATGAGCTCTGCGTGGCTACCTACCAAGGCGATCTTGCCCCTGCGTTGATTTGTTTAGGTGCTGTAGTGCATCTTGCTTCCAGTGCGGGACGCAGAGAGATGCCCTTGGAACAATTCTTCCAGGAAGACGGTATAACTCGAAATGTTCTGAAAAATGGAGAGATTGTAACTCATGTTGAGCTTCCAGAATCGTCTTCCTCGGTGGTTGGATCGTATCAGAAATTGAGACAAAGAGAAGCCTGGGATTTTCCAGAAGGTGGAGTTGCATTTGCAGTCCACGTGGACAAGAATGGCAACATATCCGGCTTGAATATGGCAAGTACTGGTTTTGAGAGCATTCCCCGGAGCCACAAGGACCTTGTTGATTCTATCGACATGGGTGCTGAATGGGGCTTGGAAGCTAAACGTCTGGGGGTAGAACTCAAGAGAACGGTACGACCCGTTCTGAATACGTGGTTCCCTCCGTCATATCGAAAGAAAATGGCATCTGTTCTCGCAAAGAGAGCGATGGAGGAAGCGGCAAAGCGCGTTACATCGGCGTGATTTTAGCTTCATTAATCGTATCCAGCTCAGCAGTGATGGTGGCTGCACAAGAAGGTGTTACAGGGTGGTCGGCTACTGTTGCCGACGAAGATGGCGAGATACAGGAAATCGTGCTATCTGACCGAGGGGGAGCGATTGTTCCGATATTAATCCAGAATGATGGTATAACGAGTATCGAAGTGTCTCTGGACTGCACCGGGCCATTCGAAGCCCAAGTTGCGTGTCCTGCGGATGTGACCGTGGGCGCAGGCCAGAATGTGACTGTCGAGGGGGTGATCAGCGGTGTTGACGTCATGGCTCATCCTGCCGGGACAACCGAAGACTTCCAAGTAACTGCTACCGTCACAGCCAGGCAAGGGATACCTGTTGCGCTTCCTGGCGATACAAATTCTGATGATGTGGCTATCGAGATTCCGGCAATACACTTGCTATCGATCGAAATAGACGATCCTCTTGGCCCCATTAATGCAGGGGCTGACACTATACTCCGCATGACTCTCTCTAACAATGGCAATATTGCAGACAGGGCATCTGAGGTCGAGGTTTCAGTTGATTGTACGCTGATAACCGTGGGGAATCAGATTTCAGAACTCACTAACAGGGAAGTGGCAGTGGGCGGGTCGATCAGTGCGAATGTGGTGTTCGAAGCGGCTCTTAGCCATCCTTCGAAATATTGCGATGTAGAAGTTCAAGCGATATCCCAGGGATCTGGAGGTTCTCAGACATCTAGCGACGACACCCGGATAGAGGTTCAAGCTGCAACTGGCGATAGAGACGATGATGATGTCGAGAAGGGGGACGATGGCGATGGGACTGTCGAAGTTGTAACAACGGGTCTGCCTGCATTGGGCGTCATTCCAAGCATAGTGGCCCTGTTTTCAGCGGCCATGATGTCATCAAGATTACGACGATAATAATCACATTGGTAGATCATGTGCTGCAAACCAATTTCAGCAACCTATAACACCTCGCGAATCCCGCAAAGGGCCTGTCGGCTACTGTGCCGGGCGCGAAAAGAGGAAGTTCACCATGGCTAAAACGAGCGATGATGCAGAGCGATTCAACAGAATCGTAATGTGGTCTCTTGCTATTACTGCAGTTCTTCTACTGATTCTCCCCATGTTCTTCGTACTCTCCAATGAAACATACTATTCCGCGTATGTCGAAGGGGGGGATACGGATGCAGAAAAATTCGCTCAGCTTTCAAGCATGCGTGATACGCTTATGGAAGATATACCCAGAGGCAATGAGGAGACTAGCTACGGATACGATGTAGCCAACACTATTTCCACGCCGATGTTGGTTAATGACTGGAGAGACCCGCATAGAAGTATGCTAGTAATCGTAGGCCCAGAGAAGCCCATAGATCAGACTGAAGCGCGGGCAATATATGACTTCGTGACCGGATCAGGGGGGAAGGTGATTGTTGCGGCTGAAAATTCGAATGCGAATGAGTTAGCAGGACTATTCGGAGTCACATTCTTCGACGATCCTTTGCATGATGAAAACCAACATTTCCTAATTTACAATGACGAGGGCGACCCGTATGATCCTTCCTGGAGGAATGTTTGGTCCGCGGCAGCAGTCGAACAAGACGTTCGAACAATGCAACCAGCATATCTGAGCCAGGTCTGTACGGATGATCAGATTAGAAACAATCTGATGTCTAACTGCAGACTTCCCGTGATGTTCAGATCCCCTACCGGTTTGAAGTTTGAACCGACTGAGGAAGATCGGGCTGATCCCGACCATCGCACAGTCAAGATCCTCGCAAAGGCCTCATCCGGGGCTTTCATTGATGTGGCTGGAACTGGCGATGCGGGAGATTACAGAAATCCGGCTCCGGGCGATTTGGCACTCATAATCAGAGCAGATTACCCTGTGAAAGCCTACGACAGGCCTCAAGAAAGTCAAGGGGGCTTTGTCGGTACAACCGAGGTGGCTGAAGTGGATGTGACTGGCAGCATCACATTTGTTGCTGATGATGAAGCATTCTCCAACATGTTATGGGACCTCGAACAGGCGCAAACACAGGGGATAAGAGAGAGTTGCGATACTGTCAATTCGTGTTGGCTCGACGTAATCCCTGAGGGGCAATGGACCGGTAATTCAGCGTATTTCCAATCGCTCATATTTGATATGATGGAGCATCGGAACCCAGAGTTATCATCTAGCTTTAGAGATGATAAGTCCCAATATCAGGTCGTCTTTGATGAAAGTCGGCACTCGACTGGACGGCTTTCTGCTCCTTTCGTTGAGTCGATGGGGACTGTGGTCCTCCTCACATCGAATCCATTCCTGAAATGGTTAGTTGTACTGAATGTCGGGCTTCTACTTCTCGTATCGATGATGATTGTTCCGCAGAAAGAGAACTGGAGGCATGTATTCGATTTGACGCGTTTCAAAGAAAGGCCTTCCAAGTTGGATCCATCGACATACAAGGAACGTGTCCAACAGGCACTTTTCACAAAGGTAAGAGTTCACTATGATCTGACTAGGGATCAGTTGGCGCTGAAGCCTCCCGCCGAGGTCCAAACGATGATCAACGATCCCAAACTTGTCGAGCTTGCATATAGTCAAACTCGCGTTTACCAGTCCCAAGAATTGCGACAACTAATGGTCGCTATACGTAAATGGGGAAAGCCAAACTGAACACATAGGAGAGTACAACATGTCAGACACACCAGCGCCGCCAGCCGGCATGAAAAAGAAGGAAAAAGACGCTAAGAAAATAGATGAAGGCTATGCTAAAAAGGCTGCTGACGCACGTGGAGGGGGCGAAATGAGCGAACGTCTGACGGCTGTTGGGGCGATTGCGAAGGCTATCTCTGGAGAAGTTCAGAAAGTGATTATTGGAAAGTCTCATGTTATCGACAATGTGATGGTAAATATCCTCTCGAATGGGAATCTACTGTTCGAGGATTATCCGGGCCTCGCTAAGACCCTGATGACCAATACATTCGCTGATGCCCTTGGGTGTGATTTCAAGCGTGTCCAATTTACTCCGGACCTGCTTCCAGCGGATATCACAGGCACCAACATATACGACGCGAAGAAGGGGGAGTTCACATTCAAGCCTGGACCCATCTTTTGCAATCTGCTTCTATCTGACGAGATTAACAGGGCGCCTCCAAAGACGCAAGCAGCACTTCTAGAAGCCATGCAGGAAAAGCAAGTTACCATAGGAACTGTTACTCACAAGTTACCTTCTCCGTTCCTCACCATGGCAACTCAGAATCCTGTTGAGCAAGAGGGTACCTATCCGCTGCCTGAAGCACAATTGGATCGATTCATGTTCAAGATGAGCGTTGGATACCCCGACAGGGGCGATGAGGATGAGATTCTTGCTCGGAGAATTGAGCGTAAGAAAGACGAGGTCGATGTAGACGTAATTACCGATCCTGCAAGGGTTGTTGCTATGCAAGAAGCCATCGAAGATGTTTATGTGGATCCAGCAGTAAGAATGTACATGGTCGAGGTAGTGGCCAGAACTAGAGAAGATCCTCGAGTCTTAGTTGGTTCTTCTCCTCGTGGTTCTCAGGCACTTCTCAAGACGTCGAGAGCGGCGGCGGCAATGCGTGGAAGAGACTTCATCACTCCCGATGACGTGAAATCTGTGGCGACTCTCGCAATTTCTCACAGACTTATCCTAAAGCCTGAACATCAAATCAAGGGGCTGGAGACTGAGGAAGTTGTTCGAGACATCCTGAATCAAGTCCCAGTGCCTACGGTCTGAGGTCATATTTACCATTTGATTAGGAGGAATTGTACTGGCGTGGAGCAGAAAGTCAGCGATGTTCGCATCATTGGCGGTTGGGCTCTACCTCCTAGGGCTGGTCCTCAGGAATCAGCAGTTGGTTACAGTAGCAGTAGTGCTGCTCTCATTCTTGACCTATGCTGCTTTCCGTACGACGCATGCTGATGTAGCCTCTGCAGGGCGAAGGCTCGAGGACAATGACTCTGATGAGGGAGTTCAACTTGGAGGGATATCCGCGCTCAGAAAAGTCTCATCTTCAAGGGTCTTTGAGGATGGGGAAATTGATGTTGTTCTAAGAATTCAGAACAGGACGCCTATGCCGAAGATTATTGAGATCAGAGACAGAGTCCCAGAGGTGATGAGGATCAAGAAAGGCGCCAATTATGTACTGATGGAATTGGGAGGCAGGCGTGAGACCGAGATATCGTATACAATTGAGACCCCTCTGAGAGGATTCTACACCATAGGTCCTGTTTGTGTTCGAATTCAGGATACATTCGGATTATTTCACAACGAAAGAGAAATTCAACTCTATGACGACTTCCTTGTCTTCCCAAAAATGGAAGACATCAAGGATGCGATGATAAAAAGTAGAGTTCCAAAAATATTCACCGGTGCAGTGAATATCAGAAATCCGGGAGAGGGGTCTAATTTCTACAACCTTAGAGAATACATACCCGGCGATCCCATGAAGAAAGTCAACTGGAACGCTACAGCCCGCAGTGGCGGCAAGATGATGGTGAATGAATTTGAACGAGATGCGGTCAGCGATATAATTCTCATCGTAGATAGTAGGTCGATTAGTGAAACTGGACCTGTGAGTAGAAATTCATTAGTGTACAGCACCAGAGCTGCAGCCAGCCTTGCACAGCACTTCCTCGCAAGACGTGATTCTGTAGGTCTTGTGACCTATGGTGAGGAGATTGTTTCAATCGATAGAGATACGGGCAAGAAGCAGCTCTATGTCATCCTCACCAAGCTTGCTGGTGCTGTTGCGAAGGGTAATACCCCTCTCAGAGTGGTGACTAACCGGCTCATGCCGCACATCAATAGAGGGAGTCCGATAATTATCCTCAGCCCGCTCGAGGATGATCCGACGATTATCGATGCAGTCAGAGATCTTCGAGCGAGAAATTTCATGGTGACCGTTCTTTCTCCAAGCAGTATTGACTTTGAATTTGATGCAAGACGTCTCGATGGTGTCGGGTATGAATTATTGAAGACAGAGCGAGACATCCTGATGACTGAACTCAGAGGCCTTGGTGCGAACATAATGGACTGGGAGCCTGATATGATGCTGGTTACTGCCCTGGCTGGAGCAAGGGGATATTGAGGTAGATTGTATGACTGAGGAAGGTACATCCGATACATCCCACCTGTATGACGGGAAGACTGTAAGATCCTCTGCTCCAAGCAGGAAAAAGGCAGCTGGGAGGATGTCTCAATCCACTTCGATCCCTAAGGATGCGGTTCCCGAAACTAAGGTGCCCACCTGGGTAGAGTCCTTTTTCGGTGGTCCACTTGTCCCCTCAGTTAGATTCCTAGCACCGAATAAGACCGTAGTGCGTCTACAAACTGCATCTGTGACTGTGCTGCTATTACTCGGTCTTGTTACATTCATGATAACCCCCTCTTCAGGGACTGCATGGTTTTGGCTCTCAAATGTCATAGGAGTGCCGTGGTTTAGTGGCATAATTCACTATCTTTTGCTGATAGGCGGAGTTGTGGTGGGGGCATATGGAGTTCTACAACGAGATCAACGCATGATATTGGCATCTCAAGTCGCATTGATATTGGTCACCATAAGATTCGCAGGGAGCAAAGTAGAGTTTGCAACGGAGGCATTGAACATTGGAAGCGAATTACTACAGAAGATTCTGCTGATATTCTATGCCCTTTTCCTAGTCATGTACATTGAACTCTCATCAGGGGTAATACGCTTCTCGATGCTTGATACGTCAATCAGAACCCGAGAAGTATACGTCATGGGCCAAGAGCGAATCATACAGAAGTACAACCGATCTCTTGGAACTACCCCTGCAATTGCGGGATTCGTCGCCTTGATCACACTCCTCATCAATGTCATAATCCCCGCATTCGTAGGATTGTTTGATGAAGTCGCATCGAACAGGCTCAGTGAAAGTGTTGAGTTGACTAGCGTATATGGTGTGGCACTGGGGACTGCAATGGTTTTCGGCATAATAGCAATATCATTCAGCGTCAACCTTCCCGCAAGAATACAGAAATTCCAGGAAGGCCGTGCAGAATAGTTACTCGGAGTTATCTCCAAACTGTTCTGACAAGGTCAAAAGATCAGCAATTACGAGTATTGCAGCGGCCTCCGCTACTGGAACGGCTCGTGGTCCGATTACTGGATCGTGTCTCCCAGTCACCTTCAACGTCCGTTGTTCCCCACTAGGGAGGTGAAGAGTAGATTGAGGGCGAGGAATGCTGCTGGGGGGTTTGAAGTGTACAACCATACGAAGTGGTGCTCCTGTTGAACGGCCTCCGAGAGCCCCGTCCGGAGAGTGGCCAGCAGATGGCTCAGGTGTTGGACGGTCATCTTGAAGCGTCCATGAATCATTGTGCTCTGATCCCTTCATCTTGGAAGCGTGGGTGCCTCTGCCGAATTCCACTGCGCGTGCCCCAGGTATTGCCATCATAGCACGGGCAAGCGCAGGTTCGATGCCATCGAACCAAGGCTCTCCCATCCCAATTGGGAGTCCGCTGACTATGCATTCGACGGATGAACCCAATGAATCGAGTTCCATCCTAGAGCTCTCTATCATGCTTGAAAATAAATCTGCAGCCTCCGGGTCAAGGCAATTGAGTCGTTGCATGGACTCTTTTTGAGTTTCATCGATCTGGTTCAGATCAAGTAACGAACGCGATTGGGTATCGCCTACGGAGTAAAGATGGGCTCTAACGTGAATTCCTCTTTGAGACAACAGCTGTCTAGTCTGGCTGGCTGCTGCTACTAAACCAAGAGTGAGGCGGGCGGATTGCGATCCTCCCCCTCTAAGGTCTGCAGCGCCTCCTGAGCGCTCTATCTCAACCATGTCTGCATGGCCTGGGCGTGGGTGATCTGGAAGAAAGCCATAATCGCTTGATTTGGCATCATTGTTTCTTGCTACGATTAATATCGGCCAACCAGTTGCTCGACCTTCGTAGACCCCAGAAAGAATCTCGCATTGATCTGCCTCAAGGCGTCTACTCATCCCCTTTCTGCCCGGCTTTCTACGTTCCAACTCTCTTACTAGAGCATCATTATCTATGTTGGTTCCTGCAGGTATTCCTTCGAGAAGTGCGCCTACGGACGGGCCGTGACTCTCCCCGAAGAGAGTTACGCGTATGTTATCGCCAAGACTCATGCCCACAGTATTCCCCCCATTTGGCAGGGGTCATGAACAACGTTCGTAGTGATTGTTGGCCCGTGTTCCCCTAGAACCTCAGAAAGATGACTTGTCTGATCTTCTTCGTGTAACACGGCTATGGCAGGCCCAGAACCCGATATATTAGCAGTGTAATCCAAAGAAAACAGTCTATCAATAATCTCAGTTGCAAGTCCATCGCCTGTCGACAGCGCAACTGCATCTGCATTTTCTCTCATTGCCCTTCGGATATCTCCAGACATCAAATAATTTCTAGCCGTCTTGAATTTTGATCTATTTACATAGAAATCCGACTTTTCAGGAGTTGATTTCCTTATCCCCCTAAGCAATAATGTGCACATACTCGATTCAATATCAACCAAGGCTACTGGCTCAGACGGATTTGAAGAATCAGTGCGGATGACCGCCGCCGTCTTACCTAATGCTGACCATGTATCGTCGAATGACCCAGTCATCGAACATCCTGCACTAAGTTGCATCTTAGTTGCTACTTGGACGATCTCCGAGTCTGAAAGGGATATGTCGTGCATTGTTGCCGCGAATCTGACTGCGCTGACTGATGCTGCTGATGAAGACTTCAACCCCATGGACGAGGGTATGTTACTCCTTATTCCGAAAAAGAACGATTTTCCAACATCAAACCCAGTTACGTCCATGAGGGAGGGGCGTAATTGTGGCAACAACATGTGTGGATCCTGGTCGGTATTGGGCCATGAGTCGGCCGCGAAGGCCTCGCTGGTTAATTCCAGCGGAATTGTACAGCCCCAACCACAACCGGCTGCATGGAGGATACTGATGCCCCCATAGGCGCGCGTGGGGTCTTCAGAATTCATCTTTCATTCATCTCCCCTGCCAACTCAAGACCCACATGGCGCATGCCTGAATCGCCCCGAATGAGTATCTTGTCGCCTGCCTTTAGCGATGTTACGCTTACATGGCCCTCTGGTTTGACTAGACGAACTGTCTCTGCCTGCTGAACAAGTATCTGTCCAACATCGTGTCCTGATGAAAAATGAATGATCAGGAATGGCCTTCTCTCGATTTTTAGACGGCCGATTGTAGCTGGGCGTAATTTTCCTTCCGAACTTACTACAGCTACCTCATATCCTACTTCAAGCTCACTAAGGTATCTTGTGGAGCCGTCGGCCATCAAGCAATATGCGTGTACTGCGCCAGCATTCACCCTAAATGGACGGGTTGGGACATACTCGGATGGAATGGTCTCTCCGTGTATCATGGCCATTGCATTGGCTGCTGATCCAATCAACATGCCTTCTCCTAAATCGAGCCTTTCCGTCAAATCTACGCAAACTCGTTCTCCAACTCCACCAGATTGTATTGATGTCACTTCTGCAAATGAAAGATGTGCTTCTGAGTGGGTTGATTCTGCATATTTAGATGGTTTCTCTCCGGCGATTTTCTTCGCGGCACTGATGATCCTTGGTTCAAATGGCACTACCATTGCATCGACCCCGTGTTGTAAGGCAAAGGCTACGCCGTTGAGCTCGATTTCCTTCGAAATCGAAGCTGCAATCTTAGTTCCAGATCCAGATGCTGCAGCGATGATATTCTCCAATGGTATCATTGTCCAATCAGAGCATCGGACAAGAATCCATTCAACCATGCCGATCAATGACTTCGCTTCTTCTTGGCCCCTAAAATCATCGAGTTGCACGACTGCCACGTCACTTGAAGAGCCAGTCCAAAGTCTGTCGAACTGATCTTGGAATTCTTGATTGATTTCCCTCTCAGATTCGAGGGTCGAGATGTCCAGCCACAAATCCATGCGCCATTCACTCCAGCAATGTGGAAGCCTGATCAGCGGTTGCGCCTTCATGCACAATTGCTCTGAGAGCTTTGATCCGGTCAATCCGATTGGATGAGGAGAAGACTTGTCGACCCATGCAGACTCCAGAAGCTCCTGATGATATCGCGCTTTCCACGATTTCAAGTGTCTGGATGAATGAATTGCTTCTGGGGCCGCCGGCGATTAATACCGGAATGGGGACGCCGGAGCAGACCTCTGCGAAGGACGCGGCGTCTCCGGTCCACGGTACCTTAGCCACATGACATCCCAATTCCCATGCCATGCGAGCTGCATGTGCAACACCATTGGTCGCATCCCCCTCACTTAGGACTAAGTTTGGACCTCTTGGGTATACCATCCCTAGAACCGGTAATGCATATTTCAATGCAGAAGTAGTGAGGGCACCTGCAGATTCCACCATCTCGTATTCTCTTCTATCTCCGAGATTTATTTGGCAAGAGAGAGCACTTGCGCCTCTCCTATGGGCCTCCTTTGCAGTTCCAACGAGCATCTTTCTATCCGCATTTTCCCCGCCGTGTATCGTAGACGCTGATACGTGCATTACGAAATTTTTCCATAGTGTTCTCGATAATTGATGGGAAAGTACTCCTTTCTGAAGGACAATCGCGTCGACGCCTGCAGATATACAATCATCCACGGCTGAATCGATGTCATTGAGACCTTCCACCGGATACGAACTTAAACCGTGATCCATGGGAATCCAAACGCCTCTGCCACCCGGCAACAGCGATGAGAGAGCGTCGTTGACCTCATCTGCCATGTAGTGAACTAACAGGCCGATGCGTTTGAATCTCTGCTATTCGTCTGAAAAATCTGCAACTACTGGTGCGTGATCTGAAACCGTAAGGCCGCCTTCCCGTATTATCTCCGCCGAGATGAAGGTTTCTGAGGCTGCAGGATTGGCGAGAATGTAGTCGATTCTCCACCCTCTGTCGAGCTCTCTGGCCCGACCCCTGTTAGACCACCATGAGTAGGGCCCTTTTATTGGCCCGAGGTGATTTCTTAGTAAATCATCCCAACCGATGTCGATCAGTCTATCGAACCATTGCCTCTCATGGCCAAGGAATCCGGATGTCCTCTTGTTTCCTTTCGGATCCCAGATATCGTTCTCAGTGTGAGCTATGTTCAAATCTCCACAAAGTAGTGCGGGTTCCTTTGATTCGGCAAATTTCCTACTCCAATCAAGCATATCTTCGAGCCATTGATCTTTGTAGTTTTGACGCTCCTGCCTCGCAGAGCCATTTGGAAGATACATGTTGATGCAGCTCAGATTACCATGCTTTGTTACCAAAACCCTACCTTCCGGGTCCCTAGTGCCATCCAAATTGGTATCAATCCCTCTTTCAATCTCTTTCATTTCGATTCTTGAGCATGACATGACTCCAGAATATCCTTTCTTGTCCGCTGGATGCCAGATCAACTCATACCCCTCTGGCTCGGACCATTCCTTTGGCATCTGTTCAGGCAGCGCCCTAACCTCTTGGAATAGCATGATGTCAGCGTCAATCTTCTCAATGAAATCATCAAGTCCCTTTCTATGAGCGGCTCGAATGCCGTTCAGGTTCCAGGTAACAACCCGCATAGAGTGGGCTCACTGAGATAGGTCTTTGACTTTCTCGACGAGATCTAACCTACTAATTCGCCACATTCCGAAGGGTGTGAGCATTACGGATATGAAAACAACGATGCCAATAAGTTGCGCTATGATCATGAAATCAAGGCTGACAGTCAGATAAAAGGCCCATTGTATGAATGTAGAAACTAAGGCCTGGGTGCCAATGATTGTGAATCCAGTGGCCAGGATTCCGCCAATTAGACCAATGGCGATATGTTCGCCAAGCATCATCCCTCCAATTTTGTTGATTGGGGCGCCAAGCACCCGTAGTGTGGCTATCTCAAAATCTCGTTCTGCAAGATTCATAATCAGCGTATTGAATAAAACGACAATCGCGATTATAATTCCGAGCGCTAAGACGGAGTTGAAAATTGCCTGTTGTTGTTCGAGAAGAGACTCGAAAGTTGAGATTAAGTCCTCTTTTTGAGTCACTCCGAGTGAAATTTCGCCCAATTCGCTGTCGACTTCCACCCCTTGTGGCAGTTCAATCAAAACAGAGGTCGCCTCCATCCCCACCACGGGAATCAAGTCCTGCCGATGGAGATATATGGTTCTCGATATTTCTCCCCTAGTGATTCCTGTTATCTCAATATTCATTGGAGTGGCGCCGAACATGATTGTCTGATTTTGACCGACTTGCCAATCTAGGAAGTGCTGCAGCCCCTCATCCACAAGAACCTGGGTAATTTCAGAATTGGCCGCAGGTAGTGATCCTTCTTTGAGATTTAAAACTACCATAGAATTGTCATTGGTTGATATTGAGTCCAATCCATTGGCTGATAGATACCTCGCATCTCCCTCCGGGTTGGCCGGGAACGCCAACTTCAACTCGTAGTTTGCACCCCTCTCTTCAGCCCATTCGCTAACCGCTACCTCTCCCCCAAGGGGAACTGCAACTTCAGCATCCCAGTTTTGGTTGTCCTCGACATTGCCAACTATCGCATCTTCCATGGTGCCCATCATCAACGTCATACTTCCGAAAATTAGCATTGACAGGCCGACAGCGAAGAACGTGAAGGCTAGTCTGGCTGGCTTCCTTATGCTAGATCGGATTGTTAGGCCCACGGTGGAAGGAAGTCTGGAAGTCAACCTCTGTAGCATCCTGGATGACAGTCTAATCTGATGTTGTCCGCGCATAATCTCTAGAGGCTGCAGCCTGGAAGCCTGTATAGCTGGGAGAATGCCAGAAAACAGAACTATTAGCATGGCAATCCCGGATATTTGCAGCAAGATTGGGTTGATATCTGCAGATTCGATAATTGGTATTCCCAGCACCCCTTCATAGATGCCTAACATAGATGGGGCGCCGAATAATATTCCAAATATCCCTCCTAAAAGACAGCCTACCAAACCGATTATTATCGGCATTAGGATATATCCTGGAATTATGACGTTTCTTGGAATTCCGAGGGTCCTAAGTATCGCAATCTCTCTAGCTTGGGACTGCACCAGCCTTTGAAGGCTCAAGAAAATGGTTATTCCAGCAACTATTGCAATCATAGCTGTAACTGGCACATAAATCTCCATTGCACTTTCCGCATCAGCACGAAGAAATTCTACTGATTCAACTCCGGAGCGGCTGTATACCAGAGAGGGAGAGTCTTGGATATCTTGTAAAATAGAGTCAATTTCATCAATGACGAAGATGGTTTCTTCGCCTTCGATATCGGTTGTCGATTGCAAGTCATATTCCGGAGTTCCGACTATGTCAATGAGTAGGAGATTTGCTGATCCAACGCTGAGATTCGCTAACTTCTCGAGGCCCCCGGCCGTCAAGTATCCAGTAGCAAATGTTCCAGGATCTGCGGGGAATAGTGACCCGCTCTGAGCGTAATACAGGTGATTTGGGTGGAACCCTATGCCGACGACACTGTAATTCATACTGCCGAATCCTGCGCCTATGGTGATGCTATCGCCAATTCCAACATCCATTCCTTCAGCCACCCTCACATCCACAACTATCTCATCAATTGCGCTGGGCATCACCCCTGAGCAGCATTCATGATCGGGAAACCAAACTCTGTCGACATGCCCTTGATCGATTCCGTGCCAAACTGCAGGAATGATGGATTCTTGGCCGTCATCGCTGATGTGGAACATGACGCCGTCTAGTTTCAGACGAGGCTCGCATTCGTTTAGTGACAAATCTGAATCCGGCCATTGGGCTTCAATTTCATCACAAATAGAGTCAGCAGCGCTTCCATTCCATGTCGATCCGGGATTTTCCACCCATATATCTGCAAGATTCACTCCATTATCTGTATCTGCATAGATATCATCGTACATGCTTGATGCGGTATGAGCGTATGCTGCAAAAGATATGCCTGCGAAAACGCCGACCATCACCATGATTACTACTGCAAAAAGTCGTATCTTTGTGCGCCAAAGGCTTCGTGCCAAACGCTTTGTTAGTAATCCAAACAAGAATCCCGCCTCATTCAACAATCTCATCGGAAATTATTTTTCCACTGTCAATCCTAATTACTCTTGTAGCGAATTCAATCAATGATTCATCATGAGTCACCAAAACACAGGTTATCCGTTCCGCCTCACATGCCTTGACAAGGACTTCCATCACCATGGTTGAAGTCTTTGAATCAAGATTTCCTGTCAACTCATCTCCCAGCAGCAGCCTTGGACTCTTGGCGAGGCTGCGAGCAATTGCGACTCTCTGTTGTTGGCCCCCACTGATCTCTGCTGGAAATCTGTTAACTTCAGCCTCTAATCCTACTATTTTGAGAAGATGTCGTGCTCGCTCCTCATCCCTTCCATCTGCTAACTCCTGAATAAGCAGGATATTCTCAAGAACTGTTAGATCTTGTAGTAAATTGAAGAATTGGAATACATACCCAATATTGTCCCTCCTAAACCGAGTCATCTGTTCGCTAGCCTTCGACTCAGGCCTAGAATGGGTGAAATAATCAATAGGGTAAAACAAAAATCGAAGTGGCGGCACAAGGGTAAGGGGATTCCATTGAATTGAGGATATTTTTTCCCACAACTTAGGCCCCAATGCCGAAGCCCTGGGTACCTCCTTGCCCGCGAATTCGTAGGAACCTCCTGTTGGTGTGTCCAATGCAGAGAGGCAATTGAGCAAGGTGGACTTCCCAGACCCAGAAGGTCCAAGGAGAATTATCCTCTCACCTTCTTTTATCTCCAAGTCGACCCCGTCAAGAGCTTTCACGGTCCCTGACGGCATAACGTAATGCCGCTCAAGTGATTTTATGTCTACTAGGGCCATGCCTTAATGGGCACGTGGGGGCCTAATTTACTATCGCTTTCAAAAATTTACTAATTTAGAGATACCCGGTTGAAGAATGCCATGGATTCCCTGAAGAGTTCTTCTCTTCTCCGCCTTTTATTTCTCCTCAGATGGAAGAATGTGAATAGGAAAACTAGCCCTATCAAAAAAGGAATCAAAACTTCAGCTTGGTATCGTTCCATGAATTCGATTATTCCTCTTGCTGTGTACGCCCAAGTGATGGATGCTGCGGTTCCGCCTAAAGTGCATGCAAAGAGCACTCGCTCAAATTTCATTCTCGCGACAAGCCCCAGCATGGCACCAACTAATACCCCACTTGCCATGAAAGGGATCCAGACGAATACTATCAGGCCCCAGAAACCATACCTGTCTATCCGTTTCCGATTACGCTGCGCCACATATTCGACACTGGAAAGAATATCTCCCCCTACAGTCTGGAGGAGTGTTCCCGTTATTCCGGGCTGTTTGGCGACAAGTGCTTCCCCAGAGAAATTCGAGCCGCCTTGCTCGACTCGTCCTGCGACTGCTTGGTCTGCAAGAGTCCGCCTTAGGTTCCTGGCGCTGACTATCACCTTCCTTCCATTCAAGAGATCGGCGAGATCATGTTCTAAGCGCTCAGAGAGGCTCTCCTCGATTTCTATGAAGTTCCTCGGGAAGAAGAAGTAGCTGAATCTCATCAAAGGCCTGTAAATCATCCTCACAAAAACGGCCTGGTTGTCTGCAGATACAAGTGTGCCTTCATCTGCCAAGTCATACTGGGCTAGTAACTCGGATATTACTGGTCTCGCAGAGTCTTCAATCATACCAACTATGGAAATGGAATCAAAGAATGGCCTGTAGTCATCATCTATTGCCGATGGATCGAACCCTTCCAGAGAGAGGTTTGAATCCATGAATATCGATTCTTCCGACTTGTTTGTGGCTGTGGATTGGACACGTAGCTGCAATGGCCGCATTTCACCGAATATAGCGAATTCGGATAACAGATCTCTCATCAAGATTGAGCGGACTTCTGTCAGGGTCATGATGCTCTGACTTTTCGATGCGTACGGGACGAAGACATCGATCGATATTGGACGCTCTTGCATGCGGAGGCGTTCGAAATCAATCTCAATTGAGGCCTCGTCTTGAGAATGCTCGAGAATCCTTACGATCAGTCGCTCAATCTGATTGGCATCCAGTGTTTCTTCACCTTCACGATGATACATTTTGTGCATAAGGGGATACTGTATGTATAGGAATACGATTGACATTCCTAATGAGACAAAGGCCATCCACCAGGCGGGCACCCCGCCACTTCCCCCCGTTAACATGGCAGTTTCTCTCCCTCCTGCCCATTCGGCGGCCATCAATAACCAACCCCATTCCCCGAGATTCTTGAGCGTCATACATGCTCTTGGGCCACTCTCTTCTACGTCGATGTCGATTACCTCTCCACTAGAGAATAGTCCTCCTCGACTCTTATGCTCCACTTCAATTCGAAATTCCTGATCGAAGATTTTAGGGGAGGATTCAACGATCTGCGATAGATTGTCTTCCTCCTGCGAATCAGGGGGCATCTCATGAATTGAGACTTGTACATATTGCTCGCCAATCATGATGTCCTCGCCGTCGATTGTTACGGACAGATCCCCCAGGCCGCTCTGTAGCTCTTCAGAGAAGTTATTGCTCGAATCCAAGTAGATAACTCGTATTGCTACATCATTATCCGGGACATTATACGAACGTGCACGTAGGTCATGGTGGTCTTCGAAGACTGATAGCCATATCTCGCCTTGCTTATCCATACATTCCCCTCCTGTGTCCAAGGGGGTTCTGGATAATGTCTGGTCAATGGCGACCGAATCACCAGATATCAAACCAGTACTTGCAACTGCGATAAGTATCACGAATAGTCCGCCGAAAACGACCCCGAAAAGAAGTACGTAGTCTTCGACAGCCCAACGAAAGAATCGGGTATCTCCCAATCTTCTCTCTCTTATCGAATCGAGGTCACGATCAAGCCGTATTTTCTCAGCCTCAGTGGCGATGTGGGAAACATCGCCAAGACCTACTCGGCCATCCTTATTCAGATCTAGTCGAGAGGACTTGTCCCCGGTCGCCACGATATCCCATACTACAGGTACTTCATCAAACCGTTGGCGGCTTTCGCTGAAATTGGCCAGTTGATTTGGTGCAGGGGACAGGATTCGAACCTGCGAAGC
>DANO01000025.1:49634-52997 GCA_002497295.1 Euryarchaeota archaeon UBA171 | reverse complement strand
GCGAAGCACTACGCACTGGGACCTAAACCCAGCCCCTTTGACCGCTCGGGAACCCCTGCCAGGGTTCTATCCCGTTGAGCGCCATATTTTACGGTGCCGCGAGCGACTTGCTCCCTGATGTTACGGATATTCTTCTGTCTGAAGAGTCCACTAAGTAGTTGAGATATCGATCCATTGGCGCTATACTCCCGCCAAGGTCATAACGAAGACCATCCGCGAACGGCCATCAAGGTGTTTCTATGGCTCGGATAGGGATCTTTGGCATGGGGAACTGGGGGACGGCTCTTGCGAAGATATGGGGGGAGGACGGGCACACGGTTACCGGATGGACAATTGAGAACGACGTATATGAGTCTCTAATGATGGAGTCCATAAATCACAAATATTTGCCAGATATTGAAATTCCCAATCTCCAGGCTACAATGGCTCACGAGGATATTCTTGAAAGCTCAGAGATTCTTGTTTTTGCATTACCAAGCGGAGTTATTCTGGAAGTTATTGATCTCGTTCTACCAGGCCTCAGACCCTCACATGTGATCTTAGATCTTGCTAAAGGCTTAGCGCCCGAAGAGGCCAGCGAAGACGGGATGATATCAAATGCAATTGAACAGCGACTTCGTACCGTCAACAAATCGAATCCTGTCTTGGTTCTAACAGGCCCTACCATAGCGCCCGAGGTTGCGAGAGGTGTAATCACAAGTGCTCTTGTAGCGTGTGATGATGATTCTGTTGCAAGCAAGATAGCACAGCGCCTTTCCACTAAGACGCTTATTCTCACATCGGCCGATGATCCCGTTGGGGCAGAGCTTTGGGGGGCGTATAAGAATACGGTTGCTCTTGCCTGCGGCCTGGTTGATGGGCTTAGAGGGTCCATCGGAGGGGATAATCTGAAAGCCGCACTTGTGCAATCCGGTTTCAATGAAGGTAGATATCTTCTCTCTATGATGGGTGCTAGTCCGGATACTGCATTCGGACCTGCTGGAATAGGGGATCTTTACGTCACTTCAACAAGCCCTAGGAGCAGAAATCGTACACTTGGTGAAATGCTCGGGAGAGGGTTATCCCTGGAAGAAGCCTTGGCACAAATGACAATGGTTGCAGAGGGTGTTCGTGCAGCACGTATGTTTTCTCAGACTGCTGAAAAGAATGGTTGGGATACGCCCTTCCTGAGTGCTTTATGCGATTTACTTGATGGTTCGATATCTGCCGAAGAGTCGGTGAGAAGAATGGTTGAGTCGATCCAGTGATTTCCTCGTCAATCGTGGCCTGTGAAGAATGCTTTCCATGAAGGCCTTTTTACAGCATTTCTATCGTCATTGAAGAAAGATCGGGCGTATACTGAAATGAAATCTATCACGATGACGACTGCGAAAATTATGATCAGGTATGCTAGGACCTCGTCATAGGCAAGAAAGAATAGTGATCTTTCGATGTAATACCCTATGCCGCCTGCACCTACAACTCCAATAATTGAGCCATGTCTGACATTGTATTCGAACATGAATATCACCTGAGAAATCAGATCGTTCGCGGATTCAGGGATTACAACATGGATAGCCTTCTCGAAACGGCTCAAGCCTGCTGCATCAGCGGCTTCCATAGGGAGGCTGTTCATGCCTTCTATTGCCTCATACTGAAGTTTGCCCAGATATCCTATCGAGTATATCGTCATGGCAAATATCCCGGAAATAGTGCCGAATCCAATCAGTATTACGAAGAATATTGCCCAGATCAGAGATGGTAAGCTTCTGAAAGCAGCCAGTATGAAGCGAATGACGACAGATGTTCGAAATGTACCGACATTCTTTGCGGCTAGAAGCGCCAGAGGGAGGGAAATAGTCATTGCAAGTATTGTTGATACAAAGGCTATCTGAAGAGTTTCTATCATGCCAATCCATGCTGTTGAACACGTAAAATCAACAGCTGATGAGGCAGTACACTCCGGCCACCCCCGAGGTTCAAGCACACTCCAGTCAGGCGGCCAGAGAGAGTCATGAAAGAAGCTGACTAGATTCCCGAAGCCATTCGAAAGTGTGCCCCAATCATCTACTGATCTATCCATCACGACCAATGCGAGGATTAGGAGCGCTGCAAAAATATGTCCAGGATAAATCCTTAATTTTGAGATCATATTTTCACCTCAAGTGTCTTTGTGGAGGAGATGAATGGGTTTAGCCTTCCATCATCCATCACGACTAGCCGATCCGCCAGTTCACGTGCGCGGGATACGTCGTGTTCAACGAGGATTACCGCCGCGTTATTCTCGCGTGCGTATCGGACTACAGTTTCAGCGACATGCGACATGGTCTCATCATCGAGCTCACTGAGAAACTCATCAGCGAGTATTACCTTGGGTGCTTGCGCCAACGTTCTGGCTGTGGCAACTCGTCTCTGCTGGCCTCCTGAAAGTCGCTTTACAGGTTCCCAAATTTTATGCTCGAGACCCATCTCACATATTACATTCCTTGCGCTCTCCTTAGCTTCCTTCGGAGTGAAAATTTGCATGGATCCGCACATGGATGCTCTAGATCCGATTAGGACGTTGTGCATGACACTGGCATGTCTGATCAAACCAAGTCTCTGAGGGATATAGCCCAAATCGCCTCTTAAAGGCCTCTTCGGGAGAGTTGCGCCACATACCTCTATTGTTCCTCGCAAAGGGCTAACGAGGCCTGCGATTGTTTTGAGTAGTGTTGACTTACCTATCCCTGAAGGCCCTGCGATAGCAAGAATCTCTCCTCTTTTTATCAATAAAGACGGGATAGTTGCGAGGGGGTTGTTTTCTTCATATCCAATAGTTACGCCATCGAGCTTGACGATGATATCGCTCTCTGACCGACTCAGCATTATTTTAGGCGCCCCTAATCCATTATTTGGATGTGGTGGATTGCGTGATAAGGGTGATTTGACGATACCATTGGAGAAACGGCAGAATTTTTCGAAGTGTTAGACATAACGTGAAGTGTTACAGCGTATACAATGGGATGTGCCTAACCAACGTATTGTACTCGCAGCTGGGATTGTTGTGCTGATGATCTCTCTTTCTTTATCTCCACTCCATCACTCCGAAGATCTCCAAAAGCAGAATATTTCCATGGGACAGTTCGGTGGCGGGGGGACTTTCGAAGCGCAATGTTCGCAAAGTTCGTTTGAGGACGTATTCGCATACACTTGGGCGGAATTTAATGTGACTGTGGCAGATAACTGGAGAACTGCACAGATCAATGCAATGGCATGGGTAAATGGGACGATGGCCGATGATTTCAGAACTTTCTTAGATGATCTCCTGGATGGTTTAGTGCCCAGTGGCGGCGATGGCTGGCTATCATCTGATGAGCGCGAAGCCGTCAGATCAGTGGCAGG
>DANO01000025.1:3048-49332 GCA_002497295.1 Euryarchaeota archaeon UBA171 | reverse complement strand
GAAGCCGTCAGATCAGTGGCAGCGGACTGCGTTGAATACACCATGACCCGTGTCGGCGTTAGGGATGGCGAACACCATCGTGGAGGAGCAGCGGTGGATTGGAGGAATGCTACATGGGTGGAAGATGGTGTTTCGATAGATGAATGGAATATGGTGCCGGAGAGACATAACTCTGTGAGAGATTGTAGCAGCTTCGGAAGTAGCCAGGGGTGCTTTGAGGTTCCAGTTGTTCCAAACTCAGATCGTGATTGCGACACCGATGGCGAATTACCTGATGAATGTAGAATTGAATTGTATCTTAGTGGGGAAGTCGATTTGCACAATATTCAGTCTCTTGAAACGCTGACTCTCGCGATGAATGTCTCAAATATCTCTCGTGCCACATATACAATTAATGCGCCTTATGTAGAAGGAATGCGACTTTCTCTGTTTGAAGAATGTGAGGGGCGTGATCTGCTTAACGGAGGCTCCCCTACACCCATCAGAGGCTCCTGCATAGGAGATGGTTCTTCTTCAGTAGTGACAGATTACAACGAACAAGGGGGTCTCACCCTACAAATCGAGCCGAGCCGGCCAAATGCGTATTGGCCTTCTGGAGAAGATCTATTCTTTGACCTCACAACTATCGCTCCTCCTGTAGACGATCCTCCTTCATGGACGCCAGAAGCGCCTGAAAATGGAACATTATGGGTTTACGGCATGGTTGAAGGGGAGGTTTCTGACCCCGATGTGCTAATCGCAGATTGGGAGGAGATCGCTGGATGGTTTACCGACGATATGGCCATTTCGAAGCTAAGCATAAATTGCTACAACGACGAGGACATGGGATCCAATCTATTTGGAGAAGACAGGTCGATACGAGCGACTATCTCGGACGATGTCGGGAAATCCGAATTCATCTGCTCGGCCGTCGATCTCTCCGGCCAGCAATCAGCGGAGAGGAGCTTTGTGGCGATGAGGGGGTTCACAGTGAGCAGTAATTCGTCGCAGGGCCAACCAGTCATTCATGAGACTGTGGATATGGAACTCTACGGGGTTCAACTTCCGATTGCAGATGACGGAGTTCCACGGCAGATCATCTTGGAAATAGGGCTGAGCCAGAATAATGAGAATCCCATATACTACGAAAATGTGGCTATTCTCCAAAATGGAGAGCAACAAATATTCAGCGAATCTTCCACGAATTTAATTCCTGGCGCTGTTAATGTCTGGTTCAAGATAAGTGGCGATGGGATCCATGAACGTGTTGAGAGGAGCGGTTTGACATTCCAGAAAATTGGCACCCCTCCGATTATTTCAATCTTGAATAGCGAGTGGACAGGCACCTCATGGAGCATGAATGGGATGTTCGGAGAACCAGATGGGGAGGATGTATCATTCAGCATGCTGATTGATGGCAATACTTTGGGGAATGTCGATGCATTGGGCAACTCTTGGTCGGTGGGGCCTATCGACTTCGCACTCTTTGATCCTGGGGAGCATATCGTTACAGTACGTATCTGCGATGCCTCCGGGATGTGTTCATCTGCTGATCGGAACTTGAATTCAACTGAAGTATTGGAAACGCCAAGGGGAACGGAGCCACCACCTAAGACCGATCAAAATGATTCAGAGAGCCTCCTACCATTCCCAGGATCATCATCCATGATTGGAATTCTTGCTGCTGCATTCATTTATGGAAGAGGAGCCCGCAGGGCATCATGACAGTGAAGGGGCGAGTCGTATCGCTATCGCATGTTGGCGGTTTACTTGCAGAATTCGAAGATAAGGCGCCCGGTTTAGGCTGGGAGGTTCGTATTGAAGGAGGCCGTACGATAGGCAAGGTCGATTCCGTTATTGGAGGCATAGAAAATGCACTCGTACATGTTTCTCTGTCAGAAAAAATAGACTCATCATCCGCGATAGGAGCCCCTATCGAAATCGGAAGAAGAAGTCGAAATGACAACAAAAAGAATAGGAATGTATCGAAAGGAGGGGGGCAGAGAAGGGACCGGTCGAGATCCAAGAATATGGGGAATGAGAAATTCGGAGATAGGAAGCCTCGAAAAACCAATAGCGGCAAAATATTGCCAACGTGGGTCTGCTCAGCATGTAGAAGTATGAATTCTAGAACTTCGAAATGTTCGAAATGCGGGAGTCCTCGGCCCCAGAAGAGTCCGGGTTCTGGAGCTACTCAACGAAATCGTTCAGACAGGGGGAAGAGGCAGGGGGATGCAAGTGGGCGTCGTCCTAGAAGTAGTCCCGTGCGGTACGGCAATAGGGATAATAATGCCCGTAATCGAAACGATAGAAGCAGAAAAGAGAGTCATGGCGACAAGAGAGGCCGTACCAATCGGAGACCGAGATGAACAGGAGGATTCAATCCCGATGCCCCTGTGCCTCGCTCGATGAGTGAGCCTGAGGATGTTCTCGGAAGGATTCGTGAGACTCTGAAAGAAGAAGGTCGAGAAGCGGCCATTGAAGCTGTTGAAGATGCTCTGAAGGATTATCCGGAAGATGGCTTATTGTGGCTTGAGGCTGCAGATTTACACCTCCCCCCAAGAAGTAGGGGCAGACCAATAGACCCTGATCTCTCACAATGTGCCAATGCGGTAAGATGTCTCCGTTCAGCAATTAAATTCAATCCTGATCTAGAAGAAGCATGGGCCCTTGGGGGGCTTATTCTTGTCGATCACCTAGGCATGATGGAAGATGCTCTAGAGTGGTGGGGAGAGTATCGCGTCCTAAAACCAGAATCTCCTGCTCCGATGATTGAGCAAGTTGCAATTCTTGCAAGATATGGCGAATACTCTGCAGCATCTAGGATAATGGATTTGATTGAGGATCTGGATCCGGATACACTGACTAAATCCCAGAAACGTAGGACTGCGGATGTAGGGAGGAGTTTGAAAGACGCACTTAGACTCAGACAGAAGGACGTCTTTAGACCTCAAGATCCAAATCACCCTCGTTGGGAGAAGATCGAGAGGTATCGGAATCAGAAACCGGTATCTCAGACCTACTTCCTATTCTTCATGATTGCACCACTTGTGTTTGTACTCGGATTCATTGCTTCAGCTGCTCTTTCCCCATTTGGTGCTAAAGGTCAAGTGGCCACATTTCTGGTGATTCTAACTGCATTCTTTTTGATGACTCGCATGTCCGAACCTCTCTTCAAGTGGATGAACAGGAATGCGACTGATCTGGATCGCGCACTGGATATAGAAATGGCCTCAGGCAAGGTGTGCATACCGGAGAATATCAGAGAAGGCAGGCTCCACAAATCGATGTTGAAATACAGGCCCCCTGCATGGTTAGAACGTCATAGCAGAATCGTCGCCGAGGGGCAGCGCGTACAGCGCCGCTGGACCACGGGTTTCACATCTCAGTGACTCTATCCAACTACTTCTTTTCTAAATTGGCGTAATAGTCCTGGGCGTACTGGCGGGCATAGTCTTCAGGATATCCTTGCCCGACCATCTGCTGCACATAGGCCTCAACTGGATCCATGTCCTCCACACCTTGGAACGACCGTATTTCGTCGCTTACTGCTGAAGAACCCCTGCCTCTCATTGAAAGGGTTACTCCCGCTATGGCCAGAACAAGGAGAAGGGCCCCCACTATCGGAATTATCAGCCCGAGGCCCTGACCTTCAGTGTCGCATCCATCAGAAGATGGGTCTCTTTCGCACGGGTCGCTGCTTCTCTTGAGCAGATAGATGTCTTCGCTAGAGGTGGTTGTATACCTCACGCCATCGCCTTCTATGATTCGGATGTAAACCGTAGATAATACCCCATCCGTTTCAGAATAGAGATCAGATATATCCAGAGTGATGGAGAATGAAGCCCCATCGCCGAGTAATCCTGTCTCGTTGTACTTGCCGATTGACTTCTGAGTGTTTTTCGGAGTCGGCGATAGATCCAATGTAACTGCATCGAGTGCCACTTGTATCCTTACGTCCGAGTTCTCGGCGCCTGAAACAACTGTACCGCTAATCGTGACTCGATCTTCGGTCTGGGAGTCGTTTGGCTTTGGAGAGCTGAAAGATACTACTGGAGGATCATCTCCGTAGTCTTCACCCACCACTACGAAGTACATTCTTGCCTTTGACGAGTCTTTTCCAGCCTTATCGTAAACGATGAGTTCCAGACGGATTTGGTTTTCTAAGACGCCGTCACTTGTCACATTACGGAACGTGTAGGTAAATGCATCTCCTCCTGCCAATGCCGGGACTTCGAACAAATGCCCCTCCAAGCTAGGCTGGGAGGTTACAGGGTAGTCAAAGTAAACGCGCCATGAGTACATCTGGATGCCAGTCTCGCCCTCAGGGGCATCTGGGTCGATACTATCAGCACCTGTGAAAGACAGAGATATGTCGCCGGTAGGAGTCAGTCTGACGCGATAGACGTCCCATTCAACGCCTCCGACAGTTTTCGTTCCATCGCTAGTGACAAACTCGTCTGTGAGACTGTCCTGAACCATCGAAATAGATGCAGTTGGATCGGATTCATCTGCCAATGTATCATTCGTGATCAAACGAACATAGGTCATCCTAGTATGGCCCTCTGCATCGTGAAGATACAGAGTAAGCAGCCATTCAGCGCCCAGGAAACACCCGGTGGAAGACAAAGTATCCTCAACGCAGAATGACCCGAGTGTGGGGAGGTCTGCGGATGTCTGAGAAACCCAAGAGTACTCACCTGGGTCGACAATCTCACTGTCCCATCCCGTTACTGAGTCCTCGCCGCCTGGCTCCAATGTCCAATCGGCTATCAGATCACTCTGCTCGGACACATAGCTAAACTGAAGTTGAGAATTTGACTTGATGTAGACTGTATTGTATGCCTTGGTTACGGTGTTGATTGAGGGTGCTTCGCCATTTATCGTTAGATCAAACGTATCCCCAGCAATTCCAAAATCGACAGGGTACGGCACTACGCTGTAGCCGAGCATATTGGAAAGAAGAGGCATTGACTCGCTGCCATATGGTTCAGAGAAACTTGGATTTTCAACATCCATGGTCGTAACAATCATACCTCCATTGCCCCTATTACAAAGACTTAGCAAGGATTGTGAGCCATACTCAACACTTCCAAGAAGGCTGTGGAATGTTCCCAAAGGATCGGAAATCCTACCACCGCATGCAGAGGGAACCTGATTGGGCTGAACTTGCGATATATCCAACCCTGATCTTGCAACATACTGGCCAGCATGGACTGATTGCAAGTAGGTCAGTTCGATATTGGAAAGGAGAGGGTGATATCGGTCAATGACTCGGACGTCTTCGTAATCGAATCTGATTGATGAATTCGAGGGATCTCTCTCTTGAACATCCATTCCGAAGGGGAGATTATCTGGAACGTAATCGTTCCTGTATGGGCCCAGATGAACCTGCAAAGTACCCCCATTAACCATGAAGTCATCCAGAACGTCGTTTGTTGAAAGCCCGTCTCCGCGCAACTCATTCAATTTCTGATAGTATTCGCCATACTCAGCGTTGTAATCAGTTTGCCAGGGAAGGAGTATCTTGTCATATACTCCAGCCCAATCCTGCGTGACATAATCTTCCCATTCACTCGTTCGGAACTGCGTGTACACCATGCCCATAGCCTCCAAATCTGACTTGACCCTCTGGAGACGATTCTGATCCGTTGGATTGGATAGGATGGCCACGTCGATATCGTCCATGAAGGTGATCTCGAAGAATCGTACGTTGCCGTTGTCGCTATCATCGCTGACAAGTTTGGCTGCCCAGCTTAGATTGTACTTCCTGCTGTCCTCCCATGAGTTGAACATTCCATTGGAACCTATTTCGACATTGGACCCTATAGACCAGTTAGCGAATGTGCGCTGATGAGGGACCAAGTCGAAGGGCCCATTATCTGAATTTGCTTGCCAAACCGTCTGACCGGTAGTCGTATCTACGACGGTCATCGTAACCTCATAGACTCCTTCAATCACACCATTGAGTATCGGAAGCGAGTATGTGTGTGCCGATGTCGGGCTTATCGGATATACGCATTCGTATGTGACATCGCCCACGCAATCGAGCACGTTGGGCTGCAAGAGCGTTATCTCAGCACTATCAATGCTGAATTGAACTTTGGAGAAGTTATTCGAAGGGTTTACTTCTTCAGCCAAATACCACTTCTGAGTGGGGTCATTGTTGTCAAATATCGTCCTAACATCAATTCGATATAATCCGGAGTCGAAGTCATGTGTGCCCAATGAGACTGTCATTTCCTCTTGAGAATCGAGTCCGTTCACTGGCACCGAGTAATTCCCATCATCTTCGAAGGTAAATTCCTCGAATCGGATATTGTCAATGGCGAATCCGGCCAGTCCAGCATTTCCGTTGACGCCATCTCCATTGGATGTGAATCTCCATGTGAGCGTGACCTCGGCATCGGCCAGAGACGTACATTCATCCCTCCACTCTTGTGGCTCTTCAGATGTGCGATTCTGTATCACGATATGCGTGAGATCCAGAACCACAGACTTCACTATTGACTCTGAATCGAACCACACGATGTAATCGCCTTGATCGCTCCTATCCCCGAAATACTCGGCTTCATCATAGTTGCCATCGTTATCGAAGTCTTCACATGCATGGAAGTTTGGATCTTCCGGATTTGTACGCTGTACTCCATTTTCATTAAGATCGACCCATGATCCGTAAGCTAGACCAGTGTATGACTGTCCGCTCTTTGTCCAATCCACAGTAAGAGATGCTGAGTCGCGAACTGCGAGAACATTGCCGAATTGATCTTGGAGATAGTCTCCTTCCGCATAATAGTCCCATGAGGCGTAGGTGTAATCAGAATCTGTCTGGGATACAGCAACTGGCCCTACTGTGAGCGTCTCATCCCAATTGTCACCATATCCGATATCCGGGTCTCCGAGCCAATATGCGAAATTCTTGAACACACCCTGATTCTGAGGGAGTGCTTGGTTTGATGTTGTGGAATCATCTAGCCTACTGCCATTTTCCTTGCCTTCCTGGTCATTATCGTCTGTCCATATGGGGTTTATGCCCGAGAAATCCTCAATTGCGGTGAGATCTGGTAACGCATTGAAGATCTCGGCTTCTGTGGTCCAATTCACTATCGTGTTCCCGAAGTTCTGAACTCGCACATCAATCGGATACTCTGCAGAAGCGTATCTTACACCTGGTTCGAAATCGACGAATGGATTGGCTGTGAGCCCGGGGTCGTATAGATTTCTAACGGTAGTCTGAAACTTCAATCCGTCGTTGATGGGGTCTTGATCGACGAATCCATTGAAGTTGGACAGCGTGGTGCTGATGTAGTACGTCTTGTTATCGATAAATTCTGCAGAAAGAGAAATTTCCCTTTTCTCGCCTGCAGCAAGCGGCTGGAAGCTGACTTGTTGCGACGTAGACTGCTCTTCTCCAAACGCAGTGTTCCGCTTTATGACGGTTATATTGTCGAATGCGAAACCGTCGAATCCTGTATCATAAGATGTGTCGACAGTACCTACAGAGCCCAACAGCCCGCTCCTGAAGCGGAACCTGAGGTCGATGACTTCTCCAGCGTAAGGCGTAAGATCAATTGATTCCACTGTGTTGGTTAAGTTATCTTCAGATCCCCCATCCGTGTAGTTGGTCCACTCGGTGATGAAATATGGATAAATTGCGAAGTTCTTGATCTCATATTCAGGGTCCTGGTTCAATGCTAGGAGGTTGAAGTATCGATCTTGGTCGTATCCTCCTTGGAACCATACGCGTTCCCATCCCCTTCCTTCTGAGAAGGCTTCTATCCCGCACGAGTCCTCGTACAACCATCGTTCTTGGACCACATACGGTTCAGAGAGGAACAAGTTGGTGTATGCAACGCTGCAAAGAATCGATGCTTCCAAGAAAGCGGCGTCAGCCCCTGTGAGATCCACATTTTGTAATATGAAAGCCTCGTCCATGTTATTGAAGTATCCAGAGTTATTCTCATCTGTTCCATTGTAGTCTAGCCCCGCCCACATGTAGTTGGTTGGGTTGTGGTCTGCCTCGTAAGTCGACACATTCTCTGTTAATGCGGTAGAGTTTCTCTCCTCGTGCCATGACGTCCCTGGAGAAAAGTCAGACGTGTATGATGCTCCAACCCAGGTACATGAGGAGCAGTTGGAAGACTCGATGGTACCATCGAAATCATTTGAGTAAACTACAGTATCAGCTCCACCCGTGACCTCCTTTACTGCGAGATCCAGATTTACAGACCCGCTTACAGGGTTGAGTCCGGTATTCATCAGAGTGACATTCACAAATCTTGTTCCCTCGCCTAACTGTGCTGAGCCAGTCGCTGGATCGGTAGAAGCTGGTGCGATAGTCAACCCGTCGATTGCAACGTCTTGATTGTCCAATGTCAATACGGACAAGAAGTCTCCCGCACCTGGCCATCCCAAGCTATCCATCCACATAGCCCCGCCTGAGAAGCGATAGGAATAGTCGCGCTGACCAATGATTATTTCCTGAGCTGTTGAGTCGTCCCCCTTGAGTTGAGCGGGTACTGCCACGGTGGGTCTTCTTCCAACATCAAAAGATATGGGTGACAGGTAACCCGTACCCTGGGCGTCTGAGAGAATGATCTCTACACTGTTAAGTTCCCTCAGGTTCTCAACTGTGGTGTAAGTCTGATTCTTAGAAGACGAATCTTGCAACCTGGTTAATGTCAATTCTGTTGGTACGAAGAAGTCCATTTTACCATCTCCGTTCACGTCCGAGATAGTGATGGATGCGCCTTTGTAATTTCCAAGGTTGATGTAATTTCGAGTGTCCCAATTCGAGTTTACGCCGCTCCTGGTTGCGTAACTTATTCTGCCCTCTATCCCGTCCACTGCGGCAACCATGTCGACTATTCCATCTCCATCGGTATCTTCTACGTCGATCTGGAGTTCATATCCGTGCTCTGCGTCAAGTGTGAAATCATGGACTGCTGCTGCTGCAGAGCCTCCGACGTTGGGATCAGCATAAAGCCCTGTAACGCAATCAAACTCGATTACAGTCATGTTATCGTAGTTACCGACGGAGTAACCTGCGCCGGGGTTGAACCTAGGCGTTCGGAGGACCCAGAGATCTAGGTCCTCGCACTCGCCCGGGAGTGTGGCTCCGGTGAATGGATCCTCGGCTAAATCTTCGCCCCATTGGCCGAGTTCTATGTAGCTGTAATGCCCATAAGTGGGGGCAGGCACCAATATTGTCTGGTCTGCCTGGGGCCCTGGATCTGGACCCTTGAAGACCTCGAGGTATGTCTGTCCGCCATCGGGTGTCATTGTTGCTAGTATGATGTCGTCATCGCCATCATCATCAATGTCCCCTATATCCATGCCTTGGCTGAATGGATGGGATGGAATCTCAATGATGTCCCGGCTCCATTGATGGGTATTCATGTTGCACTCGCCCCACAGTACTGTGAGGTTCGCTGGACGAACGAATGTCTCCCCGACGAATCTTACGTTCTCTTGGAAGTAAACGATATCCGGCATCTGATCGCCATCTATATCCGCTATCTCTATCTGTTGACTGTTTGCAGTTTGGAAAATACTTTGTCGCTGGGAGTCTCCTACGCCTCCTGCAATGAATATGTCTTGTCTGTCAGGGAATCCTCCTGCACCGTCATTGAACATCGATGTGAGGTAGAAACCCATACTGCTCGATGCGGCGATGTCGTCGTCCCCATCGCAGTCGAGATCACCTGTTGCTACGAAATGGGGGTCTCTCTGCACAGCGTATTGGGTGATCTGTGAAGCGCTTGCAGCTGGTACGAAAGAAATCAGGGTCATGGAGACCATCATCACTACAAGAGTGATTGCCTTAACCCTCCTGTTCTCAGTTCTTTTCACGTTGGCTCCGCTGCGCATAGCAGCGCGGAGATACAGGGCTCTCTTATTATTTGCCGAGAGTTGAGCAGCGAAAATTGTCGGATTCAATCCCTGTAGACTTGTATCCAAGATGGTGAAGGAGAGTACTCCTCGCCCATTTCTGTAAGAATTTTATCTACTTTCCCTGCAACCCACAAACGCTTGAGTGCGATTGTTACTGCAATGTCGTCGAGACTTGTTCTTTCTGAAAGAACGCCGGCTATGGTCTCGGGCAGCATGGACGAAATTCCATGCTCAGTGACTACGATGGCTAGTACCAATCTAAGCCATTCTTCCGTGAGCGGGTCGTTAGATATGGAATCAGGAGGGATTTCTGGCTCGGGCATCTCTGATATGAATGAACGGAGCTCCTCCTCATCCAGGGGTGGTGGCTTATTCGATTCTAAATTCTCGGAAGGATCGAATGAGCCTATCTCTCGTATGACTGCAGGGATCTTGGAGGGATCAGGGGCTGGTCCAGGGAGCACTGATGCTCCTTCAGAGATATCCCCATCTTTCGATTCCTGGCCTTGTTGGCTCATCTCCATAATCCAGCCGCAATCCCCCTCAAGGCCTATCTGCTCGGTGAAATGTTTCACCCAAGCTTCAGGGCCCTCGATTACTGCGACTATGTCATTCGGATCATGTCTGAAAGAAAATCTCATTTTCACCATATAACAACACCCCTCAATCAGCAAGTCCCCTCAGAACAGTCTGAAGAATGCCCCCATTCCGGTAGTACTCCACCTCGACAGGAGTATCGAGCCTAACTACTGCCTCAAAGAGTATTGTTGAGTCGTCTTCTTTTCTAGCCTCAACAGGTATATTCTGACCTGGTTCGAGGGCTATGTCTGCGGGTATGTCAAATGACTCAGTGCCGTCGAGGCCCAGTGAATTGGCATCATCCCCCTCTGCAAATGTCAGAGGCAGGATACCCATTCCGACGAGGTTTGAACGATGAATCCGTTCAAAAGAAGTTGCGATTACAGCCCTGACTCCAAGTAGTAATGGGCCCTTAGCGGCCCAATCCCTGCTACTGCCCGTACCATATTGGCTACCTGCAATTACGATAAGTGGGGTGCCCTCATCCCGATATCTCCTGCTTGCCTCGAAGATGGATACAACGTCTCCGGAAGCCATGTGCGTGGTGAATCCGCCCGTTGTTTCTGGTGCTAGCATGTTTCGGATACGTACATTTGCAAATGTGCCCCTCATCATGACCTCGTGGTTGCCTCTCCTGCTGCCATAAGAGTTGAAGTCTCGAGGGGATATGCCCTTATCCGTCAAATACAAGCCGGCTGACGAAGACGACGAGAATGCTCCAGCGGGACTAATGTGGTCCGTTGTAACACTGTCACCGAGCATCAGTAATGCTCTTGCGCCTGTTATAGGGTCTACGGGTTCGATATTTCTGGGGATGCCACTTAGAAATGTTGGGCGCCTTACATAGGTCGAATTCAGATCCCAATCGTAAAGCTGCGATGTCGTCGCTGGTATAGCCTCCCACCTAGGCTCGCTGAGTACATCCGCATATCTGTCCCTGTACATCTCAGGGGTTATTGCCTCTGAGACGACGGCGCTTATGTCAGCATCTGATGGCCATAAGTCGGACAGCATTATTGCATTTCCTTCTGAATCATGGCCCATTGGGTCCGTGGAGAAATCGAAATCAAGATGTCCTGCTATGGCATAGGCAACGACCAGCGGGGGACTTGCGAGATAGTTTGCCTTCACCTTGGCATGGACGCGTCCCTCGAAGTTCCTATTTCCAGATAGCACGCTAGCAACTACAAGATCAGCCGCATCTATTGCGGATTCAATATCTTCATCTAACGGGCCTGAGTTCCCTATGCATGTTGTACAGCCGTATCCAACAGTATTGAATCCCAAGATGCTGAGATCACCGTCAAGATTTGCCGCCTCGAGGTACTCTGTAACAACTCTTGATCCGGGAGCAAGGCTCGGTTTGACCCACGGTTTGATCGATAATCCTGCTTTTACCGCGTTCTTGGCAAGAAGTCCAGCAGCAACCATCACTGAAGGATTGCTGGTGTTCGTGCAGCTGGTGATGGCTGCTATGACTACTGAACCATGGCTCAACTCTCCGCTTCTATCTGGAAGATTCTGAGTTGCGTACAGATTGCTCTGATCGACGCCATGTCCCGAGTGGCCCACGGGGGCTGTGAGAGAATCTCTCCAGTGTTCCCTCATTCTCGAAAGTGCAACTCGGTCTTGAGGCCTCTTTGGTCCTGCCAGTGAAGTTTCAACAGAAGAAAGATCGAGTTTCAGAGTGGAGGTGAATAGCGGCGGTGAGTCCGATTCGGTTCTGAAGAGGCGATTTGCTCGAAGATATCTCTCGACATCATCCACCATTGATTGTTCACGCCCAGAATTTTTCAGATAGTTCATGGTGGTCGAATCAGCAGGGAAGAATCCGCATGTTGCGCCATACTCGGGAGCCATGTTAGCAATTGTAGCCCTGTCCGGAAGACTGAGTGCGTCAAGGCCCTCGCCATAGAATTCTACGAAGCGCCCGACTACTCCGTGCTCCCTCAACATCTCTACAATCCGCAGGGCCATGTCTGTGGCAGTTACCCCTGGACTTAGTGAACCGGTCAGCTCCATGCCAACCACTTCTGGTAGTAGCATGTAGATGGGCTGCCCGAGCATGACTGCCTCTGCCTCTATTCCGCCGACGCCCCATCCAAGCACCCCGAGTCCGTTTATCATCGTGGTATGGCTGTCGGTGCCGACTAGCGAATCCGGCAACCAAAGGCCTTCTTCCTCACGAGCAACGGTTGCAATCCATTCAAGATTTACTTGGTGTACGATGCCGCGCCCAGGAGGTACTGCTCTGAAGTTATCGAATGATGACTGACCCCACTTCAAGAAAGAGTAGCGCTCCATATTTCTGTGATATTCAAACCCAAGATTGAGTTCGAGTGCATCGGGTATTAATCCGGAAGCATCGACTTGGATACTGTGATCTATGACTAAATCGACTGGAACTTGCGGGTTTACTTTGGAAGGGTCTCCGTCCATCTCAACGATTGCATCCCTCATGGCAGCTATGTCGACAACAGCGGGAACGCCTGTGAAGTCCTGCAGAAGGACACGGCTTGGACGATATGGGATCTCGGCCCTATCGCACCCCGGCTTCCATGAAGCGATTCTCAGTACGTCATCTTCTGTTATCAGATGGCCATCACATCTTCTGAGTGCTGCCTCCAATAAGATTCGTATTGTGTATGGCATATCTTGGATACTGCAAGCGCCATTCTCCTCTAGCGATTCTATCGAAACAAACCTGCCTTCAGAGCCATCTGAGGTCTCGAATGACCTAAGTGCATCGAACGGTATCCTGTGAGCCATCGAAGGGGGCCCTTTGACTCAAGCAATTTAAGATGCCGCCTGAGCCGTTAATTCATTGTAAGGCTGCAGATATCAAAACAACTGGATTGACTGGTCGGTCTGCAGGATCATTCCCACTTCCGTCGTGAGTTGGTACCTCGCTTATACTGGTAACAACGTCACAGCCGGATACTATGGAGCCGAAAACCGTATGCTTGCCGTCCAACCAGTCTGGGGCGCTATCCTCAGGAATGAGGAAGAATTGGCTGCCTCCCGTATTCGCTTGCGAAGTCTTAGCCATCGAGATAGTGCATGACTCGTGTAATAGGCCGTTATCCGCCTCATCAGGGAGAGTGTAGCTGCTAGGGGAGCAATCTTGCGAAGAGGCCGCCTGCTGCCCGTTACAGTACCCGTAGAATCCGGAGGCATACCCTCCAGTTCCGTCGGAATTTTGGAAATCGCCACCTTGTATCATAAAATTGTCAATCACCCTGTGAAAAGTGGTGCCATCATACATTCCATTCTCAACATGTTGTATGAAACTGGCAACGTGATCAGGGGCATCATCGGGATAAAGCTGAATCTCGATATCGTCCGTGACTTTCTGGGCTCCCTGATTAGGGTAGTAACTAACTGTCATGATGACGGTGTCTCCCTCGGCGGCTGTATTCGATTCCCCTTCGCCGATGCTGCCGATGATTTCCCTGCCTTGTCCAAATATTGCCAGGATGATTATTCCGGAGACGAACATCATTAGGAGGCCGAAGGGAGTCGGTTCGCCGTTGGCGAATAATGAAAATCCGCGCCCCACGTATATTCCTGATTCATCCATCATCGACATCAGACTATTCAATTGCCTTCTTGTCTCTTTATTTGCCGAGTCGATCTTCTGTGCTCTTTCGAGGCTCTTCCTAGCGTCTTTCCACGCTTGGCGTCGTATGGACTCATCTGCCTGGCCCCTTGACATATGAGTCATGCCAGCTGTTCTGATAAGCAACACTTGATCGTCTTTTTTCAAATCGTCATTCCATGCATCTCTCAACAGATTCAGGGCTAGATCGTAGTCTCCGGATTCTGATGCTGTATTCGCTTTACTCGCGGTATCCTTGACCTTAGAGCTGGCTGGCATGGGCTTAGCGAGAGGGTGTTTACTGAAAACTTGACGGGTCAATCGATGATTTAATTTTGAATGCATTTGAAGATCTCTCGGGATTTGAAATTTTGACAGAAGGGACGCGAATGTCTAAGTTCGTCACTCCTCACCGAGGGCCGCTCGTATGCTGTGCGTACGATAGCAAAGGTGTGTATTCCGGACATGGACGCTACAGTGAACGACTTCGTAATCAACGTCGCAACAGCCAATGGAACAGGTTCTCAGTCATCCAATTTGATACTGCTGAATTCATTATTTGAGATGGGCGTTCCCGTGAGCGGGAAGAATCTCTTCCCCAGCAACATCTCGGGACTCCCGACATGGTTCATCATTCGTGCCTCCGACAAAGGGTATCAAGCACCTGGAGATAGGACCAATATCCAGATACTCATGAATCCTGATACCTGGTTGAAGGATATAGAGAAGATTGAATCTGGCACGGTCATAATTTACAATGAAAACGTGAAGATGCCTGTTGAAAGAGAAGACTGTCTGGTATTTGGACTCCCTATGACCAAGCTCGCACGCGGGATAAATCCCAAGATGGCGAAGATGATTGCCAATATGTACTACGTCGGTGTGATTCAACACCTAATCGGCATTGAACAGAGTGCTCTGGAGCGTGCTGTGAATAGGCAGTTTAAGGGCAAGTCATCGGCGGTCGAGGTGAATCTCAGAGCCATAGAAGAAGGTCGTGCCATGGCTGCTGAAGGGATTGATTGGGAGAGCCCCCATGTCGTTGAGGCGAGGGAGAAGGATGAGAATGCATTCCTTGTGGATGGCAATGAGGCCGTGGCACTCGGATCCATATATGGCGGCATAAACATGCTATCTTGGTACCCCATCACTCCTTCATCTTCAGTGGCAGAAGGAATCATTCAATGGTTGCCCGAATTAAGGGATACTAGCGATGGAGAGGCCACCTGCGCCGTAGTCCAGGCTGAAGACGAGCTTGCAGCTGCAGGCATGGTCCTTGGAGCGGGATGGGCCGGGGGGAGAGGCATGACCTGCACCTCCGGACCAGGCATCTCTCTGATGTCTGAGTTCATTGGCTTAGCATACTTCGCAGAGGTCCCTGGAGTCATATGGGATGTGAACAGGGTCGGACCCTCCACGGGACTCCCGACGCGCACCCAGCAGGGCGATCTCAATCTCCTGAGAGAAGCAAGTCACGGGGATACCGAGCATATCGTCCTCATACCTGGAACCGTCGAAGAATGCTTCGAATACGGTTGGAGGGCGTTTGAATATGCCGAGCGTTATCAGACACTGGTGTTCGGTTTCTCGGACCTTGACCTCGGAATGAACAACTGGGTATGCACCGATTTCGAGTACCCGTCCGAAGAGATCAATCGCGGCAAGGTCCTACGTACAGCAGAGCAAATTTCTGCAATCGAAAACTATGGTCGTTACAGAGACGTTGACGGCGATGGGGTTCCATACAGAACTCTGCCAGGTTCGGGTCTAGATCCTATCTTATACCGCGGAACAGGCCATGACGAAGATGGGATCTACAGCGAGGAGCCGGAGGTTTACAGGAAGCTGATGATGCGGTTGAAGAGGAAAATCGATAATTCCAGAGCGGATCTTCCAGCGCCGGTGATGAGGGAAGAGAAAGAGCAGGATGTGGGCATCATCTACATGGGATCAATGGAGAACACGATTCAGGAAATTGATGATATGATTGAGCAGGCCGGTTTGAAGGTCAGTCAATGTCGTATTCGCGCCATGCCTATTCATCCGGATGTCGAGGGTTTCATCGAGAGGCATGAAAGGGTCATTGTGCTTGAGATCAATCGAGATGGTCAGTTGTACGGGGTCCTGAGGAAGGAGCTTCCCAACAATTTGGTCTCAAGGATATCCAGCGTTGCATACTCTGACGGTATGCCTCCACGCGCAAGGATATACGCGGATATAATTCTAGAGACCCTTGGAGAGGTGAAGCCATGAGGCCCGTTAAACTGAATGTCATTGATCTTCCGAAAACCGACTACACTGGAGGTCCTTCCTCTCTCTGCCCTGGCTGTGGTCACGATCAAATCTCAGGAGTGATAATTCAGGCCTGCTGGGAGAATGGTATCGACCCGAGCAGAATCGCGAAGATGAGTGGTATAGGCTGCTCTTCCAAAACTCCTGCCTACTTCCTTGGGAAGTCGCATGGTTTCAACACCGTCCATGGCCGGATGCCCTCAGTCACAACTGGTGCAAATATGGTCAACAAGGATCTCGTATACCTAGGGGTATCGGGCGATGGCGACTCGGCCAGCATAGGCATCGGTCAGTTCATCCATGCGATAAGGAGGAATGTGAACATGGTGTACATCATCGAGAACAACGGAGTCTATGGGCTGACCAAGGGGCAGTACTCCGCGACCGTTCAGAAGGGGTCGAAGAAGCGCAAGGGTGCGCCGAACGAACAACCTCCAATCGATATGTGCAAGCTCGCCATTAATCTCGGATGTGGATTCGTCGCACGGTCCTTCTCCGGTGCGAAGAAGCAGCTGACAGCCCTCATGAAAGCTGCCCTGAGCCACAGAGGGATGGCCGTAATTGACGTGATCTCCCCCTGCGTGACTTTCGCCAATAACGACGAATCCTACAGCTCGTACGGATATGTGAAGGACCACGGCGAGGAACTCCATGGTATCGACTACATCCACCACTTCCAGCCTCTCAACGAGGTTGATATCCCCGAGGGAGGGTATGAAGACGTGCAACTCTTCGACGGGAGCGTCCTCCGACTCGAGACGCTGTCCTCCGAATACGACCACACCAACCCGACTGCGGCAATCGCAGCCCTACACAACGCTGAGATCGACAAGAAGCACGTGACGGGCCTTCTCCACCATAACACCGAGATGCCGACCGCCGACGAAGATCAGGGTCTCGTGGATATACCCCTATGCGACCTTCCGCCGGATATGCTGAGGCCGGATCGGGAGACGCATCGAAAAATCATGACACGCTTCAGGGCATGATATGTCCTTTGGGCCATATGGGTTCGTTGAAATACAAAACCGCTCACCGCAGGTGCGAAGTCCCGTAGTGTAGTGGTCCATCATATGGCACTCTGGATGCCATGACCCTGGTTCGAATCCGGGCGGGACTACCAATATGGTTCCTCAATTCATTGGCATCATCTGTTCTGGTCAATCCATCCAAATTCACAGCGCTCTGTAGAGGAACTGCGAGACCCAAGAGAGCATGATGATGATCATGAACCAGCCTATAGACAGGCGTAGAATCCTCCCACGTGCTCGCTTCGGCGGGAATGGGTCGATACCCAGTCTCACAGCCTCCGCGAAGAGTTCCAGCTCCTCTTCAATGGTTTCTGGGTCTCTTATCCGACTCATGGTTCCACCGTCGGGTCCCATCCTGAGACATGATTCGAGTCCAACATATCTATTTCGTTTCTGATCGAGTCGATATTGACGGTCAGGGAATCTAGATTCTCTCGCTGCCTGGATGGGTCACTTGACTTCGGTATGACTACCGCGCCTTGGTCTAGACACCAGCGAATGGCAGCCTGGGCACCCGTGCAGCCTATCTTTTTAGATATCTCCGAGATTTCCGGATCATTGGCCTTCTGACCCCTTGCGAGAGGAGAGTAAGCCATGGTTATCGCTCCCATCTCGCGAGTCGCAGAATGGAGCTCAGGCCTCTGAATCCATGGATTCAACTCGACCTGGTTCACGCAAGGTAGTATGCTGGCATACGACTCAAGATCGTGCAGATGGTTTACTCCATAATTACTGACTCCGATTGTTCTCACGAGGCCTTCTTGGAGGAGGTCTTCCATAGCCCTCCAAACGGGTTCCCTCACACTCGGATCTTCTGGAGGGGCATGTACAAGATAGAGGTCAATCTGGTCCATTGCGAGTTTTTCCAAACTTATCTTGCAGTGTTCAATTGTAGATTCATAGCTAATTGCATGCATTCTTCGAAGTTTGGTGACCACCGTGATTTCCGATCTCTCAATCCCGGATTCCCTTATCGCCTCTCCGACCTCCCCCTCATTCCCATATGATCGCGCGGTGTCTATCATACGATACCCGATTGATATTGCATTGATTACAGCGTTCTTACACTCATCTGGGTCACTCATCATCCAGACCCCTAGGCCGATTCTGGGGATTTCTATCGAGGCAATCTCTCGGCCGGAACTAACCTCGCGATTGATCGCTCTTACGGGCCTCATGGGCCTAAGAGGGGGCATTCCAACTTCAGGGCTGCGGCCCCGGTAGGGATCTAGGACATCAGCAGAGACATGCCTCGCCACCCAAACAATGCAAACAATGGACAACCCAGTGCTGTCGCCACAACATAGGCTGCTAAAGCGCCAAAGGCACCAGATTCGCCCATCTCAATTACCTCGAATGAGTATGTTGACATTGTCGTGAATGCCCCCAAGAACCCAACTCCCAAGAGCAGAATCGTATCCCTTGAGATTGTGCCATTCGAGAATGCGGCTGCAAGTACACCCAGAAGCATCGAGCCAACCAGGTTGACACCCAGAGTGGCCCATGGGAATGCTGTACCAGCACTGAATGAGCCAATTGCCCATCTGCCAAGAGCGCCCAGAGCGCCGCCCATGGCGACGAGGAACGCCGGATGCATGCAGAGCCCTCCGAGGTACGGCGGATAGCACTTTTCAGATGTCTTAAAGCCATACATGTGATTAGAAACCCGTATCCCCCCGGTTATTCATGGGTCTTTACGAACGCCGTCCTGCTCGACCGCCGAGGCGTGCTTCGAGCGCAGTGCTTACTCGGGGGGAGCCCGGTTCAATCAGGATGCTCATGGGGCTGAGACATCCGGATGTTCCAACCTTTCCCGAGTTCTGGGCATTCCCCGGAGGCGGTGTTTCAAAGGAGGACGTCGAATATGCGAGAAAGAGGTCAGGCCATGGAGATGATGATCAATCTCTGGAATCTCTAGTGACCCTATTCCGAGAGGTTGTGGAAGAGACTGGTCTCTCGAAAAGTAAGGACGGGGGTTGGGTGATTGTACCCTCTCATGTACGCAAGAAGCTGATTGAGGGACCCGGAGCCTGGACCGAGGCATTGGCCGAGGGTATGATCCACGTGGATACGTCTGGCGCTTCGCTGGTTACTGAACGGACAACCCCTCCTTTAGCCCCTGTAAGGTACACGAATAGATTCTACCACATCCATCTTGGTGAGTATGCTCCAGAGCCTGAGCACCCTCCTGGGAGGAGTGAATTCACGGAATTCAAATGGTGGGATCCAGAGGATATCTTGGAACAGTGGAGGCAAGGGACGGCAAGGATGGCTCCCCCTCAGGTCACTTTCATGCGAGATATCGTTGACCGTTGCAGAGAAGGTCGAGGAATTTTGGAAATTCTCTCAGATCTTGCAGGCAAGCCACCGATGGGGGCCCATAAGATCGAGTTCGCGCCGGGGGTTGAGTGCCTGCCTATCCCGACAGCGACTCTTCCGCCAGCCACCCATACCAACTGCTTCATAATCGGACAGGGGGATGAGTTACTTCTTGTCGATCCAGCGATTCAGGATGGAGAAGGTCAAGCCATAATCGTTGAACGCCTGAACGAGCTAGAGAGCAACAGCAAGCGAATCAAGTCAATCTTGTACACTCACCGTCATACCGACCATATTGGAGATAGAGCCAGAATTAAGGAAATTGTAGATGTCGAGGTTCTCGGTACTTCCGAGACGCTTGCTGCAATAGGAGGGGGGACCGTGATCAGGGAGGGGGACATCATAGATCTCGGCGATAATTTGCCGTGGACGGTTATCGAGACGCCGGGGCATTGTCCCGGCATGGTATCCCTAATCTCGAAATCAGGACTACTATCAGCAGATAACGTCACCATGGTCGGGACCATACTCGTTCCCTCCGCTGACGGGGATATGCACCAATACATGAATGGGCTGGAACGTCTTCATGCTTTGAATCCGAATCTCCTGTTCCCCAGCCACGGCCCGGTGTGTGCTGCCCCAATGAGGGTCCTATCACGCACCTTGAAGCATAGAAAGGAACGTCATTCGAAGGTCTTGAATGCAGTCAATATGGGGTTGAATCGCTTGGCTGATATTGCTATGAGTGCCTACAAAAACGTGCCAGATGCACCCGAATCTCTTGTCCTCGACCAGACTCTTTCTCATTTGAGGGGGCTCGTCAAAGAGGGGCTTGTGGTCGAAGAAGGAGATGTCTTCACTGCAATCCAATCATCTTAGAGACAAAGGCCAAGGTTCATGTCATCGTGTCGGCTGGCATTGGTATGGTTGATGCTGTTGTACTTGGCATAATACCGTTGCTCGGATGCTCTGGGCTGTTGATACTGGTTTTCATATTCTGGGGAATAGGGCTGTTCAACAGGATAATCCGTGCAGAAAACGAGTGTGACAGGATGTGGAGTAACGTTGACGTTGCCCTACAACAGCGCTACGACCAGTTTACCAGCCTAGTTGAAACTATCCGGGGCTATGCGAAGCATGAGAAGGAGATGTTTGATCAGTTTGCAGAGGCAAGGATGGCCGCAGCGGGTGCATCGAAGGGAGGCGATATTGGAGGCGTCATGAAGAATGAGGCGCTGCTTGGACAGATGCTCCCCAAAATCTACGCTGTTGCGGAGCAGTATCCAGACCTGAAGGCGAATGAGAATTTCCTCCAGCTCCAAAATGAGATCAGCGACATGGAGAACATCATCAGCGACAGGCGCGAGGCCTACAATGCGGCTGCTACGAACTTCAACAATTTGATTGAGGTCTTCCCCAACGTCATAGTTGCGAACTGGATGGGTAAGAATGAGCTCGAGCTCTACGTCACAGATATGGCAGCAAGACAGCGCCCCTCACTCGAATTCTAAACAATAGGTCGCAATTCGTTGAGGGTTATGCGATGGAAAACCCATGGACTCGGATTCCAAAAGTAGCCGGCGCCAAGGTCGAGTCAAAAATGGTAGGCATGGATGATGGATGGTCCATACGAGTCATTCAGTGGGTGCCAGAGAATGACTCGGATTCTGCCCCTCTTGTAATGGTCCCTGGTTGGAACAGCGTCTACGAAGGATGGCAAGATATAGTCGAGGAATGGGCGCCCAAGAGAAGGCTGACATACATTGAAACTAGGGAAAAGGGAAGTGCTGTTTCGACAGGAAGGGCAAAGAAATCAGATCTCTCAATCCGTCGAAGCGTCGAGGATCTAAAGACAGTGATCTCGGAATTCCCAGAAATATCTTCTGGCAGTGACTGGTTTGCCTCCTCACTGGGAGCCACAATAATCCTCGAGGCGTTAGCAGAACGCGCTTTCAAGCCCAGGAGCGTGGCTCTCTTGGCTCCGAATACGAGTTTCGACTTCCCCCTCTGGAGTCGTCTCCTGATAATGTTGCCAAGTTTCGTTTACCCCCCTTTGGTAAGGCTCGCGATACTGATTCTCGATTTCAAACTGAAGGAAGAGGGTCAAAGAATTAGGTACCGTAGGACCTTGCTGGCATCAAACGTGAAGAGGCTTCGGCTGAGCGCTATGTCGCAGTTCGCGTACAAGATGAAAGATGAGGCAATATCATCAATACAGGATAGGATCGCGCTTTTGACCGCGAAATCGGACTCTCTACACTCGGACGATGCCGTTGTGCTACTTTCTGAGAGGCTCCCAAATTCTCAGCTCATCGAGGTCCCAAGCAACCAATTTGCACACGACGCAGAGGTCATTCCTATTTTGGAGGTCTTCCAAGATGACAACTAACCTCAATTATTGGCTTCTTTGAGCACAAGGGGAAGTTGGGATTATACGGCGTGTGCGGAAGTCGCGGAACGCGTATGCAACAGAAAGGGGCCAGACGAGCACTGCTTCTATCAGTGCTCATCATAATAATGGATGCATCAGCAGGGGCTACGTCATTCGAAAATATATCTGAAATCACCTTCGATGACAATGAGGGCGCTTCCTGCAATGAGTCATGGTGCAGATCTGACAAAATAAGCCACCCCTATGCACCTAGTGATGCTGGTCTGCCAGTTGAAGCGTATGGCTGGTGGGAGTCCTATGGAAGAGATAGTGACTCTGATGGCATGGATGATCGTCTCGAGAGGATTCTCGATGGGGAATCGGAGTCGATATCGCCCACGGCAATCATGGGGCCGGACGGGAGGAAGACTGTCGCGATCGTTGTAGATTATGCCTGGCATCCGGGCGTCTCTGATTCCCAATCGCTCAAAGACGTCTTACAAGAACACGGTTGGATCGAGGATGGCGCTTGGTTCTTCCAGATGGACTCTCTAGACTCGATAGTCCTGGACAAAGTGCCTGTTTCCTCATTGCCGGATATACTCTCGCTCCCGGGCGTGGTTCTTATCGAACAGCAGAATGTGCTGGAGCCGTATCTCGGAACTGCCACAAAAGCATCCAAAGTACGATCCAGCGAAATATATCCAGATTCTTTCTGGAGCAATGGATACATGGGTGATGGCGTAGTTATCGCGATCCTAGATACCGGAGTAGACAATGAGCATTTTTCATTGGATGACTTCTCAGATTCGAACACTGACAATACGAACGAGCCAAGCGATCTACCTGATCCAAAGTGGGTGGCGGGTTGCGACGCGACATCTCAAAATCAGGGAGACTGCACCGATGGTAACTTCGATCCCGACGACGGGGATGGGCATGGCACCCATGTTGCGGGGATTGCCCTCGGAACGGGAGATAGTGATCGCGATCATATCGGGTACGCGCCCGGCGCATATCTGGTAGATGTGAAGGTGTTCAACGACATCGGAACGACAAACTCGGCAGCGATACTGAAGGGCATCAACTGGGTAACGAACAATGCGGACACTGATTGGGGTAACAACGAATCTAGTCGTGGAATAGATGTGATGTCGATGTCATTCGGCACCAGGGATACAACAACCCCTGGGGAAGAAGATCAGGGAGACGATGGGCAAAACGCAGAAGCACGCGCTGTAGATGCAGCTGTCGATGCAGGTATAGTAGCAGTTGCAGCAATCGGAAATGATGGGAAAAATAGAATCACGTCTGTGGGGGCTTCGGACAAGGCAATCACAGTGGGCGCGATCGATGAGCGCGATACGATCGATAGGGCAGACGATCTTGTTGATTCGTACTCCAATTACGGGCCGAGGGCGGATGACGGAGATAATGACGTCGATGACGAGCACAAGCCCGATGTTGTAGCGCCAGGTAGCGGAATAATGTCTGCAGAGTACTCTCCGCCCAATCCTTTCCCTGTTGGCGACGAGCAGTTGGCCGATGATGGCTATACCGAGAAATCAGGGACCAGCATGGCATGCCCGGCTGTTGCCGGTTTGGCTGCTTTGATTTTGTCGTATGACGATACGCTCTCCCCGCAGGATGTGAAGACTATCATTAGAGTCACGTCTGAGCAGAGGGGGGCTCCTAGCGACTCTGAAAACTCGGATAGGTGGAATAACCAATATGGATACGGAATAGTCGATGGTGAACAGATATACAGCTGTCTGATAGGTGGAGACTGTGCCCAAATACAAACCGGCGAGGAATGGATTTACATCGACTCGCCGGCAGAAAACGACTGGGTTATCCAAGGTAAAAACTACTCATTCAGCGGCACTCTGAACGAAGACGAGGAGGGGACTCTGAGCGTGGAAAAGGTACAGATCAGGACTGGTTATTCCTACAAGAAGGAAAAGCCCGGTGGGCAGGTTGAGTTGGTCAAACAAGAGTCGAATTGGACGAATTTGTCTCTTGATGAAGATGGGCGATGGACCTCAATAGTCTCCGTGCCAATAATCGACGTGAATGGGTACTATGATGCTCGGCTGTCGCTGGAGGCCAAGGCCATGAATGAAACAGGAAGATGGGGCGCAGTGAACAGAAGCTTCCACGGGATTGGAAAAATCGATCTCGGGTTATCTCTGCCTGAGCCTGGCAGCAAAGTCTCTGGGTTGATGGAGTTAAGCGGCTCATACTCGACTGTGGATGGCGGGATGATCAGGTGGAAGATTGATGATGGCGAGTGGTTCGATGGGCCATCATTATCAGAAGTCAATAAGAATCGAGACGAGTACACGGGGGAGTTCGACATTTCAATAGATACATCCGATATGGAAGAAGGAGAACGCAGCATCCAAGTTAGATTGGAGAGCGGGGATGGCCTTCTTAGCGAGATTGACAGAAGGACTGTGGAAGTTGACAACCTCCCTCCCAGGCCAAATTTGATCGTAATGGACGGCTCAGTGGTTACAGATTATGGGATCCCCATTGATGAAGCCCGAGTGGGTTCATTCCTCGAAATAAGAGGAGAGATACGTAACGAGGGGGATGTGGGCGCCACGGGAGTCATGGTCAGCCTTTACGAAGACGGTCAACGCAGGTATGAAGCAACGATACCCAAGATTTCAGTGAGTGAAAAGGCTGCATTTACCCTCTACTGGAGCCCCTCGGTTCCAGGTTCAAAGGAGCTTTCCATAGTTGTAGATCCATTGGATACGATTGAGGAGTTGGACGAATCGGACAATTTGGCCAGCCTATATTTCGATGTGATGCCATTGAAGCAAGGAATCGACATAGTCTTGGTGGAAGGAGGCATTGCAACGTCGCCGGTGATTCCTAATCCCGGTGACCAGTTCACGTTGATTACCATGCTCCGTAATGATGGTAATCTTGACTCTTCGAGCATAGAAGCTACCCTTCACGTCAAAGAGTCAGGAGGCTGGTTACCAATTCTGTCGAGGTCACTCTCCACGATACCTGCAGGTCAGATTTCGATGATTGAATTCCCCCTATCCGCATCGACAGCTGGACCCATGGAATATCGCATAACCGTCAGTGGACCGGAACTAGTTGACGAGGATTGGAGTTCGAATGAAATCGAGGGCGTGATAGTCATCGACGATTCAAGAGTCTCTAGTCGACTTGTTTCATTATCAGAGGATGAGGAGCCTCTAGCAGTTCTAGCATTTAGGAAAACGGGTCTGATTTTAACCTCTGAAGGTACTCAGATAATAATGCACAAGATAGAGGAGGATGGCACGATAGTTCGCTGTACTACCCCTCTAGAGAGATTCTGGAGCGGTTCGATAACCGCGACTGTGGATGACAGCAGTATTGCACATGTAGTCTGGACGAGGCGGCTCGTGACGGGCACAGGCGTACTTAGTGAGACGATATCATACTCTACGGTGGACGACCAATGCACATCCACGGTCCCTCAAGACCTGATGGAACCATTGCCGATGAATCTTGGCGATTACTTCGGAGTCGACATAGATCAGCAAGACGATCTCGTTGTAATCGCTGGTTGTCTTAGGGACCTATCATCAGGGTTGGCCTTTGAGCCCTTAGAATCAGTTTTCACCCTTCATGCCGAAGACCCCCAATCTGCTAGCGATTGGGAATTGGTCGTGAACGTGATAGAGGATATCGATACCATGTCAGAACCTAATGTTGAGATTGAGGTTGAGATTGGAGAAGATCTACTTCATCTGCTCTACACATCATCAAGAAGTGATACCAGTTCAGAAGATGTGCTCGGGCTTTGGTACGCCCATGGCATACTTGGAGGAGATTCCTGGACATACAAACGAGCCATAGCAGTAGAGGGAAATTCTCCCACAATGGCTGTTGACAAAGTCAATGGGGAAGACAGGATTGCGATAGGTTGGATTGAAGGGGAAGGAGATTCCTCCGTACTGAGAGTGGTTCTCGTGGACGAGAGTTTCTCGACTATCAACGGAGCCTCCTTTTCGATACTTGCAAGAGGAGCGAATTTAGCAACGATATCGGAACGAGGGGGCGCCTTCTACCTCATTCACGACTCAGTCGGCCCCCTTGGCCCCGTGGCGAGTATTGGAATAATTGATCCAGAAGAAGGGTGGATTGGCCTAGAAAATAGGATCTCGAGCGGCTGGATATACGGAGTATCGGACAGGTCGGATGGGCTTTCTCTTCCATACATGCAGCAAACCATGGCAGGGAGTTGGTCTTTGGTTGAAGTCATCAGTAACGGCGATCTCGACGACGGACCGTCAAATATCTTTGAACGGGCTAAGGACTCACTTGGACTCGATGATACCGAATTCAACGTCCTCCTTGCAGGTCTTGCGACGGTCATGCTCGTGATTCTCTTGTCCCTGCTTGTAGGCACCATGAGGCAGGGCCTAACGAATATCTCAGATCGTCGGAGGTCAGCTTCAGTAGTCGTAGAGGCAGATCCTGAGGATGCATTGGAGATAGACGAAGATGCTGTTGAAGAGGTCTCGCCGATGAGTATCCCCCCTCCCAAAGAGATTGCAGTACACGAAGTCCCGGCGCCTCCTGTGCCCGTTGATCCATCCAATCCTTTCAGAACGGTAACATGCAAATCATGCAAGACGCGATTCGATCTCTCTAAGAAAGTCCGTCGCACTTCGTGCCCAGCCTGCGGAAGTAGAGTAGAGGATATCTGATGAGGATTTTCCTTGCCTCGGCGTCATCTCGAAGACACTTATGGCTAGAAGCACAGTCGTGGGTGGAGCCTCACGACATCTCGATAGTGCCCCTAGATGTTGATGAGTCGAAAGTAATGGACGTATCTGATGTTTCCAGCACGGTCAGAAACGTGGTTGACCTGAAGATCGAGTCAGCCAGAGTATTTCTGAGTGAAATTGAGGGGGACTGGATAGGGATTGTATCCGATACCATGGTCGAGGATCCTGTTCGTAAGATGGCAATGGGCAAACCCAGAGATTCGAATCAGGCAAGAGAGATGCTCTCAGCACTCTCAGGAAGAAACCACAAAGTCTGGACCTGTACGGGGATACTGCTTGCGCGCGATAAGGGCGATATGATCTACACTGAGTCTGCAGAGGTATTTTTCAGAGATCTCGACACTGATACCATGGTTGATCTGATAGAATCGAGTTCTTGGACAGGCAAGGCAGGGGGTTACGATATTCACGGAAGGGCTTCGGAACTTGTCGAAGTTGTCGAAGGCAGCGAGATAACTGTCCTCGGGCTCTCAGCAAATAGTATGACGGCCTTGCGTGAAATTCTAGAGAAATAACGGCACAGCCTGGTCACAGGAATGTGACTTCTCCGTGCTTGAGGACGAATTCCCTCTGTATGTCGCTAAACCATTCCAGCATTCCGCTGTTAAAGCGCACACGACTTATGCCGGGATCTGCAAGAAGGTCGTCCTGAATGCCCTTGAGAGTCCCGGGTGCAGCCCCGCATGCTACGCAAGCTCCATCGAGATCGATTACGAGTGACAATGTTGCGTCTCCTCTTTCATGTTCCTCAAGGCTAAAGTCATGCAATACCAAAGCCCCTCCATGCCCCTCCAAGGCTGCTCTGACGGGCCCCAGACGTGCCATCAATGCAGGAATCGAATCTTCAGATGAAGATCTCAACGTTTCCACGATGTCTAGAGAAAGAAGTCTTTGATCTTCTTCTGGGTCGGAATACATCTCGATTCTCTTCTTGGCCTCATCATCCACTATTGGAGCGATTTGCACCCTATACAGGTCTTCGAGACCATCTGCCTCATGAGTATCGGCCATACATATCCGAGGGGCCATGGTAATTTGTGCTATTCGCCGAAATGAGCAATTGGATGGATTGAAAAGTAAGTGCATACAAGCCTATTCCCAGAAGGTCATCAGATGTCCGGCAAAACACCAGTTCTTTCTATCAAAGGACTGCATGTAGGAATCGATGGAAATTCAATTCTTCATGGAATTGATCTTAAGATAAAACCTGGAGAGATTCACGCAATTATGGGCAGGAATGGCAGTGGTAAGACTACAGCTGCCAGCACCATAATGGGCCATCCAGACTATGAAGTTGAATCAGGCAGCATTGAGCTGAATGGAGCAGATCTCCTTGAGCTTGAGGCATGGGAGAGGGCTCGAAAAGGTGTTTTTCTGTCATTTCAATACCCCCAATCAGTACCAGGTCTTCAGGTTGGACACTTCTTGAGGAAATCGGTCGCAGCGATACGTGGTGACGAGGCTGCTAAAGGGGCTCCATTCAGAGATGCCTTGAAATCTGCAATGGAAGAAGTTAGTATTCCCCGTTCTTTCCTTTCCAGATATGTGAATGATGGTTTCAGCGGCGGGGAGAAGAAGCGCTTTGAAATTCTTCAACTGATGCTACTCAAGCCTAAACTTGCAATACTCGATGAAACTGACTCTGGACTTGACATAGATGGCATCAGAGTGGTGTCGAGAGGCATAAATGCTGCAATACGAGGTTCTGATTCAGGGGCACTAATAATAACACACTATAGCAGGATATTGGAGCACGTCAAGCCCGACTATGTTCATGTTTTGATCAAAGGCAAGATTGTGAAGAGTGGCGGACCAGAGTTGGCATTGGAACTCGAAGAAAGGGGATATGAGTGGCTCGAATCAGACACTACGGAGGATGATTGAATATGGCAATGGAAGAAGCGCGAGAGGCAGTGGGCGACTACAAAGAGGGGTGGCATGACCCGGAACACTCGACCATACGATTTGATTCAGGTTTGAGTGAGGAGGTTGTAAGAAAGATTTCCAAAATCAAGAATGAACCCGAATGGATGACTGAAGTTCGCGTGAAAGCGTATCATCACTTCGTCAATCGTCCGATGCCCGGCTTTGGGGATCGTGAAGCTCTTGAGGGGATCGATTTCGATAAGGTATGCTACTATCTACGCTCCTCAGATGCAACAGAGAAGGATTGGGAGGATGTCCCCGAGGACATCAGGAATACTTTCGATCGTCTCGGGATACCCGAAGCAGAACAGAAGTGGCTTTCTGGGGTTACGGCACAATACGAATCGGAAGCGGTTTATCACAGCATAAGAGAAGACCTCGAAACACAAGGAGTCATATTTCTCGATATGGATAGCGGCCTCAGGGAGCATCCGGAGTTAGTCAAGAAGTATTTCTGTAGTGTCGTTCCATATCAGGACAATAAATTCTCAGCGTTAAACACCGCAGTTTGGTCTGGTGGATCTTTCATATATGTCCCAAAAGGAGTCTCCGTGGAAATGCCCGTTCAAGCGTATTTCCGAATCAACGCCAAGAATATGGGTCAGTTCGAGAGGACTCTGATAGTGGCCGATGAAGGGTCAAGCATACATTATGTGGAAGGGTGCACTGCACCGACCTATTCCACAGACTCTCTTCATTCAGCAGTTGTGGAGTTGATTGCTCATGAAGGGGCCCATATCCGCTACTCAACCATACAGAACTGGTCGGCAAATGTCTACAATCTCGTTACGAAGAGGGGCATTGCTCACAAGGATGCAACAATAGAATGGATTGATGGCAATATTGGCTCAAAGCTGACGATGAAGTATCCCGCAGTGATTCTGAAGGGAGAGGGATCACATGCCGAGGTTATTTCGGTTGCATACGCAGGAAAGGGACAGCATCAAGATGCAGGGGCTAAGATTCATCATCTCGCATCCAATACTACGAGCAAGATATTGTCAAAGTCAATCTCTAAAGATGGGGGAAGAGGATCTTACAGAGGAATGGTTACCGTTTCACCAAAGGCTGAAAACTGTAAATTGAATGTTGTCTGCGATGCGCTTATCCTGGATGATGGCAGTCAGACCGACACATATCCCACCATGGAAGTGGCAAATCCATCTGCTCGCTGCGAGCACGAGGCTAGTGTCTCGAAGGTCAGCGATGATCAGGTATTCTACCTGATGAGTAGGGGCCATTCCGAAGAAGAGGCTCTTGCGATGATTGTCAATGGTTTCTTTGAACCATTTACCAGAGAACTTCCAATGGAGTATGCCGTGGAGCTGAACAAATTGATGGCGCTCGAAATGGAAGGTAGCATAGGCTGAACTGTTCTTTCGGTGGAAGATATGGGCGTCTCAGAAGAATTGTACTTGTCACTTGATGAGCCTCCCACTTCGGACCACCTTTGGCGCTATACTCCTTGGGGAAAAATTCACCCAACCGGTGATTTCAGAGACATTCCAGAGGATGTTGGATTGCCGAAGATAAATTTGAGTTACGTAGATGGGGGGGCCGTAGAAGGCGTTACTCTTGAGGCTAATAAAGAAGTCAAGGTTCCCTTCGAAGGATCACCGACAACGGATTCATTCCTGATGGCCATCACGAAAGATAATTCGTTGGTACTATCCATACCAAGGAAATGGACGAGTGAGAAACCTCTTCTGATTGACATCGAAACGGAAGGAGGGGTTGAGGCGCTACACATCCATATCCTAGCGGGCGATCTATCTGAAGCAACAATACTCACCCGTATATCCGGGCCATGCGAATGGCTTGGTCTGCTAAGAACCGCTGAAACAGGGACGGGGTCGATCGTTACAGATATCGTCGTGAATAAAACTCAGGGCGGCTCCCTAATCCGTGTAGATGCAGTACGTGCTGGACGTGACTCGACGATTACGTCTGGTACCGTCAGCGCAGGGAGTGAGAGGACGAAAGCTGATATCAGATATTTGCTGGATTCTCCGGGATCTAGCCTCAATGTACTCGGTTCCCTCCTGTCTGCCGAGAAAATGCATCTCGACCATCACATAGAGATTAGCCATACAGCCCCCCACACATACAGTCGCCTAGAATGGCACACGGCATGCGGAGGGGGGAGCACCTCTGTTGGCACAGGAATGCTTCGAATCGAAAAAGGGGCAAAGAAAGCAGATGCTGGTCAACTATTCCACAATCTTCTGCTCTCCAAGAAAGCAAGGGCAAACAGTATTCCAGAACTCGAAGTTGAGGAGAATGACGTGGTTGGTTGTGGCCATGGTACTGCGAATGGTCCTGTTGATGAAAGTCAGAGGTTCTATCTCATGGCAAGAGGTTTCTCGAAGCAAGAGTCTGAGGACGCTCTCATCGCAGCATTCCTCAATTCTACCCTCACCGAGATGGGGGGAGAGGGTGTTCACTCGTGGTTAATCTCAGCTGTTGAAGATGCCCTCGTGAACCTAAATGGCTGAGGAATATTATTCCGCCTTCCGTTAACCACTCGTTCTGTGGACTCGGATCACTGCCAAGGCATTGCTTGTGAATGTGGATTCAAGGGTGATGCGGTGCCAATGAGGCAGCACATGGAATGTCCTCGATGCAGAAGAGTCGTTGAAGCGTGTTGTGAAGGCGTCCCAAGCTACTGAATAGCCGATTCTGTTAGCATCTCCGCATATTAGGGAGAACATGATGGCTATCAGTGCAACCATGGCGCCAATGACCTATGCTACTGACAATGCATCCCTTAAGACGGCGTGCCATGCACATCGAGAATAGCAACCGGACATGATTTAACCTGAGCATAGTTGATAGATACTCGCGATAAGCGGGCGTCGTGGAGCGGAACGGCGCTGCTGACAGAGCCAGGGAAGGCAAGATAGGTGTTCGTCTTGGTTTAATCGCGGGTTCTTACCTCTTGCTGGTATTCGTTACACCTCTAACCATGGAAAATGGCGCGATTCCTGAGCTCTCTGGAAGAGCGAATTTGATTGACTATGCGACGGTAGATGGGTGGGGATCTTGGGGTAATGCAGATCATGGAGAAGACTCGCCTGTCGGACATAATCAATTCATTCATGGCGGAGTATTTGCTTGGAGTGAGCATGGTCCGCTGGTCGCTTTCGTATACCTGATAGGGGATCTTAATTGTCATCAGAAGTATGACAGGTCTTACGAAGTGAATGGTAATCAAACAGCAATATGCGCGCGAGATATTGGGATTTTACTTGGTTTTGTGGCAGGAGCGATAATCTGGAGTAGGTTTGGGCTTAATCGCTACAGTATTCGTGATTCGTTTCTGTCGCTCTTGCCGGACAAATGGGTAGCGCCACTCTACAGGTCAGACAGGCGACTTATCGCTATGTGGGCAATTATAATCGCAGGATTAGCCCCTACGGGGATAGATGGATTCACACAGCTTCTCACGGGTTATGAGTCAACCAACATAGTTAGAGTACTGACGGGTTCTACCGCAGGTGCTGCTCTAGCCTGGCTAATTGCGGCTACCATCTGTGCCCGAGGGTCTGACTTTGACGATGTAGGGGAGGTTCTGCTCCCTGCGGAATCTAAACTCAAGATACGATAGATGTCTGAGAATTCCACCAACTAAGAAGGAATTCCTCGTAATTGGACCCTGAAGACGTGTTGGATACCGGCAATATAGACCTGATTCTTTCTACGATAGTGTGCAATTCTCCTTTACTGATTCCCATCTTCATTAATCCCGACATGGCATGCTTGTAGCTTGTTCTTGGGTTACGTGAACGCCAGAGCCTGATATGGGACCTAACAGGCCAAAGCACGAGCATGAGTGTCCCAAGGGCCATACCTTCCATTGTAACCCTGTAGTGGCTCCCTTCTCCACGTGCTCCAGAGGATTCTCTTATCCAATATCTGGAGTCGGATAGATGCGCGATAACTCGATTCGCATGTCTTCTCGAAATCAGCCTCGTTGGCCCCATAGCGGACAAGATTTCGTTGAGATCGGCTGCGGAGAGAAGCGATATTGACCCCATTACTGAGTAAATAGATCTTGAATGGATGCTTCTGGGGATGCTCTCATCTGCACCTTCACTCATGGAGCCGAAGTGTTTCCGCTCAGCATCGCGAAACGCATGCCAAGGAATTATCTGATTCGTAGATTTGGAGCTGTTCTCAAATCCGGGAAGTTTTGCTTGACCTGAATTCCACCCGATTATTCGCTTTATAGATCTCAAATCTACATCATTGATATCTACGTTCTTTGGCTTTGGCCTTGATCGTAGAAATCGTCTGATCTCATTTATGACCCTGGAAGAGAATGTATCCGCAGACGCATCATTGAGAATAGGGCCAATAATTTCGACATCATCGAATGGCGTGTCTGTAAGTGAATTCTCCGATAATACCTCTGAATAACCCGACCTTATCATCCGCTGAATTTCTAACGTCTCGAAATACTCAGCTTTGCCCGGCGAAGCCTCTCTAAGGCTCCCACTCTTGATTCTGCGTATGGCAATCTCAGGATCGCAGTCGACCCATATACAGAGATCGGGTACAAGCGCTCCTGCATTGAGTGTGGCTACATTGCGTATCCCTATGCCTCCGACCACGCCTTGGTAGACCATCGAAGAGTGTATGTTCCTATCACATACTACAACTGAGCCATCCTGTAATCTGGGGAGTATCCAATTCAAACCGTGATCTAGGCGGTCTAAGGCGAACAGCTTGGCTTCATGTTCAGGGGGATGTCTTTTCTCACGGACTGCGTCAATGGCCGCCCTACCGAGAGGGTGTCGTCTTCTTGGCTCTGCAGTGAGTTCGACCGAGTTGAAACCACGCTCTTTGGCTAGCACCTCGCTAATGACCGTGGCTGCCAGCCCTTTCCCACTTCCATCGCCGCCCTCGATGGTGATCAGATACATGTCACCCCACCTGTGATGCGTCTATGGCTATCTCGGCTACCTGATCGGGCTTTTTCTGGAATTGGACGCGTGTGCTGGATATGATCGCCATCCCTAGCAGAATCATGAATGGTCCAATGAATACCCCTCCTCGGCTCCACAGTCCAAAGAAAGCAAAGACCTGAGTTCTTCGATATGCCTTTCCCTGGTAGCCGCTTACAGATGCGGAGATCCCTGCAAGGCCCGCAAGAATAGTTCCGAAGGCGATTAAAGTTCCCAATAGAGCTGAATCGTCCAAGTGGCTCTCTCCTCGGAGATCGATTACATCGGAGGAGCCGTTTCCTTGTGACATTGATATTACGATCTGTGTTGAATCCCCTGGGACCAATAATCGATATTCGGATATCTTGCCGTCCATATCCACCTCTAGACGCATATCATCTCGTTCTACCTCATTGAATGAGAACCTACCAGACGAGTCCGATAGAATAGGGCCTCTGTGCACTGAACCATCCATATCGAAGAGTGTCAGAGTAGCATTTCCTATTGGTTCGCCCCCTTCCTTGTCGCTTTCTAATGCCTCGATTACCATTCCGTTCAGAGTAGCGGTTGTGTCAGCCGCGGAGTCATCTAAAAGGTCTGATGGATTTACCGATATCAACAGCAAACCGAGAACTACACCCATGGTTGAGCCTATTCCAATCAAGAATGATCCAGCCTTTCTTGCTGCGGGATCTGCGCGGATTTGGTCCCGCCACTCGATGACCCCCTCGACGACACGCTCACGGACCATGTTCATTCGTCCTCATTGTACGCCGATAAGGATGGTGGGGGCTGGTTCAGAGATACGGCTACAGCAAAAGTTGCCAATACCGCGAGAGAAATCAGTAGGAGATTCTTTTCCGAGGCTATTGAATCGAATATAGAGTCTTCAATATCTCGTGAGTACTCGTTTTGGTCGGTCTCGTATACCTCAATGAGATGCATAGTTGTCCAATTCTTACCTGTTACCCAGAAGCCTTGTCTTTCTTCATCCCATGCAATTCCATTGAGGACTTCATTTCTGTCTCCGGAAGTCCCGGATGGTAGAGTAGACAGGTCCAGAGTGGCGATTAATTCGCCATCATTGGCTGAGATGACATGCACGAAAGGCGACATCCATTGATTTGCATATATCTTGTCTCCGACACACTCAAGTTCATTCAGGTTAGAAATATCGTGGTTGTTCGAGCTTACTTGCAATGATCCGGTTAGCTCTAATGTTAGGGGGTCTAGTATCGAAAGCTGGTCTGTCCCATCTGAAACCATTATTCTGTCTTCGAAAGAACACATTCCCCATCCCTCTCCTTCGAGATTGTAATGATTGCTTTGATTGAATGTATCTCGTTGGAATTCTAGAATCAATCCTGCCTTCCAAGTCAAAACAAGTATTCTGTCATCAATCAACGTCAGACCCTCGCCGAAGAATGAGTCGTTCAGGTCATGGGACCTAATTAGAGACCCATCTTCCACTGATATCTCCCTCACTTGGGAGTGCTCGTAGAGACCTGTTGATTCGAACATCCTACCATCTTGCATCTCAAGTCCCTGCGTGAATGCAGAATCATCATGCGGAATAGTGGAAACAAGATTGTGGCCCAACGTTGCAGAAACTGATGTTGACAGCATAATCAGCAGGCTGAGTAGTATGGCGGCCGGATGCAGGACATTGGACGTGGACGCCATATCGTCCGAACGACGCTCCATCGATGTTAAAAGTCGCCTGTAGAGGTATGAAATGCTGTAAGGAGGCGGTATGCTGACTAGTTATCGACATCAGAACAAAACGTCGCCATTTGTTTTGGTGTTAATCCTCCTGACTTCGTCACTCTTTGCCCCCATATCTACAGCGGTTTTTGGAGAGCCTGTGACCTATGAATCAGAAGAGTCGTCGAAGGCCCACGAGAATGGTCGATACTATCCTGGAACCGAGTCTTCGGTTTCCTCTGGATACATACCGCTCAAGACACAATGGGCTGATGAGGGATTCCCTGGGCGCGTGGATACTCTAAGTATTACAAATTCAAGGTCCCAAATACGGTCTTGTGACAGTGCGCATCAGGAAGGGGATTCTGTTACGGTCACCCAAGGCAGCGAATCTACTGATGCTACTGTAGCGAAAGTCGGAGCAGGCATAGCCATACTAGTTGAAGTTGGAGTGTCTATTCCAGCAACAACTCTGAATGATATCTCAACTACATGGGACAATACCATTCAACCAACCGTCACATCTTATTTCGGATCTATTCCAGATATTGATGGCACGTGCACTGTAGAGCTTCTGATTCTCTCAATCGATGGCGGTGGCGGAATTGGTGGCTATTTCAATCCATCAATGTCTTCAGGTAGGGAGATAATCTTCATGGATTCGGAAGACCTCTCTTGGAGAAATACGATCATCTCACATGAGTTTGCACACCTTTTGCACTCTGCAAGAGACCCGGGGGAGTACATTTGGATCGATGAGGGGGCAGCTGATATGGCGGCATATCTGACATTTGGACTGACTGATACCTTGATTGGGCATGCCAATGGCTGGACAGAGTCGTCCAACATGTCGGTGAGATGGTGGAATCAGAGAAATGGTGACTATGGTGCTGGTTTCCTCATGATGCTGTACGTCGTGGATACCATGGGAGGGTCGAACGCCTTCCAACGGCTCATCGCAGACTCGGCAAAAGGTAGCCAGGGCATAGTCAATCTCGCACTTGCGCCTGAGCCGAGTGCGACGCCCGTTGGTACGACATTCTCAGATATCTTTGCCAATTTCTCGGCTGCTGCGGTCTTGGATAGTAATCAGCTGGGGCTTGGTTTCAGCAATCTTGATCTGGCATTCGGTTGCTCGACCACGATATGTCGAGTGCAATACAGCGGTTTCAATGACACATGGTCGGAAATGGCCAGAAGTGGCGTGCAGGAAATCGAGGGATGGGGAATTCGTGCATACAGATACACAGGAGGCACTGGTGCACAGTTGAGTATCAGAGTTCAGCCGTCTGAATCAGGCTTCATGGGATCCCTTCTTCAGCGAGACTCCTCGACCGGGACATGGTCAATAACGAACATGGTCGTGGATCCAACTAGTTCAGATCTCTTGGGATTGGTCCAATCATTCGGAGGAGATGTTGATGACGTATGGGTGATTGTTAGATTCGAAAGTTCGATCGGAGATTGCGACTATGCATATGCAAGTTGTGGCCCTCTACCGCCGGAGGGGTATCCGACAGCCTCAATGGAAGTATTTGCTCAACTCATAACTGATCCCGCAGAAATTAGCATATCGGAATCCATCACGTTCGATCGGGATGGAGATGGCAATGACGACTCCGTTGAAATAGGATATCAGGTTCTTTCGCAGGCATTCTATGAACGCGTTGACGTCTTGATAGAGGCAATTGACTCCGAAGGCAAAGTGGTGTCTAGTTCTACTAACAAGATGATTGCAGGGAACAGCGTCCCAGTGGAAGGGCGCTTCTGGTTCACGCCTCCCACTGATGGTGACTGGACATTCAGACTGAGTCTCATTAACGGAGAAGGGTCGGAAGTAGACCAAGTGCTGGGATACCAAGAAGATCTTTCTAACATGGTGCCAACAGCATCCGGATCTTCTTCCACAACCGACACACAACCGTGGCTGCAAATTGCATTCTTCGGATCAGGGATCGACGAATGGGGGATCGGTCTTCAAAATGGCACATATTCGAACATTGAACCTCCTGCAGCATATGCCTGGGATTTTGGCGACGGAGCATCTTCGACCTTGAAGAATCCCTACCACTCATACACTGAGAATGGTAACTACACAGTCACACTTCTCATTACGGATCAAGGACAGGCAAATTCAGATATCGTCACGTGGAACATTTTTGTGAATGATTCCTCTGACCCGCTGCCTGAAATCTCGATAGAAGGGTTATCGATCGGAGAAGGGATTTCTCTACTCACGGGGCAAAGAGTTGCATTCTCATCTCGCCAGACATTGGACAACGTGCCTATTGACCTTCTTTGGTTTGAATGGGACTGGGGGGACGGGCAAGTAGAGTCCGGAATCGGTCTAACTGAAACAAGCCACGCTTGGAATGACGGAGATTCTGATGGCACAGTGTATACTCTCGGACTTACTGTGGATGATGGAATCCACGTAGTAAGATCGGATTATCTCATCACGATATTGAATCGGGCTCCGTCCGTGATTCTCGACCAGCCTTTGCAGACATTCACTCTAACTCCAATGATTCTCCCAGATGTTTTCGAGGATGTTGACGGCGTGATAGTCTCTTGGTCATGGTCATTCGAAACTGGTGTTGAGGGGGATGGGGTCAACATAGGCGGGTCATCGCTGTCACTTGGTTCGGACTTTACACAGACGAGTTCGGACCTCTCCAATCCAAGAGTTGCTTGGAAGACCCCAGGCATGAGGAATGTGACTTTAGAGGTTGAAGACAATGATGGGAATAGAACAGCCCATACATTCAGTGTTCTAGTCCTCAATCAGCGTCCCTTAGCTGTCCTAAGTCGGCCATCGGATGGAGAATCTGGGCAGGAGTACATCTTCGATGCGACATCTAGCTATGATCCTGATGGATTTGCAGGGGATCTTTCTTACAGGTGGACAATAGATGGAGAGACGATTGAAAATATTTCAACGGTCTTCTACACCTTTGATGAACCGGGCACCTATTCAGTGTCCCTTGTTGTATCCGATAATCTCGGCGAGGAGTCGGGGGTCAAGACATATACAATAGAGATCTCAAATCCTCAGCCGATACCAGAAATAGAGGCAAGAATTGCAACGGATGGTGATGATCCGATTTTAGAGGCTGTGGATACGGATGATCCCTCGGTAATTTGGATGGTCCCCCACACGACCAAGGGCGGGGTTTTCCTGGCGCCAGAACAGCCTCTTTTCTTGGATGGAGGGAATAGCATAGATGGGGACGCCGAGTTCGAAAATGGTACCTCTATCGATCCTGAATCTCCCGAGTGGACTGGTATTGTTGATTGGTATTGGGATTTCGGAGATGGGAGTCCGATCAGGGAAGGTTCAACCGCATGGCACTCATGGTCTCAACCGGGAGATTACACCGTAACCCTGACAGTAAGAGATGGTTTCCTTACTGGCGATGTCCAAAGCACTACGATCCTGGTAACCGTGTCCGAGGCACCTGTGATTCCTGCTCAAAGTGTAGTGGACACTGATCAGATAACAGTTGGCGACTCAGTTGAGTTATCAGCTACATTCTTCGATCCCGATCTCGAATCTGGAATCGTGGCATGGCTAGACAAAGACGCCTTTGTTGACAGTGATGGGGATGGATCTGTTTCGAATGACAGGCAATGGCTGCTGACGGGGGATCTTGAGGCTTTCTGGGATACTGATATCCTGCTTGATGACGATGGGGATGGCGATGCATCCAATGATTTCGAATGGTTGGATGCTTCATGGTCTGAAGTTGGTGAGCGCCAGGTCCTTCTGAGGGTATGTGACGGTGTGGACATATGCGTTGACAGAATTTTCATTGTGACTGTGTACACAGATCAACAATCCGATACTCCGAAATCACTTGGAGAATTGACGCTCGAGGACTTCCGCCCCTCAGAAGAAAATATTGGTCTTCTCGCTCTTGTATCCCTGCTCGCCGTCCTGTGGTGGATGATACTGAGGCAAAAAGACGATGAGGAAATGGAGGCTGAGGAGTTCGATCAAACCTTTGGTGTACCTGAGGTTAAGCGCGAGGGCGGCCTCCAAGGTATGGACCAGCATACAGCGCCGCCTCAGCCAAAGTATCTGACTATAGAAGATCGGAGGGATGAGGAATCGGGTTACATACGACCCGTCCGCTCCAGGAGGTGAGGCGATGAAGGCATATGCAGCGTCTGTCGTATTCATCCTGATTTCCCTGGGTTTTGTGCCCATAAACGGTGCAAGTGGCCAGCAATCGTCGTGCTCAGTGGCACCGGATCAAGGCGCCAATTCCACGCAGGTCGAAATCGTGGATGCAGGTGGCTATCCCATATTTGACGATGAATTTGACGAAGCCTGGGGCCTAGGATATGGGGATCTCGATCTTGATCCCCTGACTGAGGACGTCTATGCCGAAGTCCTGATTCCCACTGATGATGCCATGGCCCTGAGAATGGAGCTGGTCAAAGGATACAGATATCGATTCTGCGTCACATATTATCTAGATCCGACTGAGATATCGGACGGTTCACCACCCATCGGGGATGTCTATCTGCTTGCAGATACTGACTTTGACATCTACAAATTTGACTATGATACTAGATTTGAGGGAATGCAAGAAGCATTGGACTCGATACCTCTGGAATGGAGGGATATGGCAACGTGGCTGCCTTTCAGGGACGTTCACGCCTATGAGCGTGTTCAGCAGATTGAATTCACTACCTCCATAGATTCGGATCAAACAGCTTACATCAACTGGTGGGGGGAAGAGCCAGATGCAAACATGTACCTCGTTCTTGATAACTGGAACTCTTCCAGATTGGGTAACCAACCTCATGAAGGTATGGGACTAATCGCAGAGGTGACAGTCGAAGTGGAAGAGCGCGTAATGCTTCCAGCCATCACAGCATATGCACTGGTATGTTTGCCCCCCATTCTCCTGATCATCGTGCCTGCAGTCCTCCATTCCAGATTCCACGGATGGAAGGGCGGTGATGAGTCCGAGGAAGAGTATGGCAGATCCATGCCTCTTGTGGAGGGGGACGCGGGGGGCGAGTGGTCTCGGAAGGATGAGTCACAAGAAGTTGCTCAGGAGTAGTCAAGCATCTCCCATGCGCCTGTGAGTTCGACCGTGTTTATTCTCCCTGAAGAAGTCAACTTTGGACCCGTTTCACTCGTTGTGTAGACCATCGATATGCCGATAGCGGGTGCGTGTATCCTTGTCCAGTCACCTGCCTCTCCAAGACCCATGATTGTGTAGTCGAAATCTTCCTCCTTGAGTTCCCATGCAGCCTCGAACAGCTTCAATGCTGAGCGTTTTCCCGATGTTGCGTAGCAAACCTTGACTAAATCACCATGGCTCGCCATATCCCTGACTTTCTCAATAACCTCATCAGAGTCATCAGGGGCCCTGTCAAAGTGGACAGAGGCGATGATGCTAGTTTTCTTGCCTGCCAATTTAATCAAATCATTACGGGTCTTGGGCTCTATATCTGTCTCAAGATCGACCCAGGAAACCCCTGATTCAATGGCTTTCCTCAAAATTGCGCAACGCTCCTCTTCAGTGCCCGGGAAATACCCCCCCTGCCGCATTGGCCTACAAGTCAGCACCACCGGTAGCTCGATTCCTGCCTCCAGGAGTGAAAGGGCTTCATCGATATCTATGTCAGGATCATTCCTAGGTGTCAACACAGTTTCTGGATGTCTGAATCTTGAATTCTGATCATTATTCTTCGAATCCGAGGGGACGGGGGTTTCCTCCATGTAGAGCATATCAAGTCGTGCTTCGACCATATCTGCTCCAGCGACAGTGGCCAGAGAAGCATCTGCGAGCATCTCCTCAACCGTCGTTCCGGTTAGGGTCGCGCAGATCTTTGGTGTATCCACGAGTCGGGGGGTTGAATTCGTGTGTATAATCGTGACTACCCTCGGAAATGTTCGAGAAGGCTCAATTATGGTCATAATCACTGCAATTCGTCGATTGCGACGGGATGTTTCATATACCGTCGACGTGGACTTTTAACGTTAAGTAATCGAAGGTTCCCGTAGGGAACCTTCGCAAGGTGGGAAAATTTCATGTCAGAGACCTATGATGCATCGAATATCCAAGTCTTAGAAGGGCTGGAAGCAGTGAGAAAAAGACCCGGGATGTACCTGGGCGACCCCCATGATGGTTCTGCTCTGCATCACTGCATATGGGAAGTGGTCGACAACTCTGTGGATGAACATCTCGCAGGACACACGGCTTCCATAGAGATCACCATGCACGAGAATGGTTCGCTCTCTGTCAGGGACTTTGGCAGGGGCATCCCTGTCGACACTCACGAGGAGTATGGTATATCGGCTGCTGAGGTAATCATGACCAAGTTGCACGCAGGGGGTAAATTCGACAATAGTTCCTACAAAGTATCAGGAGGGCTCCATGGAGTAGGTGTTTCAGCAGTAAATGCCGTATCCGAGTGGATGGAGATGACCATTTACAGAGGGGGAACCATCTACTTCCAAAGATACGAGGCTGGCGTCCCAATTGAGGCGCTAAAGGAGATAGGAGAATGCTCCGATACGGGAACAAAAATCTCGTTCAAGCCAGATCTCTCTATATTCACTGAAGTGGTGGATTTTGATTTTGAAGAAGTAGATACGCGAGTAAGTGAAACTGCTTTCCTAAATGCTGGACTTAAGATGACAATTTTGGATGAGAGGGGGGAAGAGCCCCATGTCTCAGAGCACCTGTACGAAGGGGGTCTGTCGGAATATGTGGGCCAACTCAATGAGAGAAGAGAAGTCCTTCACGCAGAGGTCATCAAGATAAGGGGAGAAAAAGAAATCGAGAAGGGGAGTGTTGAGGTCGAATTAGCGCTGCAGTGGTCTGATGCCTTCAGTGAGTCCATTCGCTGCTATACCAACATCATACGAAATAAGGACGGCGGCACTCATATGTCTGGTCTGAGAACTGCACTCACCAGCTCCGTTAATTCATATGCCAAGAAAAGAAAGTTGCTGAAGGGGGATGCACTATCTGGGGACGATGTGAGGGAAGGGTTGGCTGCAGTAGTCAGCGTAAAGCATCCTGATCCCTCTTTCTCCTCACAGACAAAGGACAAGTTGGTCAGCAGCGAAGTGACTGGCATAGTCCAGACCATTGTTTATGACAAACTAGGAGAGTTCTTCGAAGAGAACCCCTCTGTTGCAAAGCAGATAGTCGAGAAGGCGCTTCTAGCCTCCAAGGCTCGAGAAGCAGCTCGTAAAGCTCGGGACCTCACTCGCAGGAAGGGGGTTCTGGAAGGAGGGGGTCTGCCAGGGAAGCTTGCAGATTGTCAATCCAGGGATCCGAGTGAGTGTGAGGTATACCTCGTGGAAGGCGATTCTGCCGGGGGGTCTGCGAAAACGGGGCGAGATCGTCGGATTCAAGCAATTCTCCCTCTGCGCGGAAAAATTCTCAATGTGGAGAGGCAAAAACACAATGCTGCAAAGGTATTTCAGAATCAGGAAATACAAACCATGATTCGGGCTCTTGGAGCTGGAGTCGGCAATAATAGCGAGGAAGAAGGGTCTTTTGACTCTGCTAAACTAAGATATTCTAAGATAATCATAATGTGCGACGCAGACATCGATGGAGCCCATATCAGGACGCTGATGCTGACGTTCCTCTGGAGATTCATGAGGCCTGCGATAGTAGACGGGCACGTGTACATCGCTCAACCGCCATTGTACCAACTGTCAAAAGGTCGAGTAAGCAGATATGTATTCTCAGATGAAGAAAGGGACAAGGCGATGTTGGAATTGCAGGGTGACAACCCTAACACGAAAATCGGTGTTCAGAGGTACAAAGGTCTCGGCGAAATGAATCCCGACCAACTATGGGACACCACCATGAATCCGATGACTCGGACCATGCTAAAAGTCACGGTCCAAGATGCTGAGGAGTCGGACAGGCTATTCGAGATATTGATGGGAGAGGATGTTCCCGATCGAAGGGCGTTCATTGAAAAGCATGCTAAGGAGGTGACGAATCTTGACATCTGAAGAGAATGCGAATAACGACCCCCCAGTCAGTAACGAGAACATCCTGAACCATTCTCTGGACAAGGAGATGAAGACGTCATACATCAACTACGCAATGTCCGTGATTATTGGCAGAGCTTTGCCCGATGTGAGAGATGGTCTCAAGCCAGTTCACCGCCGTGTGCTCTATGGCATGCACGAAGGAGGACATACATCCGAGAAGAAATACAGTAAGTCCGCGCGTTCAGTCGGAGAGGTCATGGGTAAATATCACCCTCATGGCGATCAATCGATCTATGATACGATGGTCAGGATGGCACAGGAGTTCTCGCTGAGGTACCCTCTCGTAGACGGGCAGGGTAACTTCGGATCCATAGATGGCGACCCCCCTGCAGCCATGAGGTACACGGAGAGCAGACTGGACAAGATTTCCAAGCATATGCTAGAGGACATCGAGAAGAAAACGGTAGATTTCCAGCCTAATTTCGATGATTCCGACATGGAGCCCACTGTCCTTCCAGCAAGACTGCCCAACTTACTCCTGAATGGAAGCGACGGCATCGCTGTAGGAATGGCAACAAGAATTCCCCCCCATAACATCAATGAAGTGGCTGGGGCAATCAGATTGCACGTTGGTGCGATACTTGAGGAAGGCGTGGAAAATCAGCAAATGCCGAGCATCGCGATCGAGGAGTACATGGAGCACGTCAAGGGTCCCGATTTCCCAACAGGGGCAACAATTCACGGGTTGGACGGCATTCTCGATATGTATTCTACCGGAAAAGGGAGGTTTCACGTCCGCTCAAAGTGCGACGTTCATGATGACTCCAAGGGCAAAAAGATCGTCGTCCATGAAATACCGTACCAGGTAAAGAAATCAGACATGCTTGTCCATATAGCGGATTTAGTTTCCAAGGGATCTGTGGTCGGAATAAGAGACATTCGAGACGAGTCGTCCAAGGAGGGAATTCGCGTAGTGATTGAGGTGAAGAACAACGCCGACCCTCATGCGGTTCTAAACCAACTCTTCAAATCAAGCAGATTACAGGAATCGTATTCAGCTAACATGATGGGCATATTGGATGGAAGACCGGTCCTCCTTACCCTCCCAGTAATGTTGCATACGTATGTCGAACATCGGGAGTCAGTCATTGAGAGGAGGGCTAAATTTGAGCTGGAAAAGGCCGAGGCTCGAGCTCATATTCTAGAAGGTCTCGTCAAAGCCCAGGACAGAATTAGCGATGTAATCAAAGTCGGTAGGTCCAGTTCTAGCAGAGATCAATTTGAAGCAGTACTCCAAGGTAAAGAAGAGATGTCTGGAGTTGCTCCGTTCGATTTCACAGAGCCTCAGTCCAAGGCCATCGCAGAACGTCGTCTGTATCAGCTCAGTCGCCTAGATGTGGAGAAAGTCAAGAGTGAATTTGAAGACCTGAAGATCAAAATCGAAGACCTCTCGGATATAATCGCCTCCAGAGCGAGGCGTCTCAGCATCCTAATCGGGGAATTAGATGAGATGATGGAGAGGCACGGGGATGAAAGGAGATCCGTGATTGACCCCATGCCGCTCTCCATGGACAGAGAGGATTTGATTGAGGAGAAGGCGATTGTAATTTCACTGACTCAAGAGGATTACATACGGCATCTTCCTGTCGAGGCATTCCGCCTCCAGAATCGAGGAGGTAAAGGGCTCAAGGGCGTCGCTACCAAGGAGGAAGACGCTCCTGCGGCGATTGTGACTTGCTTCTCCAAAGACAGGCTACTGATTTTCACGAATCAGGGTCGAGTTTACGGACTGCGCGCATGGGAGACGCCTTCTGCCAGCAGATATGGGAGAGGTACGCACATACGTAATCTCCTTGAGGGTTTCAGGGATGATGAGAAAGTCATCTCGATACTTCCTATGGACAGGGAGTTGATTGAGAATCCAGAGGGGCACTATCTCATCTTCGCCACGAGCCAGGGCAGAATAAAGAGAAGTCATCTTTCAGAGTATGTGAAGATCAATAGAAACGGGAAATATGCCCTGAAATTTGCAACGCAGAATGATTCTCTGGTCCAAGTTAGACCTGCTACTGAAGCAGATCATGTGGTCCTGGTATCCTCCGGAGGGTATGCCTGTCGATTCTTGCCGTCTGAAGTCAAGACGAGGGAGGACCCAGCAACAGGAGAGGTCCACATGACCCACACAGTCAGAGTGCAGGGCAGGGTCAGCCAAGGTGTAGGAGGGATGAAGCTGCAATCCGGCGATAGTGTGGTGGGCATGATCGTGACTGATGACTTCGATACGAGCGTCCTGACAATTTCCAAGTATGGCATGGCGAAACGTAGTCGATTAGGCTCTGGGGAGATGATTCAAGCTATCAGCGAAGATGGCGCTCTACTCTTCGATGATGAAGGTGAGCCGAAGATGGACCGGGACGGGTACAGGAAAACCAACAGAGGCACAAAGGGGGTTCGAACGATGGCCTTGTCAGATGCAGACTCGATTGTTGGTGTCAGACAAATCCCGGACCTCTCTGATCAGCTGTTCATGCTTACCGAGAAAGGGATGATGATCCGCATGCCTGCGACTCAGACCAAGGAGACCCTGGGCAAGGTTACCAAGGGCACCAGAATAATGGAACTGCGGGATGCCAAAAAGAAGTCCCACATTGACGAGGTTATCTTCGTAGCACGCCTCCCAGCTGAACTCATCGACGGAGATGATGAGGATTCTGAAGGCATCGCAGAAGAAGAATGATTCCAACCGCTCGCCTTAAGCCGGAATCTTGGGTCGCCGGAACATTGCGGCAGTCGCATAGCCTGGCCATTGCGCTGGATTGCTAATCCAGTGGTGTCTCACCTCGGGAGTTCGAATCTCCC
>DANO01000025.1:0-2727 GCA_002497295.1 Euryarchaeota archaeon UBA171 | reverse complement strand
TTCGAATCTCCCCTGCCGCGCCACATTGTGTCGAGGGAGGGTTCATCCGTTCGACGGTTCCCCTGTGGTACTGATGGAAGGCGATGCAACAAGTGGGGTTGCTGCTGGTTTTACTTGGCCCATTCTATTGACGGGTGCATTGGCATTAGCATTCCTGATTTGGCTAACACTGAGGCATCTAAGCCTCAGACCATCAAACGACAGATCATGGGTCAATGACAATGAGAGGATGGCAACCGCAGATTTCAATGGTGACGAGGTGACGATTCGAAACGTCAGAGATTTCAATTGGAGGAGCAATAGGGACTTCGATGAAAAATGGATTGATGTCAGTATAAACCTCGACAAAATATCGAAGATATGGTTCGTCTTGGAGTACTTTGAACCCTCGAAAAGGCAGATGGCTCATACGATAATGAGTTTCGAGACTGAAGACGGGGAGAGGCTCGCCTGTTCGATCGAGGTTCGAAGGGAGAAGGGAGAGCGTTACCACCCCCTCAAGGGGATGTTTCGCCAATACGAGCTAATCTACGTCTGGGCGACGGAGAGGGATGTTATCGGAGTCAGGACGAGATGCAGGAAGAAGTCGGTGACCCATCTCTTCGAAGCCGTCGTTCTGGGCCCGGGGAACGAGAGGAGGATGCTCGAATCCTATCTGAGGAGGACCAACAAACTTAGCGAAGACCCTGAATGGTACAATACGATTACCAATACCTGCACTACAAACATAGTTGGTCACGTGAATGAGGTATACCCAGGAAGGGTGCCGAGGGCCATCTCCATACTACTGCCAGGATTGAGCCCAAAATTGCTACACAGAAACAATCTGGTCAAAATGACTGGGACCCTGGAAGAGACTCTGGAAATGAGCATCATTGACGAGAGGGCCGATTCATGGGACGGATTGAGTGACTTCGGGGACTGGATTAGAAGCGAGGGTTCAACCGACTCATCCCCGTGAGCGTGTCGTGATCGAGATACTCGGGTCCAATATCTCTGAGGGGAGCACCTGGCCTCTTCCCGCTTCTAAGAGCCATATCATAAGGTGGCTAATGTTGGCTTCGCAGTCTCAAACCAAAATGGAAATCTGTCACAGGGGAGAAATCGGAGAGGATGTCAGAAGTGTTGTTTCCAGTTTGAATAGGCTAGGTGCCAAAATACAAATGATGGACGGTAAAATACTCGTTGGCGTTTCCGATGTCGGATTCCCGATTCATACTAGTGAGGGTCTTAATCTCGGAAATTCAGGAACCGGCCTAAGGATGCTGATGTCGCTATGCTCATCACTCTCGCTGGAGACTTCGTTTACCGGGGACTCCTCTCTTAGATCTCGTCCATTCGACATTCTTTCCGATGCTCTTTCGGCGATAGGTTGTGATTGCAAACGCTCCAATGACGGCTCTTTGCGGATATCTGGCCCTGCGAATTCCGGGGATATCGAACTAGATCTTTCAGAAGGAAGTCAGCCGCTCTCAGCACTCCTCATGGCAGCCCCATCGATGAAGGCGGAATTATCCGTACGTATTATCGGAAAGCCCGTGAGCAGAGGGTATCTCGATCTGAGTTACAAGATTGCAAAACTTACCGGGTCGGAAAATGAATTTTCAGAAAATTCTCTCATCATCAAACCATGGGAGATTGTTTTGCCTGAAAGAGTGGATGCCCCCCCGGAGAGAAGTCTAGTTCCGGTAATTATGCTACTGGAAAGACTACACGATGTCGATCTTGGGGCCTCTATGCATGTGGAATCTGAACTTCTTGGGAATGCTGTAGAATCACTACAGGATAACAACGTGGATATTCTGGATTTGTCTGATGCGAGCGATCTAATCACGCCTGCAGCAGCGCTGCTTGCGCTAGGCGAGGGGGGGACAATAACAGGCATAGGGCATGTTGATCGTAAGGAGTCGCATAGAGTTAGAACTACGATAGAGCTTCTCTCATCTTTCGGGATGACTGCCTATTCGAAAGACGGAGGTATTATCGAGGTACCAGGCAGGCAAACCCTGATTCGCCCTGAAACCAAGATAGAGACGCACAGCGATCATCGAGTGGCCATGACAGCTCTCGCATTGGCAAGTCGTGTTGGTGGAGTGATTCTGGGACATGAGTGCGTCGGATCAACTCATCCTAACTTCACGATTTCTCTGCTAAAATTATTGCAACAGTAGGGGAAAGAAACAAGATTGGATCGCCCTTCCCCGCAGTATGGCACGAAGCGCCCTTCTGATTGTTTCTCTATTCTTCACTGCATCACTTGGCGCTGGCCTAGTTTACAACGAGTCATCGAATCGGAGCGAGATAAGCGACCTTGAAGATCAAATCGACCAGATAGAAGACCTCTGGAGCGATGCCAACATGACATCTGACGGTATCTCTGAGGAGAATCTCCTTCTGTTGGAGGCCAAGGAGAATCTAGAGTCAGATATTGAGTCGTTGAGCGCATTGATCGAACAGGCCGCCCAGCGAAGAGTCGTCCTCGAGGCCAACATCACGGCACTCAACGTGCAAATAGAACAGCTCAACCAGACAATCGCGACATCCCAGGGAGACATCGATCAACTAGAATCACAAAGGGCATTACTGGATCAGGAAGTCTCCTTATTGGAGGTGGACCTCCTATTGAGTGAAAGTCAGATTGAGGATCTTCAAGCTAGTTATCAAACGCTCCAATCCACACTTTCTGCATTGCAGACCACGATCTCAAGGCCGATATTCCAACTTGTC
>DANO01000014.1 GCA_002497295.1 Euryarchaeota archaeon UBA171 | reverse complement strand
CACTCACCGTTCCAGGCGTAGTGGACTATGGGGTATTGTTCTCAGTTTCCCGAGGTTATCCCCCAGCATAGGGCAGGTTACCCACGTGTTACTGAGCAGTATGCCGAGCTCCGAAAGCTCTCGACTCGCATGTCTTAATCGGACTCCAATAGCGGTAGCCTCCGGCAGGATCAACCGGATTTCGCGTGAGCGATATCACGATCCTTGCTGGAGTTTTGAGTTGTCGTTTGACTATTGAAACTTAGAGTGCTTAGCGGTGGAATGTTATTTTCGCACCTTGCACACCTCCTGAAAACAGGAGGATTTTCGTCGTGGATCACCAATCTAAGTTCCGAACTCGGTTCGGAACCGCACTTCCTCGGCGGCGACTGACGTGAAAGATGACATCACGACCCCGAGGGGTTCAGTCTCCAACGCCCGTCAGACGCAGCGCGCCTGCGACTTGCAGTCCGTATATCAACGTGACGTGTGCCTCATCCTATCGATTGGGGCGCATACCCTCATTCTTTGGCTTCATGATGCGCCGAAGAACTCTCGTAAAACCGGATGCATTTCCATTGCTTGTTCCTTCTGGATCTGCTCATACGTCCTGAGAATTATGCCTACGGCAAGGAGGAGCCCTGTGCCAGTTGCGTTGCCGACTGTCCCAAGGAGGTCCGCCCCAGCGGCCAAAAGGCCTACGAAGGCCCCGGAGAAGAGCGTTACGGGAGGTATGTACCTCTCCAGTATGCGCTCTACGACCTGGGGGTTGTTCCTGAATCCGGGAATCTGCATGCCAGTACGTTCAATCTGCTTGGCGACATCCTTCGGGCCCATGTTTGTGGTTTCAATCCAGAACTTGGCGAACACCATGCTACCCAAGGTCATGAACGTGACGTAGGTCAAGACGTGTACCATCACCTGGCCCAGACTATGCCCGTATGCGTCTCCAGTCTGATTCAATAGAGGTATTAGCCAATCACCGACGCCATTGACCATCGAGCTGTACCATGCAAAACCGTCAGATGGAGTTGTGGCCCCTGGCTCATAACTGCCGAACCAATGTGCCTTCGAAGCCCATCCATTCCTCCCGAGGATTGGGACTGTGGAAAGTACTGGGTGGCTCCAGAAAAGAAGTGTGAACATGTTCACGTTGGCAAGCAAGGCAGCCATTAGAATGACTGGGATGTTGCTTGCATAGACGAGTCGGATCGGGTATTGGCCTCTGTGGCCTCTGACCTTACCATGTGCTAACGGGAGTTCGAGTTTGGAGGACTCGGCGTAAGCCACCACGAGGAATACGACGATCGAGGACACCAATGCAGCAATTGGATTGGAGTGATTCAGGAGAATCTGTTCGAATCCATTTTGAGATACGAGTTGCGAGTTTGTAGCGCTCCTGAGCGTATAGAATATCATCGGAAGTGTTCCTGCAGGCGGATTCTCAAAGGATAAGGGGCTCCCACTGACGCTGGGCAGAGGGGACAATGTGCCGACGAAGGTTGACTGTGCGACTCCAGCGGCGATGAAAAGCGAGATGCCGCTCCCGATCCCCCATTTTGAAACCAATTCGTCAAGAAGGAAGACGAGATATGAGCCGATGAAGAGTTGGATTACGATTATGGTGTTAGCCCAGCCAATGCCGTAATCAAGAATCAGACTCTCATGCGGGTCTAGGAACCCGTACACCTGAGGTATAGACTCGATGGGGATCATGAGTAAGACGAGGATCTTCTGTATCCCCTGGTAGAGTTGCTTGTCAGCAGAGTCCTGCAAGTCTAATTGGATGATCTTGGCGCCCGAGAACAGTTGCATGATGATGGAGGCTGTTACGATTGGCCCGATTCCGAGGTGCATGATCGAACCCGAAGCACCGGCCATGATGGCTCTGAAAGAGGAAAATACGTCGAGAGTCGAGTCCGATAGCCCCCAAATCATGACATTGGTCATCATGAAGTAAATGATTAGGACGAGGACGGTTGTCCAGAGCTTCTGGTTGAATCTTACATGCCCCTCTGGCTTTACGATGGAAGGGTAGACGTCGACCATCCTCTTGAGCGCGTACAATCTACTCGATTCCGGACCGGTGTACATCAAGCAACAAAGAGTCAGGCCAGCCGCGAGGCCGAGTAATGCTACTCCCACCAAAAGGAATCCGACAGCCTGTTCATCGACCCATCCCCAGATCGCCATTCCGATTACCGAAGAGAGCCAGACCACCGGTTTTAGCCATCTTCCTAGAGCGGAATCGGCTAGAGATCCAGGGAGATCTGCGCTTACTCCCCAGATTACGAATCCGACATAGGGGAATGAGACGGCGAGTAGCGTGAGCGCCCAGGTCTGATCTGCAGAATCGTCGCCGAAGAGGAGGTCTCGTTGCCACCAAACCAAAGCACCCCAGTAAATCGCAGCCACGATTACTAGGCCCAAGACATTCGGTCGACGGCCCTCCATCTCGCATCACCTAAGATTTTCAGTCCTCTTCTGATTCTTCCCATTCGTCTCCGTCTGAGATGCTTACTGAACCGCCTGCAGCCTCAATTTTCTCAATCGCTCTGGATGAGGCGTGTTCTACAGTGATGTGTATCGCTCGACTGACCTTGCCTGAACCAAGGAGTTTGTCGAAGCCCATTGGGGTTAGGTCGATGGTATCGCCCTCGTCTATCATCTGGTCTACCTGGGAGACGTTGATGCTATTGTGGACTGTGCGGAGGCTCGGATCTCTGTTGAAACCATGCATCCCCCAGTGATTGGGCATATACTTCAACCTAGTCATGAGTCTGTGCTTGTTTATGCCGGCATTTCCTCTGCCGCCTCTCTTTCCTGCACCCCTTCCTGCTTTCTTTCCACGGCCGTGATACCTTGATCGGCCTCTGAATTTATTTGTGCGTGAAACCATGTTTAACACCTCATACCATCCTCGAAGCGAGATCAGCTATTGCAGGACCTCTGAAACCCAAAGCTCCGCCGGTGGTGTAGGCGCGCTTGATGCCGCCCCAGCCCTTTGCCCCCCTTGGAGGGTGAAGTCGTAGAACCGGTTTTAGCCCCACAACGGATTTCATTGTAGCATCACCAGAGGCTAGTGCGGATGCGAAGGAGTCTATGGAGTCATATTCGCTGCCGCTTGAAATTGCATCGTCAGTTACTGGCTTATCGCCGGACATACGCCCCCTCTCACGAAGGAGTGTGGCGATTGTTTTGGCGTCGACTTCACCCCATGTGACGAAGTCTTTTGCCTTCTGGAGCATCCCTGCGTATGTTGGCCTGTCAGGAATTATCGTTGCATGGTTTACTTTTGTCAGGTTTAGCATCGACATAGTCTCTCGAATGGACCGCTCGACGCCCCTGTCACTCCTAGCTCGTATCACGAGATGGGTCATGCGCCCACCTCCCCGTGCGTTATGTGCAATCTGAGTTTGTCCTGGTCTCCAATTCGAGTCTTATTGAGTTGCTTGAGGGCATTGAATGTGGCTTGTGCAAAGTTGATTGTAGTCCTGGTCTGGCCTGCTGTGATGGACCAAACATCGGCAACTCCAGCCTTGTTCAGAACCCTTCTACCCGTGTCTCCTATGACAAGACCCTTTCCTGCCGGTGCAGGCATTAGAGTCACGCGTGTCGACCCCGATCTCCCTGTCACCTTGATTGGGACGCTCTTACCCGGACCTTGGCCGGACTCCCATGAGCCGTTTCCACGCATCACGGGTATTAGGTCGAGTTTTGCTTTTGTTATTGCCTTCTGTATGGTGCTGGCTACTTCCTTGCCCTTGCATATGGCAAGACCGACGTAACCGTCATGATTCCCGACTACGCAAAGTACGTTGAATCGGACTCTTCTCCCCGAGTCAGTCATTCTCTGAATCATATTCACTGCGAGGACATCTTCTTCGAGATTGGGAATCAATGCGTCGATGATCTCGACTTCCCGTATTGGCAGGCCAGTGGCTAGAGCCTGCTGATAGGTCATTATTTCCCCATCCAGGACCATCCTTCCGAGTCTCGTCTTTGGAGTCCACTGCCTGAGGTCGGCAAATCTGTCTGGACCGCCTCTCCGCCTTGTGCCTGATTCGGGCTCTGGCGCATCTGCGTAGCCGAATGCGATTGCGAGGCCTGTTGCTAGAGTGGGGATTTCCCCTTCTGTTTGTTCGGTTTCCTCTTCACTCATGCGTGTGCCTCCTCGATGCTTTTCTTAGTAGATTCAACGGAAGTTGCCAGTGAGTCGTCTATGTGAGACCCCATGATTCTCTCCTCGGAGGGCAGAACGTCTTCTCCATGGGGAATTTCGAGTCCAGCGTCGATCATGCCCTTCAAAGCTGCATAGACCCTATTGCCCTTGGTAGAAGCTGCTAGGCCTATGTCTAGAATGGCAGTGTCGCAGCCCGCCGCTATTGCCTTCTTCCCTAATGCGAAACCTGTTAGGTAGCTCGCAGGTATTGACTTTCTGGAGGCGTCGATAGGCCATCCGTGCTTCTCTATGAGCGAGGATGTCTTCACTTCGACCAGTACCTTGTCTCCTTCAGTGGCATATTCGACTACTTGACAGGTCATCTGAGTATTGCTCACCCTGACTACTGCTCTCGGGAGTCCTCCTCTGAGCATTCGAAGTCTTCTCCTGTAATCTGTAAGGCCATTCTCACGACGCTTGTAGCGGAGTCTCTGATTCTTTCCTGATGGCATCATGCCTCACTCCCTATCTCGATTCCTTCGAGTTCGATATTGGTCTTTAGATGGGCCACTGACCTGTAAGACCCACCTTTCGCCTTCCTGTAGAAGTAACGGTACTGGCTTGGAGATATGGTGCTGTCAGATCGCATATCCTTCAAGGTTCTGCGCTGGGCCCGAATTGTCTTCATCCAACGGTGCTTTCTCGGGTTCCTAGCATTCGCAGTTCCCTTTCTTGAGCCGTGGCCTTTCCTTCTACCCTTGGCCTTCTGGTATTCGGCTTTGCGTGCTCGCCCCCTGCTGTTTCCAACCAATGGCTTGGCCTTTATGATGCCCTCTTCTATGAGTTGTCGGATATCGTCCTTCTGAACTGCGTTGGTGACCTCATCAAGGTAGTCCGGGTTGATCCATATCCTGTGAATACCTACTGTGCGGCCCTCTCTTCTGGAGAGTATGTCCGCAGCGAGTCTCTTCTGGTTCGAGATTATCATCTCATATCCCCCTTCCTCTGAATTCTACGCCTGTTGAGTACCCTAAGGCCTAGTTGATCTGCGCGGTCATGTATTACTGAGCGCTTCCTGTTGCCAACCTTTGACCCGATTCTAACAGCCTGGCGCTCTGGATCGAGCCCATCCAGCTCTGAGAGTGTGTTAACAAGGACTTCCTCGAAACCTGAGGGGTGTAATCCTCTTACTGATGCTATCTTTCTGTGTCCAATCCTTACCATGGGGGTCCTGTACTTCATATTGAGTCGCTGCTTTGATTGGTAGCCCTTAGGCTTCCTCCACCCTGTTCTGGCCAATCTGAAATAGCGGAACCATTCCTGACGCCTGAACTTGGGCATCGAGGACCGCTGTGATTTTCTTGTTAGAAGCGCTGCCTTTGTCTCATCATCCAAGACGGGTTTCTGACGAGTCACGTATTCTTCATCTTCATCTTCCCATTCCTCGTCGAAGATCTCCTCATCGAAATCCTCCTCGTCAGTCACGTCGGACTCTTCGATTTCAACTTCCTCCTCAATGTTTTGAGTCTCTTCTGAGACAGGTTCTGGAGAAGACTCGCTGCCAGCGAGTCGCTCGATGAGTTCGGACTTCTTTCCACCGATTTTGAGGTCTCTTTCCCTCAGGAGGTCTTTCAGCTGAGCGACGGTCATTGATTCATAGTCCATATTTTCACCTCTCTCCGTCCTTGGAGACAATGTATATTCCGTCTTGGAACACTCTCCTGTCTCTCTTCCTGATCTTACAAGCGCGCTCTATGTTAGCAGCCGTCTGGCCGACCTTCTCCCTATCGGCTCCGGCCACTATGACGTCCACCTTGTTTTCAACGCGAACCTGGACCTCTCCAGGTGACCATGGGAGATTTGCTGAGCGAGGGACCTTCTCCCCGAATAGATTGGTTATTGTCATGACATCACCATCGACCTTGAGAGTCATGGGGAAGTGGGAGTAGACTGCCTTGAGCCTGTACTCGAAGCCGGAGTCTATTCCCTTGACCATGTTTCTAAGATGTGCGGCCCAGGTTCCGGCCAACGCCTTGTGGGCCCTTCTTGGGAGATCGCAGAACACGTGGATTTGTCCATCGACTGAATTTATGCTGATTCGTGAGCTTCTAAAAGTTCTAGATATCGATGATCCGTCTTTGGAGAGAGTGACCTCATCTCCGTCTAGGTTGGCTGAAACGCCTTCTGGAAGGTCGATTTTGTGAGTGATGCTGTCAAGTAATGGCATGTTTATCACCTCTCAGAAAATATACGCAAGAAGACGTCCTCCAACACGCTCCTTCTTCGCGTCATGATGATTCATGACTCCTTGATTTGTAGATACGATTAGCAAGCCGAAGTCTCTAGCAGGCAGGAATCTAGACTCCCACTTATCGAAATCGGTCCTCTTCACCGAGTATCTTGGCTTGATTACGCCACATCGGTTGATAGCCCCTATGAGCTCTACACGGAAGGCATCCCCACGACCATCGGATACACGTTGGAATTCTCCCACGTATCCCGATGATTGCATTATCAATAGCATCCGTTCTAGCAATTTGCTAGCAGGACTAACGGAGACCTCGTAATGGCCAGCCTGTTCAGCATTGTATATCCGCACGAAAGCGTCAGAGAGTGGGTCAAACTGCATCCATATCACCTCAATTAAATTTCTTGAATCCTATCTCAGGAGCCACGTCCCTGAAACACTGCCGGCAAAGTCTGAGTCCATGTCTGCGGATCATACCGCGCTTTCTACCGCATCGGCGGCAACCAACTGTGCGTCCAATCTCTTCACCATGCTCACGTGCCATAGATTCACTCCTCCATGATTGTAATTCCAAACGTATCTTTGAACCATGCCTTGCATTCATCTCTCGAGACACGATGGTGGCCTGGTAGTTTGCTAGATGCATGACGGCGCCTTTGTACTCTGTGTCCGGGTCGCTCAAGGACTATGTTGACATCGAGCCCAAATATGCCGATGTCAGGATCGTACTTCATTTCAGGGAAATCAGTATAATCGGCTATTCCGAAAGACAAGTTTCCTGAATTATCAAACGACCAGCCGTGAATTGTATTCTCCCTTACCCATAGAGCGTTCTTGAGGAACTCACTTGCTTTATCGGATTCTCTGATTGTGACCTTGCAGCCTATAGGGGCCCCTATTCTAGTACCCAAGTCCCTGTTGGTCTTCTTCGAAAGCGTCCTGACTGGCTTCTGCCCAGTGAGGGACTCAAGAACTCGCTCTGCGAGCATCAGACGGTTTCCTCCTTCGCCCACCCCTATATTCACTGTAACCTTGGTGATACGAGGAGTTAGCATCGGATTTGACTGTGTGCTCATGAGTTTGCCTCCAATGGAAGTGCCTTGGCATCCGGTATAACGAATGCATATGCTGCGATAGTACCGAACTCATCGAATACGACCTCATTTGGCCTAGTTGATCGCTTAATCTCGATTTCCTTGATTTTCGAAGTCTCTCCGACGTGCGAACCGCCGGTCATATAGGCCGTTGCTCCTGCCTCGAATGGGTGGTGAGCCGATATTTCTTGATCGGGGAGGGATACGGACAGAGTATCTCCTGTCGAATAATCGCCGGAAGCTTCGGAAAGGAATGTTCGTCCGTCATGGAGGGTATACTGCGTTTTTCCACCCTTAATCGTAATCTTATTGATAATTCGACAGAACTTCGTAGACGCTTCTTTCTTGGATATTTCCCTGTATCGTAGTTTACCGTTGGTATCCAAGATGCAACGGTAGTTGTCGTCGCCCACGGTTAGGACATCCATCAGACCGACTGCGCGGCCATGGTCAACGACAACTCTGCCATCGATCATTACCTTCTTGGTAGCCAGGATTCGCTTTGACTCCCTCTGACTTCTTGAAAGTTCGAGTACGTCTCTGAGGATTATACCGATCGGCATGCACATCTCGAGGGGGTGGCCAGACGGATCGGGCTTCTGAACCCAAACATTCGTCTTTCGGGGGAGTGGCCATGTTCTTGGCATTGTAAGTCGCTTCATGTGGCTACTGCTCATTCTGCTCTGCCTCCTTTAGCACGCTCGAGTATTCTTCCGATTCGGAGCGGGTCTGTATCATCCAGGGTGACTACCACTATGTTGGATGCATGGATGGGCAGGGGCTCCTCCTTCCCATCTGAAGTTGAGATTGATACTCCGTCAACTTGGACTGTGCCAGCACCTGTATCGACAGCCACGATTTTGGCTCGAACGCCGCTTTTACCACGTGCCTGTCCAAGTCTCTTGCCCCTCGAATCGGCCTTTGCGGAGTTTGGACTTCCGAAATCGCCTCTTAGAACCTCTACCTCGTCACCGACCCTGACAGTAACTGTCCTGATGGCTGCGAGATCTGGGTCGTCAGTCCTGAGTCTGGCCCTGATACGCTTCCTCTTCACGTGTAGAGGTGCATTGAATTGTGCCTTTCTCTGCTTACCTGGTTGCTTACTTGACATACATCCACCTCCATCATACAATTTGCTTTGCCGTTGCTGCGATTCTAGGCCAACGCTCTGCGGCTTCTCTGCTGATCGGGCCCTTAATGTCCGATCCGCGAAGTTCGCCTTTTTCGTTGGTGATGACGCACGCGTTATCCTCGAATGAGACCCAGGTACCATCGACTCGGCGGAATGGTCTCCTCTGACGAACGATGACTGCGGTGAATATCTGCCGGCGCATCTCGGGAGTTCCGCGGCGTACGGTTACTCTAATCAAGTCTCCAACTCCTGCAGATGGGTATCTTCGTGCTACTCCGCCCTTTCGGAGGACGTTCATGAGTTGGACAATCTTAGCACCCGTGTTGTCGACGCAGTCCATTTTGGCCTGAGTGGGCAGAGCATTTGTTACTGAGCTCGAGATTCCCTTCATTGTAGGTCCCCCTTCTCAATAACACAGAATTTAACGGTCTTGGAGAGCGGTCGGCATTCCATGACCCGTACTCTTTCTCCGATGGAAACCTCGCCTATGCAAGATGGAAGATGTGCGGAGTATCGGTGTGTCCTCTTCTGGTATCTCTCATACTTGGGCATGTAACGCGTTGTCTCGCGTTCCAGGATTATTGAGCTGTCCATTCCGACGGCAGAGACAACCTTGCCCTCAATAATCTGGCCGCGGACCCTAAGTGAGCCGTAAAATGGGCAATTCTCATTTCCGTCCCATTGTCCCTCTGGAGTCTTGACATCGATTCCGATATCTCTTATCTTCGCCATCATCTATTCCTCCTGTATCTTCGATTGACTCGGTCTTCTGGCCTTTGAGTGACTTTGGACCCCTCTATGACCGTATCTCCGTTATCGAGTGTGAATCTGATTACGTCCTTTGGAATCACATGGACCCCTTTCGATGACCTCACCCTCAGGGTGTGCTTGGTCTCATCAACGATCATTCCTTGGAGTCCTATCAGCCCATTGTCCTTGGAGTCGATGACTGTGATGGTCATGGCTAACCAAGGTTGATTCAGCAGACTCATCACCGCACCTCCACCCTGTAACCATTCTGCTCTAATACCTTAGCAGCCCGCTTCTTGTGTTCGCCTTGAAGTTCTATAACTCGCCCTTTTACTGTGCCGCCGCTCGCGCATGCAGACTTGAGAGTCTTTGCCAGTTGGTTGATGTCTATTGCCGTATCCTCAATTCCGTCGACGATAGTGACCATCTTTCCATACCTCCTTCTTGCTGTAGAAATTACTGCTGTTTGTTGTTCCTTCGCTATCTCCTGACAAATACACAGTTCTTCCGGCAGCCCACATAAATTGCAAATACCTGCCATGTGGGCTCTACTCCTTCCTCTCGCTGTTTATGCTCGTCAGAAGTCTAGCGATACTTCTGCGAGTCTGTTTGAATTCACCTGGGTTGGAAGATGATCCGCCAAGTGCTTGCTGTGCCCTTAGCTGGAGAAGTTCTTCACGCATCTCCTCGAGACGCCTGAGCATCTGCTCCATCGACATCTTATCGATATCATGCATTGAAAGGTGGCTCATATCATTCCTCCTCCCCTGCAGATTTTGGAGCATTGCCCTGCTCCTCAGTATTCCATGCGACGTCTTCAACAACCGGTGGCAATCCAGCCTCGGCTCTCTCGAGGATGATGATTTCATGTGGCAGTCGGGTACCTGGACGCATTATTCGTACCGTGCAACCGACTGTTCCGAGCTTCTTGACAGCAGTTGCGAAACCACTGTCCATAACATCTAGAGCTACTTGTCCGCAATATTTGATGTGTCCTTTCTGGAACTTCTGGACTCTGTGCCTTGCCCCGGTTATCTTGCCGCTCAAGACGACTAAACATCCCCTCGCGCCGGCATCCATGATGTTCTGGACAGTGCCGTGACCTGCTCTTCTGAAGAACCAGCCTCGCTCCAGTGAGCTAGCAAGGCGGCTAGCCATGACCTGTGGATTGAGCCTTGGTTCCTCGATCTCCTCAACTTGGAGTTGTGGTTGGAATAGATCGAAATCATTTCTAAGACGGTCGTTTAATTCCCGGATGGTCTTGCCTCTTCGACCGTACACTCGTCCGACCATCTCAGCTTGGATGGTCACCTCAGTTCCTTCGGGCGTCCTATTGAATTTGAGGCCCCCATACCCTGCACGCTCGGTTTCTCTGAGCAAATATTCCTTGACTAACTGACGCTCGACATTTCTGTGGATCGTCTTACGAATTGTGTTCTGCTTTGCCATAGTAATCCCTCAGAACTCGTCTTCCTCAACTTCTTCACCAAAGTGCTCAATGAAAATTTCTAGATTTACTTGATAGTGATTCTTTGGAGTTGCTCGTCCCCTCGCCCTTGGACGGAATCCACGGGATATTTGCCCCCTATGAGCAGCCAAGTGAGTTATCACCATCTCATCAGGGTCGATGGTATCGTACCTCTGTCTAGCGTTATCCATAGCGCTGTTAATCAGACGGATGAACTCTCTCGAAGCCTTGTAGGGGTAGGCCCCTGGTCCCATCTTGCCCTTCCTGTGACCAGCCATGGTATTGCCTCCCTTGCCTTTCCTGGAACGTCGGGTGTAGGGGATTGCAACCTGCTTGCGCATTACGCGCTCCAAGTAATCAATGGCCTGGACGGTGGTCTTTCCGCGTAAGAACTTGGCAATGTGGTAACAGTGCTTGTGATGTACGTCGACATTTACTGCTCTTGCCGTTGCTAGGAAAGCTCCCTCAAGCAGCTGGGTGTATCCGCTCTGAGGTTGTCCCTGGTTTCTGCTCATTATTTTCACCTCACTTCAACGCTACATGCTTGGAAGACCTTGTTGCGCCCACACCGGGCCCTGTGTGCTTCACTGACTTTCGAGTGGGGGCGTATTCCCCCATTGCGTGCCCAATCATCTCTGGTTGAATCTCTACCTTGACAAATTGTCTGCCGTTGTGCACGCCAACGGTTCTACCTACCATGGATGGTACGATGTACATGCTCCTACAATGTGTCTTAATCATCCCATTTGTTGAGTCGAATTTCTGCAATAGCTTCTCGCATTCCTCTGAAAGGCCTCTTGCGTAGGACCTCCTTGCTCTGGCTGGCAGCAATGCTACGATGCTAAGAGCATCCGGATCACTTTCTGGGGGATATAGAGGGACTTCTTTCAGCTCGTCCATTGTGTATCCTCGCCATAGGAATTCTTTCTTACGGCGCTCGGCGACGGTGGATCTCCGCTTCCTCGCTTGCCTACGGGCAAGTTTCGGTGAGCGGAATACCTTCTTTGTTCGTGCCATGCCAATACCTCACTCCTTCCTTACCCTTCCACGACCAGTTCTACTAGGCGCGATGTGGCCTACTTTCTGCCCTGGTGGAGCAGTTCTTGGGACAGAGTTAGGCCCGTGAACTGCCTGATGGTTACCGCCCCCATGGGGGTGATCTACTGGATTCATTGCAACCCCACTCACTGTCGGGTATAGTTTCCCTCGTGCCTTGGCGCGCTTGTGTGCTGCACCGGCCTTCATGAATGGTTTCTCCTTCCTGCCATGGCCAGCAAGTACGCCAATCGTGGCTCTGCAAGAAGATGGCAAATCTTTCAGGCGGCCACTTGGCAAACGCACTCTGACCTTATCTCCCATGCGGGTATCGACAAAGGCTGAGTTTCCGCCAGATCTTGCGAACTTCCCGCCGTCACCTGGGCGTGCTTCGACATTACAAACCGGAGTTCCCTCGGGAATCTTGTTCAGCATGGTAACGTTACCAGGTCGGAGGCTGACCTTGGACGAAAAGGCGAGTTTCTGTCCGACGCTTATCCCATCAGGTGCGCCCATGTGGCCGACACTTCCGTCTTCGAAGCGGATTTTTGCAAGCGGGGCCGTGTGGGCAGGGCTGTGTACAAGATCGACGACCTCTGCCATCTGCTCAGATACCCTTGGCAAAGAGTTGGCGGCAGGGAATCGATGACTATTGACCCTGTTCTTGGGGCTTGATCCCCTGCGTTGTGAACGTGTCCTCTTGCCCATGAATATACCTCCTCAGAATGCTCCTAGTTTCAATGCAGCTTCTTCTGCATCGTAACCATCTGCAAGACGGACGCTGGCGTGTTTGCCTGTTCTTGTGATGCGTGTATTGACTTTTGAGACCTTTACATCGAGGAGAGTCTCGACGGCTTCCTTGATCTGTGGCTTTGTTGACTCGCGTCTTACTATGAACTCAAGTCTGTTGTTATTCTGCTGACGTCGATCGTCGCCGTCGGCAATTCTCCTAGCTTCAAGGGTCTTCTCTGTGATCCAAGGCATTTGTATTACTGCATAAGGGTCGACCATCGTATTCACCTCATCTCCTCTATTGCCTTCTTGGTCCAAACTGTTAGACGCCCGATGTCTCCACCCGGCGCAAGATCTTCTGCGCACAGATCTCTTGCGGCGACAACATCGACCCCTGGTACGTTTCGAGCCGCCTTGGAGAGTCCTCCAGTCTGCGATACTACCAGAAGGACTGATTTTGGAGTCCTTCTTCTTCGACCTCTCATCTTGCCCTTGCCAGCTCGTACTGAGCGGCCGTTCTTGGCTCTGTCGAGATCGTCACCCAGGCCTAGCCCTTGCATCATAGCAACAAATTTTCTTGTCGCGTGTGCAAGGGGGATTGACTCGGGATCGTGGGCATCAGATTGGCCATCTTTGACTTCGGTATACTTGTCAATTATTATCGGGAATCTGAGAGATTCATCGAATCGATGACCCCTTGATGCGACGATCTCGGCATTACAGGTTGCTGCGATAGCTGAGTCTCTAGCGATTCTTTTCTGCTTAGTGTTGAATTTCATACTCCAGTCTTTCTCAACAAGAGGTCCGTGGGCTCTTCTCCCCCCTCTCGTGTGGGGGTTTTGAGCCGCTGTTCTCTGGCCCGTCTTTCTCATGATTCTGGATACGCCTCGACCCTTGCCCCACCATTCAACGGAATGCTTCATTCCAGCCTGAGGGGCCTTCTTTCCGTCGTGTGTTCTGTGCCCATAGGGCTGGCGCCTATTTGCTCTTGATGAGTGGACTGCATCCTTCACCATGTCTTCACGGATATCAGATGAGAATGATTCGGGTAGTTCGACTTTCGATCCGTTCTCTGTTGAAACTTCATATGTCTCTGAAAGAAGACCTGCATCGACCTCTATCTGTGAGATTTCATTATTTAGAGAATATGTGGTTGCCTTCATTCAATCACACTCCCTGCTTCGATGCCGTACTCACATAGGCCAGACTCACAGGATGGGTATTTTTCCTCGGACGGATGGGATCTCGGAGACGAAGAAGACGCTTTGCTGGGCCAGGTAGACTCCCCTGGACGAGGACATACGAGTTTCGGACCTCCCCGTAATTTAGGAAGCCTCCTGCAGGGGTTATCTCATTATTCTCGGGGTCGGATATCCTCAACAGACGCTTATTCAGTTCTGTTCTTTGGTGATACCCGACTTGGCCAGCCTGAGGAACTGTTGAACGCACATAGCCCGTTCCGAAGTCACCAAGATTACCTGCCTGACGTCGTCTCTTGCTGTTCTTGTGGCTGAGTAGCTTTACGCCCCATCGCTTGACTGATCCTTGGAATCCCTTGCCCTTTGTGATGCCTATGACATCTATCTCCTGACCATCCGCCCAGACGTCATCGATCGTTATATCGGACCCCAATCTTTCACGGGCCCAATCTAATTTCTCGGAGGTTGTTCCCCCAGTAAGATTGAGCTCCATAATCTCGGCCGTCTTACTCGAAGTGCCGCTGACCAGCTGTGGCTGAGTTGCAGCGATTATTCGAACTTCGATGAGTTCGCTCGCAAGGAGTGCGTCATAGGCTGCCTGATTGAATCCAGCAGTTCTCTTTGGTATTCTGCCAGCTCGCTTGGCTGGCTTCCGGCCCTCGGAAGCATCTCTCTCCCCTCGAGTCGCATTGGCCAGTCTTGGGGTGATTCCGTTTGGAAGGTCATCTGGTTCGCACCAAACCTCTCCAGCAGTTCGCAGGCCGTATGGATCCATCACGTATCCGCGTACGCCGAGGACCTTCATCGGAGGGGTTTCGACTACAGTGACCGCTCTTCTTACTTCTTGGCCGGCGCTGGTTGATGTTGGATTCGTATTCTGAACTAGAACGTGCGTCATACCGGCTTTCCAACCAGCAAAACCTTGGACGCGGATACTGTCTGCAGAAACATCGGGCCATGCCGTAATGGTTCCATATGGACGATTGGCTCGCTTGCGCGGGCTAAAGCCCATGCTGCCACGTCGTGGTCGGTGCTTGTCGGCCATATTCAGGTCTCCTTTTTTTTCATAACCGCCGCAGAACCGCCTAAACGGCCTACACCGGACCCGTAACGAACGGAGAGGACCGTGACACCGGCATACGACCCCGAGTGGGGTTCGACGGCCTTGGGATGCGTTCACAGAGCCCCGTGGTGTCTGGTACTCCTCGTTACGAGCGGGCTTGCGACCTGCCTTCCATTTATGAAAGAATCGGACGGCACCGATATCAATCAGGCTAGACATCACTCGATTGGAATGCTTTAGAACCGTGGATTCAAAGGACTTACGAATATGTGTCCCAGAGTGGCTCATCCGAATTTGAGAAAAGGGTTTCTTGAAGCCCGCGCGTATCAGCTAGAAGGAGTTGCTGAATCCTTGCAGTCATCGACTCTTTTGGTATATCCGACTGCAGGCGGAAAGACGGCAGTTGCAGTCATGGCGATGGCTGAAACTCTCCATAGGGACAAAGGTGCTATAGTGATTATAGCACCCACAGTAGGATTAGTCGATCAACATCAAAGGACTGTCTCAGAATGGTTGGTTTCTGATTTTGAATCGATTTCCATAACGGGTTCCACGCCTCCTAGAAAGAGAGAACAGCTATGGAAGGCCTCCAGAATAGTAGTGACTACCCCCCAGATTTACAGAAATGATGTTTTGTCCGGATTGATTTTGCCCTCGGACGTTAGCCTCTTGATTATCGATGAGGCTCACCATGCTGTTGGCAATCATGCGATGGCGCTATCTGCAGACCTTCACATGGAGAATGGCGGGGAGAGAATTCTTGCAATGACTGCTAGCCCCGGATTTTCTAGAGAGCATATTCGCTCAATATGCAATAGGCTTTCGATAGATAGGATACATCTGAGATCGTCTGACGATCCGATGATGAAGGAATATCTCTCTGACTTGGATATTGTTGAAATTCGCGTTGACGTTCCTAACGAATTGCTTGAATTGGCCGCCCCGATACGTGGATGGCAGCGAAGCATAGTGGACGTGGAGCGGCGACTGGGGAGGTATGTGCATGATGGGGCAATTGGCTATGCTGGCCTGTCAAGTGCCATGGAACGTGCTCAAACTGCAATAAGAAGAGGTGATGGGACAGGATATGCTTCTGTTTCTCGGATCGCTCTGGCCATGACTCTGAATCATCTGATTAATCATCTTCTAGCCCAGGGGGTTGCTGCTGCACGAGAGTTCCTAAGAAGAAAATCCATGGACTCGGATTCAAAGAAGAAGTCCAGTAGGGATTTGCTCAAAGATCGAAGGATTAGGTCATTAATCGAAAAGCTTGATGATATGCGGGAAGTCCACTCCAAGATAGGCTCTGTCAGAAGACTCGTGGCTGAACGCCTACGTAGAAACAGGAGTGGAAAGATAATCATATTCGCTACATATCGAGATACGGTCACAGCAATACATCAGGCCCTTTCCGACATGAGCGGGGCGAATCCCGTAAGATTCGTCGGACAGGCGAATAGAGGGGGAAGTGGACTAAGTTCAGGAGAGCAAATCGAGACCATCAATTCATTCAGAGAAGGGCGTTACAACATACTAGTCGCTACTTCCGTGGGTGAGGAGGGGCTAGACATACCATCTGCAGATCTTGTAATCTTCTACGAACCGGTCGGAAGTGAAACCCGGACTATTCAGAGAAGAGGGCGAACTGGAAGAAGGAAACAGGGTGACGTTGTCGTCCTAATAGCGGAGGGGACGAGGGATGAGGGCGCGGTTTCGGCCTCACTGCGTCGGGAACTGGCCATGAAGAGGTCTATTCACTCAGTCAGAAGGGGGCTTACTAGTGGCCCCATAGATTACAGCCTACTCGATTCTTTCACCGTGGAACTGGGTGTTGATCTCATGAATGCTGAGCTCTTCATTTCGGAAGAAAGAAGCAGGCATGCTGCGAATCTATCAGAAGAGAGGGGGCCTTCCACAGTTATTGGTGACATAGAAGAAGAGGGTCCGTCTTTATCGGATCCTTCATCATTTCGACCTAGGGGGCAATTCGGCCTTGAAGACTTCAAGAGATCATGATCTTGATACAGATTCAATCGCCGATTACGGCGAGTCTGGTTTTCAGCATCGCAAGTCTTTTTGGGAAATTTCCGGTGACGAATGCAACGTACTCGGAAAGATGCACTACAGGCAAATTTGTATTCAATCCTGTTGATCTAGAGGCCTTGCCCTGGTAGATATCGAGAACTCCGTGGGATAGGGTGCAGGCGCTGATAAGCATCTTAGCGCCACCGGCCTTGGCCTCTGAAAGTATTGTGGCTGATTGGCGTAACACAGTCTGCTCTTCTGAGAACAATCCGGGAGTACCTGCTGACGAGGTTCGAGAGGGATACCTTACGGGAATGCCTCCGGAAGATTCTATGATTGATTCTAGATACCATGGGTCAAAAACATCATCTCCGCCTATCAGTCCATCCTGCTGAAGATTTGGCCCGTAGTACGGGGCCAATTTAGAGCGGATCGGATTCTTGACTTTCTTTGAGAATGTCTCCAATCCAATATCTTCAACGAGAACTTGGAGCAGGTGTCGTATCCGAACAGTGCCCTCTAGCGTTCTCCCTGTTGTCTTTTCAAGAGTGGTGTTAACAGTGCTCATCATGTTCAAATCAGATTTTAACATATTCAGATCTTCATAGAGCGTTGCAGCAGTAGTAGCACAGGGGGTGATTATATCCAGCCCCAGGTCTTCTGCCATCGACATTGTCCGGGCATTCAGAGTTGCCTGGAGGGGGCGATTTACCTGTCCGAGTATCCCTGCCCCACAACTGGTTGCACCAGGTAAATCGACGAGTCCGATGCCGAGAGATCGGCAAGCTGCGCGCATAGTCTCATCAACTTCAGGAGCACTGCTGTGAGCCACATTCCCAGGATGATATGCAAATTGGATTGGCATATTCGGTGACCTCAGAATCTTCGATCTAGGCTATTGAAAATTGATACGACCTCGTGGTGCTTGTCGACTCTCTTGTTGAATTGCCTCGGCATCTTCCCTAATCCTGCGGGAGGTGCGACCAATGCCAGGATATCGTTTACCATCTTTCCACCGGTTCTTGTGAATCCGGTGACCATTCTCGCAGTGACGCCGGATGAGAGGTTAGAGAGAAGCCCGAGTGGGCCGAGTACTTGGCGATAGAGTACCGTGTCGTTTACTTTACCGCTGCTCTTCAAAGTCCATGCATACCACCAGACGTGTTTTCCATGACGCCCATTGAAACCATTGACCTCCAAAGCACGTGTCCTCGCGCTCGACAGGGCTGCTTGTATATCGCGGCCGGCTAGAGGTTGCCTTCCGAATGGCGCCATGTCCGTCTCAGCCAAAATTGTATCCGCGCCTGCTAAGATGGCATCAATCGCACTTATCCTCTTATCAGATGTACGTGGATCGCATCTTCTAACCCACAAATCTAGGCACACCGAGGGGCCGAGATACGAATCGGCGTAAGCTACAGCATCGGAACATGAGTGTATGACTTGAGGGCCGGGATGATTGGCCATTGAGTGCAATTCAGCTGCCTTGAAGGGCTCCATCAACCCGATGGCTATCCCTTGCTCCGACTTTACTGCCTCCCTAGTTCTCGAAACGTGCCAGAGCGAAGCGGTTTCTCGCTTCTTTAGTAATCCGTCGAAATCAACGCACAAGTCTCTCAGTACATCATATCCAGGAAGTGGCTCTATGGTCAACATCACCGGACCTGGCCTCCCATTGGAAAGACGATCTATCCTTGTAGATCCTGGCAATGTCACGCGGCCATTGACCAGTAATGCCGTACAAGGATCATGGGGGGAGCCGTCCGTAAAGCACAGACTTCCGTCATGAGTTCTTTGGATTGATCGAAGAACGTCCAGAAGGGTGGTTTGCCCATTTAGAGAGCAAAGCCACGTGTCAGTTCCACTTGTTCTCTCATGTGGATCATACCTGAAAACACTGAGTTGGACCTCTACTTCCTCTGTGGAGAGATCGGGGAGTGTGAATCCATCCTCTCCATCCACAGCGGAAACACCGCCACTCACTAAATCGCGAATTGCATGGATGAGTTCTTCGTGGAGATTCCCTGAATCGTCAGTTGCCGAAAGCATGGTGAGTGCTTCTTCTGCCCAAAGTGACGCTGGAGCCTCGTAATCGACATCACAATCGACTCGGTTCACCACTCTATTCGCACCCAACTCTTCCAATCTTTTGTCCCAGTCTTTACCGGACTGGCAGAATAGTTCGTAGGAAGTGTCGCCTAGTGCTAGAACTGTGAAGGACATTCCATCCATCCTAGGTGCGCTCTCTGAAGCTGCAGCTTGCCAAAGAGCCTCGGCATTGTCTGGCATCTCGCCCTCGCCCCATGTGGAACAAACAATTGCGACGCGTTTCATCGAGGCCATCGAATTGATGTCAAAGCCATCCATATCGTGGACCACTCCCTCCATGCCATACTGAGCTGCATTCTTTGCTAACTTAGCAGCAAACTCTTCAGAGTTACCTGACTGTGAACCGAAGAAGATATTCAGTGTCCTGTCTCCAGTTGAGAGGAAGGCGTCCAATCCTTCTACAACAAGAGGTTCCTCTGCGATCCCGACGTCTACCGCCGCTTCTACTTCTATAACAGGGGCCTCTACCTCTTTTTCCTCTTTGTCAGCTTGAGCCTCCACCACTATGATGACATCGACTGGACAGCCATCTGCCGCATCGAAAATGTCGTCGGAAAGAGTTTGAATCGCCTCTTTTTTCAAGGCTGATTTGGAATCGTTCCTGTCGAAGCCTCCGTCTAATCTAACATCGGATTTGATGAAACAGGTATCGTCAGTGACCTCGAATACTTCGGGTGCTGCTTCTTCACAAGCGTCACAAGTTATGCAGCCTTCTTCGATGTACACACTGAAGATAGTCAAGATTAGCGCCCCCTATGTCATCTCCCAAAAATAAGCGATTATTGAACATGTGGATTTACAGTGCTTCACATATCCAATCCGTCGAAGTCTCCGTCCATGGCGGGAGATCCCCCTTTACTGGAGATTACATCGTCGATTCTGAGGATCATTACCGCAGTCTCGCTTGCAGATTGAATGGCCTGCTCAACGACTCTTGTAGGTTCATACACCTTCCCAGCTTGCATATCTACGACACCCCCGTCGTAAACATTGACTCCATGGCGATTCTTTCCCTCGGAATGTGCCTTCCTGAGGGCGATGATTGTATTGACGGGGTCTAGACCCGCATTCTCTGCTAGGGTTCTGGGAATGACCTCAAGAGCGCCGGCAAATGCCTCGATAGCCATCTGCTCCCTACCCCCGACACCTTCAGCGTATGAGCGAAGGTCCCTGCTTACTGCAGCCATTACCGAACCGCCGCCGGTCAGGACCTGCCCGTCCTCGTGAGCGACAGAGACTACCCCTATGGCATCATCGAAGGCTCGCCTGATTTCATCTACGACATGTTCTGTGCCGCCGCGAAGAAGCACTGAAACTGCCTTCGCTTGCTCGCATCCTGTAATGAATACCATGTCCGAGTCTCCAATTTTTCTTTCATCCACGCGCGCTGCATCGCCAAGATCTTCAGACGACAAATCGTCCAAGGTGGTTACGATTCTCCCGCCAGTGGCCTTGGATAGGGCTTCCATATCGCTCTTCTTTGCTCTCCTGATGGCAAAGATTCCTGCTTTTGCCATGTGGTGCTGCGCCAAATCATCGATTCCTTTCTGACAGATTAAGACATTCGCACCTGAAGAGGATATTGTGTCTACGAGTCCCTTGATGTAGGATTCTTCCTCTTCTAAAAATTGAGAAAGCATACTTGGATCAGTGATCTGTATTTTGGCATCGACTTCGGTCTTCTTGACCTCAATAGCGGAGTTGACCAGTGCTACCTTTGCCCCCTCTACAGAGCGCGGCATTCCCGAATGGACTCTTTCCTTGTCCAAGATTATGCCATCGACTAGAGAGCTGTCTTTGATCGATCCTCCTTGTTTCTTTTCGACCTTGACGTCATCGAGGTCTACTATTACTCCACCATCATCCTCCTGAGCTACAGCAATTACTGCCCTGACGCATATATCTGAGAGGAATTCCTTGACCGCTCCAGCACTCTTCCCAGTGAGTGCAGTCTTAGCGACTTCAGCAAGTGTCTCTTCATCTACCTCTATAGCATGGTCATCAATCAAATCGATGGCCTTGTCTGCTGCTAGCCGGAAACCCTCGCAAATTACAGTTGGGTGCACATTCTGCTCAATTAAGTCCTCAGACCTCTTGAGGAGCTCGCCTGCCAGAACGACTGCGGTGGTCGTCCCGTCGAAACAATGCTGCTCTTGTGTTTTTGCTATCTCTATGATCATCTTGGCAGCAGGATGTTCGATATCCATCTCTTTAAGAATAGTAGCGCCATCATTGGTAATGACTACGTCGCCCATACTATCTACGAGCATCTTGTCCATGCCTTTTGGTCCCAAAGTTGACCTCACTGCCTCAGCAACTGCCTTCGCAGCTGCTATGTTGTTGCTCTGTGCAGTTCTTCCGCTAGTTCGCGTGGTTCCTTCCTTGAGGATGAATATGGGCTGCTGTCCGTTCGTCATAGGCACACCTTACTTACATGCGAGCCAAGAGAGGGGGCGTCATAAGCCCTGTCACTGCTAAAAAGATTCTAATCATCCATATCCGGGGGCAGGGGAGGCGGTGATGGCGGTTGCTGGAAGATCGGCTGTGCGCCTCCGAGAGCGGAATTGGCTACTTGGTCATCTGATGGAAGGTAATTGCCATACTGCTGGTCATCGAAGTTTGTGTATTCCTCCATGGGACCGCTTGCGCCACGGAATATTCTGAATGCTGCAAGCAGAATCGCAATGGCTCCAGCTAATCCGGCTGCTATGAAAATGTAGTTGCCTAAAGTCAACCCTATTTCTTCGACATCTGGACCTACATCGACGGGATTTGATTTGACCATCGTAAGAGGCGTACTGCTGCTGGTCTTGTCTATGTCTGTGTCGACTAGCAGCATGAGTTCGAAGTCCGCATTATTTTCTTCTAAATTTCGGAGGTTCTGCTCGTTTACCACGACTGTGACCGTGACGACCCTCAATTCATCGGTATCCAATACAAAGTCTCGATCACTGGTCTCCACCCTTGCATCGAAGACATTGAAGAACAAGTCCGATTGTCTGTCGATATCTACCCTCACCAATTGCTCATAGGAGGGATGTAGATTCCTGATGGAGAATGATAGATCGTATGACCCTGCATCAGAAATGGTTAGTCGTGATTGCTCTGGGAAAATCTGAAGCCATCCGACAGATCCAACGTCGAAAATGGCCGAACCTGAGTCGGTCACCACTACGTTTCTCTGTGCTGCTACATCTGATGAAGCATGCATCGAAACGACTCGTTCGCCGAATGTTCCGGAATCGAAACTATACGATGCTGTGACGTTGTATGATGCTCCCGGTTGAATCCAAGGGGTCAAATCTCCTTCTTGGCCGCTATTGACGTTCACATCATCCAGATGTTCGAACGACAGTCGGTATCTGTCGACTTGATTACCCCTGTTCCACACCTCCCAACGGAGAGTTCTGGGTTCGTCCCCTCCGCGATAGACCTCTTCGGACATGTCTAGATCGGCAACCTCCACTAGTTGTGTCGATGGGACCGTAACCAACATGCTGGCTTGGGCCTCATAGCTTGGATCTGACTGACTTCTTGCTGTTATCCGGACCAGATATGACTCATTCTGGACACCGTATGGCATGGGGAGGAGTAGTAGGACCGCTGTATCTCCCCCGAATGGGTCGATTCCCAGGGTCGAGGGCGTACTAAGTTGTGCTTTCATTGATGGGTCAGCAGTGACGAATAGGTCGAAGGCTTCCTCCGAGTTTCCATGATTGATTAGGACTATCTCGACGATTCTGGAGGCATTATCAGCAGGCAGGGTAGCTTCGCTGAACTCAGGTATGATTTCAAGTTCCAACTTATTCAAAACCTGTATCTGCAAGAGACGATCTGCAGGGTAATTGTTTGGGGCCTTTCCATTGACGTCGATTCTCAAATCATACACGCCCGGCTCCGCATCTTCCGGCACAGTGATGTGAGCGATTAGATCCACTTCCTGCCCTATGGATGTGAATATTGTCTCAACATCGCCACCGTTCCCATCTGTCCACCTAATTAGTTGAGAAGGGTCCCATGTTGGCTCATCGAGGTAAACACCACCTAGATTCCAACTACCAATCTGATTGCCTGTATTGCTGAATGTCAGAGGCACTGCTCCTGAATCTCCAGGAAACATCTGTAGATGCGGGTCTCCGCCAGATGGATTGTACTCGAGATCGATAAATCCGGAATAAGATGGTTGGACATCGATATATTGGACTATTGGCTTACCCAAATCGAGTTTCGAGACATTGGTCAAACCGTCATTGATGTGTATGTGCCATTCCAAGGATTGGACGGATACACTCGGAGGGATGGAGAGATTGAACCATGCTGGCATAGTGCTCTGTGCTACGATATTCTTAGTTACGATGAAGGAATCTTTGTCATTAGTTCCCGGAGTGTCTATCCTGATTAGATCTGGCCACGAGGAATTAGTAACCTCGCTGTATATTCTCAGAGTGATATCGACGTAACCATTGTTCGTGATACCACATTGAAGTTCCACGGGATCCCCTACCGGTATGACTGGGTGTGCTTCTATGCCCTCCTTGTAATCGCCAGCACAATCTACAGAGATTGTGTATTGGGGTATTTTCTCAATTGCGAACATCAGGAAACCATCAACTTCTATGCCGGATGTTGCGTTCGTGCCGTCACTTTCGAAAAGATACGACATCCTATATTCTGCGCGAGGGTGTACTTCGGACATATCCCAAATCAGTTGTTCCCACGAGCCATTTGTTGGGAGTGTCATGTTTGTTAGATTGAGTTGTTCAGTGTTCAGCCCGGAAACGGCCTGCAGAGATACTGAGTCCCCTAAGCCCATCTCGCCCCTCGCGTGCGTTACCAATTGCATCGAATAGAACTGGTAACCTCTTACTATCGCGCCGCACATGAATGTGTCATGCACGGTACTGATTTGAGTGTCCATGGACCCGTCGCCCATTCCGTGGAGCATGGTTCCATCCGAGAATACGTCTGTACAAGCAGTGTCCAAGGCTCTGAAGCCGAGATGGAGTCTATCTATACGGCCACTGGCGTAATCCAACTCGCTATTGCCGGAAACACGCCAATGCGCCGAACCAATTTCAGATGAGTTTTCCGAGTAGTCCAATCTCCAATGTCCTGCATCATCTGGGTCTGTTGACAGCGTACCGTCTGAGTCGTATCCTGCAGTCATCCATATGAGTCCGTTGTTAGGGGGGTTTGGGCAATTGGGCACGCCATCGCCGTCTACATCTGAACACCACCCATTGTCAAGAGGGTCGTCTATGACTGCGACGGGTATTTCTCTCCCTAAGTAATCATTCAGAGGATCTTCATCAATGCCGACCCCCGAGAATATCTCGACCGAGACAAGCAGCCCTCCTGATAGTTCACCTTGTTCCGAGAGTACGCTGTGCGAATAGTTTGGCACGTACGTGAATGATTGCTCCTGTGCCTCTCCCCCTGTTAAGGTTGCATTTGATGTGAATTCGGCAAGTATGATTCCTACTGGATGAGTGACATTGACGTAATAATCAGCATACTGGCCCTGTGCACCTATCCCTATCTGAGTAATTGTGACATCAATCGTCAGAGATTGATGCCTCACGATGTACTCTGAAAACGAGCCGTCTGGCTGTTCCCATGTGGGGAGTTGTTTTCCTGTACTAGTAAATTCGATTGAGGAGACTTCGAAATCAGTGATTGCAGCTCGTGGCCCTTCTGATTGATTATCGCTGTCGCCGAGAGAGTGCACGGCAAGTGGGCAAGCAGATGCTATGATGAGTGCGAATAGCATAGATAACGCTGCGACGCGACCAGCCATGTCTGCGACGGCCATTAACAGCACACATAGAGGTTCTCACCTGATGAGCCGTTCACGGCAACGGATGTAGTATGCAACAAGAAGGGGCCTGAGCGGCTGCTTGGATGAAGGACTTATGCGTCTTGCTTCTCGGGGCCGGGGTGATGCTGACGAGGAATAGCCGACATAGGGCCTTTCTGATGTTGGTGGTACTCGGACAAGTATCTTTCGTACCGATAGTAATTTTCGGATTGACGAGGTTTGTCGAGACTGGTTGGAGCGACGGTAGCCCATTCCTCCTATTCAGGTGGGATCTGATACCATGGATATGCTCCACAGGCGTTTTCTACGGCATGATGTCTCTGGTTCTTGCAGTATTGATGAGTGGTTGGATGCCAGCGGCGATTGCTCTCAGAGGCGGCTGGTTTGCATTCTTCGGCATAAGGGGGCGAAGTAGGGACCCCAGATGGGTAGACAGGGCATCTACAGATCTGTCCAGAAGCCCGTATGGAAGATTAGCGACGCTTACATCGAGGCAACGTGATCGTTTCGAATTAATATTCATACATGGCGGGCTACAGATGCTTGCCATCCCCATACAGGCTGCGCTGATCGGCCTCCCTATTCTTGCAATAGAATATCTTCCGGAGGGGATCATCAGAAGTGGGACCACCCTTGAGCTGGTTAGCGTGGTATACCTCGTTTCATTATGGATTGGGATGAGGTTGCAGGCTACTTATTCTCACAGATTAGTGGTGCCTGCCACCCTTGCTCGACGATTCCTTGGAAGGACTGCTCAAATGTCCTGGGTTCTCCCTGTAATAGTGTACTGGTTTATCGCCAGAACTGTACTTGTCTCCCTTCTGTCTCTGATGAGTATCGACCTCAGTGCCCAGACGATTGAATTCGACATACTGATACTCGAAGAAATATTGCCAGTAGAGCAATCCTCGGAGAGTACTTCACTGATCGACCTAATCGTTGCAATGGGTGTTCTTCCGATTGCCACATTTACAACAATCTCAGTTCTGGCTGGCGGGTATGAAGTGCCAGACTGGATGGACCCGAGTAAGCTTGTAGGGAATATGAGAGACGAAGCCCTCACAGATGGGAAACGGTGACAATAGGCTTAATGGCGTTTCCCGGATATCCGCTCAATGACCTTAGCAACCCTATCCATGCCTCGATCAATATCTGGTTTCGAGATCGTGTATGCAAATCTCAAATGGCCTTCGCCTGCTTCACCGAATGCAGAACCCGGACTACAAAGAACTCCTTCAGAGAGCATCTCAATGGCCAATTCTTCACTTGTCATGCCCTCGACATCTATCTTTGGAAAGACATAGAAAGCCCCGTCGGGGACATGGCAAGAGACTCCTTCCATCTCATTCAAACGAGAACATATGAGATCTCTTCTGGTTTGAAATTCATCCCTCATTTTGCCAGGATAATCTGAGGCCTGCTCCATGGCAGCAAGAACTGCATACTGCATGGCATCATTTGAACACGCAGTGACATAATACTGCATCTTTGTAACCTGCTGCATCGCCTCGGAATTGGGCGACAGGACATAACCAATCCTCCAACCAGTCATAGCGAAAGTCTTCGAGAATGAATTCAGCATTATGACTCGGTCGTAGCCAGCGCCCAAGAAGGAGACATGCTCGCCGCCATAGACTATCTTGTCATACACTTCATCAGTCACTATCCACAAATCATGTTTTGCTGCAAAGGCAACAAGCTTGTCTCGCTGATCTGTATTGACGGTTGCTCCCGTGGGGTTGCTTGGGAAGTTGTAAAGAATGGCGACCGTCCTATCTGTGATCAACGCCTCGAGGTCTCCCACATCTGGCACGAACGCATTCTCGAATCTACATGGATAGGTAATTGCACGCCCGCCGCATATGGCGACATCGGGAGGATAGAGGGGGAAATATGGCTCAGGTATGAGGACCTCGTCATCGGGATTTACAATTGCCAGGAATATATCCAGAAGTGCATTTGTGCCACTCATCGTCATGCAGACACTTGACTCATCGAGTCCGGGTTCCAGGTGCTTCCAAGATTCAGCGATCCTTCTTCTCAACTCCGGGAGGCCTCCCGTCGAGGTATACTTGTTATGGCCATTCAACATGGCATTGTAAAATTCATCGATGGCTACGGAGGGGGGTTGGAAATCCGGTTCACCCAAGCCAAACTGAATCGCATCGTCTCCAGCCATATCAAACATCCTCCGGATTCCAGTGGGTTTGATGGCACGTGCCCTGTCGGAGAAACCAGCCATGAGGCGTGCGTGGAGGCCCTAGGGATATGAACATCCGCATGGAAATAGAATTTACATTAATGGCGTAATTTGGTGGGGGCACTGGGATTTGAACCCAGACCAGCGGGTTTCTTCCGCTCAGCACGCACCTGGGCGATGCGCACTCTCGGGTCGCGACGGGTCGGTGCTCCAGTTGGTCATCATATCCATCAGGAAACCTACGCGTCGTCATCCCCGTGCAACTGGAGCCCACGATACTACCAGGTTATACTATACCCCCATTGGGTGTTGAGCCCTGAAGTTAGACGCTTATCATCGTCTCGGTCAAGTCACATCGATGTTGAGAGTATTAGAAGAACATCTCGAACGGTCCACCAGAGCCCGATTACAATGATTCCTGACCCCCAAGTTCGAATTCTTATCCTCGTCGACATCGGACCGATGATTCGCGCCAACCTGCCGGTCATCGCAACGATGAGCCTGCATGCTACAACAATGCAACCGCCCATAATAGAAAAGGCGGCTAGCGTAATGATGGACAGAAGTGGCCCTATTATCGTAATATTTGCCACGGAGAGAACGCCCTGAGCAACGAGAGTAGGTTCTGAGATTGTGGCTAGAAGAGCAACCCAAACTCCCATGTGGATATCATCAGATGCTTCCTCTGGACTCGTCCATGATTTGGAAGATGGCGGCAACCTGAAAAATATGGCTCTTGAAGCTCTATCTATCGGCCCCAACACTCCGTTTGATAGGATGCGGTGCCCCATTATCATAGCAGATAATCCCATGCCGATTGATACGGGAAGCCATATTTTCTGACCGAATATGGCTATGAGCAGGCACAACGGTGCGAACCAGAGGGCGAAACCTAGGGATGCGAATGATACAGATAACAATGCTCCAGTCCCGGGGAATTCGCCCTCGACAGGATCTCGGATACTCGAACTCCGCGGCAGTGCCAGCACCAAGAGCGGCAGGAAGATTAGTGAAAACGGCAGTATAGCGAAAGCAAATGCATTGCTTATCGCGTCGTTGTCGGAATCAGATATAGAGTCGAGTATCTCCGTGCTTGACATCGACCTTGGACTCCAATGGCTCACAAAACCATTCGCATCCAAGATGATGACTGCATCTGAGGGTCCGCTAGGAAGACTTCTTCCAGCATCCTGAGAAGCTGTATCGAGAAGTATGGGCCATGATTCGTTGATGTAAGCGGCGTGTTCGTCCACATCGATAGCTAGGAGATCGGGGGAGGTTGCTATCTGCACGAATGCGACATCTTTCTCGGCCAGATTCATCGCCAGAGAGAAGTCTGAATATTGTGTTGCTGCATTGGGAGACCCCGGGGCGAAAACCCCCACCACCAAAGCATCGTGACCTTCGAGAAGCGAATCAATGGATTGTGAGCCCCCCGAATGTGAGAGAAGCGTGAATGATGGAGGGTGACTTTCACTTCTGACAGGGTTGTGATCGATATGGCCCAGAGAATACGCAGGAGCGGCGGTGGCGATTACTAAAATCAAGAGTGTTCCATAAACAGGCGATGGAAGTACCGCATGTCGTATCCCAGCGATAACACCGCCAAACATAATCAGTGGAATAAGCACTGCTGCAATTGACGAGTTCATGAGGGGGTCTTCGTCTGGGAGCACTTGGAACCTGAGTACGGCATATGCTTCGCATTGCTCTGCATATGGCCTGTCTGAAAGTTGGATGCAAACGTCGATCATGTACCTCCCTGGGTTCAGAGGATCGGAGAGACTCCATGTTCTGAGGGATGCATTTGACTCCCCAACGGATGACCCATGGGGATCTTCGAAGTGATCCACTCGCAAATCTTCGTCATAGAATGAGTGGGCCATTTCAGACCACTCTACATACGGCCCCACGATGTCAACTGTTTGAGTGGCATAGTCGGATTGCCCCCATGGGGATGATGGGTCAAATTCAATTCTCACAATTCGATTCAAATCTACTGTCTTGGATATTGAAGGGTTGAGCACGTCGCCCTCGATTACTATTCCCGAATGGGCATCAAAGGTACCCCAGTAAACGTGTCCAGTCTGAGCGCACTCATGTTGTACGGACACTTGCAGCCCTATTGTATCTCCTGGGCCTAGGCTTACATTGACATCTTGTGCACTTACGGTGAACAGATGCGGCGCTACAAATGACTCATCCATTACCAGAGTCTGGGTAGGGGCTTGGTCTAGAATGACGTATGAGCCCATCACAAGAGAGACGTAGAAAGTAGTTGTTGAGCCGAGGGGTGAACCAGGGAGGATATTGGATAGGCGGCAGGCATCTGACTGGGTTGACAAGGATGCAAAGAGCTCCACAGTGATATTCCCACTCAACCCAACCGGGCCCTCTAAAGGTTCAGAATAAATGTCGAAAAGCGCGGTAGGGAGTATCGATGACGTCTTGTCGAACTCGATGTCGCCCTCGGGTAGGCCCGTTACCATCGGCCATTCCCTGTCGATTGTCGCATCGCCGGGTACGCCGTTGAGAAATAGCCGATGTTCTTGCGGCAAGACCCATTCGATGCCAGGGCCATCTGAACTTTGAGCCACCACGTGCCCGGAAGAAAGAATCAGCAGCAGGGCAGTTGCACCAAGGCACAAGACGGCTCTGCCCCCCATACTTGTCTGGCTGGGCGAGGTGCAGTTGAATGCTCTGTCCATAAGCATCAGAATATTGTGACGTAGGCCGCCCATCCGGCTAAGGCGCCGAAAGAGGTTGCGAGGAAATTTACTGAATGTTTACCTAGTAACCCGCGATTCTCCATAAGTTCCCCGAGGACGGAGTCTAACTGACATCCAATCCAACCTATTGTTGCGATTATCGCAGTCGTTTCGAATAGGTCTGCTGGCAGATGTTCTGCCATTAGCCCGATAGCGGCCACGGCAACCATGCTTGCACCCATCACGGACCCAAACATGCCAAGAGGCGACATTCCGCCATTGGATCCTGTAGGGACAGATTTGAGAGTGATTATGCTTCTTGTACGGCTGTCCATAACTCCTATTTCTGATGCTAAAGTATCGGACAGCGCCACAGCTACACTAGAAGAGATTGCCAATGCCCCCCAACCTGATGCGCCATTAATCTCATGGATTAGTACGGCAATCGCAGGGGCACCGCCATTGGCTAGTACATTTCTCCATCCTCTCGATCCTTCGTTCGCTTCAGCGAAGCCCATGGAATTCTTCTCAGCATATTTCCAACGGGTTGCGATTGATGCAGATAGCAGGAAGAAGATTAGGAGTGCTAGCCATGTCCAGTGCCCCATGAAACCAATTATACAACCTATGATAGTGGCTGCTGCAAGGCCTCCGACATCTAGTGCCCTCGTCACTACGCAGACCCCGAGTAGTCCGAAGATTAGTGCGAGGAGGATGGTCTGATCCGTAATCTCCATCGGTCAGCGCGTGGACTGATTGATGAAGAAGGATTCGACAGTAAAAGTGCTTAACGGGCACTTCCTAGGCCGGAGAGTGGTTCCTCGACTCCCTCAAAGTGAACAATATGACTGATATGACCATACAAAGGACGACTGTCACAGTCATAAGAAGCGATGCTTCCTCGCTAAATCCGGCTTTTTCTGCGGCAGCATAAGATCCCACAGATAGCCCATTCCACAGAGCATGTCCGAATACTGCAAGACAAAAAGCGAGTGAAATGGGGCGTGAAATTGAGGTGTTGACCGATTCATCGGGCATGGCCTGCAACTCATCCGCAGGATATGTCGAATATCGTGTAGACCAGATGCCGTCGGAAAGAGCCGATTCCAAGTATGCTGATGTCTCTGTGAATCCTTCTATCAGCCCGTCGCCATCCACATCAACGCCCATTTTCTCGACTGTATCTATGACTCCGATTTGTGTCCTTGTAATAGCGAACGAGAGTTTCATATTGAGTGCTCTTGAGCCGACAAAACCTCCGATCGAAGAGCCGACTAATGCAGTCCAGAGTGCATGGGCAGGTATCGACCCTACGCCTCTGATCAGAGTTGTGGCTGCTAAATTGGCAGGGCCGCCGAAAAGAGAGCCGGCGACATACTGAACATTCTCAATCAGAGCGAATCCTAACCCTACGCTGAAACCCACCATAAAACCGGATCTTGGCCCACGTAGTGTCGGTATGAACAGGAGAATCGCCAGTGCCTTGCAGGTTTCTTCGATAATAGGGGCACCGACTGCTATGAGTGCCAGGTCCGTCTGGATGGAGTTCCACGATGAGGGGATCATCCCAGGAGTTAGTAGAGAGTTGGCCAGAAATGCTGGAAAGGCGCTGAGCATTCCTGCAACCAACCAACCTTCGGCCTGCACCCGCCTTATTGGTAGACGTAATCTTCGACTTGCAACGGACCACCATGCGAGAACTGGAATCGAAAATCCAAGTAGCCACAGAGGTACAGCGAGTAAGATGAAAATGACTATTGCACCGTTCGATATTCCTGATGACGTCGTTGCTATTGAGATCAAGATGCTTACGAATACGCATCCAAGAAATAGGGCCCATGGGCTCCAAGAGGGAGGGAACTCCAAGGGGGTACCGTCGAGTAAGAGGTGTCGTTCCATCCTTGTGGGGTGCATCGTAGTGATTGAGGCCGAATCACTACGATTGTGGAGTGTCGCGCCATTGGAGTCAGGTATGGCATTCCAAATCTGTATCACAGAGGGCCTGGTCAGTCTGAGGATGAAAAGTACGAGGGGGATCGCAAACAAACCACCGCCTATGATTAGCAGGGGATTCCATTCCAGGACACCTATCGTTAGCATCAATGCTGCATAAAGCAACAAAAAGGCTGGCAAAACTGTCGCCATCATACGACCATATGTCCTCCATGGTGCTGTCTGAGAAGGGATTATCAGATCACGCCTAGGAGGGGTTAGTTGGGCCGAAGGTGCCGGCTTGTGCACCCTTCCATCTGGACCCGTCCACCTCATATTATCACCCGGTCGCTCAGAGCGCCCATCACTCAGTACCCTTGCGGCCCGGCTTAGTTCATCATCACAGCGACGACCTTTCCACAGAGGGCTTTTGACTTGGTATTGACGGACTCACGAGATAGTTCCGCAGATTCCACAATAGATTTCATTCCTGGTTTCATCCTTCTGCATCGACCATTCGCCACACGAAGGGCAAGGGGGTAACCCTCGCTCAGAGGGCTTCACTGCAGGGCCTCTCCTAATTTTTCTCCTTTTAGGGATGAACCATCCCTTCTTCGGCTTCTTGACTTTGGGCATGTGACGCTCGTTCTGCCGAAGGTTGGGCGATAGAAAGAGCCTTGCCTAATCGACAGCAGGGGGCGATGGTCAGAGCATGTCTTGTACGGTATTAGGTGGAGGGGTATCAGGCCTCAGCACTGGAATCAGACTTCTTGAAATGGGCCTGGAAGTTCGCCTTGTAGCCGAAAGGCTGAGTCCAGAAACTGTATCAGATACGGCTGCAGCATGGTGGTATCCGTTTCTGGTTGAGCCGCTAATCAAGACGAATAGATGGTCTTCTGAGAGCTTTGTGGAATTTGTTCGATTGATGAAAGAAGAGGGACTTGAATTCATTACGATGAGAGCAGGGCGAGAGTATCTGAAGCGGCCCTGTAGACCTCCTGGTTGGAGCGAATCTATCAATCATTTCAGGATTCTAGAGAAGAGTGAGATCATAGAGGGATATTCATTCGGGTGGGAAATCGAAGCCCCAGTAATCGAGATGTCACACTACATGCCTTGGCTGAAATCGAAATTCGAATTACTTGGGGGGTCCATTGAAACTCGTAAGATATCGGATTTCGACGAATTGGAATCTGATCTAATCGTCAATTGTAGCGGCTTAGGCGCAAGAGAGATTTGCCATGACGAGGGAGTGGTTCCAGTAAGAGGGCAAGTGGTGTATATCAAACAGGATCCTGGTTTTGGGAGGTATGACCAACGGCCTGAATCATTGATTTATACAATTCCAAGGAGGGATGTAACGGTCCTGGGCGGAACCGCCCAGAAAGGCGATTGGACAATGGAGATACGTGAGGAGGACGAGGAAGATATCCTCAAAAAATGTGAGTCGCTATGGCCCGAACTGGACAGAGCTAATATCGTCGGCAGGGCGGTCGGGCTCAGACCTTCGAGAACAGAAGTTCGATTGGAAAAGGAGCATGTCGGAGACAAGGTGGTCGTTCACAATTACGGCCATGGGGGCGCTGGCGTTACCCTCTCATGGGGATGTGCTGACGAAGTAGCACGTTTGATGGGCTGTTAAGTCGGCATCAAACCTGAGATTGAGGTCACAAGGAGCAGCATCCATCACATCTGCACCGTCAATAAGACGACTTAGTGGTGCTAATCACTACTGCGCCGATCTTGTAGGGGTCGCCGTTGGAAGCTGGCCTTCGATCTTCTAAACGCCCTTTCCAACCGTCCTCTATTGTGCCAATTGGGATTCTGATGGATGCGCCCCGATCGGAAACTCCGTAAGAAAACTGATCTATCGACTGAGTCTCGTGTAGACCTGTCAACCTCTGTTCATTGTGAGCTCCGTAGACAGACATGTGCGCTTCGATATTTCTTCCAAACTCTTCACAAATTTTGGTGAATAGGGCTTCCCCTCCTTCATCCCTCATTCTTCCATCACTGAAATTGACATGCATCCCAGAACCATTCCAATCGCCTTTGATTGGCTTGGGGTGGTATTCGATGTAGTGACCATATTTCTCCGTCAGCCTGTCAAGGAGATATCGTGCGACCCACAATTCGTCACCTGCCTGTTTAGCGCCCTTGGCGAAAATCTGGAATTCCCATTGGCCACACGCGACTTCTTGATTGATGCCTTCGAAGTTAATTCCTGCTTCTAGGCATAAATCAGCATGTTCTTCGACAAGCTCTCTTCCATGCGTATTCTTGCCTCCTACTGAACAGTAGTAAAGCCCCTGGGGACCAGGGTACCCCCCAACTGGGAATCCCAATGGGAGTTGTGTTTCAACATCCATGATGAAGTACTCTTGTTCGTATCCGAACCAAAAATCGTCATCATCCTCTTCGATTGTTGCCCTTCCATTACTCTGATGGGGGGTTCCATCTGCATTCATAACCTCACACATGACGAGAAAACCGTTTATTCTCTGAGGATCAGGAAAGATAGCTACGGGCTTTAGCAAGCAATCAGAGTCCCCTCCCTCGGCTTGTTTCGTGGAAGAGCCGTCAAAGGACCACATCGGGCAGTCCTCCACTTTGCCAGAAAAATTTTCTTTGACTAGTGTCTTGCTTCTCATATTCTGTGTCGGTTCGTACCCATCTAGCCAAATGTATTCCAGTTTAGACTTGCTTGCCATGGGCATAGCGGAAATGAATTTGGCTTATTATGGTTTATTTTAATATGTTTTTCTAGAAAAATTGTCATATTGAATAATTTTATTGTTAATTTTTGTTTTATTGAATAATATAATATAATTTTTCTTTTTCCAATTTTTCATTATCTCACGATTGTGGCCTCGAGATCGTCTCTTATGATTCGGATTTAGAACTTCGATATCGCCCGTGTTCAAACGATTCGATCCAAAAGAGAGGATAGGTGCTTGTGCATTTGAATGATCTCGGCCTTGATGTCCCGGCCTTGCTTCTCTGGAATCTCGATAGTACGGCCCTCGCTCCGATTGACTAAGCTGGAAGCGGCCCTGAGTGCCAGGCTTCCCTGCGAGGTCCACAACCTCATGAACATGAGTAGTTGCATGTCATTGCGAATCGTCAGCGGATCCTCGGGGTGGGGCATGCTATACGCTTGACCATGCTATTCATTACCCTCACCATCGGAATCGGCTATTTACGTGATCTGCGTATGGCATCTTTCTCATTGCTAGTTTTACCGAAGCCTTCGGGGACTCCCCATTTTTCGATGTAGAAGTCGATCGGAACGGCGCCATTGCCCCTATCTACAGCATAGTTCTCGCCAGCGATCGATTCTACGATGGGTGCTGGTCCGTCATATCTCATGTACCAATCCTCGGGGACACTAGGGCCACTCTCTGTCCCGTCTGGCCCGACCCAGTTGCCATCGCCAAGAGAGTCTGATGTATCGGCGGCGACGCGGCGTCTAGCGAATCTAACCATGTAGGTAATCTCAATCGGCTGTATTGCCAATGCTAAAGGTACGAGGACCGCAAGGGGAAAAGACAAGCTCTTGAGTTCGAACCCCTGTATTAACACAGATTCACTGTAATCGTCGGGATCCACATAAACCGCGATTTCGTCGTCGTCCTGGAAATCATCTATCACGCTCTCAGCCAGAGAGCGGAATCCGATGTGGGTATTTGCCCACGTATATGTGATTCTTGATCCCTCGTAGGATTCTCCACCGACATCGTATCGGTATTGTGCAAATGGCTGATATGTGGTTGAGCACCCTCCTTCTTCGGTACACGAATAATCTGACCCTATCCCGCTAGAGATTATTGTTCCTTGGACCTCCGTCCAATCATCCGTCTCCATTTGTGAGGATAATTCCTCCCAGAACAGAACATAGGACAGGCTACAGCCGATGACCAAACATGCCGCTGTCAGGGCGATTAATGGGAGTCTTGACTCGGTTTTTTGAGATTTTTCTTTGCGATCGACTGTACTGCGAGCCGCCATGTAATTTCCCTGGCATCAAAGCCATTTAAAATGAGTTGAAAGATATTTAGTGGGATATATGAATTAATTTTTAGGTTAGCCTAAATATTGATATATCTACTGTTAGTCCGCTGGTTTAGGTTGACCTAAAATGAATGGCAAACTGAATAGTTTAATGATGACTACACTAATGATCGCATCCGCTATGGCAGGTTGCCTTAGCGATGATTCATCTAGCAGCGTGGATCTTGACGATGCAGACGGTGGATACGAATACGCATCCAACGTCGACAACCATCGTATGCTGATGGGAGATGTCTGTGACATCAAGGATCTATCCGGAGCGTACGACTGGGATGGCGTGAAGGATATTTACGAGAGCGGAGAGTACGCTGAGAAGTCCGACGGATCCTACAGAACTCTCAATGGCTTCGCTGCGGCATCAGGCAAAAACCACGCCTACGACACATACTACGGTGCAGATGGATCATGGGATCTCTTCGTCTCCGCTGCCATCGAAGGCACAGGAGCCTTCTCTGACGAGTCCGACACAGTAAGGGATCAGGTCGTGGAGAAGGGCATCCAGAACGGCATTATGACCGCATACGCAATCCACGAGCTCAACGCAGCAATCATCAAGGCTGAAGCAGGCAACTGGGGTCCAGACGATGCTCAGCACGCTTGGGACGAAGGATGGGCCTTTTACCACGGCCCAGACGACTCCGGCGCAGACTTCGACGGCTGTGGGCCATATGCTACAGCAGACAAGAGAGCTGGCAACTTCGGAACCGACGACGCTGACGGCACAGCAGCGACTAACGTGGCTACTCTCGCTGCAATGAACGCTGGACTAACTGCCATGCAGAACCAGGACATGCAAGGCCTTGTCGACGCTAGAGACGAGGTTCTCAAGAACGTCGTCATCGTGTACTCACAAGCATCAGTCAGGTACGCATCCAAGATGACGGTGGACCTAGACGAGGACAACGGGGACTACGACAAGCATCAAGCCGAAGGTCACGCATTCTTTCGAGTAATCGAAGCCTATGTGGCGGACCACACAGACTCATGCTACAACAACAAAACCCATGGAATGGCATACATCGGGGCAAGCGTTGCGTCAGCATGTGACGCCTTCACCTGGACACAGTACCAAGGCCAAGGCGACTACATGTGCTACAACACAGCCCTTCACACAGTATACGCTGAAGCAACAACCGAAGAAATCTGCAACGGATTCGCCTCGGTGTTCCCTGGGAGCGGAATGCCGGGCTACTACGCAGACTACGGTGCATCTCAGATCGTCGATATCTTTGACCTAAGCAACGATGGCGACACAACAGCAGATTACGAGGCGCATGTCCGCATGTACCTACAACCTGCATGGGACGCATTCGGCATCACAAGCGATGATATCGGAGAGTTAGTCTGATCATAGGATAGAAAGTTGGCGGGAGGGGCATACACACCACACCCCTAGCTATCAGTCGAATCAG
>DANO01000015.1 GCA_002497295.1 Euryarchaeota archaeon UBA171 | reverse complement strand
GATATTCGACTCAATATCCTCTTCTGTAACATCCCTATCAACCACAGAAGACCCTTCTAGCGATTTGATACGACACCCGCATGCGTCTTTGTGGCCTCCGCCATCGGGATCAAACGTGGTTGCAAGAGTGGTTAGATCGAATATTCCCCCCTCCTTGTGCAGAAATGAATTCGTGTAGAATGAAGCAGAAACAGGATAGCCACCCTCTTCCCCGAAGGAAACCCCGAGATCTCCATGAGTTATCAAACAGGCATCGCAAGCATCCCCCGCATAGGCTGTCACAGCATATCCATTCGATCGCATCCCCAACCCATGCATCCGAACAATAGCCAAACGATCAACAATTTCCAAACGCTCTTCTATTTCTAATTTCAATATTTCATTCTCTCTTTTTCTTTGGGCGATAGCCGCCTTTACAATATTCGTTTCCGATATCTCGTACGGTGTAAGCCCGGAAGAAAAGAGCCCCATGGCCGCTCTGGCTACCTCGTCTCCGACGCCTATCGATCGTCCGATCCATACCATCGGCTCTTCTGAGAGATATTGTTCTCTAGTCACTCTGCCTCCATCTAGACGATCGGTCCACTCTAATGCCTCCGAGAGATCTTCGAGATCGATAATGTGGGCTAGAAGGTTTGTTGCGACCCTGGCTGCCGAGGGCGCTGCCTCCCAGACGCGCACCTCGTCTTCAGACTCCGGCTTGTTTGAGAGATGATGGTCTATGGACAAACCACATTTTGGGTGGTAGGGAAGATCGCAAATCGCAGTTTTGTCGTTAATAAAATCATCATAAAGTCCGTTTTTCAGGGCTCCGGGATGACCGAATATAACCTCTGCTTCAGGCCACCTCCTGAGCAAAATCGCCCCTGAAAGGACTCCATCGAGATCACTGTCCGTCAGAATCCTTGTAATTTCCAACTCATCGACACCCGCCATAGTCATCCCTGAAGCCATCATGATGTATCGCTTCCGCTTCCCAAGGGTTCTTTTCATCCCCCATTAATCGACTCATATGGAGACTTCCTGCGGATTCATACTCGCCAATCATCGAAGCATACTTCTGTTGCAGTACCCGCAAGGGCACTGGAGCTTCCCGAAGGGGCACGTCGAGTCTGGGGAGGATCACCATTCTACTGCTAGACGTGAGCTGTTAGAAGAAACTGGGATTGAGGAAATCCGCATTATTCCGTCATGGACCGAGCGAACTGAGTATTCCTATTCAAGAAAGGGCTCTGTAAATAAGAAGCAGGTCTATTGGTATCTCGCCACAACCGACGAATTCCAGGTAAAACTGTCCCATGAGCATACTAATTTTCTATGGCTAGACCTTGAAAGCGCGATCGATCAATTGACATTTGAACAGGAGAAGATCGTGCTTTCAAATGCTAGAAAGGTGCTTGAAAAGTTGAGGATGGACTAAACCCTTTTTCCTAATGGCGTCCAAAGGGTTTCATCTTCACCCATCTTTGCCGTGAGCCATCGACCTAGCACAAAACAGTGATCAGAGAGCCTGTTAAGATAGCTGATTATTTCTGGCCTGATTTCTTCTCGAAGTTTGCAGGCCTCTCTTTCCGCTCTTCGGACGATTGTACGAGCCATATGCAAATATGCTACTGCAGGGCTACCGGTTGGAAGAATGAACGATTGTAAAGGCTCCACGTCCTCCAACATAGAATCCATTTCCTCCACCAGTCGAACTCCTGCATCCGCACCAATAATCGACATCTGCTCCGGGACACCGCCAGGAGGGCAAGCACATTCGGCTCCCACGTCAAACAACTCTTGTTGTATTCTACCGAGCATATTGTCCGCGCTTTCATAGACCAGAACAAGCGCAGCCATCAAGCCACCATCTGGCGCATGGGTAGGTGCCCGGCCAAGCTCCATACGGACGACACCAATAGAGGAATTTGCCTCATCAATCGTTCCGTAAATCGAAACTCGCGAGTCTTCCTTTCCAACCCTGGTCCCATCGACAAGAGAGGTTTCCCCGCCATCTCCGCCGCCAGTGTGGACCTTCGTGATACGAACCATGTAACAACGGAAACAATACTCACATATCAGCAGTCGGTTCAGACCACTTAGATTCTGAAATGGAGTTCAAGGCAGAGTCTATAGCGTCGATCCACGCGGAATCAACGATGTCCCAGCCCCCAAATTCTTCGAGATACTTCTCACTATTATTCGCAGACTCTTCTTGTTCAAGATGAATGTAAATACGGATTAGGGCCGCATGACTCATCGCCCCAAGCCATTCTTCATCAGCATCCCAAGATCTCTCGAAACACGATATGGCTCCAGATGGCCCTTCAAGTAATCCGCGTTGGATTTGTCTGAGCCCGGCTTTGGACCAACTTAGTCCGGGCACACCTATGATCAAACCTCTGAAAACAAGATAGATTTCCATTAAGATCAATGCTGATACCAGAATGAACGAACTAATGTGCTCGTATGTTCCACCTTCATCCCACCAGCCCACCAGGAGTGCAGCACCACCTGCGCAGAGCATACCTCCCGCGAAGGGAGCCACAATTACATCACGCATCGTCCTAGTCATATCCACCGATCCTTTCAGCGTCCCAACGACTCCAAGTCCGAGCGCGAAATACATTGGTACTGTTTCACTAGTCTCTCTTGGAGCTTGTTCTGAAATTATCAAAACACTGCCTGCCAAGAGTACCAGATATGCGAATCTTCTGGAAATTTCAGGAAAAGGCTGGTGCCAAGAAAGCCAAAAACACGACCCGCCTATCCCCAAGAAAAGAAATATCCACCCTATCATGACCCTTCACCTTTCCAACCCGGCATCCAAAATCGCTCATTATCAAGCCATTCCGACCATTCAGAGTCATTAGCTCTAATCAATCTCAACGCACGGCGATCAAGTCCCCGTTTCAAGGACTCTTCAACCTCCATACGCTTCCAGGCGTCGCCCCATTCGACTTGTAATTCCCGTACGAGCCGCTGCCCCTCTTCTCGATTATCGAAACAACGCTCACAAAGTTCACGCAACTCTTGAAGCCATATTCGCGTGCCTAGGATGTGCGGCTCATTACCGATATCAACTCTCGATTTTTTCCGGAACCTACGCTTCCAACCCATATCCGCCAATGCCCCGTCGTCACAAATGGCTATAGTCGCTTGTTGTAAAGTGTATACCATGGGGCGAGTCCTTGTCCATCTTCACGGCCGTGCTAAGAATGCATCTTTTCGAGCCTCGATATCCGAATATGCCAATCGCCTATCTTCTTCTGGAGTGTCACTTGTTGAGCATAGAAATAAAACCGATCCGGAGACGTATCTCAAAGAAATTTCAGATAAGTATCCAGGACATAGTATTATTCTGCTCCAAGAAAGCGGTGAAGAGCTAGACAGCATGCAGTATTCGGAACTCCTCAAAAGATGGTCCATGCAAAGGAACGACACTCATCTGGTGGTCGGCCCGCCAGGGGGTTTCGCCTTGATGGGAATGGAGCATGAGTCTTTGTCACTGGGCAAAATAACTCTACCTCATGAACTCGCCGCAGTCGTTTTGTTAGAGCAATTATATCGCGCATCTACCATAATCAAAGGGCTACCATACCACCGTCCATGAACAAGTCGTATCAGAAGTTCGATTCACCCGATACGATCTCTGAAATCTTATTTTCAGAATCGACGAGTACGATTCTCGGGGCATGCGCGCCGACGAACTCTTCCGCGATTCCCACATAGGATAGTATGATGACGACATCCCCAGGGTGAACCAAATGGGCCGCAGCGCCATTAATGCAGATCTGTCGAGAACCTCTTGGCGCCTTTATGGCATAAGTTTCCAGACGAGCACCATTAGTAACGTCCAGTATCGCAACCTTTTCCCATTCACATATCCCCGAGGCATCCAGAAGATCCTCATCGATTGATACCGAACCAACATAATCCAAGTCGGCTTGTGTAACTGTGGCTCGGTGAATTTTTCCACTCAACAGCGTCCTCCTATTCTCTGGCACAAAAACACCCTTACATCGCTAAGATATGAACGCGTTTATTCAGAGATGATACTCTGACGCCACCCATGATACTCAATTCGTCCCCTTGCGGGTACGGTTGAAATATGTGTCCACACCAACCCAGCACCCGGTGTTGACATGATTGCGGATCTCACAAAGAGAAACAGGACCACAAAATCTCTACTTCTAGTGGTTTTGATGGTAGTTAGCGTACAGATGCCGATGATAGCAGTGGGAGATCAGCCTGGGCCATTTGGAAATGGAAATGGCGACACTCCGGCCCAACAGCAGATCCAATCATCAGATGTTGACGCCTCTTCACCTCCAGCACTCCACCACATGCTTCTGCCCGATCACCCTGCTTTCCAAGATATGTCTTGGTCAGATCCGGGCATACTCTACGGGCAAATCACAGATACGTCGTTCCTCGAGGGAGGATATCGATTCATGGTCGAAGAGACAGAAACTGAAGACCACGACAACGACGGCATAAATGATCTGGACGACCTCGACGACGACAACGACGGCATATCCGATTTGATCGAGCGATTCGATGGGTGCTACGGAACAGACCCCTTCGACCATGACAACGATGGTGTTCAGGATGAATTCGACTTCGACGATGACAATGACGGGATTCTCGAGGGGCCGATTGACTATTCCCAAGGCACAGACCCATGGAATGTCACTTCTGATCGGTACGTCGAACCAAGCGTCCTACACCCTTGGACAGGCCTCGCACTCGGGTCCGGCTACCTAGTTGACCAGAACCCACTAGATCACGATAACGATGGAATCACTGACGAAGACATCGATGGCCCGGGCAAGGGGTCCTATGACGAGGATGACGACAATGATGCCCGCATCGATCAGTTCGTGTGGCCTTGTGACTTTGATGGCGACGGTCTTCAAGATTATTGGGATGCAGACGATGACAATGATGGGGTCATCGATCTATGGGACACCCATCCATGGGATGCGACCGAGACTTCCAACATCACGATGACAGCCACTAATTGGAGTGCTGCTATATCGTGGGCTTCCAGCAAGACACATCAGATTTCAATTACCGTCGGAGGCTATTCTGATCCAGAACTTCAGATCGAGGTGGGAGACACAGTCACCTGGACAAATGATGATACGGAAAATCATTCTGTAGTCGCCGCCGATGGGTCTTTCGACAGTGGGACATTGACTGCTGGCCAATCATTTAGCCATTCATTCGATTCGGAAGGAACTTGGAGATACGCGGATACCGTTCTAGGAGGGGTAGGCGATGGAACCATCACGGTTTTCGCTGCCACTGGAGCCCCATTCCCTGATGTATTCAATCTTGATTTCGACACCTACGGAAAAGATAAGCTTGACTTTGCATTCAAGGAACAGAACCTGTGGCATCCTCGAAATCCCTCCTTCAATGAGATCGTGGATGGGGATTTAGATGGCGATGGACTCCCTAATTTCATCGATCCAGATAACGACAACGATGGTACACCAGACTCTGCAGATACTGACGATGACAATGACGGACTTCTTGATATGTGGGACATCGACGATGACAATGACGGCATACCAGATAACTGTCTAAATGTTCTAACCGACCTTTCCCAGTATCTTGACGGATTCGATGACTGGTTTGGTCAAGTCCCGGGCGTAGATTGTGAAATCGATTATGATAGGGATGCTGACGATGACGCATACCGAGCTATAGACGCCGACTATGACCTAGTCTGGGATTGGAAAGACACAGATCTCGGAGCTGCTGACCCTGCAGACAACCTGCTCGGTAACCCGGGAGTCGATTTAGCCGATATCCCATATGATTTAGATAATGATGGAATCCCAAATCAAGATGATCCCTATCCAATGGTACCCTCTTCAACACTAGATTCCTGGAATTGCGAAACTCTTCAGAATCCAAACCCAATTAATCCAGATCCGAGATGTCTCACAGAAAGGAAATCCCACACAGGTAATAACGACTGGGATGGCGACGGCTTCTCAAATTGGGAAGATGTTGATGACGACAACGATGGAGTTCTAGATTGGCTAGACATCGATGAGAATTGCGATTTAGATGACGACAATGACCTGCATCTATTGAATGGATCAAGATACAGGGACGATGGTCTGAATTACATCGACACCGATATCGATGGTGATGGACTGTCTAATGATGAGGATTGGGATGACGACAACGATGGAATTTCCGATTTGTACGATCCCGATGACGGCAATTGCGGGATCGTCGACAATGACAATACCGATCAGTTCGACAATTCGTACTCCCAACAAGACGGAGACGCCATAGATGGCTCTGCAGATAGCGGCTTATACACTGGAACAGGCACTCTTCATTGGGATATGTTCTGGCACTTTAGCCCATTTTTTGAAGAGCATGGATTCGTCCTCCCATACAACGGCTACCAAGACGACTTCACCAACGGCCCGCCTACAATCGTGTCTAATGGCAATGTCCCAGAAATGTACTGGCATGTGATGATGAAATGGAGTCCTTGGAATGGCAATAACTACTTCGATATCGATATGGATGGCGACTCGCTCATCAATGGCGTCGATGTCGATATGGATGCCGATGGCGTGCCCAATTGGTGGGATCGCGATGAGGGATCAGACGGTCGTTACGATGTCAACGACCCTGCATATGGCGGCTCTCTAGACGACGGTGAATGCGATATATCGATGGCATTCCTGATAGGACTATCCGCGGGCCCAACTGCCTGCGGACTCGCTCTCGCTTGGCTCTACGGATTCCCTCTAGCAGAAGCCAGCTCAGCAAATGGAGTTCCATTCACTCTGCCTTATTCATCAAGACCAGACCCCCTCTACACCGACGGCCCATATGGCGGTGAGAATTCAGCTGGAATAAACGACTTCACCTGTGAACTGAATTGCTTCCACTTCGATTTCCTCGGTAATCAAGACGCCGGCCCCTCTGCTGCTGTTGGATTCGATAAGATGATCAACAACAGAGATTTGTGGACAGCCTACGTAGGCATCAACTTCGGCTTCTTCCAGTGGGTTGCAGATCCCAATGGAAACCTGTTCCCGGATGAAGTAGCCGACCTTCTAGATAACAATGTGGACCCAGACGATGACTGTGGTGCCCCGGTAACTGGGACCTTGAACCCATCTTGTATGGCGAACGATACTGCTGATTTAGATGATGACTTCGATGGCATTTATGATCACTGGGACGTTGATGACGACAACAACGGTGTATGGGATTTCTTTGAGATCGATGTAAATGACGATCTCGATGATGACTCTAACACAGAGCCGCCAGGGAACTTCTTTACAGGTTACAATTGCGATGACCATGATGATGATGGTACAGATACAGATCCCGATGGAGATGGTTGGTATCAGTCCGTCTGGGACAGAGGTAGGCTAGGCCAGGGCCTGTTATTCCCTCAGTACTATGACGTGGATAACGACAACGATGGGATTCCAGATGGTGAAGACCCAGACGATGACAATAACGGAGTATTGGATGTTGATCAAGAGTTGATATGCTTCAGGGGTGAAGAACAAAGCCCTTGGGATCACGACAACGATGGGATTCCCGATTGGGCAGACACTGATTGGGATGGAGATGGGATATCCAATACAATAGAGCAAGCAGGAGGAGGAGCTTCTCATCCTGTAGCCCCATGGGACCACGACAACGACGGTCTTCGTGACGACATAGACCCCGACGACGATGAAGATGGAATGAACGATGAAGACGAGGTCATGCTTTGGCCAAGTAGATACGGATCTAATTCTACTAACCCCTGGGACCACGATGACTACGGCACTGGTGCTGGTATGCACAACCCGACGAACGCATCAACTGGGCCCGATAGCCTCGATGAAGATGATGACACGGATGGCATCCCTGATGTTGATTGGGATCATCTTGAGGAGGGCGCCACATGCACAGACTCTAGCGGGGCAGAGTACCCTGCTAGCGACTGGGACAATGACAATGATTGCATCCTGGACGCAGATGACAAACCACCTACCCGCATTACTTTGAATCCGTTACAGACTGTTTGGCTAGACGCGCAGTATCCAGCAGTATTCACTGGTCGAGTGGATGTGTTGGACCTTGAGACAGGAGCCTTCGTACCGGGGGCAGATCTGCCAGTAAGGATCGTCATCGAATACCAGAGGAATACCACGGAGACGCTTAGGACTGTTGAAGTGCTCACGGATGAAGGGGGCAATTTCACAGTTGGTCAATATCTCTACCCCGAAGACATTGAGGTGGGCCCCTCCACCAGATACAATCTGCGTGCTGATGTTATCGAGATGTTCGCTCATGATGGGTCATCTTCTACACCCACCCCGCTCGAAGTAAGGGCTAATACCACTGTGGATTATGTCTCATGGACTTACTTCAGAAGCGATGAGCAGCCATTATTCGTCGATTACAAGGTCCACTATCATGCTGACTGGGAAAGAGGCATCTTCGATAACCGTATCAAACATGCCCCGGTTTCTTTCACTGTAGCTGGAGGCCCATTCGGTAACAGATCAGTTCCCACCTTGTTCGACGGGTATGGTTTTGGGTATAGGGCCGATTCCAATGGGTGGGTATCCCTCACATTCGTACAGGAACAAGGCGCACTGGGATTCTGGAAGCAGGTTCGTTGGAATTCGACAATGGATAATGGCGCAGGTCAACCAAGTGGTGGTTATGAGGAAATTGTATGGGATGACAACGCAAAGGGACATGAGGTAGTTGAGAGATACACATACACGAATACATCTCTGCCGGTCGGCGATTACGAATTCATAGGCTTTTCACGACCCGATCTTGGAGATGAATGGCCTTTCCCTCATCTCAATGGAAGTGAGTCAGAAACGTTCTACATCCGTTCAATGCACAGAATGTATATTGAAGCTGTCATGCACACGACTTCGATAAGACCGGTCTACTATTGGGATGCAACTCAATTCACAGGATCGTCATTCGGGGCATGGAGAGCGTTGTTCCATGCGCCCTCTCTAAACAGTGCGGGAATAGCGTTCGAAGAAGCCAGTTTGGGCAAACCGTACCCATTGCTCTGGGATGGTACCACTGCTGGACTAGAGGGGGAAGCAGCCAAACTCAGGCCGTTCCTGTCGGCAAACCTCACGCACTGGTCTGTAGCAATGCAGAATGGAGGAGATTTCAATGCCCCTCCCTGCGGACCTGCTGACCCATCGGATCCGTTTAGTCCAGCTAGATGTGAAATAATACCAGAACTCTTCACCGGAGAGTCTCTCAGAGTTGTCGGAGAGGTATACAATAGGACATTTGTACCATGGGCGCAAGATGCCATCGCCCTACAGGTCGATCTGGATCAGAACCTTGTCTTCGCAGGAGCCCAAGAAACCGGCTTTGCAAGAGTTCCCAACATGATAGATGGTAAGGCCCAATTCGACTACAACTGGACATGGTATTCCCAATATGCCGCTGGAACCTACGGTGTGAAGGCCGATTTCACCAACTCTAACTTCTACTTCACAGGAAACCAATCTTCAATCCTGTCGCCAACCGGTGCCTATGTCAACGTTACAGTGATTGGAACGAGCCAGTTCTTGCCTGTAGAAGATGCCAGACTATACAGGGGCGTCAATCGAACAGTCGAAGTCAGACTCGTCGATAACTCGCTGCAGCCCCTTAGGGAGGTGCCAGTCACTTATTCATGGGACGCAGATGGATCAAACGGTCTCACTTCCACGGACAAGAACGGTATATTCCGAGTGAACCTTACCATTGGTCAGGACCATCCCCTTGGGGCATTCACTCTTTCATACACCTATTCTGGAGATATGCTGCACCAATCATCAGAGGGTCAAACAGACCTCTGGGTGGTCTCTCGTACGTACATTGACCTTCAATCCAGCGTTTCAGGTCCTTTGATGAGTGGACAAGATTGGTATTTTACCGCTCAGGTGACTGATGATAACCGTACTGCATTTGAGAAAGACTCCGGCCAGGCGCTAGATGGATGCGGCGAAAATGGAGGCACTGTGACGCTAATAATGGAAGGATTGGACTTCGAAGATCGCGTACACAGGAAGATAGTTGACAATCTCTGTCCGAGCGCAGGCGCGATAACCCACCAGATGACCCTCGACCCGGAAATACTCACGTCCGACGCTCAGTCATTCCTTCCCGATGGTTTCGGGCCAGTAAACGTGATCCTCAGATTCAATGAGAACTTACCTCATGAGGGCTGTGGGCCACTAGGGCCAAATGCTCTTGAAATCGCTGGCGCATGGGATGAATGCACACAAGATCTGTACAATGACCATTATCGAAGAGTCCTCCAGTTCCAGGAAGAAGGATTCTATCTCCTCGGCGAGACCTCATTGAGCGTAGATGAGCAAGTCGTCTACACCTCCGAGGCCGACCCTGTAACAGGTGAATCAATACAAAAGCCAATGACCGTAACAGGACAACTTGTAGATGAACTCGGACGTAACTTGAGCTTCAGAAACGTCAAAGTGGATTATGAGATGCTAGGCAGCCAACTCGGAATCAGAACTTGTTTGCCAGGGACCACCGACATAAACGGCTTCTTCGAGATACTATGCTCCCTAGAAGGCGTCCAAGCGGGTCAAGCGAAAGTCCAAGTCAGTTACAATTCTTGGGAAAATGCAGACCGCTACAGATACCTCAATGCGACCAAGACAATGCTATTCCCCGTCTATTCCAACTCAACACTTCAGATGATTGAGATAGGACCTTTCAGGAATGATGTTGACACATACACATTCGCCAATGGCAGTACATTCCCCATCTTGTATCTCAAAGAGTCATTTCACTTCGATGCCAGACTAACTCAGGTGAATGGAAACCCAGTTGGAGGAAAATGTCTGAACATCTACCTAGACCCTGAGACAAATACGAGACCCTTTGCCACCGCCCGCACGAACGACGGGACCGGATCGGTAGAATGGTTCTCTGGTGATAAAGAAGACAATCCAAGCCAGCGTGGCGTCGATCCGAGCGGCGATCAACTAGAGGGCTTCAGAACAGTCAGAATCGCATATGAGCCAACTCGATCGGTGCCGGGAGGTTGTCAGATTGAGACTGCACCTGTGATTAACGGCTCTTTCGTGGACGTGGAGATTCTTGTTCAAAGCCGCGTAGACATACTACTCAGTCAGCAATGGGCCCGCCCAGAGGGATATCAGGTCGGAGAAGTCGTAGAAGGCTCAGTAGCGATTCTGCGTGACAGGATAGACCTCGCCGTCGAAGGACAAACAGTCGTTTTCACGCAATATTACAACAATGGAACTGGTTGGGAACTGTTCAAGGTCTACTTCACAACAACGTCTGAACAAGGAGTCTCCAACTTCAGCTTTGAGTATACGGGTGAAGATCTTCCAGGCGAACAGTCAGCCAGTCTTGGCGGACCCAGGGCAGTGAATGGGGAATGGAGGATTGAAGTCGAGTTCCAGGGCGATTACCGATTTGTAAGCTCGGACCTCGATAACACCCCTAGAATAAGACTCGCTGACCCAGCAGAGGTGGACCAGCAAAGCTTCTTTACAGCCAGGGTGTTAACGATACTCTCTCTAATCGCAGTCTCTACGTTACTTCTCGGAGCGTACATGTACAGGAATTATATCGAGCGCCGCCGTATAGAGATCCTCAGAGGCATACTCACAGACTCTCTGTGGGCTCTCCAGGGAAGAAACTCGTACATTGAGACCATCTTCAATTGCTACAAAGACCTAGTCAAGTTCTTCAGGCAGAGAGGTGCGATGAAGAAGGTGTATGAGACCACTCGAGAATTCGAACATGCAGTCAATCAAATGCTAGGGGGCATAGCCCCTCCAGAGGCTCTTTCAGAATTCTTCGGCATATTCGAAGAGGCCAGATATTCAGATCACGAAATTGGCGCGGATCAGAGAGATAGGGCGATAGCAGCACTCCAGAATATAATCGGGCACCTGTCCAAATCACTTGGAGAGAGCATGTTGAGCCGTATCAGATCAGAAGGAATTTCGATGTATGGCGCTTCCACCAAAGCAGGTACCTTTGTCGACTCTGAAGGCCAAGTAAGGATTGCAGGTACTGATGACGGCCCTGAAGAGCAGGTCGGATTCAAAATCTGAAGCTTGCTTATCGGGACACATCGCCTCATATGGGGCCGATGTTCTGCCCGTGGGGTTCTTAACAGGGCCTGAGGTGGCCGGCCTACCCGAGAACGTCGAGGGAGTCATATGAGTAGTAACAGTAAGAAGACCAATGATGCCTTAATCGCCTTGATTGGCGATCTGAAGGCACAGAGCAGGTCAACTGGTGCAGCACTGTGGCGAGACGTCGCACTCAGACTGGAAGCCAGTCGGAGTAATTGGGCTGAGCCGAATTTGAGCCGGCTATCTAGGACTGCAGGGGAAGACGAGACAATTCTCGTCCCAGGCAAGCTTCTGGGCAGTGGCGACATCATCGGCTCCCCAAGCGTCGCCGCATACAGTGTAAGCGCCGGTGCCCGCTCTAAGATAGAAGCCGCAGGCGGACGAGTAATGTCGATCCGCGATCTGATGAACGACAATCCAAACGGAAAGGGGGTGAGGATCCTTGGCTGAAGCAGGCACACTCGTATTCGATGCTCAGGACAAAGTCCTGGGCCGTCTTGCCAGTCATGTTGCCAGTACACTACTGGTCACTCGTCGAGAGGGCGACCCTAAGCGAGTGATCATCATCAACGCTGAGAAGGCCATAGTAACGGGTGCCAAAGACAGAATCCTAGCCGATTATGATCGCAAGTACAAGCTAAACCACCCGAGGAAGGGCCCGTTCTTCCCTCGTATGCCCGACATGATCCTCAAGAGAACAGTTCGTGGTATGCTTCCATATCAGAAGAAGTCCAGTGGGCGACAGGCGGTCAAAGACCTCAGAGTTATGATCGGAACTCCCACCAACCTCAAGGGAGAAGCATTGCCAGAAGGACATGAATGGGGCGACACGAGCAAGATAGATCGCCCTCTTCCGGATCGGTTTGTGCGTCTCGGAGACATCAGCAAGCACTTGGGTGCGAAGACATCTCGTTGGAGTGATGTATGATGGCTAAGAAGCAGAAGAAGAAGACCGTTGAAACGAGCGGTAAGAGGAAGACTGCAGTAGCCCGTGCCACAGTCAGAGAGGGCAATGGAAGAATCAGAGTCAATTCTAAGCCGATTCACATAATAGAGCCTGAATTAGCTCGCAGGAAAGTGTTAGAGCCTGTTCAGATAGCTGAAGCAATGAACAGACTATCCAAGGTTGACATCACAGTCGATGTGACTGGAGGAGGCATAATGGGTCAAGTGGACGCAATCCGAACTGCGATTGCCCGAGGGCTCGTACACTTCAACGACGGCGCTGTGGGGCTCGACGAAGAACTCCGTGATGAGTTTTTGAGATTTGATCGAACATTGTTAGTCAATGATCCAAGGCGCAAAGAACCCAAGCATCAAATGGGTCGGGGTGCTAGGAAGAAATGGCAGAAGTCCTACAGGTGAATTGAGATGTTGATACCCGTTAGATGTTGGAGTTGCGGCAAAGTAGTCGCTCACCTATACAAAAAATACACCGAGCGCATAGCAGCAGGGGAAGACGCCCAGGCAGTTCTCGATGATTTATCACTCAACAGATATTGTTGCAGGCGGATGTTCATCGGCCATATCGATCTGATAGACGATATAGCCCCCTTCAGCCTCCCCCGAGATGCCTGAGACATCGGCAAGGCTTTGAGCGAACAGATTAGCGCTGGAATATCCTGAGAGGGCTTGTAGGTTAGCTTGGCCTATACTTCGCGGCTGGGGGTCGCGAGACCCAGGTTCAAATCCTGGCAGGCCCACCATAATTCCCCCCCAGCGCATGCTTGAAACGATACCTCCTGCCATGTGTGGCATGCACGGGGGCGCTGGCGACCATGCGGAGGCCGAGCGTTTAGCCTCAGAGATTGAACGCCACTCAGAACTGTACTACAATTATGCTGAACCCGAAATTACAGATGCACAATTTGACATTCTCATTCAGCGCCTCCGAGAAATAGATCCCTCAAACCCCCAACTCGAAAAGGTCGGAGCAGACCCAGCACCCGGATCTGTGAAGGTTGAACACCTCTATCCTATGCTGAGCTTGGACAAAGCAAATACTCCAGAGGAGATCGCCCACTTCGTCAATACTACTTCCGCCGCCACCAAGAGATTCGTCGTCCAACCAAAGCTCGACGGCTCTGCGGTATCCTTGGAATATCGTCGTGGTATGCTGGTCAGGGCAGTAACGCGCGGAAGCGGAACTAGAGGGGAAGATGTCACACGCAACGTGAGAAGAATACCCAATATCCCTAGCAGAATAAAATGGCGTGGAGACTGTTACGTTAGGGGGGAAGTCGTCATGCTGCTCGATACATACAGGGAAAATTACGCCGAAGTTGCGCCCAATCCTCGAAATCTCGCTGCAGGTGCACTTCGTCAAAAGAATCCCGATTCCGGCAAGGCAAGAGCCGAGGATCTCAGATTTTTTGCATATGATGCTAAATTTCCAGAAGGAGAAAGTGGAGATGAAAGCTCAAACCCGTCCTCTCATGCCCACGATTCTCAAACCTTGGAATGGTTATTCTCCATGGACATCCAGCCAGCAGGAAGATTCGTCGTGCAGGCCGATGATTCTGATGAAGTAATAGAATTACTAATTTCGAAAACAGAGGAGGCGATAAGAAGTAGAGATGAGATGCTATGGGAGATAGACGGCCTTGTAATCAAAGTGGACGAACTCAAAAAAAGACCCCTCCTTGGCGAAACTGCACATCATCCCAGATGGGCCCTCGCATGGAAATTTCCTCCGGAGGAGGCAATCACTGTCGTTATGTCTGTAGATTGGCAAACTGGACGAACCGGTAACGTAACCCCTGTAGCAAGAGTTGCCCCAGTAATGGTCTCCGGGGTGACTGTAGAAAATACAACGCTCCACAACCCAGGGGAAGTCGAACGATTGGGTTTGAAAATCGGTGATCGCGTAATGATTGTCAGGAGGGGAGATGTGATCCCTAAGATTACCGAGGTCATCGGTCAAGCTACAAAAGCCGATCTAGATGGAAGAAGACACTCTGACGGGTCATCTTTCCATGAGCCTCTCCCCGATCGAACAGATGTACAACCGCCCTCTGAATGCCCCCGATGCGCCACTAAGTTACATTCTGATGGCGCATTCCTAAAATGCGGGAATTCAGGATGCCCCTCTCGTGTTGTCCGATCCATTCTCTATTGGTGCAAATCATTGGAGATCGACGGCATAGGCGAGAAACTAGCCAATCAATTCGTAGAGTCGGGGCTTGTATCGGAACTTGCAGACCTATACCGACTCTCACATGCAGATGTAATGTCGCTTGAGCGTATGGGCGAAAAATCAGCCCAGCACGTTATCGATCAAATCCAATCCAAAATAAAAATGCCTCTTGATCAATTCATTGCATCCCTCGGCCTCCCCCGTATAGGGCCAGAAATAGCATCTATGATATCTGGAGAAATTGTATCGATGGATCAATTTAGAGATTTCGTGAACATTTGGTCACTAGGCGGAGAGGAGGCTGCCTCCGCACTCCCCAGGCTGATTGCCATTGATGGAATCGGAGAGATAGTCGCTCAGCTGTTCCTCGATGGTTCAAGGAGCAATTGGAGCCAGATAGAAGACCTGTCCTCCCTTCTTGAGATAACTCCTGTTCAATCAAAAGATCAATCCAGTGGCCCATTATCGGGATTAACGCTCTGTATCACAGGGTCTATGACCCGTCCAAGGAAAGAAATTGAGTTACTGATTCGAAGGGCCGGAGGAAAGGTGGTAAGCTCGGTTTCAACTCGACTTGACTATCTAGTTGCGGGAGATGCTGCAGGATCGAAACTGGAAAAGGCAACTAGACAGCAAGTCATCATTCTGAATGAAGAACAACTCATGGAAATGATAGACAAAAATCCTGAAAATAAAATTCCAGAGGAAAGTCCCAATACGCAACGCAGTCTCTTTGAATATTAGCCGAACATCGAGGTATTTCCACCACTCGCTGGACCTGGTGGCTGATTGACAGAACCCGACATCATTTCATTGATATCGGCCTCTATTCTCCGTGCCTCTTCTAGAAGTGGTTCTGAATCTAGTTTTATGGCCGGAAGCAATTCATCAAGCCGTCCAAGCACCCTGGCTGCAGTTCTTGCATCCGGCCCCATTCCTTGCATGGGTCCAGAGCATTCTGCCAGCAATGCCATCGCATCAAAACCTCTTCTAGATGCCTCATTTAGAATAACTCCCGTAAGGCCCCCTATCGCTCCTTGTTCCATTCTATCAATACCCAGATCCGAGAGCGAGGCAAGTGCCCTCTTTGTAGAAGCAGCACCCTTCACTGTCTCATTTGAGTCATCATCATCATCTATTGTGTGACCGCTTTCAATCGTCTTAGAATACGAATCTAGAACCAACATAGCCCCTGCCTTTTCTGAGATTGACCATTCAACAAATTCCTCGCTCAGGGGGAGAATCAAATCAGTGGGAATTTGAACTTCCGAGACAATAACGAGCACACTGTCGCAGGACTCATGATTGCACACCGGATCGCCAGAGTAAATTCTAACAGTCGGCATCGAAAGCCCATTTTTCACAATACAAGCCTGTGGTAGACCAGGATGTCTAACGCTGCCGACCATTTCCAAATTGAGACTTTCTACTATGTGGTGCGCAACAATATTCGCAACAAAACCAGGGCCAGGGAAGCAGACAACAACAAGTGCTCCAGGCCTAGACGAATCGTCCGACAAATCAATGCTCACATCCGATGACATGATGAGCCATGCCCACAAGACCGACATAACTATTGGCACGTCGAAAGAAGTGGAAGGGGTGGATCAAGTGGATGAGGGCTTTCGCGTGCACCAACTTTCCCCATCATCTTGGAACAGATATGAGCAATGTCCAAGGAAGTACTGGCTTTCCAGACAGAGGCTTCCGCGTAAAGCAAGTATGCCTGCAGTGGTTGGAAATGCAGTTCACAACTCAGTAGAAGACATATGCAATCTTGACATCGACAATCGAGAGGATGATGAAGTTGGTTGGATGCCTTACACGGCAAAAGCGATCTTAGATGGGCATTGGAATAATGAGAAAGTTGGATTCATGGCAACTCCGAGACATCCGCGCTGGAAAGATGATCTCATCACTCAAGCCCATGATGGCTTAGTAGGTGCGTTGAAAATACTCTGCAGCAAGTCTCTTCTCCCTCAGACCAAATTATCTGAGCTTACAATATCAGACTGGAAATATGTTCAATCATTAGTCCTCTCAAATGAAGGGACTTTGGTATCAGAATGCGGTCGTTTGATGGGCCGATTAGATTTGTTGGTAGCAGATTTAGATGAAAATGGTCAATCAAGAGGTTGGATTGTAGCTGACCTGAAGACGGGCCGACCGCCCACCGGCGCACTTGACCCAAAAGTTAGCAGACAATTGCGATTCTATCGCGATCTTCTCAAAAGAAACAACTCCGACCATCCTCCAATAAGAGCTGAAGGCTGGTATTCGGCAAATCAAACAATACACGAGGCCACTGGAGATAACGTGATTGATGACGCATTCGTTGCATGGGAGGGAATGAGGCCCAGCTCGGAACCCTTGGAAGCAACACCCGGCGAGCGAGCATGCGGCTTCTGTGAGTGGAAGGCCTGGTGCCCTGCATGGTGGAACGCAACGGGTGAGGGAACACTCTCCTCTTCTGGGGCCTTCAGGGACGAAGTAGTCCAGATCATACGATACGACTCAGAAGGGGGGGCCGGACTCCTAGAGAGGATGGCCTCTGTAGATGAATCCGGAAATGTTTCGAAATCGTCGAAGCGTTTCGGTTTTACAGTTAAAGATCAGGCAAAGAACCAACTTGATGAATTATTTTCGGATGGATACGAAGGAACACTGTTTATCGGTAGCGCCAGGGTATCATCTAAGGTACTTCACTTGGGAGATTGGAGCGAAATTATTCCTTGGCAGCCAATATTGGAAAACACTATGCCTGTTTGATGTGGTAATCGGCGATACGCTTCCTCACGGTTTTATCAATAGGACTCGATTCAGACACCAGCCATTTTGCATATTGGGGATCACATGAATCGATGAATGAGAACGACTTGCCCGAATATTTCCCAAATGTAATGATAAATTCTCCATGTTTGAATATAACCGAATCATCTGAATCTCCTAGAAAAATACCCTTTGCATTCTCTTTTTTCATAGCAGGTGATTTTCTGTTTCGATTACATAATTCTTGAATTCTCTCCAATCCCCCTTTCAGAATCGATTGATTGTCCCCTATCATTTTCCAGAGAAGGACCAAGGTGGCAGCGGCATCTGCATCCGCGCTGTGCGCCCTATCGAGACCAATACCATATCTCTTGCATAGGTGACCGAGAGTATGCCTGCCAGGAATCTTCAATGCCCTTGCCAACTCAAGAGTATCAACAAGAGCATAGGGTATTGGTACAGTCTTCCCAGCCCTCATAAATTCAAATTCAATAAATCGCCAATCAAATCCGTTGACGTTATGGCCAATGATTATCCCACCATCGATCAATTCTTCGATATCCTCTGCATGCGTGCCAAATGAGCCATGGCCAATGACATCTTCATTGGAAATACCATGCACTCTCATGGATGCCTCTGGAATTTTGATCCCTGGATCGATCAACTCAGTTCGAGACACACTGCTACCATCCACATCCCTCCCTATGAAGGCGTACTGCACAATCCTATCCTTTCTAGGATTCAATCCAGTGGTTTCAGTGTCAAATCCGAGAACTTTGAAGCCATCGAACAAAGACATGAACATCCGAAAAGGGTGAGGATGTTGATGATATCGGCGTGAGAAGTGCTTTCAAGACAAACCCGTTGGTCGGGGCATGGTGAGATCGATTGAAATTACCAAGGCCACAGTAAGAGATCGGCTAGTAGTAGATTCTGAAGTCTGGATGGAACACCCGGATGATCATGATTTCCAACCTAGGGCCTCGATTGAAGGGAAGCGATTGATGATATCCAATGCAGGCCAATCGATTGATTCTGCTTCCATTGAACTCGATGATGACCAATACGCCGCAGCAGAGAGAGACAGACTGATTGAGCTCAGAGTCAAGTTTGGCGTTCAGGGGATGCATGGGGTCCTAGTTCACAAAACCCCAAACCCCAGAGCCGGCCCAAAAGCAAAGAAACTTGCCGAATCAAGGTGGAAGACAGTCCTCCCTCTGAAATTCTAACTACCGCTGAGATTATAGCAAATCCGATGAACGCCGGCTTGCTGGACCCATAGTGTAGCCTGGATATCACATGAGCTTGCGGAGCTTGTAACCCGTGTTCGAATCGCGGTGGGTCCGCCAATTACTCCATTAATTTCTCAATTTCCTGAGAAAATAAGATCAGAGTCGGAGCCCAAAGACCGACAAAAACTCCGAGCATCTCATCCGCTTGAACGAAGTAGATGTAAACTGAACCCAAGATCGAAACTGCACTCGCTGCCAAACCTAATTTTGATATTATTCCTTCCAAATTAAAACCTCTAACCACCACTAGGTCATTCACGGTATTAAATGGTGTTTGAATTACACCAATCATAAAGTCATTTTTTTGACATCTTGATTATCGCTCTCGATTGAGCCTTGGACCAACCCGTGGATTGTAGCTGCTTCATAATCGAATCTTCAGACTCACCATTCTCAAGAGTGGCCTTTGTCCAATCAATTGCAGCAGATCTGTCACTTATCTCATCTTTCGAGAATAGTTTTCTTTTCTTTTTACCATCTTTTCGATCACTGCTCTTCTTCGCGGCTCCCTCGTTGCCCTTTCTCGATTTAGAGGGCTTATTCAAAACCCTCTGCTGGAAAATCACCAGTGCAAATATCGAAACTATTCCCGCTGCAACAAGCGTGATGACTGGGAAAGACTCCAAATCACTTTCAGACTGAACATCCTTGTCGTAAGGTCTGAAGTCTGCATTATTCCCGACTCCGTCTCCATCCGCATCAGCCGACTCAAATGGATCATCCGGAAACGCATCCGAGTTATCTCCGACCCCATCTCCATCTGTATCTGCAGTCTCTCCTTCCCATCTGGGAAACGCATCCGAGTTATCTCCGACCCCATCTCCATCTGAATCCACAGATTCAGACGAGTCATCCGGAAACGCATCCGAGTTATCTCCGACCCCATCTCCATCTGAATCCACAGATTCAGTAATGAGGTACGGGAACGCATCCGCGTTATTCCCGACTCCATCTCCATCCGAGTCGAGGGTCTCATTGGGATCCTCGGGGAAAGCATCAAAATTATCTCCTGCACCATCGCTGTCTGTATCAGCTGTTTCGGATGGGTCGCTAGGGAACGCATCCGCGTTATTCCCGACCCCATCCCCATCAAAATCAGATGTTTCCTCGGGGTCCAGGGGGAACGCATCCGTGTTGTCCCCTATGCCGTCTCCATCCGTGTCAGCTGTTTCAGATGGGTCGCTAGGGAACGCGTCTCCATTGTTCCCGACCCCGTCGTCGTCCGTGTCCAACCACTCATTGGGATCATTCGGGAACGCGTCTCCATTGTTCCCG
>DANO01000038.1 GCA_002497295.1 Euryarchaeota archaeon UBA171 | reverse complement strand
ACTGTGTGACCGTTTGATCGGATCCTCAGAAGAACGTCAATCAACTGATGGACATCGAATAGTGAAAGGCCTGTCGTGGGCTCGTCTAAGATGTAGAAGGTGTGCTTCTTAGGGGGCCTATGGAGTTCTGTTGCAAGTTTGACGCGTTGGGCTTCTCCACCGGAGAGCGTTGTGGCGGGTTGGCCTAAACGGATATAGCCGAGGCCGACGTCTTTGAGCGTGTTCAGTATTCTACTGATTTTTCTCTGATTCTCGAAGAGAACACAGGCCTCATCGACGGACATCTCCAATACATCATGGATCGTACGTCCTCTCCATTCGACCTCTAAAGTCTCCCTAGTGTATCTTTTGCCCTTGCACACATCACAAGTTACCCACACATCAGGCAAGAAGTTCATCTCCAGCATCGTCGAGCCGGCACCCTTGCATGCTTCGCATCTTCCTCCTCTGACGTTGAATGAAAAGTGTCCCTGCTTGTAGCCTCGCTCCTTAGAAAGCGTGGTTTCAGCGTATAATGCTCTTATCAGGCCGAAAACGCCGGTGTAGGTCGCCGCATTAGAGCGAGGGGTGCGTCCGATTGGAGATTGGTCGATGACGATGGCCTTATCGATTTGCTCTATTCCTTCGATGTTGTCATGTTTTCCAGGAGTAGCATCGGCTCTGTGTATCGTTCTCAAGAGTGCAGGCGCAAGCGTCTCGGTGACCAATGACGACTTGCCGCTTCCGGAAACTCCAGTAACACCGATCATACAGCCAAGTGGAAAGGCGGCGTCAATGTCTTGCAGGTTATTCTGTCTTACAGATTTCAAAGTCAGCCATCTTCCATCCGGAGGTCTTCGCTCACTGGGGACTGGTATTGATTTCTTGCCCGAAAGATAGGCGCCTGTCTCTGAATCCTCAGCCGAGAGCAATTGTTCCAAAGAACCGCTTGAAATTACTTCGCCGCCCTCTTTCCCCGCCCGGGGCCCTAAGTCAACCAGCCAATCTGCCTGAGTCAGGGTCAACTCGTCGTGTTCCACCACAATCAATGTGTTACCAAGATCGGTGAGTTCTCGGAGCGTCTTGAGCAGTCGTTCGTTGTCTCTTGGATGGAGTCCTATACTTGGTTCATCTAGAACGTACATTACTCCTGTGAGTCTGGTTCCTATCTGGGTCGCCAGCCTTATTCTCTGTGATTCCCCGCCGGAGAGAGTGTTTGCGCGTCTGTCCATTGTCAAATAATCCAGTCCGACCAATGCTAAGAATCGTAATCTTGATTCTATTTCCTTGATTACGTCACTACCGATGAATATGGACCTTTCATCTAGTTTCTTTGTTTTTGAGACGGTGCCTCCTTCGGGTCGGGATCTGTCTAATGTCGACCATATCGGATTCATCGAATCGCTCTTCCAACTCTGAACTATTGCGAGTGCTTCCAATACTGTGGAAGCGGAGAAATCAGGGAGAGTGATTGTCCCAACCGTGACTTTTGATACTGCTGGATTGAGTTTCATCCCTCCACAGTCCGAGCATGGTTCATCAGTCATGTACGCTGCAAGTCTTGATCGCGTCCGATCGGAACTTGTGTCTGTGAGGGTGCGCCGTAGTCTAGCAAAGACGCCTTCCCAGGGCCTATTCATGCGATATGATGACCCTTTGTCTGATTGAAAGTGAAATCCTATTGTGGTCGACCCCGTCCCATTCAATAGGATGTCCTTCTGATCTTCATCAAGGTCTTGGAATGGTACGTCCACAGGTATGGAGTAGTGGTTGCAGACCTGCACCATTTGGCTCTTGTACCACCCTGACATCATGGATCTTCGAAATGGTCTGATGCATCCCTCTTCTACTGCGTTGGTTCTATCGATGACAAGTTCTGGTGAGAATTCCCTCTGTACGCCGAGTCCCTGGCAGCTTGGACAGGCGCCCAAGGGATTGTTGAATGAGAATACGCGTGGCGACATCTCTGGGAGGAAGGCGCCATGCTCTGGGCATGCGAATTCCTCAGAATATGCCACTGTATCGCCAATTTTGATATCATTGGAAGAATTTTCTGGGCTGTCAATATTCTCGATGGCAACTGTTCCCCCGCCCAAACGAAGAGCTGTCTCAATCGCTTCAGTGAGGCGCTGTCTGTTGGTTCTGTTGATTTTGATTCGATCTATCCTGACATCGATGTCGTGTCTGAGGTTCTTCTCGAGGGCAGGTGGATTCTCAAAATCCGCCTCCCTACCATTCACCTGCCCTGCCAAGTATCCTTGTTCGACCATCGCCTGGAGCAGATCTGCGTGCGTCCCTTTCCTGTTGCGGACGACCGGCGACCAGACGCCTATGCCATGGCTCTCGAACTTCCAGAGGACATCGTCCACGATCTCCTGCACCGTTCTTCTGGCCACCTCATTCCCGCACTCGGGGCAATGAGGTACGCCTATCCTAGCCCAAAGCAGTCGTAGATGGTCCATTATCTCAGTGACGGTAGCTACGGTCGATCTCGGATTGTGACTCCCCTGCTTCTGATCTATGCTAATAGCTGGAGAAAGGCCCTCGATACTGTCGCAATCGGGCTTCTTCATCTGACCCAGAAACTGCCTGGCGTATGAGGAGAGGCTCTCGACGTATCGTCGCTGCCCCTCCGCGTAGAGGGTGTCAAAGGCTAGGCTGGATTTCCCGCTTCCAGAGACCCCGGAGAACACAACGAACTTGCCTCTTGGGATTTTGACATCTATGTTCCGAAGATTGTGCGTTCGAGCGCCTCTGACGACGATCCAGCCCCCATCATTGCCTTCTTTTGAAGGGTCGAGTGTGGTCGTCATGGGTTCATTCCATCCTTCATGGCCCTTGAAGTCATGCTCAGACTCACAATCTGTACGGTGCTTCGGTATATGACATTCTTCGCCTTCTTCTGAAGGGTTGAAAGATCGTAAGCAATTGAGGAATCCTGGGGCGGGTGATTAAGTGCTTGGAACTTGGCTTCATGTTATGTCAAGGAACCTTACACCGATATTGCTACTCGCCGGACCGCTAATGTTCATGGGGGCCTTCTTCCAGTGGCCTATCACGAATCAGGTCGGAATGGAGGCTGTAGATCTCCTGAATGACAGGGATTTGCTTATCCTTGCAGTCGGCGGTGTCCTCGGTATGTCGCTCACGTTCGCTGGCCTTCACCTGCTATCTATGGACATGAAGAAGGGGGCTAATCGGTGCTCGACCCAACTCCTCAACATGGCAGACCTGTTCATCTTCGGTACCTTCGGCCTCTTCCTTGCCGGACTAGGGGCGCAGGTGGCCGTTATATTGACCATGACAGACACGAGTGCGGTATTCACAAGCGATTTGATGCGCGAGTCCGTAGCCCTGACCGTATACAACGCCGGCAATGGGATATGGGCGCTGACCCCGGTTGTATGGGGCATGGCGATGATCAGCATGGGTCTCTCATATGTGGGGCTAAAGATGCCGGAGGGGATGACTGAAGGTGCGTTCTTCATGCTCATGCCAATCGGCCTCGTCAACACCCTACTGCCCCTGATACAGGACGGGGAGCAGGCCGAGCTGCAAATCGTCTTCCCCCTGACGATGCTGCTTTTCATCGCACTGGGCGGGCTGATGCTTGCCGGGACCATCGATGAGCCCGGATCCGAGTGAGGGTGGAGTGTTTATCCCACGTTCCTTGGTCTGATGGAACCAATTCAGATAATAATGAAAATACCTCTGAGAACAATCTCTGATTGAGGTGTAGTACATCGTTTAGATCGTTTGGTATCAGGATTATTGTATGTTTTTTCTAAATACGCAACTAAGTGCGAGGCGCGTCGAGATTTCAACGTGAGAGACGTAGTTGAAGCCGGCTTTGAACGGACGATGGGGGCAGGGATGGATGAGAATGTCAGGAGAGGTGCCATCATCTCGGCTGTCATCGGCTTCTTCGCCCATCTGTCGTTATGGGCCCTGAACAACTCCGGGCAAATAACAATCATAGGGGATTCTGCTGAGTTGGTCCAATCGCCCCTATCCGCCCTTTACACGCCGTTCTCCATACTCCTGGCCTACGAGGTGTACCAACTCATCAGGACGATACCGGATTCCTTCTCGTCATCGGTCGGGAAGCAGTACGAAATCGCTACCCTGCTTGTGGTCAGAGACATACTGAAACGGCTACCAGAGGTTGATGGCTCGGATGGTTGGGAAGTGAGTGATGATGTCGCTTTCCTCTTGGTCGAGTGCATGGCCTTCTTGGTGTTGTTCTACACTGCTCTGACATATTACAGCATGAAGAAAGAGGAAGATGGTCGTCACAGCATCTCTGAAGATGTGGGTGCATTCATACTGACGAAGAAGGCAGTCGCAATCTCGATGCTTGTCGTATTCGTCATAATCGCACTATCCTCTCTGACAGGCTGGATAGCGGCCGCTCAAGAGGGGGGCGGTTCGGTTGACCGTACCATATTCTTCCTGGATTTCTTCACGTTCCTCATACTCGCAGACATCCTAATTCTGCTGATATCTTACTGGTTTTACACCGATTTCAGAAATCTTGCTAGGAACACCGGATTCGTGCTCTCCACTGTGATAATCCGAGTCGCCATATCCGCAGCTGGAGTGTCTTCGATGATCCTATTCACCCTCAGCGGTATTTTGGGCATCGCCATTCTCAGAATGTTTGTAACAGACAAGCCTTCGGAGATTTCAGTTCTTCCAAGATCTAGCTGAGCCACAGGGCTTCTACGACCTCGCCCGCCTTGCCGTCGGTATCCGGCGGGAGCAGGGTTAGGCCGTTGTGGACGACCATGCTGTGCATGTTGCCGCTCCCTTGATGGGTATGCGTAGTAGCGAGCAGCTGACCGTTATCCGACCTTATCCTAATCCTCCTGAGGCATAGTTTCCCCTGCGCGCCGGCGACATCCTCCTCGAGTATGACCGATACCCTGCGACTGACCCTCGGCCCCATCTCCTCATGATATCCTAGAGAGCTTGCTATCCAGGGCGCGACGAGGACGTGGAATACAACGAGGCTGCTTACTGGATTGCCTGGGAGGCCGAAGAGTGGCTTTTCGTTCCATGTTCCGAAGAGTGGCGGCCCACCCGGCCTGATCTTCATCTTCCAGAAAGAGATGTCCCCCTCCTCCTCCATGATTCTTCGTACTAGATCCCACTCGCCCATACTGACGCCACCGCTCGTCAAGATTGCGTCATAGCCAGAGAGTTTGTCCAGCGTCGCTCTGAGTTCGTCCATCGAATCATTCATCGATTCGTGCCTCACAGCCTGGCACCCCATTGATTCGACTAGGGAGGCTAGGGCATGTGAGTTCGATTCGTATATCTGGCCGGGTGCCAATTCCGTTCCTGGGCGTACGAGTTCGTCTCCTGTGGACAGGATTGCGATCTTGGGCTTCTTGATCACCTCGACTTCACCATATCCCATCGTCCCGGCTAAAGCCAGTACCGCTGAAGTCAGCGTCGCGCCTGCTGGAAGCGCCTCCTGTCCCTTCGCCAGATTCTCTGCTCTCCTTCGGATGTACCCCGTTCTAGCGGGGCCAAGAATGGTCACCCTGTCTTGGTCTGTTTTCGTGTCCTCCACCATGACTATCGCATCCGCACCCGCTGGCATCGGAGCTCCTGTCATTACCTTGCATGCCTGGCCAGGCCCTATCGCGGGAGGTTGTTCGCCACCCGCCTGGCTGGTGCCGACGATTATGAGCGTCGAGAGTTTCTGCTTACAGTCGGAAGCGCGCACGGCAAATCCGTCCATCGCTGAATTATCGAATCTCGGATCGTCAACATGAGAAGTAAGCGAGGTTGCCAAGACTCTTCCATTGGCGTGGTCGAAGGGAATTGTTTCAACCTTCTTTGCCAGGGGGTTGGCGAGTGATATCTCAAGTGCGCGATCATGTTGCACCCCCAGCACCATGACTTGTGAGACACCGCCTCGTTGAAGAGTGATTCCTGAGTCCTGTATACGTGCTGGGCAATGAGGAGGTATTGATTTCGATCGCCCTTCTTGCGGTTGCATCGATGTACTCATCCGTGGGGCATGGTGGTGCTTCGGGCTATCTTGCGATTCTGTCTCTGACATCTTTTGCACTGATGGAAGATGATTGGTTGAAGCAGCATGCTTGGTCGTTGAACCTGATTGTCGCCGGCCTGGCATTTTACCAATTCAGAAAGGAGGGTCACCACATTCCTTCACTGAGTGCTCCATTCATCCTAGGGGGCTTTCCGATGGCCTTCATTGGAGGTTTTCTCGAAGTGAATGAAGGGGTATATGACTCATTATTATCGGTTGTCTTGATTCTGGCTGGGTTGAGATTGATATTTCCCATGGATGCGGGGGGGCCTGGGTCTTTTCGATGGGGTTTCTTGGGGTGTGTTGCTGTAGGAGCGCTTATCGGTCTCGTAAGCGGTGTAGTGGGAATAGGCGGAGGGGTTTTGCTGTCCCCTCTTCTCATCATATTGCATGTTGGTAGGCCAAAGCAAGTAGCTGCAACATCAGCGCTTTTCATCTGGATAAATTCAGCTGGCGGTATGATTGGATCCACGGTCTCAGAAGGCATATTACTGGATTCGAGTACTCTTTTGCCGTTTTCATTGGCGGTTCTGGTGGGGGGGTTGTTGGGCTCGAGATACGGATCCTCAATTGCCTCTGAAAGAGGTATTCGGGTGATACTGTCGGCCGTACTTCTGATTGCAGCTTCAAAGCGCATCTTATTGGTCTTCTAGGCAAAACGGCCGGAATCTAGAATCCGACAGAATCAGCATGGCCGCACATAGGGTAAGAGCATACTATTCGATACCTCTCCCTCTTTGGCTTGGGGATGGTCATCAAGGACCCGCACATGGAGCACTGATGGGTTATGGTCTTCGCCTCCTCAACAACCTCGGTTTCCTCTTCCAAAACAGTTCCCATGGCTGCATTCCAGCCGACCGTGTCCGTGTAGCTATCTTCTTCCGTGGCTATCTCCTTAGATTTCATTCTCAACTTGAGTCTTCTTCTGCGCCGCTTTGGCTTGCCCTTCGGAGGGGTCTTCTTGGGCGGTGATGCTTTTGGCTTGGATTTAGGCGGTGGCGCCTTGCCCTTCGGAGGGGTCTTCTTGGACGGTGGCGCCTTGCCCTTCTTCGGCGGCGGTGGCGGTG
>DANO01000034.1:7358-10687 GCA_002497295.1 Euryarchaeota archaeon UBA171 | reverse complement strand
AAGTCCCTGTTCTGGAAAAAGTCTCGTATCGTGTCCCCATCGAGGACCTCGCACCCATATCGCTTGGATGCGGCCATAGCAATCGTAGTCTTGCCGGCTCCAGAGAGCCCGGTCATCCAGATGATCTTGTTTCCCATGTGATTCCCACCGGTGCCACTAGGGCGCCCTATTTGATTGCAATGGACATAATTATCTTGTCTCGAGCATGCTGTTGAGCTGCTTCAGCAGCCCTCTTAGAGTGACCTCGCTGATTCCGGATACCCTGCATACCTCGCTCTGGGTACGGGTTGAATCGCTGTTTTGCGACGCATGATAGAGTAGAACGCCAGCTATCCCCGAGGGCTTCTTCCCCTGCCACGCATATTGATCTTGTACCCTGTTCCAAAGCTCTCGGACTGCCCCTAGGATGGGCGCAGGCAAATCTAGGTCTGAGTGGAACTTCTCAAGATACTCCTCGGGCCCCGTGACATGATGGGCTCCGAGCGTTCTAGCCACTAGGCGGATAGTTCTCTTCAGCTCCTTTTTCTCGACCTCACTGGCCATGTCGAACGCCGATGCAATATCGTCAATCTTCCTCGGTATCCTGGCTTCTCTGGCAGCTACGTAGACACAGGCTGCGGACACGCCCCTGATGGACCTCCCTGTGACAAGCCCGCTTTCCACGGATTTCCTGTACAAGCCTGCTGCTTGTTGCTGTATTTGTGGCGGTAGATCCCCATGATTCTTGATGAATTGCATGGCCTGGCTGAGATTCCTACTTCTGCTGTCACGTGTCTTACTCCGCTGATCAATCACCTGACGCCTCCTCCATTCTCTCGCCTGCCTCGCAGTCATGCCATGCTTTCCAGCACTGATGTCTCTTCGATCGATTGAGGTGTTGAGCCCCTTGTCGGAGAGATCGATTCTAGTTGGCGCACCGACTCTGGAGCGGTCATCCCCCCCGGAATGGTTCGTCCACTCCGCGCCCGGGTCGATCATGTTCTGAGCAGCGACAAACCCGCATGTGGCACAGGTGGTCTCCCCTCTAATGTCGTCAGTCTCCCAGTCTAGGGAGCCGCACAGGCTGCACGGTTCTGAGACGGATTCAGTTCCACGAGTCCTATCTGACCGCGATGCATTTCCAATTTGGACGACGCGTTGGCGGTTACTGCGCTGTCCATTTCCAATCTTCTCAACCATTGGTTGTCTAGTATGAAACATTCCTTATCAAAGTTCGTCTTAATCGTTCATACACGTTTCATCGAAGATCATAATTTTCATCCCAGAGTCTCCCTCGACACTGATTGGCTCAGGGCGTATCGAGTCTCGAAGAACCCCTTCGAATACCAACTTCCAATACATCAGATATGGAGTCTTTGACTTGATTTGAATAGTAGGCATGGCTGAACATTGCGATTGATTGTAATTAATTATACTCCAAATCAAACAGCCCCTTTTGGAACCTTCAGCCGCGTTCTTGATGTGCCTGTTACTCCAGTCGCATGCATGGCTCATGACGGCCCTGTACGGACAGCTCTCTATCAGAAGCATCTTGAGGCAGGAGCGACAATGGTCGATTTTCATGGCTTCGAACTACCCATCCAGTATTCCTCGATACGCTCCGAGCACCTCGCATGCCGTGAACATGCAGGCCTATTCGACGTGTCTCATATGGGTCTCTTTACCTTCGAGGGCACGGGCGTGCGCGAATGGCTATCCTCGGTATCCACGCAGAACCTGTCTAAGTTCGCCCCTGGCCGATGCGGATATACCCACTTCTTGGACAACGACGGCCGAATCATCGACGACATGATCTTCGCCGTTGAGACCGATTATCGAATTCACGGTGTCCCGAATGCATCCATGGTTGAAGTAATGCTAAATTGGCTCAATCCTCTCTTACCTGACGATGCCTCAATCAGAATCAAGGACAGGTCCAGAGGGACCAGCATACTCGCCTTGCAAGGCCCCTCAGCACCCTCGATCGCCTCAATCGTATTCGGAAAGGATGGCTATCCGGGTCGCTTCAAGTGCAGAAACATCCCGAGGAATGCCCTCGGTGTCGAGGGATGGATTCAGGGGACGGGATACACAGGAGAGGCTGGAGTGGAAATATTCGTTGATGATGGAGACGCACCTAGCCTTTGGAGCGCCCTCTTGGAAGCGGGGAGAGATTTTGGAATCGTCCCAGTGGGCCTAGGTGCTAGAGATACACTTAGGCTGGAGAAAGGATACCTGCTATCTGGGCAGGACTTCCTTTGGCCCGGCCTAAATGAGCCCCTGTCCGAGGATCTCCCGGAGAACTTCCTATCTAGGGGCACTTTGGAATCAAACGTGCCATTCGGCCTTTCCCCAGATCATGACTTCATCGGCAGGGCAGATATGGAGGAAAGAGCGACGCAAAATGTGCGATGGACGGGTCTGAGGTGCATTTCTCGCGGGCCATCCCCTAGATTGGGCCATCAGGTCCATAGTAGCGAGAATGATGATTCTCTAATTGGATACATCACTAGCGGCGCCCCCTCTCCCTCGCTTGGAATAGGTATCGGGATGGCCTATCTCGATGACCCCGAACCAGGACAAGTAGTCTACATCCAAACAAGCCCGAGGAAGCGCGTCGCTGCTGAAATAGTACGCCCGCCATTCTTGTAGTGTCGGCGCAATGGCTATTTGACCGCCCTTCAACCCAGATATGTGGCAACATTCGAGGAGAGGGCACTGGAAGGTCTGGGAAAGGCTCTGAAATCAATGGGTTACAGTGGAGTAGACCTCTTCCAACAGATGGATAGTAACGGTTCAGGGAGCATCAATTTCAATGAGTTCAGAGATGGAATTGCCAGAACAACCGGCCAGAGTGCGCCAACTCCTGTCCTGTTGGCGGTTTGGAAACTTCTCGATACCGATGGCAACGACTCGATATCCTATGATGAGATTCTTCAATTACTCGGCGAGGAGAATACTGGCCTTCGATCCGCAGCGGAGGCGATAGCGGGTGTACCCGATCCGGTCGACCCCCCTACACCGTCCAGCCAACCAGCAACGCTAGTGGTCGATGAGAACTTCGAGCAGGGCGAACCAATCCGCATTGGCTTTGTGGCATCCGGTGGAGAAGAACGATCATGGGTAGGGCTATACGATTCTGGTGCTAAAGACTCTGATTATTTGGATTGGTTATATCTCAACGGCTCCCAAGAGCAGAATTATGATTTGATTTCTGCTGGTTCGATAACCTTCGAATTAGAACTCACTCCAGGGGGATACGATGTCAGACTATTCGGCGATGGAGGATATGAAGCGCTTCTAGCATCTGCCTCGTTCGATATTCTCGAGCCGGAGCCGGAGCCTGAGCC
>DANO01000034.1:0-6993 GCA_002497295.1 Euryarchaeota archaeon UBA171 | reverse complement strand
AGCCGGAGCCTGAGCCTGAGCCGGTGCCGGAGCCCGAAAAGAGGATAAAGAGCCCATTTGCAATTGATGATCTTGTGAAACGCCTTGCTGAAGCTGTAACCCTGAGCGCGAGGAAATCAGTGATAGACTCGCTAATCGGCCATGCATTCCCTCTCGCCATGAAAGTCACCGGGCTTGATCGGACCATTGGCCCCGGATTATCAAAGAAACTTCTATTCGGAACAACAGTGATTGCCTCATCTGCACTTCTCGGAGAGGTAGAAATGAGGTTAGGCAATGACCAACAATCGCCTTCGATGGGACAGGCTCTCGATCTGCCTGTCAAGATAACTGGATGGAATTTCGCTCATGGGAGGCCGATATTGGAGATGGCCCTCGACTGAGGTTCAGTGACCGGCCGCTTCGAGCGCTTCCCTGATCATCTCTTCCAGGCTTACGACCGGTCTAAATCCAAGGCGCCCTTCTATCTCAGAAGCATCTACAATCCCGAATACTTGCCCCTCTGAACTCTGCCCATATTCCGTTTCGCACCCGGTCATTTGCACATATATCTCCGCAAGATCCCTCAACTGAATCCCCTTCCCGGACCCCACAGCCAGACTCTCTCTCGTCGGCGGCGGACTGGAAAGCACGCCCAAAACGCACTGCGCCAAGTCATGGACGTGTACGAAGTCCTTCATCTCGGAGCCATCACCTGGCACGTTGACCCAACCAATAGGGGATTCTTCGGCCCATTTGTGAAGGAGGCCATTGCCCGGAGGGCCGCTGAGCGGGACGCCCTGTACATTCGATGCTCGAATTATGCTTACAGGCCGTTCAGGAGTCGCCTGCTCAAGCGCCATTTCCTCCATCCAAAGCTGTGCCTCTGCAGCAACATCTCTGGGGGCGATAGTCGAATCAGACCCATAGTAGGGCTCCCCCTCTTCCCACTGTGTGTGGACTCGAAGTGTTCCAACTACTATCAGGTGAAGTCCGCCATGCCTGCCAACTGCCTCCAACACCGGACGTGAGCGTTCTCGCATCTCAAGCATGGTCTGCCTGTCATCCCGGCCCAAAGCAGCATCATGCGCCCAGGAGTTGATGTGTATGACTGCTGTACAAGGAGTGAGGAGAGCATCGAGCATCATGGGCTCCGAAAGTGCTTCACTGGGCACCAGAATTGCGTCTTCGCCTAGCATCTCTGCAATCCATGGCCCAACGAATCCATCAGACGCCGTGATCGCAACCCCCATCTCTCTCGTCCCAAAAACGAATTTCTACGTCTAAGAGCGTGTCGGTACTATATCCCAAGTAAACGCATCCTTTTAGCACCTCTTACATTGGGCCTAGTACAGGCATATCCATGGATCAACTCCCTAACCTCGGTCGAGAGCTAGAGATGCTCTCTGAAATTGGCATGTCGTCCATGGACGAGCTTTTTGCCGACATCCCCGAAGATATTCGTAGAAATGACCCATTGCCCCTGCCGCCGCCTCAGTCGGAAGAACAGATTCTAGCAGATGCCCAGCATCTTCTCGGAGCCAATATTCATCTGGACTCACGACCCTCGTTCATCTCTGCCGGATTAGCGAGGAATTTCGTGCCCACGATGGTGCCGATGCTTGCAACAAGGGGGGAGTTCCTCACATCATACACCCCCTATCAGCCAGAAGTAAGCCAGGGTATGTTGCAGGCGATGTGGGAATTTCAGACGATGGTCTCGGAGCTCGTCGCCCTGCCTGTCGCCAATGTTTCCATGTATGACGCCAGCACTGCTGCGGCTGAGGCCATAACTTGCGCTGTAAGGGTGCGTTCAAAGCGGTCATCCCAGCCTAACACTGTCTACGTCTCCGAATTCGTTCCTCCGCACAGGATGTCTGTCATAGAGAACTATACCCAAGGTGTGGAGATTGACATCAAAATCCTGCCACATCGAGATGACGGAACCCTCGATCTAGAAGCAGCCAAGGCCGCCAATGATTCGTGTGCAGTTTACGTGGAGCAGCCGAATGCTTTCGGCTCTATGGATGAAGGCTTGCTGAGTCTAAGATCGATTATCGGAGAAAAAACGGCTTTGATCGTCGGTGTAGACGTAGTTTCACTTGGCTTGATGGAGGCTCCTGGCAATTGGGGCGCGGACATAGTCGTGGGCGAGGGCCAGCCTTTCGGCATAGGCCCTACTGCAGGAGGTCCGATATACGGCATATTTGCTTGTACGAAGGACTACCTCCGGCTAATGCCCGGCCGCATAGTCGGGCAAAGTCTAGATGCCGATGGAAAGATCGCCTATACGCTCACGCTTTCCACTCGCGAGCAGCACATACGCCGACATAGGGCGACTTCGAATATATGCTCGAATGAGACGCTAATCGCTCTCATGGGCGCAATGCACATGTCATTATTGGGGCCAGAGGGCCTCGAGAGATTGGCACTGAGGGTAACTGCAGCAACGCAGACCGCGCTCGAGGCTGTTGCAAGTGTCGAAGGCGTCGAACTAATCTATCCCGAATCCCCTGTTTTCAGGGAGTTTGCGGTCAGGCTACCCTGCAGTTCTCGTGGGGCCTTGGAGCGAATGGACTCGATGGGAGTCATGGGCGGATTCGACCTAAGTCAGTGGTGGGGCTCAATGCACGACTGTCTCTTGATAGGCTGTGACGAGAGAACCACTGAAGAGGATATTGAAATCCTATCTTCGGCCCTGGCCTCGAGCATAAGCGAGGTGTCCTCATGAGTACCGTGTTCGATTTCAATGGTGCACCAGGCTCAGGGTGGTCTCAGCCGGAACCCATCAGAGAGGACCCTGGCAAAAATATACCAGATTCAATGAGGCGCAATGCCCTACCTCGATGGCCGCGAGCCAGCGAGCCAGAACTTGTCCGCCACTACACTCTCTTATCGCAGAGAAATTTTGGGATCGACACAGGATTCTATCCTCTGGGATCGTGCACGATGAAGCACAATCCCAGGATTAACGAGCGTATCGTCCAGATGCCTGGGATAGACAGGATTCACCCGCTTCAGCCCGATAGCCAGGTCCAAGGCCTTCTAGCAATATACTACGAGATGCAAGATATGCTTTCCATATGCGCAGGTATGGATTCAGTGACACTACAGCCGGTTGCAGGCGCACAGGGCGAATTCACCGCCATAAGGTGCATACAAGAATACCACAATTCGAATGGTGAGAACAATAGGAACAAGGTCATCGTTCCCGATTCTGCGCACGGAACGAATCCTGCTTCAGCAGCCATGTGCGGGTATGAGATTGTGGAGATACCCAGTGGCTCAGATGGTCGAATAGATCTTCAAGCACTTAGGGCTGCTGTAGATGGCGATACAGCTGCTATGATGATTACCAATCCTAGCACTCTCGGGGTCTTCGAACCAGAAATAGCAGAGGCTGCGCGTATCGTTCATGAAGCGGGAGGCCAAATGTACTACGACGGTGCCAACTTCAATGCCATACTGGGTAAGACAGATCCCGGACGCATGGGTTTTGACGCCGTCCATTACAACCTTCACAAGACGTTCAGCCAACCACATGGAGGAGGAGGTCCAGGGAGTGGGCCAATAGGCGTAAAATCACATCTGGCTAAGTATCTCCCATCTCCAATAGCAGCTAGAAGGGCTCGCACAGAAGACGATCCACGAGGTGTGGGAGATGGCTTCTGGTACTTCTGGGAAGATCCGGAATCCTCCATAGGCAAGGTCCAACAGTGGAACGGCAATGCAGGAGCAGTCGTAAGGGCGTGGGCATTCTATCGAAGATATGGGCGTGACCTCGAGCGAATGAGCGAACATGCCGTTCTGAATGCCAATTATCTTCGACACAGAATCATGAGGGGCCACGGCGACTCAGCTATACCCACGATGCCGAAAGACGGAGCCCCATCGGAAGTTGTAAAACATGAATTTACTCTTGATATGACACCTATTAAGGACGCCACGGGGGTAACTGCAAAGGATGTGGCAAAACGCCTGTTAGATTACGGGTACATGGCCCCGACTCTGTATTTCCCCCAGATCGTCCCCGAGTGTCTTATGCTGGAACCCACCGAAACAGAATCTAAGGATGTGCTCGACAAGTTCGCTGACGATTTCCTCAGCATATTGTCGGAAGACCCAGAGATCCTCAAGAACGCCCCTCATACTACTCCCGTCAGACGTGTTGACGAGGTCTTAGCTGCAAGGCAACTCATCTTGAGACACCCCTGTGAATGAGCCAACTCAATATCCTGTGGGTAGGTGGGACGTCGTGGGACAGACGAACCAACAGTGGCTCGAAGGTGACCCAAGCTGGTGGCCCAAGAGCAGAGGCTCTCTGATAATTGAGCGGGATAATGAAACTCACCCCCCTGACGCATGGTCCTCATGGCGTAGACAGAGACTCCGTCCACCCGGTCCAGCGATGCTTGTCCCCGTCGCATGGACAGCATTCTTCCTCGTAGCCGCCTCTTTCCCTCTTATTTTTCCCGGACGTACATCAGATGATCAGCTCGTTGCCTCAGCCTTGTTCAGCATTGGGTGGATATTGACGATAGCCCCTCTAGTATTCACCGGTGCGATAGGCAATCACCCAGCTCGTAAATCTATTTTTGACATCTATCCCATTGATACGAAATCAATCATGATTGGACTAATCTTTTTTGTAGCCCATATCTTCATCAATACCTTATTTGGATGGCTTGCATATCTTCTCATCTGGATTGCATGGATCAGGACTGTAATGGCAATATCGGAAGCGGTTGAGCCTTCGCTTGGAAGATGGCTCTTGCCAATAACCTCTGAAGCATACGTAGACTCCAAGGTGGCTGAAGGCTGGCAGAAAAAAGAGAAGAGGTTTGGAACCTCATACCTCGCAGTCGGCCCAGAAGTCGGAGACTGCAAAATTGTCATCGAAGGCGTCAGGCATAACACTGGAACGTACCTGGCAGTTTCGCTCCTGGGCAGGTCGGGATACAGGTATGACCCATTTCAGACCAGACTACACAACCAAATTCCTGAGCATATGCTCCGCGAACCGCCTATTGAGATAACGAGCCTCAAATGGGAAAATGACGCGTTCTAACATTACCCTTTGAGCCGTCACGCTTTAGCACCGCCTTCGCAGCCGTGTAGCATGGACGTCTGCATAGTAATGGGTTCGAAATCCGATCTGTCAATCGGTCAGAAATGTACTGCGATTCTAGATCGCTTTGGAATTGAATATGAATTAAGAGTCGCATCAGCGCACCGCGCTCCAAAGTATCTTGAGGGCATAATAGAGGCAGCGGAAGAGGGTGGATGTGCCGTATTCGTGGGCATTGCGGGCGTCGCCGCAGCCCTTCCAGGGGTTATCGCATCTATGACGTCCAAGCCAGTGATAGGAGTCCCGGTCGGAGGCAAGGTCCCTCTCGATTCGTTACTTTCGATTGTCCAGATGCCGCCCGGGATGCCGGTTGCAACAGTTGGTGTCGACAGAGGAGATAATGCAGGAGCCCTCGCAGTCCAGATACTGGCGTCAAGAGACTCTGAATTATCGGATTCTTATGCCTCATGGAGGCACGAGATGACTCAGAAGGTCATCGCGGATGACTCATCGATTCAAGGGTGATACGATGAAGACTGAAAACCTGGTCGAAGAGGCTCTAGAACTCCTCAAGTCGGGAATAGACGACACTGCTATCATAGCATGCAGCGGAGGAATCGATTCCACTGTTGCTGCGATTCTAGCTCACAGGGCTGTAGGTGACCTGCTTCATTGTGTATACGTCGATACGGGCCTCATGAGGCTAGGCGAGTCCGAGGAGGTTTCAGACATGTTCGATGAGATGGGCATACAACTCAAAATCGTAGACGCATCAGATCGCTTCTTCGATTCGTTGGAAGGAGTAACTGACCCCGAGGATAAGAGAAAGGCGATAGGAGAGCAGTTCATCAGGGTATTCGAAGAGGAGCAGCGTGAAATCGGCGCTAAATATCTGGTTCAGGGAACAATCGCTCCCGACTGGATAGAATCGGGAGGCGGGGAGCGCGATGTCATCAAGAGCCATCACAATGTGGGAGGTATACCTGAGGATATAGATCTCTCAATTGTCGAACCTCTTCGAGATTTTTACAAAGACGAAGTCAGAGCTATCGCACGGCATCTGGGTATCGCATCCTCCGAGAGACAGCCTTTCCCCGGGCCCGGCTTAGCCGTCCGGGTACTAGGGGATGTCACGAGAGAACGTGCTGATGCCTGTAGGATAGCATGCGATATCGTCGAAAGAAGAATCATGGAGGCGGCACAGTCAGGACTTTGTGACCTTCCATGGCAATATTTCGCAGCTCTCCTCCCTGTTCGCTCAGTCGGCGTGCACGGCGACGCGAGGGTTCACGGAGAGACAATCGTGGTGCGTGCAGTGACAAGTTTAGATGGCATGTCGGCCAGGTACTCCCCAATTCCTCATGATGTCCTATCTGGGATTAGTACGGAGATCACCAACTCCCTCAAAGGTCACGTCAATAGGGTCGTCTATGATATCACGCACAAACCCCCCGGCACAATTGAATGGGAATGATATTGACACGGATTTGAGTATCCTTGCAGCGATTGATTGATGAAGGATTGGTCCAGCCGTGTGCTGGGCCGACATAGCTTAGTTGGTGGAGCGGCGGACTGTTAATCCGCAGGTCGCAGGTTCGAGTCCTGCTGTCGGCGCCACAATTCACGCTTGCGTAAATCCTAGTTCAGCGTGCTTATCAATCGCCCAACTGTATAGCTGTATCAACGAAGGGCCCAATTCGAATGCCACTTGTGTGGCTTGGTACTCGACCGTTGGGGGCAAGGTCTTCTGAGCGACGCGTCTCACCAGTCCGCAACCCTCCAGCTCTTTCAGCCTCCTAGAGAGGGACGTGGCCGAAGTCCCTGCTAATCTCTGTATTTTCCCAAATCTCACTGGTTCTCTTGCAGATATTATGACGTGAAGGACATTTAGCATACTCGCCTTCGAAAGAAGTTTCAGAAGACCATCTACGCCTTTCATCGTGCTG
>DANO01000013.1 GCA_002497295.1 Euryarchaeota archaeon UBA171 | reverse complement strand
GGCGGATCGTATTATCCGATGACTGTCAAGAAACACGTTCGCGCTCAAGAGATCGCCGAGGCAAATGGTCTTCCTTGCATTTACTTGGTCGATTCCGGTGGCGCATTTCTTCCCATGCAGGACGAAGTGTTTCCAGACAGGGACCACTTCGGCCGAATTTTCCGCAATCAGGCCATTCTCTCAAGCAAAGGAATACCCCAGATAGCCGCTGTGCTCGGCTCGTGCACTGCCGGAGGAGCATACATCCCCGCTATGAGCGACGAATCGATCATCGTGAAGGGAAATGGCACGATTTTCCTCGCCGGCCCGCCGCTCGTCAAAGCTGCTACTGGCGAGGAAGTCAGCTCCGAGGATCTAGGTGGGGCCGATTTACACACCCGTGAATCCGGAGTCGCTGACCATTATGCCGAGGATGAGGACGAGGCCCTTCACATGGTGAGAAATATTGTGGAACATCTCAATATAGAGCCAAAAGAGCGTCTGGACACCCGTCCTGTCGAACCCCCTGCCCATGACGCAGAAGACCTTCTTGGCATTATTCCCGAAGACAACCGAACTCCATTCGATGTGAGGGAAGTCATCGCGAGAATGGTCGATGGTTCGAGATTCCACGAGTTCAAGCCAAGATATGGGACCACTCTTGTCTGCGGGTTCGCGCACATCCACGGTTATCCCGTCGGTATCGTCGCAAACAACGGGATTCTGTTCTCAGACTCTTCTCTGAAGGGCGCGCACTTCGTTGAATTGTGCGGCCAGAGGGGCACTCCTCTCATATTCCTCCAGAACATATCCGGATTCATGGTCGGCAGGGATGCAGAGGCCGGAGGCATAGCCAAAGACGGTGCTAAACTGGTAACCGCCGTCTCATGCGTCCCCGTCCCAAAATTTACGATAATCATCGGAGGCAGTCACGGAGCGGGCAATTATGGGATGTGCGGCCGTGCCTATGATCCAAGATTCCTTTTCATGTGGCCCAATGCGCGTATATCAGTCATGGGAGGACCTCAAGCTGCTGATGTACTTGCTACGGTGAAGGAAGATCAGAGGTCCAGACAGGGGGAAGAGCCGATGAGTGAAGAGCAGAGAGATGAATTTAGGTCGCCGATTCTGGAGAAGTACGAGACAGAGGGGAGCCCATATTACTCCACTGCGCGTCTTTGGGATGACGGGGTCATAGATCCAAGAGACACGCGAGATATACTGGGCCTCTGCATCTCTGCGAGCCTGAACTCCCCTTTCCCCGATCAGCGCTACGGCGTTTTCAGGATGTGAGTGGATGCAGGAACCGAAAACAGAACTTTGCTCGCTTGAAATCAAAGGTCAGCAGGCCACAATAACACTTCAAAGAATGGATGTCTTCAATGCTCTGAGCATCCAAATGATCACGGAGATTTGCGGTCTTCTGGATTGGACGCGCGCGAACTCGGTCCCCGAAGGCGGCAATTTGAGAGTCCTCCATATCCGCGGGAAGGGGAAGCACTTCTGCGCAGGAGCAGACATCCAGATGATGCGGGACGCCGGTTCCAAATCCCCTTCAGAGAATCGCGAGGATTCGGCAAGGCTCGACAGACTCTTCCATGGCCTCTGGTCGCACCCTTGCTTCACAATTGGCTGCATACAGGGCGTAGCGCTCGGCGGGGGAGCCGGTCTCGTAGCTTGCTTGGATCACGTGATTGCGGAACCAAGAACCAGGATCGCGCTATCAGAAGCCAAGCTGGGGATCCTGCCTGCCGTCATCGGCCCCTACGTCTATCGCCGTCTCGGAAGCGCTCATTTCCGACGACTCTCTATGCGTGCTTCAAGAATAGACGCCAATGAGGCTCTCAGGATCGGCTTCGTCGACGAAATAGTGGACTCTACGTCTGACTTCGAGGATGCGGCGGGGATGGTGGCAGATGACATTCTGACAACGGCCCCAATTGCGGTTTCGAAGGCCAAGTCCCTCACCTCTACATTTGACAGATGGACGGGTAGCGACGAGGATATTCGTGATTACACGCTAGACCTCACTAGCGAGATGAGAGGCTCTCCCGAGGGGCAGGAAGGACTCTCGGCATTCCTCGAGAAAAGAGATCCGGACTGGAGGAGCTAGATCACGGGCAGTCACCCTCGATCAGTTGCAGCAGCATGTCTGAGCAAATCGTCGTAACCATTCTCGGCATAGCCCAAGACGGCGGAGTCCCCCACCCCGGATGTCTATGTGACACCTGCAAACGATTCTCGGAAGAAGGACGGCAGCTATCCCCTACATCACTTGCAGTGAGGGACGGAGACGAACTCCACCTAATCGATGCGACACGTGATCTAGACAGACAGACCAGGATGCTAGATGGCAGCGCCCGGATGATAAGTGACGTATGGATCACACACGGCCATCTCGGTCATGTCGACGGGCTCGGACTATTCGGCAGGGAGGTGATGGCTTCCAGGGGGATACGGCTCCACGCCAGTGAGTCCATGTTCCACCTGATCCACGAAACACCGCTGTGGAACGGACTCCTCGATCAAAGGGTATTCATCAAGAAACAATTCGACTCAGGGCATGAGATACAGATATCCAAAAACCTCTCATTAGTACCAATAAATGTCCCACATCGAGACGAGTGGAGCGATACGCACGCCTTCCTGCTACGCGGGCCAAATCGCTCGCTGCTCCACCTGCCGGATCACGACCACTGGGCCGACACCCTGGAACAGGTCGGATACGATTCAATCAGAGAATGGATATCCAGTATGAAGGCAGATGTCATTCTCATGGATGGAACCTTCTGGAGCTCTGATGACCTGCCACGTCAGAATTCCATACCCCATCCGCCGATCCTCGAATCGATCAGCAGACTGGGCCCAAGGGGAGAAGACGACCCGGATATACGATTCATACATCTCAATCACTCCAACAGGGCATTGAGCCAGATCGATGTCAGAGAAGAGCTGATGGGCTGGTCGATAGCCTCAGAGGGCGATGAGATTATCCTGTAATCGATGACAAAATCAGCAACAATTCAATGAACGCATCTGACGTGGAGGCACCATGGCGACGCCAGAATGGATGATGGAGGCGACCACTCCCTTCAGCTCCGTACTCGTTGCCAACAGAGGCGAGATCGCAGTCCGCGTACTCCGAGCCGTCCGTGAATGCGGATTAAGGGGGGTCGCAGTTTACAATGATCTGGACTCCAATTCCATGCACCTCAATTTCGCAGACGAGAAAATCAGACTGCCGGGAGAGGACCTTGCGAGCACATACCTGTCGATGGATGCGATCCTGGATGCCGCCAGGGCGTCAGGGGCAGATGCGATACACCCGGGGTACGGCTTTCTCTCCGAAAGGTCAGAATTCGCCGATAGGGTGACTCAATCTGGATTGGTTTGGATAGGGCCATCTGCTGATGCGATTCGAACCATGGGGGACAAGATAAGGGCAAGGGAGGCGATGGTCGATGCCTCGGTACCCGTGATCCCCGGTAAGTCAATCGAAGTCTCTGGTGATGAAGACCCCTTGCCCCAACTAGCCGCCGCTGCAGCAGAAGTGGGCTACCCGCTCCTCCTCAAGGCGAGTGCAGGGGGAGGAGGCAAGGGCATGCGCATGGTCGAGGAGCCCAAGCGCCTCCGGGCAGAGTATGATGCGGCCTCGAGAGAGGCAACTGCAGCCTTCGGGGATGGAACCGTGTATGTCGAGCGCCTCCTCAGGAGGGCAAGGCACATCGAGATCCAAGTATTCGCAGACCGCCATAGGAATGTGATCCACCTCAATGAGCGAGATTGCTCTCTCCAGAGGAGGCATCAGAAGGTGATAGAAGAGGCGCCATCCCCCGCAGTGGACCCTAGTCTGAGGTCTCTGATGGGAGAGGCCGCGGTGCAAGCAGCCCGAGCGGTTGATTACGAGGGCGCGGGAACGGTCGAGTTCCTTTTATCGGACAAGGGGGAGTTCTACTTCCTGGAGATGAATACGAGACTCCAGGTCGAGCACCCCGTCACTGAACTCATCACGGGCCTCGATCTTGTCCACATGCAGCTCTCAGTTGCAGCTGGATTACCTCTTCCAGTAAAACAGTCCGAAGTGGGAATCTCAGGGCATGCCATGGAGGCGCGCCTGTATGCTGAGGACCCATCCACAGGATTCCTGCCATCCATCGGCCCCATAGCCCGTTTCGATACGCCTGATGGGCCAGGTATTCGAGTCGACACGGGCGTACGGACGGGGGATGAAGTGACCACTGCATTCGATCCCATGCTCGCCAAGGTCATAGTCCATGCACCCGACCGCGCATCAGCGATCAGAAGACTCGATCAAGCCCTATCACAAATTATCCTGCACGGTGTCCGTTCGAATATCGGTTTTTGCAGGGAGATGTTGGTTTCCGACTCCTTCTCTGGACCAGGTGTCACGACCGACCACCTTGATGACATGGACCCTCCGCCTCGTCCCGAGGAGCCGCTCAAGGGCATACTTTCCGTGATAGCTTCAGCAGCAGAGCGCCTCGGCCTCCATAGAGCGGCAGTCACAAGAGACTCATCCATTGTTGATCAGCATACAGGCCATCCCGGAGACCCTTTCCGGACGCTATCTCGTAATTTCCCATGAGGTGATAGAATGGATTGGAAAATTGATGGAGATGACAAAACTTGGTCTGTGAGACTACGTTCTGAGAAGAATAATCTGTTCGTCGACAGATTGCAAGCTGAAGATACCGAGGTGAATCAAGACTTCTCGATAAGCTATGATGAATCACGTGGATCAATCATCATCGAGAGTCTTGGGAGAGTGTATCGGGCGGAGGCCACAAAGGTTGGAGACGCGTGGTGGATATCGCTTGGAGGAAAGACACATATCGTTCGAGAGAGGAACCAAGACTCTACTTCATCGGACATGGGTGAAGGTGGTCTCACGGCTCCTATGCCCGGCACTGTAAGAGAGGTCCTCGTGAAAACCGGCCAGCGAGTGCGTGAGGGTCAGCCGATGATGATCCTCGAAGCCATGAAGATGGAGCACCAGATATCCGCACCAGAACCGGGAGAAGTATCATCTATCTATTTCAAAGAGGGTGACAGAGTCGATATGGGTGAAATTCTGATTTCAATTGCGACTCAAGACTCTTCCAAATCACCAGGTCCAGACTGAGAAAATCACTTCTACACCCATCTCAATCCCTGTTCATCACGCTCTCGGCATCTACACATTCAAGTTCGCATTCCCAGATAGTCCGCACATCCCATCCAAGATTGACCAATCTTTCCTGTTTCGATCTATCTCTTTCCACATTTCGCTCAAACTTAGATTTCCAATATTCGATATTCGTTTTCGGCATAGAGGGGTTGCAACTTGGACAACGATGCCAGAAGCACCCATGAACGAATATCGCAATTTTTCTCCCGGGATAGCAGATGTCGGGACGGCATATGTATCGTCCATCCGAGTCATCGATCCTCCAATGAACCCTGTATCCGGGGAAGCCCGCATCCCTAAGCATCCGACGAATAGCCAGCTCTGGCTTCGTATCCCGGCTCCGATTGCCCTGCATCGTCTTCCTCACTGCAGGAGAAGAAGCAGGGGGGGATATGCCACTCATGTTGATTGCACGTGGAACATGCACATCACCGTATCGAATTGGGTACGACCATCATTCTCATGCACTTGGCCTCCTTCGATTCGACTGTGGATGACGAGTCCTTGATGTCGAAGATTCTAGCAAACCCTCTATTTCGAGGTTTTCTGATCTTCTCGATCTTTCGGGCCATCTACGGTGCAGCGATACTAGGGGTCACGTGGTTCCTGGCCACTAATGACGAGACCCCTTGGTGGTCGTCGATCTTATTCCTGCTGTTCTCGATGATTCTTAGCCGCATCATATTCAGACTCATCAAGAGGCGCTGGCCCAATCTCTGGAAACCGTCTGCCATGAACCAATAATCGCTCCACGGACCCGAATCACCGGATATCGATGCTCAGCACTATGAAGAAGCGCCTCATGTGCTGATACGATGGAGGGGGATATCCAAGACAGTCCGCCCTCCGAGAACACCGTGAAGAAAAGAAGGAAATTCGAGGACATCGTCGAGTTCCTCATCTTGGATACCGCACTCGCGTTCATCGTAATCCTGTTACTCGCCGTCCCCCTCTATTCCTGGATAGTCAGCGACGTCACCGAAACATCCCCGGATGTCGATGAATCCTCAATCCAGATTTCGTGGGGCGAGTCCGTATTCATGCCGAGGCATGAGGAGTGCATAGACCCAAGTAATGGGCAAGACCCCGGTTACGAGGGGTTCGGCGTCGGATACGAGCCATCGATATCCATCACCAGTGACGGCAGCATGTACATCACAGCCCACAAGGACCTCAGATGGGGCGGCGAGGACTCCCCTGTGCCGATCATTCTCGATCCGGACGACCCAGGACCATGGTGGGCCTGCACCGATGGATCAGACACCACCTGGGATTACTGGGCCAGCTGGTTCTGGGCGAGCAACGATGGCGGAGCAACTTGGGATCATGGTGATCAGTTTGCACCCACTCCCGGCAATATGCTACTTGCCAACTACGCAGGAGGAGCCTCCGAGTGCTTGGGCGATGAGGGGGATATATCGGTAGATGCATACGACGTCGTCTACTATCTCGATACCACTCTGGAGGATAACTGGTGGCATCGGTTTTCGGATAACGGTACGAGTTACGAGGATGGGCCCTGTCTGAGAATGAACACCATGGCTGCCGATGATCGGCCCTGGGTGGCTGCCCAGGGGGATGGAATCATCCACTACCTGGGCAACTCAGGAGCATCTCCCCCGGAGTGCAGCGGAGACTCCGGGAGATACTGGTACTATCATTCTGAAGACGGCGGCGCATCATTCAGCCAGTGCTACTCGATGCCGGGTGGCTGGTCTACAATCTCATCACAACGAACAGGGCCCTATGTGTTCGTCGCACAGGAGAACGCCGATACAGACTCCGGATACGTGCATGTGCGGATATCTGAGGACTACGGCAGGGGAACAGGCCCAGGTCCAGGCGATGGAACCTGGCAAGATCCCATTGAAGTCGGTCCTAGAAGTGGGAACTGTCCGGAAGGATATCCCGTGGTCAACAATAACGAGAAAGGGACAGTCGCAGTAGCTTGGGCCGATTGCCCCGGATCGGATACCGATCCTTGGAGGATGCGCTTTGCCATATCTTACGACAATGGGAGCAATTGGTCGGATTCGTGGGAGGTCCAATCATTCCGGGGAATCTCGATGTACCCGTTTATCTCAATCACGGAGGAGGATGTCGTCACCCTTGCATTCTATGGCCTGGATTATGACCAGTGGGGTGGTGATGACGGTTATATCGAAGGCAAAGAGTGGTTCCTGTACGCCGGTGCAGTTCAATCCCCTCAAGTCAACGATACATGGCCGTTCACCATAGCCGATCTCGAACCCCTACACACGATTACGGCATACGAGGAGTCCCAAGGGGACGTGCACGCCCTACACGATTTCTTCGAGACAGTGACTTCTCCGGATGGAACTTGGATGGGAATAGCGTATCAGGTGAATGTAGGTCAACACCCGTTTGAGGAGAACGAAGAACAGCGCTATATCAAATTCGTTCGAGGTGAGTTCGACTACCCATGAGCGGTTGGAGGGCCTCCGGAATCGCAACCCCTCCGTCCTCTGTCTGATATTGCTCCATTATCGCCACCAGGGCCCTGCTTGTAGCAACAGCGGTGGAGTTGAGCGTATGCACGGCCTCATTCCCCTTGCTCGTACGGTAGCGCATCCTGAGCCGATTCGCCTGGTAGTCCGTGCAATTAGAGCATGAGACAACCTCCTTGAAAGCACCTGCTCCGGGCAGCCATGCTTCCAGATCATACTTCCTTGAGGCAACTGTCCCCATGTCTCCCGTGCAGATGTCAACAACTCTGTAGTGGAGTCCCAGGCTATCCCAGAGATCCTTTGCGTTGGAGAGCAACTCCTCATGCAAGGCCCAGGAATCTTCGGGCCTGCAGATCACAATCTGCTCGACTTTGGTGAATTGGTGAACTCGCCATATCCCCCTGTCTGAAAGCCCATGCGCCCCAACCTCTCTCCGGAAACAGGGGCTGGTACCAACCATCCGGATGGGAAGCTCAGAGGGCTCGATTATCTCATCCATCCTCATCGCGGTGAGGGGGTGCTCGCTCGTGGCTATGAGGTAGTACCCATCAGGTTCTATCCCATACATGACCGTCTCGAAGTCCGAGAGATCAGTCACTCCTTCGTATGCAGTCCTATTCATCATAAGCGGCGGTTGTACGAGTGTGTATGCCCTGTCTATGAGGAAGTCAGACGCATAGTGCTGGAGCGCCATTTCGAGCCTAGCTAGGTCGCCAATCAGGAAGTATTGGCGCGATCCTGCAACCTTGGCCCCACGAGCTAGATCGACCCATCCATTTTCCTCGATGATTTCATTGTGAGTCTTGGGGTTGAAACTGAAAACTCTCTCCGGCCCATGCCGGCTAATCTCCACGTTCTTCTGATCATCCTCGCCGACTGGAACATCAGGATGAAGGATATTGGGGATCCGCATTCTGATACCATCGCGTTCCTCGATCATCTTCCTTGCATCCGACTCCAAATTCTCGATCATCTCTCCGAGATTGGATACCTCGTCCATGATACGCTTGAACTCGTCTTCGTCGCCGGATTTCTTCGCTGAAGCAATCCCTCTGGCTGCCGAATTCTTCTCCTTTCGAAGTTGGTCGACTTCGTATCGAATCTGCCTCCATGACTCGTCTAGACGTATCACCTCGCCAATGAGATCGTCATCGATCCCCCTCTTCGAAAAGTCAGCACGGATGCTGGCCGGATTGTCGCGGAAGATCTGGATATCTAGCATCAGTCTCAATCCGTGGTCATCCATGGGCCACTTGAGGGATTCGGCTTCCAGCACTCACAGGAACGTTATGTCCTGCCAAAGAGCAGCAGGGCCGACAACGATAATTCCGGTGACGATATACCCCAGGATCGCCCCTCCATTGAGAAGAGGCAAGCCCGGCTGAGCATTCCCCTTTGCAACGAACCTCATCAGAGCCGCATATCCGAACAGCCCCCCCACGAGCGTACCCAATGCTACCAATATCTGGCTGAGATACATCGAGCCATACGGGTTGTATACTTCACCTCCGAGCTCAGGCATGTAAGTTAAGCTTGAGATGACAAGCATGCCTGGGAAGATCACGTCACCTAGACCCATGAAAAGCGCATCTCTGCCTTTCTTTGATACCTCTCCATCATCATGCTGAACTGCAGAACTATCAGTAATTGATTCTGAGTCACGCATGCTCCCCTGCTCACTTCTGAAGCTATAATTGGCGTCCTTGGGAGCAACGAGAACGACTGGGAGTTTGAGGTCAATCATTGTATCAGCCAGTTCAAGCATGTGTTTGGAGCGATGCACTGCCCAGTAGTCATAGATAGCTGCCGCGATCATGAATATGCATATCAGAACCGGGACAAAGCTAATGCCGATCATTACAATCACCCCCGAACCAACGATCATGCCCACACCATTCACAATCCACCATTCAGGATATTTGTATAGCGTGATTATCGCACCCAAGGAGAGAATGGGAGATGCGATAAACGCCATATTCCAAGGCTCTTGCCCTCCCATTCCAAAAATTGAACCAATCAGTGCAATCAGGGGAAGAGTAGCATAAAGCATTGATATCCAGAGTGCAAAAAGGACGAATGCTTTGATCAAGACTTGAAGCCCCTTTCTAGCAAGCCATATCACTGCAGCAGTGAATAAGAAAATCATGAGCAGTTCAAAAAATATGTTGGCTGCTTCTGTGGAACCCTCTTCACCGAAAGCCTTCGCCTCTTCGAAATTCCATGCAGGTTGGATGAAAATTCCAGTGCATATTGTGAAGATGAACATTCCAGCCATACCAAGCATCGATGACCATGCCATGGGCCGGTGCTTGACGTCCGACATACCCCATCTCACCGCCTAGGCTCATATCAAGATGGCTCGTCCCCGATGCATGGCGCACTGGACCCATGAGGACCTTCGAGCATGGCTCGCTCCCGTCCCTGGACGCCGTCGAATGAGGCTCGGACTAACTCATGTCAGACAGATTCTTGCACGTTTGTCGAATCCCCAAGACGCATTTCCATCGATCCATGTAGCCGGAACCAATGGCAAGGGCTCTCTTTGCGCACATCTCGCTGCCAGGGCCGCTGCTTCCGGTAATTTGGTTGGATTATTCACCTCGCCCCATTTGGTAAATGTCGAAGAGCGTGCTAGGATCGACGGAAGGCCGATTGATGAGAAAGAGTTCGACGAATGCCTCGCTCTTGTTAGGAGGGCAAGCGAGGAGGCACCTCCTATCGAGATAACGTACTATGAGAAGACATTCCTAGTCGCTCTAATTTCTTTCAAGAGAGCAGGAGTTAGTAGAGCCATAATCGAGACCGGTTTGGGAGGCAGACTCGATGCCACAAGATGCGTTAAAGCCGATTTTTGCGCCATCACAACCGTCTCGGAAGACCATCTTGAAATTCTCGGCCCAACACTCGTTGATGTTGCAAGGGAGAAGGCGGGAATCCATCGCCCAGGCGCCCCAATCATGATGTTCGATCCAGATAATGAGGAGATCGAATCAAAAGTACGTCGATTGACAGGTCAGGATTTTCTCTTGCATACGGATAATTCAACTGACAAACCCTGGAAAAAATGGTACAATATGGCTTCCAAGATCGGACAGCACTTGGGCTGGGAAAAAGATCCAGTAAATATCAGGTGGCCTGGACGAGATGGAACTGTGCATATGTCCGGGAATGTTGCTGTAAGACTGAGTGCAGCGCATAACTTAGAAGGAATCAGTGATGAAGCCGCCCGCCTAGATAGGGATGCTGTGATAATGATCGGATTTACACAAAAAGACGATTTAGATGGAATTTTAGCACCTTTGATGGATGAGGAGACATCAAGAAAGATCATCCATGCAGTAATCGCAGAACCTGAGCATGGCAGGCTCCCCCCACATCCTGCAAGAGAGATCGGCGACTCCTTCGGGACGAAGATAAGCCACTCATATGCAGACAATGTTCTGTCAGCGTTCGAAGAGGCGCTTCAACGTGCATCTGACAAAAAAGTGGAACTCCTCATCATGGGCAGCATACATTTGATCGGCGATGTGCTGTCTGTGCTAACTCCTCTGAAACATGATCTCTCCAATGCCTTGTTAGTGCATCCCCCTCGGGAACACTCTTGACTAGGAGTGCATGAGGAAAGGGTATGAGCCAGAAGTGGGACGGACGTTTCCTAAGTCTTGCAACCCATATATCGGACTGGAGTAAGGACCCTTCAACAAAGGTCGGGTGCGTCGTTGTCGGTCCAGACAGGGAGATTAGATCGACAGGCTTCAACGGCTTTCCACGAGGGATCGCCGATACAGATGAGAGACTATCCGACAGGGATCTCAAGTACCCGCTCATATGCCATGCTGAAGAGAACGCGATCATGCACGCAGCAAGGATTGGACTCGCTCTCAAAGATTGCATTGCCTATGTGACCTGGCCCCCATGCACACGATGTGCAAGAAGCCTAATTCAAGCAGGTATATCCGAGGTGGTTATCCCTTCTGGTCTTGAAATTCCAGGCCGATGGAAGGAAGATTTCGAGCGCTCTATGGCTCTATTGCGAGAGTCTGGCGTGGTTATTAGAACCGCCTGATCATGAAATATCAGACACGATCTGATTCAATTTACTTCCTAGAGATTCCAGATCGCCATCATTCTCGATTTTGAAATCAGCCATGGCTGCAGTTGCGATAAGTGCCTGACCGGCTTGATCAGTAGCTTCCAATTCCCTTTTTTCTGATTCTATGAACTCTGCTTCACTGGATGGGTCACCAGGTCTTGATCTGATTTTCGCTCTGGACCATCGTATTCTCGGATTGGCTATAACCTCGATTAGAATGAAGTCTTCTCTCTGACGAAGAGCATTCACCTCCGCCGGAGTACGTATTGAATCGATGACGGCATTCTTGCCGTTGAGACGTTCAAGGAGCATTTCAGCTAAAATGCCGCCGCCGCCTTGTCTACGCAATTCTCTTCCACCCTCGATTAGATTCTCTCTGGTTGATTCTACTCCTCTTTCTGCCAACCACGTTCTAATCGAATCGGAGCATGATTCAGCAACAAATCCACGTTCAGAGAACCATTGAACCACAGTGGTCTTACCGGAGGCATTCCTTCCTGTGAGGCCAATCAGCATGCTCTTCGGAGCCACATCACCCGAATAGCGATTGCGTCAAGACCAGTATCGTCTAGTACGGGCATATTCAATCTCAGCATTATGTATCAATCTCAAAAGTTTAGTTCGAGTCTTTCCAGCATGGGATCTTAGAATACGCGTAGCAGTTTCTTCACCCACACCTCGGGCCATGAGACACAATATCGCCTCAAACCCATGATTGCGTATTAATTCGGCATTTTTCTGAACCCGGCCGCGATCCTTGGGATCCCGACTCGAGACCCATCCAGATAGCATATTCTCCATTCTTTCTGGAGCACAGCATCTCATCGCGCCACCACACACAGAACAATCACCGGCCCCATTCTCAAGACGTCCGACACGTTTCCTCTCGACGGATGAGCAGTTGATACATATCAGGACGCATCGTTCTGAAAGAAGCCTTGTCTCGAGACGCTCTCTCAGATCTTTATCGCTCCAGGCAGGGAGTAGCATATCTCGTTCAGAACGAGGAGACTGGCCAAGGGGCCCCGGGCCTGTAACCACAATAGAAACACGACCGTTCTGAATGTCTGACATCAGATCCATCGTCCCTTCTATGTCCATTCTTTCATAGAATAATTTGGATAGAGTTTCTTCGACTACTGGTGTACCCGAATATCGTTTCATCATGCCTTCGATATTCACTCTTCTAGGATCCACATCTTTTCTCAGTACTCCGAATCTCCGGGCAACCTGTACAAATCTGGCTCTAATCGCTCTACCATTCGGGATAGTCATTCTCAGAATTGCTTCAAGAGCAGAGGGGGAGGTTCCTCTCAACCATTCTTCGATATGCCCAGCATCTACCCTTGGTATCTTGAATGATATTCGATAGGGGTCAATCACGGCCATCCCCGTAGAACCTCCGAGTGCCGACCCCATTGCTTGGATGAAATGTGCTAGAGTTTCGTTGATCTTGGAACCCCGACAGCAATTCAATACGATTGCATGCTCCCTTACCTCAAGAGTTAGCTTGAGATCATCCGGTATGTGGCCTGTAGAATCAAGATGATCCATGACAGATTGTATGTAGCCCGATGCAGCCTCATTCGAGAGAGGATATCTGTCGAAGGGAATGATGCCCCCCCGCTCTTCTAGGGAACCGGTCATTTCAGCGACACTTCTCCTAAGTTGCCCCACCTCCTGAGCAACTTCTCTTGGTACGGGGGGTAATTCTCCGGACCACACTGGTGCATTGCCAATTTCTGAGATAGGAGCAACAGTGAGCTCATTTTTCTCAGGGTCGGCATCGATGATCTGCCAAGTTCGGCCTGCCATGACAAATGTTCTCGGCCTCCCTGCTCCCTCTTCGCTTCCATCAGAGCCAAGAGATAGAACGAACGCCTCATCCACGGTGCCCAGTACTCTCCTACTTACAACATCACGGATTCTGTATAATGACTCATCAGGAATCATCGAGTAATGTTGAGTCCTTGTTGACATCAACTTCCCAGCCGGTTGAAACCAACCTTTGGAAATCTTCTTCGGAAGTCTTGGAATCATGATTTTCTTCCACATCTCAATCTGTGCGGGTTCTATGTCCTCAGATGAAGAGGGCCTAATACTCGGAATCGACTTGTCCTCAATCTCTGAATAAATCACTTCCCATATCTTCGGACTCCAAGAGATAATATCTGATTCCGGAGGATTATCGAATAATCTCAGGAGCCATCGATCGTCTAATACTTTCAGAGTAGCAAGAGTATCTTCAATGCCCCATTTCTGGAATATCGAGGCAGAAGTCAGCACTGTATGCGCCTCTTCGATCGAGACAACACTTTCTTGCATTGCCATCTGCATAAGTTGGTTAGCAGCAACTATTGCAGGATCAGTACGCCATTCTACATCTGGAATGTCTCCTTCCAAGGCTCTTCTGGCTATTACTGCAGATTCCCCCACGTCATCATCTTCCCATACGAGGACTTCACCTCTGCCTGTTCCTCCGACTCTGTGGTCAGATCTTCCAATTCGTTGCAGTAAACTGTCCACACTTCTCGGGGATTGTAGCTGATGCACAGCACGAATCGAACCAACGTCTATTCCGAGCTCTAGGCTTGATGTACAGATCATAGCATCGATCCCTCCTCTTCTCAGTGCTTCCTCAACTTCCTCTCTAGAATCTGCAGCGAGACTTCCATGATGGACTCCGATTTCAATTTCGGGAGCAATCTTGAGCATCCTCTGTGCGACTGTCTCAGAATTTGATCTTGAATTTACGAAGACAAGGGCCGGCGATGATTTCCCGATAAGATGAGACAGTCTTCTAAGGGAAGATATCGCCCTTGGAGATACATTCCAAGTAACAGCAAGCGCCTCATCTTCAGGTGTCGATTGTTCGACATGCACCCGTACTTCAGTTGTTCTAGGAGACGGTCCTTTGACAACAACAGCATCTTTCGAAAACCATCTTGCCACTTCGTCGGGATTACCTATTGTCGCTGACAACCCCACAATTTGGATGTCTCTTTTCGACAATGCACGAATTCTTTCTATTCCCACAAGAAGCTGAGAACCACGCTCGGACCCCGCCAAATCGTGAACTTCGTCGATAACTATCGCACGAACCTTGGCAAGATGCCTTCGCAATCTAGAGCCAAGTAGCATAATTTGAGCAGTTTCAGGGGTCGTGATCAGCATGTGTGGCGGATTTTTCGATTGTCTAGCACGTTCTGATTTACTCGTATCACCGTGCCTCAATGAAACATCTAGCCCCAGAGGTTCAAGGAATGGTCCAAGTCGCTTATCCATGTCTCTGTTCAGTGCCCTTAGGGGTGTTATGTAGAGGATGGATAGAGGCTCCCAATTTTGATCAAGGGCCCTAGAAACGAGGGGTATCACTGCCGCCTCTGTTTTCCCACTGCCCGTGGGGGCCACCAGTAGAGCATCTTTACCCGAAAGGAGGACTCCCTCACTCTCTCTTTGAATCGGCGTCGGGTCCCATTCAAGCCCCTGAAGCAGGTCAGATACCCGGGCCTCAAGCTCGATCGTCTTGCCTGCCATGCCAGGTCGCTGGAGACTAGGCAGAAAAGCCCTCTTCGTCAGACTCGAAGTCCCGGAAGGCCCTAATCCCAATTACCCTGCCCAGTGATGTGGCCCGCCTGTCGCCGACTCAGAGGATTCGAAAATGGTGGAGGGCAAATCCAGACATACACTACTCCGTCACGGCCTACACATCGATCTTATTTGCTGGTGCTATGGGCTGGGGACTCCTATTCTTGATGCTCGGAGGAGCAACTGACCCAGCAACTTCGTCTCTGGTCCCATTCAGTTGGGCGTGCCTCATCATCGGTGGCGTAGGGTGCTTCTTCCTGCTTCCCGAGTTTTTCGCCTACTTGTCACTGAGGGATACCTTCGAAGAGATTTGTGCATTGGATTCCAGAACTGAAGTAATCAGGCGCAGGAAAGAGGCTGAGGATGCGGCAGAGGCGCTTGGAGCCGGATACAGATCTAGATTATTAGACGTGTATCGTAATCTTGAGATTAAACCGAATCGTAGATGGAGTGAACGTCCAAAAAACAGTGCACAGTCAATTTCATGGTGGTCCAATCCGCGGTCTAAGATTTCAGTTATTCTCCCTCGACTCAACGCTCTGAAGAAATTGGAAACCCACAGAGCACTAATCTCCCTCACGTTCTTTTTACTCACAATCATAGTGTTTGAATCGTTATTCGGCGGTTTTGACGCTTCTTCTCGTTCGTTAAATGACATGCTTATCGGGAATCCAGTACAAACCCACCCTCCACCGCATATCGATTCTGTTAGCGCAGTAATCGTACTCGCACTTTCGATGTTATTGTGGATGACGACCCCTGCTAATTCTATTGAAGAGGATGTGGATTGAGATGACATCGTCGATAGTCAGGGAGGCAATGATATCCATTTCATTGGTCGTCATCATACTGTCCGGCTTGTGGGCCATCACCGGATCATGGCCCCCTCTTGTAGTGGTTGAGAGCAATTCCATGATTCATTCAGAGGATGGTGAGATAGGAGCTATAGACGCTGGCGACCTCATCTTGGTAACTGCTCCAGAAAGAGCAGATCGAATCATAACATTCGCCGAGTCAATGCAGGAAGGCAATCCCCATCAAGGGTATGAAAGCCACGGTATGCCGGGGGATGTCATCATCTACAAGAAGAATGGCGGAAGTGACACTCCGGTGATCCACAGAGCCATACTCAAGGCGATTAAGAATGAATCTGGTGGATGGGATGTACCAGGTACCGATTTAAGAGGCGTGGATGAGATATCCGTGGTCCTTCAGTACGAATGCTATCCCCACGGCGGAAGTCTGAGAATCGATCGATGGATACCTAGCCACGAGGGATATCTCACAACAGGAGATAATGAAAAATCGAACGGATGCAGGATCGATCAACTCAGAGCCACAGATAGAGATGCTTCAGACCAGTACATAATGAGTCAAGGACTCAAGGATGAGAATGGTAACCCCGTTCTCGCTGTCAAAGACGAGTGGGTTATTGGTATCGCTTCCACTGAAATCCCTTGGCTCGGATCAATAAAACTTCTAACGACTGGAGCATGGCCTGCAGTGCCGTCATCTAGCTGGATGAAACTTGCATTAGTAATAGGCGGCATAATCACTGCACCCCTCATCATCGACTCATTTAGAACCGATCTAGAAGAATCGGGGCAGAATGATGGGGATCATAACCAAGGCGAGGACGAGTAGGCTGCTGTAACCACTCAATCTATCAGCGAGACGTTCAATCTTCAAGGGATTAGAACCACGCATAATCTTCCTTGCCACTATATGTCCTGCATCTCTAACCATATGCCCTCCATCAAAAGGTATCAGAGGTATTAGATTTGCAACACCAAGAAGGAAACTGATCCACATTATCCAGAATAGGAAGTCAAAGAGTCCCAACATCCCAACTGTTCCCAATATAGATGGAATCAGGCCTTCTCCAGCACTCAGGAAAGCCCTCTCCTGCAGTACCATCGTCTGTCCTTGGTTCTGGATCGGAATCGCTCCAAATAGCAAGGGGGACAAGGCTACCAAAACTGCACGCTGCCCCATGGTCAGACCCTCCTCAAATGGGAGTCCATATACTCGAGCGGCACTATCTGCAGATCTTATGCCGCTAACTCCAAGAAAACCCTCTCCACCTTCTATCCCTGCCTGGTCAACGTTAGATTTGCATTCCGAATCTTCCCCACACAATTCATAATAGTAGGCTTTCTTGTCAGTGAGTGTTGCTTCCACTGTTCTAGTTTCCATCGGCCCATAGAATGGATTAGTTCCGACGGTCAGAAGGAGGGTGTCTCCCGCCACATGTGCATCAAGTATATTGGTCAAATCTTCTGGATTCTCAAGAGCAATATCATCGACTTGCATAATCAATTCATACGGCAGGAGTCCTGCCTCTTCGGCTCCTGAGCCTTCTACAATACCTACTGCATAAACTCCCTTTTCAGTTGCTATTAGGCTGTGCGACGCCCCAGCCAGCAAGATGACCAGAACATATGTCAAAACGATATTGATCGATGGCCCGGCTGCGAACAGTCGAAGCCTTTCACGCGATGGCGCGATTCGAATTTCTTCTTGCTCTGGCTCATAAAAAGCTCCGACTGGAATGATCCCCGCGAGAAGCACTCCAAAACTTCGAATCCGCATTCCATGGGCCCTTGCCTGAAGTCCATGTCCATATTCGTGAATCACTACTGTTACGATTAGTGCTAGAAGAGGCCAGAATATTGGTACGAAACTCGTCACTCCGGGGATGAAAAGTATGTCTGTAGCAGGGAGAACTTGCTGCTCGGCTGGAGCCCTTGCAGTTTCAAGAGCACTTGCCAGGATGCCGAAAATTAGCAGAATCATGACACTGAAGCAGAGCCATATGGACAACTCTCCAAAAATACGCCAAAGACGTCGAGGACGAGCAATCCATTCTGCGGCCTTCTTCCCTCGATTGGTCCTAATCATAAGTATCAGGCCAAGTACCCTAGTTGAATTCCATTTATCCAGAACGCCCCGATGCTCTAGAATAATGATACTAACATACCACATCGAGAGCATAAATCCAATGAAAAGAGAAAACACTCCATTTAACGTAAGAAGAGCTATTCCAAGCAATAGGAGAATCTGATTCGTGCCTATCGGTTGATTCTCCATGGTTTCCTGCAAATGGGCCCCTGCTTCAATATGTCGTGTGAATAGCAACACCCAAGTTCACAGTAACTGGGGCAATAGCATGGATGGCGATGGCAAGCGCGCTAAGAGAATTTTGAATCGGATAAAAAAAGAGCGTGATGCGGTATCAGCGCGACTGGAAAGAATCAATCTCGATATATCAAAATCCGAAATAAATGAGACGAAGAAGATCATAGAAGAAATTGAGAATGAACTCAAAGATTGATGTCCAAGGCTGGCCTGGAACCGTCTGAACGACAGATCATTGCGATGAATCCATTCAGCGGCATCCCCTTCTCCCAGTCAAGATGTGGGGCTCCATTCCGTGTCAGGGGAAGTTCAGGCACACGATTTGCTATCAACCTCATTTTCCCCCTTAAACCCCCCACAGGAACAGAAAATATTCTCCAACTATCTCCCCTTACGCCTTTCAATCTAAAGGCGTAGAGTGGCAGAAGGCCACAACGCTCACCAGTTTTCTGAAAAGCTTCGTATTGCGTCATTGTTCTGCCTGACAGGTATATTTTGCTAACTTTGGATGACTTGACCTCTATCGGAAAGCAAACGTCTCCTCTTAGAACGAGTAAATCACCAGTGCCTTCAGAACCACTGCCTGGTGCCCTGACAACAAGAAATGGCCTCTCACATGCTTGCATAGCCCGAGCCCTCTCGACTTCATTACACGATCTCGTAATCGCAATTATGCCCTTTTTCTCCCCTGCCAAGACAGATCGCAATTCCCGCTCATATGGGCCGCTCATACTGGTAATCGTAACGGGTGGGCTAATGACGACACCGGTCATCGAGGATTGTTAATTCCATATAATGGCAGATTTTTACATCTGCGACGGATTATCCACAGCAAGGCTTGAACACCGTCTCCGTCACAACCCTCATCGTGGAATGTGCAGGTATCCGCACTCGGGATTACCAACTTGCATACAGGTTGATCGATGCACTTCGCTCATCTGGCATAAGGCCGATACAACTCGCTCCAGAAGATCCGGTTCCCGCTTCAATGCCAATATGGTTTGGAACGCCTTCTGAGGTCGAGTCACAGCATGACTCTCGAGGAGTAGCCTGTACTGTTGATAACTTAGAGACAGCGATATCTTCAGCCATTCTAGGCCCAATGGTGCCCGTCAAGCATCTCGTCTTTGGTGTAGATTCCGGCCCTAGGCCCGGTCTTGCATGGATATCCTGTGGTAAATTGTTGGGGGCAATTCAACTTGAGTCAGTAGATGAAGCACCTGACCAGATAGGGTTAATTGTTGAGAATATTTCTCCAAAAACCCACGTTGTCCGCGTTGGCGATGGCTCACGAACCATTGCAAGAAGACTTGCCAACGTATGTCTGGCAAGAGGCCATATTGTCGAATTTGTCGATGAGAGAAGAACATCAAGAGGATCAAGGCACAATCATTCAGCTTCGGCTGCAAGAATAGCAAGAAAAATCGGAACTCGAGTCATTCAGCGATTAGTAGTCGATCCAACAGATGGAGAACTAAGGGAGATTCAGAGGAGATCTCGCACAATATCCGAGGGCAGGCTTACAATTCCAAGATCCCTTGCTAAGGCAGTAGCCGTTGGCCGTATGTCTATGCATGAAGCCATAAAGGCACATTCCAATCGAGCTGCAGCCAACTAATCAATCAGGCCACGCCGATATTCTCTCGTACGATCGACACCAGGGAACCGATCCTCAGATTCTCTGTACACCGTCTTCATATTCGTTATGAAATTCGACTCTTGAGTGATGATTTTGACTTTCTTAACTCCAGGATCATCTCCAGAATCCATCCATGCGAGAACGATCTCCATCGTCATCCTTGCACCTTCGCGATGAGGATATTGGAATATGTCCATGCTAAGAGGCGGGAGAACAATCGTATCTCGATTCTCTATTCCCTCGATCTTCTCGAACAGCGATGCATAGGCTGCTTTCAGAAGCTCTCTTCGATCACTGTCCTGTGTCGGACGTCGACAATCAGGTCCAACCACGTGGACAAGACTTCCATGCGGAAGTGAGAATGTGGGGGTCACCACTGCTTCACCGACACCACAGGGCGGGAGATTCTCCTTCCGCCGCTCAACTGCGATTCCATGAGTATGCTCCCGAAGCTCGGGACCAGCGGCTTGATGGACCATTTCATCGACGCCTTCTCTGCCTGCGAGGCGATTATTTGCAGGCGTTACTAGCACGTCGCCATCCTCTTTTGTGAGATCTCCGTACATTACGCGAACTTGCCCATGCAGGCATTCTCTCACGATGATGGTGTCAGCCATACAGCCGGCCGAACCGGCTCCGACCTATATCCCCATCGACTGAAAGTGATAATTTTACGAAGCATTCATGACTTTGATACTGTCATTACCCCACATGGCAACAGGATTCGTGCTGATCAACGTTGAACCGGGATCTGAAATAGAGGTCCACAAGGTGGCATCAAAAATGGATTTTGTATCCGAGGCAAACGTCCTATTTGGCGACCATGATCTCATTGTTAAGGTCGAGGCAGATTCAGTCGGCGATATAGCCAGAATGGTGGTTGAGAGTATACGCTCGATAAGCGGCGTGACGACCACAAAGACCCTTGCGTGCGCTGAATTTTAGAAGCCCAAAAGACGTTTTTTTCCTCCTCCGGAATCCCAATTTTAACACTCTCAGCCTCGCAGTCAATCGAAATCGGGGAAACGGATATATATGCAAAAGCCTACTTGTAGGTCGGAGGTATTGTACCATGAGTGACAAGAAGTACTTCGTACTGCTAAATAAAGACGGAAGCGATTCGGACCACGTGTTCGTTTCGAAGCAACCCCGAGGAGCTGCCCTAAAGGCCGCAACTCGAGGACATACCAGCATTGAGCTGAGGGAGAGGGGAACCAACAGGGTCCACTGTTTCTCCGGCTCAGTGTCTATGGTAGACAGGCCAGCTTCTGGCCCTGCATGGCTTCCGGCTAAGATCAAGAAAGCAAATGTGAAGAAGTCAGGTATCAGGCGCCTTTGAGTGCCTAAACCTGCCTCAATCATAGGCTAGAATCACGCAACACCCTCGAGGGCGTTTGCTCTCGAGGGATACCAACCCATTATCGACAAATCAAGACCTTCTGTCGGTCTAACGCTTGATTCCGATCTTCCTGGCAATCATTGCAATTGGATCATAGTACTCTGTCACGACTCTTTCTTTGAGGGGTATAATCGCATTATCTGTTATGTTTATTCCCGCAGGGCATACTTCAGTACAACATCTTGTGATATTGCAATAGCCTATGCCGAAGTCTTCTTTGATCTGAGGAATACGACTTTCAGTATCAAGGGGGTGCATCTCTAGCCCTGCCATTCTCACAAAGAATCTCGGGCCTGCAAACTCATCAAATTTTTCATGTTCTCTGAGAACGTGGCACGTATTCACGCATAGCATGCACTCTATGCACTGTCTGAACTCCTGAATCCTATCTGCTTCGTTCTGATTGAATTCCCAGTCAAGTTTGTCAGGACCATTTACAGGAACCATCTTCTTATTCATCTCATAAGCCCAACTAACATCAGTGACTAGATCCCGAATTATTGGGAAACCTTGCATCGGACGCACAGTAACCGGTTCATTTTCCGGCGTCTCTTCCATGATGTCTGACATTCTAGTCATGCACATCAGACGAGATTTACCATTGACCTCTGCAGAGCAAGAGCCGCACTTCCCCGCTTTGCAGTTCCAACGACATGCCAAATCAGGAGCATGTTCTGCTTGTATTCTGTGGATGACGTCCAGAACAACCATCCCCTCATCATATTCGACTTCATAATCGGACATTTTACCGACTGATGATTCAGTTCTCGGATGACTGGCATAGGGTCGTTCCCCTGTATGGCTTCTGAATACTCGGAACGTCACTTGCTTCTTCATCATGAGTCACCATCCAGGTCATCAGAATCGAGTAATTGTTTCAACTCATCTGGAATCGGCGGATAACTCCTGTGCTCAATTTTCATATTGCCATCCGAATCTTTCGTAATTACGCTGTTTACTTTGCCCCATGAATCATGGTCAGGAATCGGAAAATCATCTCGTGTATGGCCGCCACGGCTCTCTTCTCGCTCCAGTGCTGCAAGAGTACACATTTGGCTTACATCAATCATTGCCTCTAGTTCGAGAGCCTGATGCCAACCTGGATTGTAAATCACCCCTCCTCCGGGTGAACAGGATTGCGAACGAACCCTAAACGCTTCAAGATCATCTAACGCCTCTACTAACTGATCCCGAGTTCTGATTATCCCTACTTTTTCTTGCATCATCTCTCTAAGATCATGCACAATAGAAGCCGGATTTTCCCCTCCTTCGCGATTCAATGGAGCCATCATATGATCGATTCCATCTTGTATTTCATCTTCTTTTATTTCTCCCCATGCGTCCATAGCAGATGCCGACTTCGAAGCATACAGTCCTGCTCTCCGCCCAAATGTCACAAGATCGGAAAGGGAGTTCCCACCCAATCTGTTAGCGCCATGCAATCCCGTTGCAGACTCCCCTGCGGCATACAGTCCTGGAACAGTCGACTCTTGGGACTCAGGATCCACCTTAACGCCCCCCATCACATAGTGTGCTGTCGGCCCTACTTCCATCGCCTGCTTTGTTATGTCGACTCCTGCAAGCTCCTTGAATTGATGATACATCCCAGGCAATTTCTTCCGAACCTGATCAGCCGGCCGCCAAGATATATTCAGATACGCCCCCCCATGCTCACTTGCACGGCCTGCTGCCTTTTCGCTGTTAATTGCCTTGGCAACTACATCGCGCGTCAGAAGTTCTGGAGGTCTTCTGTTCGTAGCCTGTTTGTCCGATATTACTTCTTCAACCCATGCCAGAGCCTCTTCTTCAGTATCTGCAAACTCCTTCCTGAACATCTCAGGGACATAGTTGAACATGAAACGATCTCCTTCTGAGTTTCTTAGCATGCCCCCCTCTCCCCTTACTCCCTCGGTAACTAGTATGCCACGAACGCTTGGCGGCCATATCATGCCTGTCGGGTGGAACTGAACGAATTCCATGTCGCCCATTTCTGCACCTGTCCAATATGCTAATGCATGACCATCCCCTGTATATTCCCAAGAGCCCGAGCATACTGACCAACATCGAGTTATTCCTCCAGTGGCAAGTACGATAGTTTTCGCCTTGAAGACATGAGCCCTTCCTCTCTGCCTATCATATGCCAGACACCCGGATATCCGCCCGTCAGATGTGAATAATCTACACACTGTAAATTCCATGAAAACATCCATTCCCATATGGACTCCTTTTTCTTGAAGGGTACGAATTATTTCGAGTCCGGTAGCATCTCCGATATGTGCAAGCCTAGGGTATGTGTGCCCACCAAAATTTCGCTGATTGATTCGCCCTTCGCGAGTCCGATCGAATACGGCCCCCCACGTCTCAAGCTCTCTAATCCGATCAGGAGCTTCTTGAGCATGGATACGCGCCATCCTCCAATCATTGAGGTATTTTCCACCCTTCATCGTATCACGGAAGTGCGTCTTCCATGAATCGCGTGAGTCCTTGTTAGCAAGTGCAGCAGCTGCACCTCCCTCAGCCATCACAGTATGCGCTTTACCCAACATCGATTTACAGATCAATGCAACACTGACGCCCATGGAACTGGCTTCAATAGCAGCCCTGAGTCCAGCCCCACCTGCCCCAATTACCACAACATCATGTTCGTGACACTCGTAATCGTACAATCAATCACCTCATTATGAAACTAGGATCGCTAATCAGACCTTCAGCAACTGAAAGAACGAATATATCTCCCAGGAAAACCATTGCAAGAGACGTCCAAAACCAGAGATTATGGCTTGCATTATGGCGACTTGAGAATCTGAATAACCATCCAGCTATGGAGGAAATACCCCCTCGCCACTGGTCAAGAGAACCACCAAAAAGATGTCTGAATGCATGACATGAGATTACGTACATAGTCAGTAGAAAGGATTCGAATGCGAGTATCAGGGTGCCCATGGAAAATCCCCAGGATCCGTCGAACCTCATCGTGTGAACCACATCGTAGTATTTCATCGAGAGGATGATTACTGCAAGATATAGCATATAACGGTGAATATTGTTGATGATAAAGACACCTCTTTCCCCCGAGTAACCAATTCCATGATTAATCTCAGGTTTCGCAACCATGCATGCTGTAGGATTCTGAAAGAAGGTCCGGTGGTACACCTTTCGCATGTAGTAACAAGTTCCTCTGAATCCAAACGGTATCCATAGAATCAGCATTGCAGAATTCATCCAACCTGGATGATTAGTAATGTGGAATAAATGTAATACGTCTGGAGAGAATATCGGGGAAGTAACTCGATGATTCTCATAGTGGATGCTGCCGTCCAGTACAATCACCCTAAGTCCCGTGTAGAGCATCGCCATTCCGAGCGCTGCAGCCATTATCGCAGGCTGATTCCACCAGTTGTCAATCCTCTGTGTTTTGCCAAAACCCTTCACGAGGGGCAGACGTTGGTACCCTCTCATCACCAGTGCCCCGCTATTCCTCTGGATAGGCACTGCATAAGGCTGACCATTTTCAGTCTGCATCAACTTGATGAATGATGAAGTGAGGAAAAGGTTGTAGAGGGCCTCTAATGGGAGAAATCACTTCTTCGATCTGTCTCAATTGTGGACATATGCCGGGCGCGTTCTTACCCGGTTTACCATGTCCGGAATGCGGGGAACCACTCTTTCCGTGAATCACCATGGATATTTCCAGACCCAGAGAATCCCATCGTTCACTATCACTTGAATTCCGAGCATAAGGCCCCCAAGCAGAGGGAGTACATCCGTCCCACTGGCACCTCCGCTCCATGCACTCCATCCAAAGAGAATCAAAAGTACGTTGCCAGACACCACAAGCCAGAGGTTTGCAATAACGATCCACTGAGTGAATGAAGAATCATTCTGTATGTGTATGCGAGTCAATTCGAGCCATAGCATCGATGGTATCAGTATCAGGAGGAAGGCGATGAGTATTCGTCCATGACCCCCATCTGAAACTTCTCCGCTCCATGGCCACCCTGTCGACTCGACAACACCGACATCCCATCCAAAGAGAAGCTGCCACCAGGCAATCAGAAAACCAGCGGCAGCAATGAACATGCACATTACGTTGAGACTTCTCCAGGATTCAGGAATACCGCCCCATAATTCCATTGGATCGTCCATCCTCCGAACTCCAATAACATATGATGCAAGAACCATTGGACCAAGTACGAATACCACTGTACGAACCAACTCTCTAGAAACTTCCATGATACGTCCGGATGCTAACTAGTGCTTCAACATGGCTGAACCCCGTACCCCAGTATTCATGACCGCAGGTACAATCGGATATCCCAAGCGCACGTGATCTAGCGGTTATGATACGAGGTTCCCAACCTCGTTACCCGGGTTCAAGTCCCGGCGTGCGCACCACCGACCATGATAACGACTCAGTTCTGCTTACGAGAAGTGATCATCGATGCAGCACCCACTAGCGCCATGAGGGCGAAGAAAGAAGAGAATCCAGGGAGAAGCCCCCCCTCATCCTCTTTCTCAACACAGCCGGTTTGACCTAGGGTGGGCTGGTGCTCTCCTGATGGGCATGCTGTCTGTACTGCTGATCCGGCCTCTGGAACATAGTTGTTGATTGACGAATATATGCAGTTCGATCGCCCTTCAACAGGCTGATAGGATCCCGCTTCACAGGGCGTCTGTTCTGTGGCACCTGTTGATTCCACGAAGTATCCTGCATCAGCACTCAAGCATTCGGAGGACGCAGTCGATGGTTGATAAGTTCCTTTTGAGCAAGGCGTCTGAATCAGTTGAGACGACTCTCCTACATAGTTGCCTTGATCAGCATCTACACAACCCGACATTCCTGATGTCGGCTGATAGGTCCCTGGCGTGCATGCGATGAAATCAATGGAGCCCATGCCGACTGAATAATGTCCGGCAGGGACGATTTTGCAGTTCGTCGACTTGCTAGAGGGTTGATATTCGCCTGCATCGCAAGGCGTTTGGGCCATCGCCCCAACCCCATCTGCATAGTGGCCGGGCTCGACGTCTAGACAGGCTGTCTGACCAGTTTGAGGTTGGAATGTAGTTACTGGGCATGGCATCTGACTTTTCGCCGCCCTCAGGGTGATGTAATGCCCAGCATCAGCTTCCAAACACGTAGATTGTCCCGACTGGGGTTGATATGTTCCTGGAGAGCATTCAATCGCCTCAACGCCCCCTTCTGAAGCAACATAGTTGCCAGGCATCGCATCGATGCACCTCTCTGCCCCTACTGATGGTTGATATGTACCCGCAGGACAATCTACAGGCGCAGTGAATGATGCTCCTGGCGTGTATGTCCCTGGAGGCGTAGTTGCGCATCCAGTCATCCCTTCGGCAGATTGGTAGTGACCCGAGAGACATGGTTGATAAGACGAAGCCATCGATTCTGAGACATAATTCCCAGCAGGAGCCAGGAGACACGAACTTTGACCGAAGTCAGGTTGGTAGGAACCCGGATCACAAGAGACCGGCTGGGTTGAAGCTGGAGCGTCGGTATACTGTCCGGGAGAAGTCGAGATGCACGATATCGATCCCTGGGCAGGCGCATACGATCCAGGCGGACATGGAACCTCTTCTGCTGATCCGCTACCTGATACATAGAAACCAGGCTGCGCCCTGACACACTCCGTTGATCCGCCCACAGACGAAAATCTTCCAGCATTACATGCAGTTTGATCTATTTTACCGGGCGTGTTCACCATATATCCAGGATCTGCCAGGATGCAGGTCGAGGATCCAGCGTTGGGCTGGTAAGACCCAGCAGGGCATATGATCTTCGATAATGCACCCTCGTCCGGAACATAGTAGCCCGGGGTTGAGTCTATGCAGGATGTTTGTCCTCCGTTGGGTTGGTAGGTACCGCTCTCACAGATGACTAGGTTCCACGGCAGACTCTCCTCTGCATAGTGCCCGGGCGGGGACTCATCGCAGGAGTTGGGCGCGTCTTGATACCACCCGGATGGACAGCCCTCGGGCCATAGGTCGAATGGGGAGTTGAGCCCGTCATTGTCCGAATCAAGGTCGTCCAATGCTATCTTCGCCGTTCCAGGGAGCTGCATTAGTTCCGGGACCCGAGTTCCCCACAAGACATGATGCTGGGTCTGGTTCACGTTGTTCCATGCGTAGGCGCCCCAGCAGTGGATGTCGTTTGAGGCGTCCAAGCCACATGCGTTCGCAGCACCCATGACCACTGCTGCGTAATTCCCACCCGTGTAGACCTGATGGGGCGCTACACGATCCTGACAATTTACATTGCCGCCACCATTTTCCTGGCCTGAGTAGTTGCATAACACGGCGTTCGAACCATCATAGTCCCCCGTGTTGCCGCCCCAGTTGTCGCCCCAACAGTAGGCCCCGGTTTGGTCATACATCGCGCACGCTTGGGCGGTAGTGGCGGACATGCTCGTCATGCTCTCTCCCGAGGGTCCTTGGATCAGAGTTGGTACCACGGCGAAGTCCAGGTTGCTGTTGTTGCCAATCCCTTGCTGGCTCTCCGTGTTGGCGCCCCAGCAAACTCCGTCACCCGAGTTGGTCATCGCGCAGGAGAACACCCAACCGCTGACCGCCTGAACGAACGATAGGTTTGCTGTATCCTGGATTGTGACTTCCGTGTTTGACATCGTTAGCTTTCTCGGGCTGAGTGTATGGTGAAAGTAGTTGCAACCCTGATTCCCTGTTATGGGGTCATCGGAAACGCTGTCCCCGCCAGTGACCCTGCAATTCATGTCGGACCCCCAGCAATACACCCCGCCATCACTGCCCGTGGCACACGTGTGCTCGCCTCCCACGCTGACGGACGTAACAGTGACCCCCGTTGGCATGTTGATTAATTCTGGGACCAGTATTCCTGTGTTGGCATAACTGCATGGGTTGGTGTAGGTGGTACCCCAATTAGCACATAACTGCCCATTGCCAACCTGCCCCCGGCTGTTGAGTCCCCAACAATACAGGTCGCCATCGGTGCTGATTGCGCAGGTATGGGAACTCGGTCCCTGCGAGAGTGATTTTGCGACGACGCCCTGTGGCAATAGGGGCTGAGTCGGGACGAGCACGTTCCCCCCGATTTGCCCGTTGCCGATCTGGCCATCGACGTTGCTGCCCCAGCAGTAGACGGCTCCCTGGGACGTAAGGGCACATGCGTGGTCTAGGTGTGCCGAGACCTCTACAATGCCCATTCCGTTCAATGCGTCAACATAGGTCATGTTGTGGTAGACGTTAGTGCCCGTGACTCCGATTCCGGTTTGACCGAAATCTGTCCTGCCCCAGCATACTACGCTGGAGTTCTCGGTGACAGCGCAGGCGAATTGCCTCCCGATTGACAGTGAGTCATGGGTATCAATGTGGCCCAGCACTTGGCCAGGAGAGTTGTTGGCGATGGTTCCTAGGCGAATCTCATCCGAGTGAATCTCGGTTTCTGTTTGTGACCCCGAATCAACCAACAGAGGATGTGTTGAGAATAATACCATCAATATCGCAAGAAATATGCCTGTCCACGGACTCTTCGCCATGAGTGGGAGAGCGGCCGGAGGAAGATAGAACTTTTGCGAATTTAATACCAATAAATACTTCGAAATCATGCAAGAGATTTGTAATCTGCCTCTGCCTCTTCGATGTGAATTTCATCAACATCCATCTGAGCCAACTGAAGCTTCCCGGATAACTCATCGTTAACTGCATGCCAGTAAGAGTATGCTTCAATCACCCAAATGCCAGATTCCCTGGTGCCATTCCCAGAGCCCTTGACCCCTCCGAAGGGGAGGTGCGCCTCAGCTCCAGTAGTTGAGTTGTTTATCCCAGTCATACCGGCTTTGATACCTGTTTTGAATCGATATGCCTCTAGCCTGTCATTCGTGTAAATAGCGCTCGAGAGTCCATATGGGGATGCATTTGCCAGATAAAGTGCATGATCGAAATCCTTGGCCTTGACGACCGTGACTGCAGGCCCGAAAAGCTCCTCATGGAAGCATTCCATCTCATCTGTGACGTCCACATACACGTGAGGCCACATGTATACTCCGCTGTCAGCGTCAGCAACGAAACCCGTGGGGGATGAGTCTGCTGTTATTCGCCCCTCTCCGTAAATCCGTGTCGCCCCGCTTGATTCGCACATTTCCAACCCATCAAGAAAATCCAATGCATATTTCTCAGACAGCATCGGGCCATAAAGAACATCATCGTTACTCATCGAATCACCAATCTTTGTACTACGAACCTTTTCCATGAATCTCTCCATAAAATCCTCATAGATATCTTCGTGCACAATTAGGTTACCGAGACTTGTGCATCTTTGGCCAGCGGTACCGAATCCTGCCCAATAAGCCCCCTCTACAGCATTCTCAAGATTGGCCGAGGGCATGATGACTAGTGGATTTTTACCTCCTAATTCGAGGGAACATGAGACTAGATTGCGGCCACAGATCTCCCCGATCATTTTGCCGACCGAAGTAGACCCTGTGAATGAAATCTTGTTGACCATTCCTTCATCAACCGCATCAACAAGATGCTGACCGGCACCACTTCCCTTTCCATGAATGAGATTCACGACCCCGTCTGGTAGACCAGCCTCATGCATTATTCTTGCCAATGCAAATGAGAGAAGAGGGCTGTCTTGTGGCGATTTCCAGACACAGGTGTTGCCGCACATGATTGCAGGGATCATTTTCCAGAATGGCACAGCAGACGGAAAATTACATGCATTGATGATACCGCAAACCCCAAGCGGTCTTCGATAAGTGAACAACTCCTTGTCAGGCAACTCGCTGTTGACGGTTTGTCCATACAGACGCCTTCCTTCTGATTGGAAGAACAGACACGTGTCTATGGCTTCCTGGATTTCCCCAGCACTCTCCTTCAGCGTCTTCCCTATTTCACGGGTCTCCAGGCGTACGAGATCGTCCTTGTGCTCCATCAGCAATCTCCCCATATTGCCTATGATCTGTCCGCGTGTGGGTGCAGGGGTAGAGGACCAGCCGGGGAATGCCGACTTCGCCGACTTCAATGCTTTGTGCACATCATCTTTGGTGGATAGGGGGAAGACTCCAAGACAGTCAGCAAGGATCGCAGGATTCTTCGATTCAAATGTCGAACCATCAGATGCAGGTTCTAATTGTCCCCCGATTATATTGTATCCACGAATCATCGGTGAACCATTGGGGTTTTCGCTGTCTATCGCCTCAAATCCGGTCTCAAGTACATGGGGCATGATGCGCCGACTCCGGTTATTCACATGAATGCTGCTAACGTCGCTATCGCACAAGCCGTCTGGTAAGTGCACAAACATGACGACTTTGGATATGGGGGTTTAAGGCAGCCCAATACACAGCAATCTCCGAGGGATACTCCATGTCGGACGAAGAAGGGGAACTTACGCTTAGGGTTGCAAAGGCAATTCCAAGTGACGTGGGGCATGGAAGAGCTAGAGTACCATTTGATAATGATTTGAATCTCAAACCCGGCGATGTTATCGAAATTAAGGGAGAGAAGTCCACTGCTGCCATTGTCTGGAGATGCAGACCGGAAGATGCAAATCTTGGAGTCATAAGGATAGACGGTATTATCCGAAAAAATGCAGCAGTATCCCTCGGCGATAGAGTGAACATTAGTAAAGTCGAGGTGTCTGAGTGTGAGAAACTTGTGCTGTCTCCCGTAATGGCCAAGCAGCAAAAGGTCCGTTTTGGACCCGGTATCGAAGGATTCGCTCGCAGGGGCCTAAACAAGCGTCCAGTTGTAGCTGGAGATAGGATATTCATACCAGGCATGACTTTGTTCGCCGAAGCCTTGCCATTTCAGATAGTCAGCACTAAGCCAAAGGGTATCGTGCAGGTTTTACCTTCCACAGAGATCGTCATCAAAGAAGATCCAGTTGATGAAGAAGACGAGAGTACCATTCAGACGATTTCCTATGAGGATATAGGAGGTCTTGGAGACCAGCTTCAGAAAGTCAGGGAAATGATTGAACTGCCTCTCAAGCACCCCATACTATTTCGTAGACTGGGCATAGACCCACCTCGAGGCGTCCTTCTGCACGGCCCTCCCGGGACTGGAAAGACATTGATCGCCAAGGCTGTTGCTGCAGAGACACAGGCACACTTCACATCAATCAATGGCCCTGAAATTATTTCCAAGTACTATGGTGAAAGTGAGAAGCAACTTCGCGAAATATTCGATGAAGCCGCTTCTAATGCCCCTGCTATCATTTTCATAGATGAATTAGATTCAATTGCGCCCAAGCGAGAAGATGTCAGTGGGGAAGTAGAAAGGCGGGTAGTTGCTCAACTTCTAACGCTTCTCGATGGCATGCAGGGCCGGGATAATGTGGTTGTAATTGGGGCTACGAATAGAAGGGACGCCATAGATCCCGCTTTGAGAAGGCCCGGTCGATTCGATAGAGAATTGGAAATAGGCGTACCAGACAAAAATGGCCGTTCTGAGATTATCGATATCCACACACGTGGCATGCCCATAAGTGATGATTTCGAGATGGATTGGCTTCTTGAGAATTCATATGGTTTCGTCGGGGCGGACATATCGGCTCTAGTCCGAGAATCCGCAATGAAGGCCCTCCGAAGATATCTTCCCGAGATTGACCTAGATGAAGATGAGATACCCGCCGAGGTACTCGAGAAGATGGAAGTCAAAATGGTCGACTTCCGCGAGGCAATCAAAGAGATAGAGCCCAGTGCACTCAGAGAGATTTATGTCGAGGTCCCAACGGCTTCTTGGGACGATGTCGGCGGACTGGAAGAAATCAAAGATAGGCTCAAGGAAAGTATCGAATGGCCCTTGAATCAACCAGAAACCTTCGAGCATTTTGGTATCAAACCTCCACGAGGGATTGTTCTATTCGGCGCCCCGGGAACTGGAAAAACACTAATCGCCAAGGCTATAGCAAACGAGGCAAAGGCTAATTTCATCTCAATAAAGGGCCCGGAAATGATTTCCAAGTGGGTCGGAGAATCAGAAAGAGCCGTACGCGAGGTTTTCAAGAAGGCGAAACAAGCAGCGCCCTCAATCATCTTCCTCGATGAATTCGAGTCAATTGCTGGCGTTCGTAGATCGATGTCCGGAGAAGGGTCTGATGTCATGAATAGGGTGGTAAATCAGATTCTCTCCAGTATGGATGGCGTCGAGTCGATGGAAGGAGTCATCGTCGTAGCTGCGACCAACCGACCTGAAATGATCGATCCTGCACTTTTACGAAGTGGACGCTTTGAGCGCGTTCTGCACGTTCCGCCCCCAGATCGAAAGTCAAGGCTGGCGATTCTGAAGATCCATTCTTCAGAGATGCCTTTGGGCCGATTCAATCTCGATGATCTCGTTGATAGACTTGAGAATTATACCGGCGCTGATATAGAGGCAATATGCCGAGAAGCAGCACTTATTGCGATGAGGGCAGGTAGAAAGAGCGTTTCAAAAAGCCACTTCGAGGATGCTATTAACAGAGTCAGACCAACCGTCAATAAAGACATGTTAGACTACTATTCCAAGATGGAAGAGACCCTCGTTAGCGGTTTAGAGTCGGTTAAGAGAGACTCGAACACTCTTCAGGGCATTGAGTCGGTGTGATTTGGATGCCGTCAGGATTCGGCCGTGAAATTCTAAACCGGCCAATACTGGATGGTGCAGGAGACACTCTGGGACATCTTTCCGATTTCATATTCGACCCAAGATCTGGAAAAGTAGTCTCCCTACTTGTTCTAATACCGGATGAACTCGATCCCGCCCTACTTCCGTGGCCCGTCAAGAAAGGATTGTTAGAAGTCCCTGTCGAAGAGGTCGCCGAGATATCAAATGCCATACGTTTGCATCAGTGATACGTCCCAAGGCCGGACAAGCGTCTTATATCGTTGGATTGGGTTGTACCCTACTGCTGAGAGGTGACCGGGTGATAGAGAGACCAAGAAGAGCATCTCGATTCTTCAATGCAATGAATCGAAGAAGGTTCCTAATGTTCTCATTCTGGTCTGTTTTAACACTCCTTGTAGCATTTATCGCTTCTACATATATCGTAGACGGGAAGACCCAACAGTCAGCATATGGCGACGATTGGAACGATCTCGGCGATTTTCGCTCAGACATCAATGACATGGGGGTTGAAACAACTGCCATGGTGTCCAGCCCACTCCTTCTTGGAGAAATCGACAATCCCGATGAGACAGTGTTTGTGATATCTGGTGTAGAGCGCGATACAATCTCCCTCCCTCGCTTCACTGATGATGATTCTGTAATCGAGCTCTCCGACTCAGATGGATACACTGGATCAGAAATTGAAGCTATAGTGCAGTATGTGCAGGCTGGTGGAACTTTGCTTCTTATGGACGATTTTGGTTACTCGTCTGCACTTGCACAGGAATATAATATTGTATTTTCAAGCCATCAGCTATACGACGGAGAGGCATGGGCGAGAGAACTCGATTACAACTATGTATGGACAAACGTAACAGACGCATACAATTTGACACAAACGTCCGGCTCAACATCAAATTATCACCCCTGTCTTGCTGACAGAGACGGAGATGCAATATTAGATTCCATAGACCCAAATCCAGATTCTCCCGATATGGGATTTACGCCCAATGACAGCTCATACGGTCTCTGCAGCCATCGTTGGAATGATGTCGACGGAGTCTACGACTTCAGCGAAGATTATGATCTTCTGACCAGTACCCCGTCAGCATTCGATAAAGAGTCAGCATTCTCTCCCGCAGAAAATCGATATCCTGTTGTCACATCAACATTAGATTCGTATTTGGATTCAAATGATGACGGAGATCTGACGCCCGCGTTCGAAGCAGCAGGCATACAGGGCGACGAACAAGGCCCATTTGCAGTATATGCAAGAATCTGCTCATCAAGATTGTGTGCAGAGCCTTCCTCGGGGCAGGTACATATTGCGTCAGATGGATCATTACTCATCAATGCAATATACTCAGCTTCAGATGTCGATGACTCCGCCGTACCTGAGAACGACAATAGGATGTGGGCACTCGACATTATTGCAGATGCATTGCTAGTTGGCAACGGTTCCCTAATTCCAAGTGATGACGCGGTCGTCATATTCGATGAGAGCCGCCACCAGCAGTCCAATCCACTTTCCGACACATACAACTTAGCATACTACTTTCTTGTTTACTTCACAAATGATTGGATGGCCATGCTCATCCTGTTTCTCGCCCTCTTCATGATGCTCGAAGTCGTGCTCATTCGCAAAGAAGACCCTGAAGATTGGAGACATGTTTTCAGAATTATCTACTATGGCTTCGGGGACGCTAAAAGATACGAGTTTTATCAACATCCGGATAAGATTAGGCAGGTATTACTTTCCAGAATCAGGAGTAGCAATACTCTGACTAGAGAAGAGTTCGATGCACTCTCATCAGAAGACTTACAGGCACTTGTTGAAGATCCCGTATTGATCCGATTCATCTACGATAATCGTCGCTATAAGACAGAGGAATTAGTTGCAATAGTCAAGCGGATGAAGGAATGGGGTCCAGATGATGATGAGCCAGATGACGATCTAATGGAGGCATGACTTTGTGGACTAGAAAAGCTACAATGATGCTTGTCGGAGGAGTATCTCTGATACTTGTCGGCATGATGGTCAGCCATTTCCATCTGATGATTCTCGGGATGCTAATGGTTTCAATTCTGGTGATGGCTAGCTGGATCAGCGGATTTCCACGATTGGTGGTAGAACGTGAGTTATCTGAAGAGAATGTGTACAAGGGAGATGATATTACAGTCACTTTGAGGATAAAGAACCCCTCGCGACGTAGAACGCAGATACTGGATATTTACGACAATGTCCCGCATGAAATGAAAATAAGGCGTGGAATCAACCTGATTCGAGCCAATCTGGGACCAGGGCAATCCACAACTCTCAGATACACCGTGAGATGCCCTCTAAGAGGCCACTATTCCATCGGTCCAACCTCTCTTCGATATCGGGATGTCTTTGGACTATTCACCGACGAAGGCCTTGCCGATACGAGAAGCGATGTCATCGTATTCCCTCAAGTGAGGGATATCGAGGACGCTCTTCTCAGATCAAACGTTCCAAAGTTGTACACCGGCGCAACGACTCTCCGAACTCCTGGTCAAGGAACCGAGTTCTACTCACTTCGCGAGTATATGCCCGGTGATTCATTCAGGTCAATCAATTGGAAGGCCTTCGCAAGAACTGGAGACTTGATGGTGAACGAGAAGGTCAGGGACGCAGTTACCGATGTTCATATTCTATTTGATACTCGAGATATATCCAGAATCGGAACCGTTCTGAAAAATCCTCTAGAAATGGGTGCAGTGGCCACTGCCTCGGTATCCAATCACTTCATCAGAAGGCGTGATGCTGTCTCACTGACGACCTACGGGAAGAGAATGGACCATCTTCCCGCTGAGGCAGGTGACAAGCAGCAGTACAAGATCCTGAGCCTTCTAGCAGGAGTCTCTGCTGGAGGGTCAATGCCTCTTCAAGCAGTCACAAACGCACTAATACCTAGGATGAATCGAGGATCCCCAGTATTCGTGGTCAGTAGCCTAGAGGGCGATGGAACAACACTTCCTGCAATAAGAGCGCTATCCAGTCACGGCCATACTGTGTATGTTCTATCTCCCAATTCAATAGATCTAGAGAGGCTCGTTAGCAGGATACCTAGGATGGCATACGAGGTACTCAAGATGGAACGACAGAATAGGCTCATGTCGCTTAATGGATACGGGGCGAATGTCATCGACTGGGTTCCAGATATAGATTTGGCACAGGCGTTGCTGCAGGTCAAGAAGGGTTGAGGTGATTGAATGGCAGATGAAAACCCGGACCAAAAACACACTTTGAGACTTCGCTCATTGCGCACGAGGTGGCAAATATTAATGCTCCAATTAGTTGCAACATTGGCTCTAGCAGCGCTCTTACTAACAATGACCTCTGTGTACGGTGAATGCAATCAAGATTTCATCGATGAGGCAGAGGGCTCTACCTATTGGTGCCCTGCTTTCGAACACACGCGAGGTATGGCTTATGTCGAAGAAGCATTCGAGCGCGAATCAATACTTCCTGATTTCATCACAGGAGCGGACCAGGTAGGAGAAGCAGCATTGCTCATTCCCTCTATATTCTGTCTGTTGTTGACAGGCGCTCATGCCTACGTTTCAAGTAGAAGCTCCAAGACACGCCGAAGAATAAAAAATACGATCTACGCATCAGTAATCATTGCAGGATTCGGGCCATTCTTGTTCGAGTGGATTGCAAGCATGATAAGCTATCAGCAGTTGTATATTCCTTTTGGTCAAGAGTTCTCTGTATTGAATCACGGAGACAGACTCTCATTGACAATGCAAGTGATATCAGAAATAATCGTGATGGGTGTTGTTTTCATACCAGTCCTATTCGGCCTGATAGGGATATGGAATATCTCAATGCGTGCCATAATCGCAACTATTAGCTACACTATTATGTTCATAGTCTTCCATGCTTTACTGACCTTCGAGGCAGTACTGGAATCTGTACAGGGAATAGGGCTCAAGCCGCTCCCTGCTCAAATCGGCGACTCAACACTGTTCGGGGGCCTGGTGTCGCCGTTGGCTTTCGAGCTAATCACCATATCGATTCTACTCTTCTTGTTTTTCGAGTCATCACACATGGTCATCCGATTATTTGAGTATGTAGCCATGTTGCCGGAGAGCGCTAGGACGGATAATGAACATATACGGATGTTCCAAACAGTGCTAAATACACACCTCTCTCAACTTCTCGGAGTTCTTTCACTTGCCACCATATTGACTGCGGTAGCGCTTGATTTCGACGAGATAATGATCATGGTGATATCAGAGTTCCAACCCAACCAATGGAGCCAACAGGTCAACGACTCTCTCGAATTGCAAATGACCTATGGTAAGGTGATATCTGCTGGTTTATTCCTGCTCTTTGTTAGTATGCTCAGATATCTGGTACCATGGCAAACAGTTCTAGGGTGGTTCGAGTCTATCTTCAGAGGATTCTCCGGATATCGCTCCGAAGAAACAGAGTTATGACCTCACCTTATCCCAAATAGTCGTTCTATCAGACGCACAAGATGTTCAGTCACGATAAATGAGACGAGTATTGATATTGGATAAATTAGCAAGGATGTTGAAGAACCAAACGAGTCTGAGAGCGAAGGACGAATCTCGCCTGCAATTATGCTGAATATGAGGATGGAAGATACAAACAGTATGCGTTCTAGCCAAGGGCTGGATACTCTTCCATGCCATTTTTGCGAGTATGGAAGTTCTGGGCCCACATCCATGGGTGTCTGCGCTATGCTACCTCGCAAGAACCTCTCGCTACTTCCATCGTGTTGAAACACAGATGGGGCCTCCCAACGTCATGTGCGGACTGAAGGTTGAGTCATGTAGTCGGTGTGACCATACCAGTCTTGTACATCAGCCATACAGTGGCCAGAGATTATGCGGGCGGCATTTACACGAGTCAATAAGACGTAGAGTATCGAGAGATCTAAGAGTCCAACTACCTCTTCCAAAGGATGCTAGAAAAGAGGACGGAAGTCCATTACGAATACTCGCCGCAGTGAGCGGTGGCAAGGATTCTGCGATTATGCTCAAACTCATTGTTGACATACTCGGACGCAGAAGAGATCTGGAGATAATAGCAGGTGTGATCGATGAAGGAATAGACGGCTATCGATCCCCCTCCATTGCTTGTATAGAGGAATTATGCGAGTCTCTTGGAATAGAATTACTCCAATTAGGGTATGAAGAGATGGGATACTCAAGAATGGATGAAGTAGTCCGTATGATGCCTGATATCGCGATGAAAAATCCACAGGCGGATGGAATGATGCCCTGCTCGTTTTGTGGCGTTTTTAGAAGACAGAGCCTGAATGCTCTCGCTGAACGATCAGGTGCAGACGTCATGGCCCTGGGTCACAATTTGGATGATATGGCCCAATCTATACTCATGAATCTCCAGAAGGGAGAAGTTGACAGATCGGTCAGACTGGCGCCACATACGTCTACGCCAATAGACGGGCTCCCTCCGAGGATTGTCCCGCTTCGCTGGATCCCTGAACAAGAAGTCCATGCTCTTGCTATGGTGCTCAATATACCATTCCATCACGGGGATTGCCCTCACGCGGCTGGAGCCCAACGTCAACGAAGTCGAGAGATCATAGCAGCCCTTGAGACAGAAACACCCGGTGCAAGACACGGCCTTTTACACAGCCTAGAACATATACGTCAGATGCATGCATCCTCTGGAAATACTCCTTCGGAAATTCGCTCATGCTCGCTATGTGGGGGCGTCACAAGTCGAGAAATATGCCAGTCTTGTGTCATGCGTGCCTGGTTGGATGAACAGAAGTAAAGTGTAATACAAACTACTCGTGGATTAAGTACCGTATACAGAATCCAACATCATGGACCGCGATAGTCTAAAATTAATGACAGTCGTAGAACTCAAGGAACTCCTCGCAGACCATTCGCTGCCAGTGTCCGGAAGAAAGGCAGAATTGATTGACAGACTTATCGAGAATCAGGAAGATCTCGGAGTAGGGGGTCCGGACAAGAAGGAGGAGATCGATTTTTCGGAATCCAGACAGGATACAGCAGCCGAAGCGATTGAAACAGTCGTGTCTGATATCGGAGACGGCCCAGTTACGCATGAGGAATCCGATGTGACTCTCCAGACTATGATACTCATCGGAGCTGTGATTCTAGCCCTGGGGCTAGTCATCCTGTCCCTATGAGGCGATCATTTACTTCTTCTTCTAGATCTGCTAACCGTTCTTGTGGAGGAGCCACCTCCGCTAGAGCCTCTCCCCCCGGAGCGTCTCCCGCCAGATCTCCTTATTCGAGAGTTTCCTCCTCTCGAAATCCTCCTGCTGAATCCCATTCTAGATGTATGGCCGCCCTGAACTCTTCCGGACCATTTGCTTATCGAAATCACTATGAAAATCAGGAAGAAGAATGAGCAGCAGCCAAAAAATACGCCTAACAAACCCTCGGCTATACTCCATTCCAAAGGCTCAGTAAGCCTGCTCTCTCCGGGATCGCCTTCATTGTACCAGACTTCTACAGTCCCATTTCTCGGATAATCATTGTATACCCAGTCAAGACAAGGACTGTAATCTTGGAATGTAAGAGACTCGCTGTCGTTGTAGACTGTCCCATTCACAGAATACTCGTAGTCAATCCCAGCTGTACATTCGTACCCATCCTCGTAGTAGGTATCGTAGTATGTATCACAGATTTCCCGTTCCTCCCAGTCATCCCAGTAGCATTCTTGCCAAGAATCAGTTCTCTCCCAAGTCACAGAATCCTCGATATACTGGCTAGTTTCCAGGATAGTTCCATTCGTAGAGATCCATTTATCAGATTCTCCTGACGATTCATCTCCACTGTCAGTTGTTCCATTTGGTAGAATGAAAGAAAAAGCAACGAACACTGAACCCATCAAAAAGGAAATCCCGATGATCCCTGCCACAATGAATGGCAGAAATCGTCCGAGAGTGAATGCCATATTGGTCTCATTCTTTGTTTCAGGGCCCGATACAATCGTTGTTGTTTCCTGTGAAGAAGAACTCTTGGAACCCTCGTATTCAGCTTGCTGTTCCCACCAGCTGCCTTCTTCTTCAGAGGTCATATTCTAATCTCAAACCTATTCGTTTATCACATATTAGTTGAATTGATACAATCATACTCTTCACAACGTTTTCAAATCTCTATTTCCACTTCCGCCAGGACCAATCCAAGCCTCAGGCTTATTCCCGAGAATCTCATCTATCGATTCCATGTGTGATTCGTCGAGCTTCAAGGCGACTTCAATACAACCTAGATTCTCTCTCAATTGCTTTGAATTCGTGGCACCGAGAAGGATTGTTGAAACATTCTTATTCTTCAAACACCATGCTAAAGCCAATTGCGCCATTGAACAATTTAACTCATTTTCAGCATATGTTGTTAACTCCCTAACGATCTCTACTTCACCCCTCTCTCGCCTGTCTTCCAACTCATCCTTCAACCACCCGTAGATTTCCACAGTTGCACGGGAACCCTCAGGTATCCCATCATTGTATTTCCCTGTTAAGAAACCCGATCTTAGAGGCGACCAGATTGTCGTCCCAAGGGAATATGGAGGCTGGTAAAGAGGAAAATACTCCTTTTCAAAACGATCCCTGTGGAGCATGTTGTATTGAGGTTGCTCGAATGAAGGGGGTTCAAGACCCTCGCTCCTTGCAATCCAGAATGCCTCTGTAATTTGCTGTGCTGACCATTCGCTTGTACCCCAAGCAGTAGAAACCCCCGCCCTAACGATATCGGTCATTGCTCTAACTACCGTCGAAGTTGGGGTGTGCGGATCGGGTCGATGACAGAACACCATATCGACGTAATCTAATCCAAGACGATCCAGAGATGCATCCATGCCTTCCATGATGTGCTTACGGGACAGCCCACGTTCATTGACGCCACCCCCTCCCCAGAATATCTTGGTCGTAATTACCAGGTCTGATCTCCTCCAAAGTTCAGGGTCTTCTTCAACCAATTCGGATAGGGCAAGACCGAAAATCCTCTCCGCCTCCCCTGCTGGGGTCCCATAGGCCTCTGCATGATCAAAGCAGTTCACTCCTGCCTCTCTGGCGATCTTCAAGAGCTCCTTAGCAGTTTCAACCCCCTCATCACCTGAAAGATCGTTCTTGACCCCATATGTGGCCCAGAATCCATATGACAACACTGAAACTTGAATTCCTGTTGATCCCATCATTCTGTAGTACATGTCCTCTGCCATGAATATCCGCTAACGGTCAGATACTCAAGCCTTCGCCAGATTCCTTTCAAGACCCATCATCCATTACCCCATATACGGCAAGACATATGTCCGGCCAGCCATTGAAAGGGCCGGAGGAGTGACACGTGGACCTCATTACAATGGACGATTTGACTAATGAAGAGGCGATTTCACTACTAGACGATGCAGAGCGGCTCCTCCCCATTGCCCGGGGCGATGTACATCTGCCGCTGCTAGAAGGCAAGGTCTTAGCCAATCTCTTTTTTGAGAACTCAACAAGAACTCGACTATCTTTCGAGACTTCTATGAAGAGACTTGGGGGAGAGGTTCTGAACCTTAGTGAAGTAGGGTCTTCCGTCAAGAAGGGCGAGACGCTCTATGACACAATGCAGATGATTGATGGGTATGCTGATGTTGCTGTAATAAGGCACCCGAGACAAGGTGCAGCACAATATGCTGCTGACGCCGTCAAAATACCTGTAATGAATGCAGGTGATGGCGCCGGAAATCACCCGACTCAAACACTTCTTGATCTATTCACAATCCGTAAGGGGCAGGGCAAGATTGAGGGCCTCAATGTGGTGCTGGTCGGTGATCTAAGATATGGCCGGACAGCACACAGTCTGAGCCATGCTCTCAGTCGCTTCGGTGCTTCATTGACATTAGTATCCCCCGATCCTCTCAAAATGCCATCCGAGATCGTAAGGGATCTCAAGTCTTCAGGATGCCATGTCGAGGAAAGTGAAGAACTCTCTCCTGCAATTTCATCTGCGGATGTCGTGTACATGACTCGAATCCAGAGAGAGCGATTCCCAGATGAGGCAGAGTATGAGAAGGTCGCAGGCATATACACCTTGAAGGCCGAGGATTTGAGGAGCGCGCAATCTGATATGATGGTCATGCACCCTCTCCCGAGAGTGAATGAAATTCATCCGAGTATCGATGCCACTAGTCATGCATGGTACTTCAAACAAGCATTCAATGGCGTCCCAACTCGTATGGCCCTACTTTGTCGAAGTCTTGGCATTGAAATCCCGGAGGCGATCATATGAATGAGATGAGGAGAGTTTCTGCTATCTGTAATGGGACTGTGATTGATCACATACCATCTGGAAGTGCTGTCCAAGTCATGCGCATGCTCCATATCGATGGCTCCCATTCAAATCCAATTTCACTTGTCATGAATGTTCCCAGCAGCAAAGTAGGCAGGAAGGACGTACTCAAGATCGAAGATCGAGAATTAAGTCAGGAAGAACTTGATCGACTCGCTCTAATAGCCCCCTCTGCGTCAATAGCAATCATCCGAAATTATGGCGTGGCTGAAAAGAGACAAATTGGACTCGGTGCAGAACTGGTAAACATTGCAAAATGCTCATTCTTTAATTGCATAACTCAGAATCCGAATGAGCCTCTGCCCCATCGTTTGCAAGTCGTTTCTCAGGACCCCTTGGAGATAAGGTGTGCATATTGCGGTCGAGCACAATCCGTGGGCGAGATAATTGAATCTCTAATCTAATCCAGATACCGGGGCATGAACGCCCAAAGTTCAAACCCGAACCAGCAAGCCAGAATCATGGCTGTCAGCCGTCTCAACTTCTTTTTGCATTTCAGGAAGGCCGGAGGTACCAGAATCGTAAATTTGGCTATCGCAAATGGCGAGAGACTTTGGTCGAGACATGATAATGGGAAGCCATGCGATGAATTTGGAGTAACAAAAGATCTTACTTCTATGAATCACTCTGAGGCTACAGATTTCTTTAACGAAGCCATTGGGAAAGAGATAACATTTGTTTCCGCATCAGGAGGAAAAGAGCTAGTTGAAGCAGCATTGACACATCCTAATGTTAGGACAATATGCTCTCTCAGGAATCCTGGAAAAACATGTCTCTCGAATTATAATTACGACTATTATCTCGGTCTTACAAACGAGAGAAAACTAACCTCTTACTTACATCATGCTGGATATTCCAATCCGTTCATAAAATCACTTCTTAGTCACGGAAATTCCGAGTATAGTGAAGAGGAGTCGGTCAATCAGGCCATCAGACTCTTGCAACAGTTTGATCTTCTGATCAGATTAGGTGATCCTGACTCCGATTCCAAAACCCATGATGAGACCGGATGGTCTAATTTCGATGTTAAGTCGCATAGTACGAGTGGTGAAGATAGGCTGTGGAAAACCTACAATCTCTTGAGTAAAGGACGTTTAATACGAGCCTTTGAACTCATGTCAGGAAAGAAGAGAGGTAATTTGCAAGACGTACCAACCAATTCCATAAAACTAGATTCAGAACTCATGGAAAGCCTCTTCAAGATTGATTAAGCCACATTATATTCTATCTCAATCCATCAAAGACGCTCAATTATACTTCGAAAAAGCTCAGATTCGGATCCGCTGGTACGGGCCTCCAGCCTCTTCAAGATTAATTCAGGAGTAGATCTCGCCGGAACCCCAATTCTGGGTACTCGATCGACGATTAATTCCATCTGCTCATCCAAGCCTCTGGCTTCTATCCCATCAATCCTCGCCTCTGCAATCATTTTCCTACATATTGAGGCACCTATGTGTGTTACCATGACAATTGATATCAAATGATTAGAAGCAGCTGCATCTAGCAATCCGGCCAAAATTCCAGATGCTGCTTCTGGCTCGGTAATAGCCTCAAGCTCATCTGCTAGTATGAATTTCTTTTTGCTAGAAATGACGATTCTAGAGAGGCCCATCAGAGTCCTTTCTAGAGCACCTGCACTTTGAGTTCCAGTAACTTTTGCCAACAGATGAATCTCATCTGCTATGGAAACAACCGCTTGATCTGCTGGAACAGGTAGACCAGCATGAGAAAGAAGCAGAATCGAAGCCACACCCTCAATTAACGAGGTCTTTCCGCCTGAATTCGCTCCGGTTAAGAGTACAATCGACCCCCTAGGGCACGGATCTGGGAGGTTTCCAAAACCATACTTCACAGGAATAGGATCAACTCCGAGAAGAGGATGTCTAAACCCTGAGAAGTAGCAACTAGGTTCTACATCTGATTTAATTTCCGGAAGAACGCATTTTCGATACCTCGCCCATTTTGCAATCCCGATCCACATGTCAATATCAATAATCTCAGAAATAGAATCCTGAGCCCTGCCAATGACTGAGGAGGCCTTTTCGGCACGAACCATAGCGCCTTCAATTTCGAAATTCGAAATCATACGATCTAGGTCTTGTTCAATTTCCTCAATGGTCCCCTTCCGGAAAGAACATGGATAATCACTCTCAAAGCAGTTCGTTGGAATTGATATGCCACTCATTTCTAGATATTCTGAGAGCCTCTGGCGCCCGTATTCGAGTGACTCAGATATCGAATCTGATACCACTCCCCTAAGTCTGTGTTGAAGCCTGTTGGCATCTGAATAGTAGGCTAACATTTCTGATCCATCTAGAGAAAGGCTGGCCTCAGAAGTGGAACTCACTATCGAGTCATTCACGGAACCCTCTATCGCTTTGATTTCACTCCATAGCCCATCTCTGAGATTTTCAATATCTGTCCCTCCATCTTCTGTTTTGAGGAGCCAACCAAGATCATCAAGACCATCCATTGCATCCCTTATCCTCTCGCTAAGTGGATCCAATCCAAGAGTAATATCACTAAGATTTACGAGCGATTCGAGGCTACTTCTGTTATTCTCAATCCATTGGAGTGATATTTCGGGAATCATAGATCGGAAATCATCTGCTATCTTACAAAACAACCAACCAGGAGGCATTTGGTCAGGTGCATTCGGTCCAATCCATGTTACTCTGGGAAGTCCCTCGTAGTCTTTCCAAGTCTCATTTGTGCCACGAACTACTATTCTGGCATATTTTTCTATGTTCTTGATCTGCTGTGCTGATGTAGAATCTGGAACAACAATTACCCTGTCTATCTTGCCGATATGGCTCTTCAAACTCTTAACTCCCCTCGATGCTTTATCCCATTCAATCACAGATGATGGAGCCGTTGCAACGAATGACATAGCCTCAGAAACCATCCTTCTTCGAATTTCAATTTCACTTTTCGATTCAATGCCCATTGGTTGTAAGACGCCCAACCTCTTCTTGGCAGGAGAAGAAGAAATATGAATCTCAATATCACAGAGGAGGCGATCATGGAGTTTCTGCGCGTCGCTTGTTTGAGCGATACTCTTGCCGTTCCCTCCAAACTCATTGATTATACGCACAGCGCGATTTACAGAAAGCCCCTCAATCTTTGCGAGAGAAGCTACATCCTTACTCTTGATAATACGGAGAACCTCTCCCTCATCACCAAGTTCGTCGATAAGCCTCCGGGATAGTGATTCACCAACCCCTGGTATCGCAATCAATGTGTCCATCGAGACAAACGAAAAAGTGGGGTTCTTGATGACATCGGTGAAATAAAACACCAATCAACCTCAATCTGGGCTGTTTGTATGAATGGGGAGCTTACTTGATGCCGCCCTTCTCATATCTTCGCGTCCACTTAAGACGTCGAGGATTACGATTCAGATTTACCTGATTCTTTCTCGCCTTCGAGTCTTTGAACCACAGTACTGTACCATCTCTCCTAACAAACATGATTCCTGTACCGGGCTCTATCTCTTCTCTAGTGAAACTGCAGATTCTCGTTTCTGGCATTGACAACACTTCCTTATCTCGCACCGAGCTTACGAGCTTCCCTACCTGTATCTTTCAGCATTAGGATATCTCCTATTCTGACAGGTCCGACAACGTTTCTGGTTATTATTCGGCCAATGTCCCGGGGGTTTGGAGCATCGTTAACCCGTACTTTCACCTGAGTTGCCTCACCAGTCATGCCTGTGCGCCCAACAACTTCGACCACTTCGGCAGGCCAGGATTCTTGTGACATCCTTCAACCACCTCATGCAGAGAGGGTCTCATAGTGGCCCCTAACTTCGTTAAATCGATCTTCGCCATCTTTCTTTACATCAACAACGGCCACTGCGGCGGTCTTCGTTCCGTCAGACATCCCTGCTGCTTCAGCCAGGTATGTTTGATCTGGCACGTACATGAATGGAATTGATTTTTCCTTGCATATCATTGGTATGTGGGCCAGCAGTTCGCTTGGATTAACATCCTCAGCCATGACTACCATTAGAGCAGTCCCTCTCTCAGCAGCCTTGGTGACTTCATTTGCACCCTTCTTCAGGCCTCCTCTACCATCTTTTCCGAGGGCCTTGACCATCTCGTAAACAATCTCATGAACATCTTGTGGGGTTTCAAAGGCAACGTGTACACTCATTGGAATCATCCTCGTGCTGTGTCCTGCCGCTGAACGCGGCCTGTATAAACGCACCGCAGGACCTGGGGTGCCATCACAGGGTGGTCAACAGCTTCCTGACGCCTCGTGCTAAGGCCGGCGCCCCAGAAACGACGGCACGTGGATTAGATAGCGAATCAGTACTGTATACGCCATCAACGTGCTTAACGAGCCTAGTGAGTGCCCCCGAGGTGAACAGTCCATGAGTGCACGCTGCATGCACTTCGGTCGCACCTTGTCGGCGCAAGGCATCACTCGCCCTACAGATCGTACCGCCTGTGCTAATCATGTCATCAACAATCGCCACAACCTTTCCAGATACATCAAGATCCTTTGGAGTATGCTCTATGGTGTGTGCATCAATTCTCTTTTTCTCAAGGTAGCTATATGGGACCCCTATGATCCCAGCAACCTCCTTCGCCCTGTCAATTGCTCCTTTATCAGGCGATAGAATGAAGTCTGGAGATACATCTTTGGAGAGTAAATCAGAGAGTTCAGGCACCGCGGTGACAAATTGAATAGGATGTTTGTGAGATTCCAAAACTTTGGACTCATGAATGTCAAGTATGACAATCCCATCGCATGCTGTAGCCAGATGATCAGCAATGACCCCTGCAGCGATTACTTCTCCTGCCGAGAATCTCTTATCTTGCCGCGCATAGCCATAGTACGGCACTGCAAGCAAGATTCTTCGTCCCGAGTCATTCAGATTCTGTGCACCTTCGCCCTTTAGGTTAGACAAATCCCCCTTTTGGATATCGGCAACACCGGCCAGCATCATCATCGTCTGGACAATTCCATTATCTGGGAAGGTGGAAGAGACTACAATCACTGGTTCAGATCGCATTGAATTAAAACCCTCAACAGGAGTACGAAGATAACCCTCACCATCTGGAAAACGACGAGTTTCAGTAGCGAGGTAATGCATGCCCAACTCATTAGCGAGACCCATTGCGACCTCCGTGTAGGCCGGGCCACTAACTACTGGCATCTGGTCTTGCGAGTCCCATGCTACACATGACCTTGCCGGATCACGAGCATCATTATCATCATTCGAATGGGCATCTTCAAATCAGTAGCGCCTCACCGGAGGCCGCTCAGGGCGTGTAGCTTAGCTTGGCTGGAGCACCCGGCTGATAACCGGGAGGCCGCAGGTTCAAATCCTGCCATGCCCACCATATTCACTCGTTGAGTTGCAAATAACTTGGGAGAGAGAGGAGCCTATTGAGCGGACATCTCAGAATTATTTCATCGAGATAAGCAGTAGTCCTAGCCAGTTGAGTTACCGGTATTATGATTTGATCAGGAAGACCCATCCTTCGTTGAAGAACGCCATGCACGTCTACCACAACCCCTCGATAAGTCCTCTTCACCTTGACCAAACTAACGACATTGCCTATATCGACCCCATCGTTATCCATGACTGCACGATCCATCAATTCATCAGGCGCCCAAAGCTGCTCATTGATCCTAACGGTGTTTCGCCATCTTCTCTGAAGTTCACGCATCGATTTCGATAACTTAACTGAACCATCGGGCCTTATGCTGTGGACCAATTCTTTGTGCAAAGGCGCATGATCCGCAGGCTTCCTCATGTATTCTTCTGCAACGCCATCCAGCACCTGGATACGCATTGACCTGACATTTTCCTCCCGCGGGTGGAACCGTTCACCAACGATAACCCCTACCAGGGTATCTCCAACATACACTTCCTTCTGTAATAATTCCTGTATTTCCAACTTCTCACTCATTCGACTACCACCGACCTGCACCCCACTTGCCCTCGATCTACATGGGTCGAGCAGCAAGTCGGCATATAATCAAATCGAATAATAATTTAATTTTTCAATTGAAAATTTATTGTTATGTATAAAATATCAATTCAATTATTGAATTAATTTTTATTTTTTTAATAGATTATCAGCCTCTAATAACCGTGCTGAAAATTTGAAGCAAACAGCGAATATTCATTTGATGGCCTACTCCTGCGTAGTTTGATGGATAGCCGAATCGAACTGCTCAGATCTTCTTCCGGACCGGCATTTACCTATGGTCTTAGTAGCGAATCAATCGAATCATTCCTCATTAGTGACCCCAATCTCGATTTAGCAATAGATCAAGCTGTGCTCGCCAGAGGCCAGATGGATTCTTCCATTGAAGAACTCCTTCTAAATCTCGATGAAGCAGACTTTGCGAAGGAGCTCCAGAAGTATTACGTGAATTTCTACGAGCCATCAACTGTAAATCCGTACATACCTCTTGCAGCCAAGGGTCCTTGGATCGTAACAACTCATGGCGCTGTGATACATGATAATGGAGGATATGGTATGCTCGGAATGGGACATTCACCATCCCACGTTATGTCGGCAATGTCTGAGACTCATGTTATGGCCAATGTCATGACTCCTTCGCTGACTCATATGAGATTCGCAGAGGCCATAAGAACAGAAGTAGGGTATAGCCGAGAAAATTGTCCATTTGACAGATTCATATGTATGAACAGCGGTTCCGAATCTGTCACGGTGGCTATGCGTATTGCAGATATCAATGCTAGATTGATGACTGACGTAGGCGGACCGCATGAAGGAAAGAAAATCTGGACTATCGCATTAGACCATGGCTTTCATGGACGAACTGACCGACCCGCCTCGATTTCAGACTCATGTCTGCCCAAATATCGCGATAAACTCGCATCATTCAGAAATCGAGAGGGGGTCAAACTAGTCCCTCCAAACGATGTCGACAAACTTCAATCTGTTTTCAAGGAAGCAGAGGCAAACAATGCTTTCATCGAACTTGTTGCGATGGAACCCGTGATGGGTGAAGGAAACCCTGGTCTCTCGATTACGAGAGATTTCTATGACGTTGCAAGAAAACTATCGAATCTGCATGGCTCCTTCCTTTTGATAGACTCGATACAGGCAGGTTTGAGGGGACAGGGATGTCTAAGTATTGTAGATTATCCTGGTTTCGAAGATTGTGAGGTGCCTGACTTTGAGACATGGTCCAAGGCGCTCAATGCTGGACAATACCCCCTCTCAGTATTGGGCATGAGTGAAAGAGCGTCGAAGACATATGTCGTGGGCGTCTATGGTAACACCATGACTACAAATCCTAGATCTCTAGAAACGGCTATCTCCGTTCTTGAGAGCATAACTCCAGAACTACGTCAAAATATCAGGGAAAGGGGTAAAGAATTCGTTAGTAAATTAGAGAAACTTTCTGCAGCAATGCCCGGATGCATAACACAGGTGCAGGGAACCGGTCTTTTGCTCTCGGCAGAATTAGATCCCACACGATTTATTGTGGTGGGGGCGGACGGAATCGAGCAATGGTGTCGGAGAAATGGTCTAGGTGTGATACATGGCGGCGTAAATGCGCTAAGATTCACTCCGCATTTCCTAATCACGTCAGAAGAAATTGACATGATTGTGTCACTTGTAGAATCTTGTCTGAGATCTTTCGTCGAGGACGATCATGTACCGGCTGAAGGAATTCTTGCAAATTGAGAGATGACTATGCCGGGAGTGGCTGATATCCTGGGCCCTCAAGGACCTCTTAGAGATGCCATAGCATCTAGACTTGATACAATACCATACCAACAATATCAGTACGACGACCCGCACCAGCTCGAGATCGGGGTTGGCGTCGAGGCATCCGGACTTACCATCCTCCCGTGGAGCGAAGAAAAAATCCTTCACAACTCGCCACTCATACTTGTGATGGACGTCATAACGGATACTTGTGACCCTTTGTGGGAGGATGGCACCTTCCATTCAATAATCGCCGACGCGATATCCGGTTCTGATATGCATTGTAGAATCAAAAGGCCAAGATTCTGGTTGTCTGTAAGTGATGTTGCTGAAGCAATACGGATAATGGTTATAGAAAACAAATTACCGTCACCCAGTCAACCATTGTTAATGGCTGGGAGGAGGCCATGGTGGCCTGAAGCAGTGTATTCCGAGGCAGCTCACCTCTGGAATCGTTATTCCGCTTCAGTAGAGGGAACACACGATCCGAGTACTCTGAAAGAGCCTCCACTTGTACCATTGCCGAGAGGACACGGCGACATTGCTAGGCCAAATCTTGATCATATCGATAGGCACATGAGAAACTGTGGGGAGCCTCACGGCTGGAGGCCCTCAGGATCTCTCAGACTCGCCATAATGCGAGTATTCGCTAATCTGTTTGAATGAGAATACAGATCATCCGTTTCGGATGGTGCTGATCTTCATACGAACATCCTGTGCAGCGCCCTTTGCGGACTGCATTGCCTTGCGAACACGAGTCATGGCCGCATTGTTACCATTGTCGGACTTCACTGCGTCCGCCATGGCCTCGTTCAATTCATCAATCATGTTCTGTACCATATCTGCAATAGACATAGGCCAGCCGAGTGAAGAGTACTCTTTGAATATTCTCCAAATTCATTGACTAAGTAATGCCGCTCCTAGGATTGGTAGAATCATGCTGGCTTCCCCTTCAACCAAAACATGGGGAGCCTCTGGTCTGATCTTGCCCCAAGATATCGCTTCGCGGAGTCTCGCCCCAGATAATGAACCATCGTATTCGGGAGCGGTTGAAATCCCAATCGCCGAATCAAGTCCCCCTCGATATTGATTCCACCAAATCACATGATGCTTGCTGATCCCGCCTCCTACCATGAGAGCATTCGCTTTTTTTGACGTCCATGATAGGTCTGAACATATTTCTTCATCTGCAAGAACGTCGATCATAAACGAAGGGCTTCTTTGCCTATGCATGAATAATTGGGCTCCGATTGAACCATCAGTTATACCGGGAATTACGATTGGAATCCTGTGTTTAGCAGCCCAGTAAAGGAGGCTTCCTTCATCTTCCATCCGATCTCCTAATGCCCAACACAGCTCAACACTACCGAAACCATTCCATGGAGAATCACTCAATGCACGCCTCTCTTCCTCTATCTCGCTCAACCAGGGTAGAAGCTTAGCTTCGAGAATTTCTCCATAGCATTCATTCGGAACTATAACATTGCCAAGGCGATTAAGGCCTTGCTGGCCAAGAGCAATATCATCCAATTCGAAATCACCATGGAAGTATTGCCTATATGTTCTTGCAAGATCATGGTCTAGGGTGCCGCACGTTGTAACTATGACGTCAACTAAACGCCTTTTTACCAACTCAAGGAAGAAGCCACGAGTGCCTGTCGCACATAGAGCAGCAGGGAAGGAAATCCAATTTACGACGCCCTCACTCCCTGCTTCTTCAAACATTTTGGATAGCATGTCCCTCGCCTTGGCTAATTTTGTCGCAGTAAAACCTCCGGCCACAGACATCTGATCTATGAGATCGGAAGTATTCTGAATTTTATTGAAATCATAATCCAGAACAGGATCTTTGAAGTCATGCGGATTGTACTCGACCATGCTTTTGGCTCCTGCATCAAGATTTCAATTGGTCGTATACTGAAGTTCAGAAATTCTATCTCTAATATCGGCCGCTCTTTCGAAGTCAAGCCTGGCCGCCGCCGCCTTCATCTCTTTCTCTAATTTTTCAATAAGCCGCTTCGTCTCCGAATCCCCCACATTACCAGCCAACACCTCTTCGGCGGCATCAACCCACTCCGGCTGAGAGATCGACTCAAGAACTGAATCTGAAGAGGTCCACGCTCCTGCGCCCAAATCAAACTTCTTTGCGAAAGTTGACACATCTCTAGTTCGTTGCTTCTTGGCCACCAGGCGCCTACCGCCCTTGGTGCCACGTCCTGCAACCCCTGCAAGCAAGTCTTCTGTTTCATCCCCCATAGTCGGCAGTGCCTTTTTGATAGTTCTTGGGATCACGCCGTGATCTAGATTGTAGGCTGCCTGTCGCTTTCTACGTTCAGAAGTTTGCCTAATTGCGCCCTCCATCGCAGGAGATATGCTATCTGCGTAGAGTATGACTGACCCCTCCTCGTTACGTGCCGCGCGACCAATAGTTTGTAGGAGGCTACGCTCATTTCTGAGAAATCCCTGAGCAGCCGCGTCAAAAATAGCAACGAGGGAGACTTCGGGAATATCGAGCCCTTCTCTCAAGAGATTTATTCCCACAATGACATCAATATGGCCAATTCTCAGAGCCTTGATGATTTCAGAACGCTCAAGCGTGTCTATTTCTGAATGAAGATAATGGGCTTTTATGCCCATTCCTTGTAAATATTCAGACACTTCTTCTGCGAATTTGATGGTAAGGACCGTGACCAGTACCCTCTCGTTCTTCTCGACCCTGTTGTTTATCTCACTTAGAAGATCCTGAACTTGGCCACTTGTCGACCGTACCTCAATTTTCGGATCAAGAAGTCCAGTAGGTCGAATCTCCATGCTGACAATACCCTCTATGGAATTGACAATCTTCTCCATGGAGCCATCGCCTTCCCTTTTTGCAATGTCGGCTTTGCCCGCTCCTCCACCTGAGGGCGCATGGAGTAGCCCCCTCGGTACTTCTTGCCCAGTCACTTCTGCTAGATGTCTGAATTCACGCTCCCCCGGTGTCGCGCTGACATAGAGCATCTTTGGAATCAATTTCTGAAACTCATCAATTCTAAGTGGTCTGTTGTCATATGCGCATGGTAAGCGGAACCCATGATCTACCAGATTCTTCTTTCGAGCAAAATCTCCTGCATACATGCCTCCTACCTGGGGAAGGGTGACGTGACTTTCATCCATGATTACTAGATACCGATCCGCACCCCCATGGAAACTATCGGCATTAGTAGCGAAGAAGTCAAGCAGGCAGTATGGGCGTTCTCCTATTTCCCTGCCATCGAAATGTCGGGAGTAGTTCTCCACCCCTTTGCATGAGCCCAATTCTTGCAACATCTCTAGATCGAATTTCGTTCGTTGTTCAATCCTGTGTGCTTCCAAATCCCTTCCCTTAGATTCAAACCAAGCAGATCTTTCATCAAGTTCCAACTCTATGTTTTCAAGTGCAGTAGAGAATCTTTCTTCATCTGTCATGTAGAACTCTCTCGGATGAATCCAGGCTTCTTCTATTTCGTCAAGAGGCTCCCAACTAACTGCTTCACACACCTGAATTCTTTCGATACCATCCCATCCGAATCTTATACGGATTGGGTCATCCCTACTAGGCATCCAGACATCAAGCACTTCGCCCCTGAGTCTTATGTCTCCACGTACAAGATCTCCAGTTGTTCTCCGATACTGAAGTGTTATGAGTTCCCTAACAGCTTCCTGTGGCTCGATTTCTTGCCCCACGTGAAGTTGAACGTGACTCTGTTGGAATACTTCGGGGGGATTCAAACCATAGATTGCAGATACGGTGCCGATGGCTATCACGTCGGGCCGCGAGACCAGTGATGCTACTGTTGAGAAACGTTCTTGCTCGATTCGCTCATTCATCTGTAATTCTTTGTCTATGTAGAGATCACGATTGGGGAGATACGCCTCGGGTTGGTAGTAATCATAGTAGCTAACGAAGTACTCTACAGCATTGTCTTGGAAAAGCTCACTCATTTCCTGCCAAAGCTGACGAGCGAGAGTTTTGTTGTGCGACAGTATCAAAGTTGGCATCTGCAGTCTCTGTATTATGTTCGCCATGGCGAAAGTCTTACCTGAGCCGGTGACCCCTAGCAGAATACAACGTTTCTGTTCTTTTTCAAGCTGATCAACCAATTGATCGATAGCCTGTTGCTGATCCCCAGCAGTACTGTAATCCGCATGCAAATTGAACAGCAAACCACCTCATTTATTGGTCCCACATAATCAACAGACTTCCAAGTAAAACCCAACCCGTGAGCATCGAACACTTGAACAAATTTTGTTGAAACCTCTCCATTTCAATCTCCGTTCGATCAGAATTTTTCACCTCTTTAGTCATCACGTAGATATTCAAAATACTCATTATGATGACTGCAGGAATCCAAAGAAAATATCGGTAATCCCTGGGATCACCAAACCCTTGAAGACCCGTGAGGCAGAAACAGACACACCACCCCAATGTAAGAAGCACACTCAGTTTGCTGGTTGCTTCAGTTCCAAAACGAGCAGGAAATGATTTGATTCCTTGCTTACGATCTACTTCTACATCCATGCGGGCGTAGTTGATATCGAACGCAGTGATCCACAATGCTACTCCGAATGATATGAAGAATATTTCAGGGTACCAGAGAAGAACGCGTCCTCCTCCCGCGTGTGGAACAATTCCCGTTATTGCCGCCCATCCGTGGACATCTGCTGATATTGCAACCCATGCGCCTGCCGGAGCAAGGGCAAGACAGAGTCCTATCCAGAAATGACACAGCCACGAGAACCTCTTGGTGTAGGGATATATGACGAATGCAAGGACTGGCAACCAAGCCATCTTCAAGGCCACTTCATTAAGCTTCCATGCAGAAAAGAGCAGCATAACCAAGAACAATCCCGAGAGTGCCCATGCTTCCATGGTAGTCATCTTACCAGAAGGTAGGTGCCTGGAAGCGGTGCGGGGATTATTCGCGTCTATTTCCTTGTCTACTACTCTGTTGAGTGCCATTGCAAGTCCCCTTGCACCTATTGCTGCAACTATTATCCAAAGCAAATCTGTGCTTTCTGTACCGAATTGACGATCTGCAAGTACGAATCCCATTAGAACGAATGGTAGGGAAAAAAGAGTGTGTTCTATTTTGACAAAATCTAGGATATCTTTCATTTCCATGAAAATTCCTCCATTCACATCAGTATGTTGGAAGGCCATTCCCATTCGTGAAGCCCATCCTCTTCCGCATGTTTACTCACTCGCTCAAGAATTTTAGGGTCATGAAGAGTTACAGCAGGCCACCGACGAGCAGGAATTGGGGCTTCTGCAGATGGAATAGGTGCAGTGGCATCCCATGCGACTCTCTCTCTATCTTTGTCCCAATGTAAGCCCCTATCAACGTCAAATCGTGCGAATAACTGCCAAAGAAGTCTACGTTTAGCACCGCTGTTGTGCAAGTCTAGGTCATTGTCGGTTATGAAGAGCCAGCGAAGGTTCTGGGCGCCTTGCATGCCCCATATCGTTTCTGCAACTTTGCGTACCTTCTCCCTCTGAAGTAGTGCCAGCTCTTCATGGGGGTTCTCCATACCTTCTCTGGGACCAGGTCCTCCTTCGATTTCCACGGTAACGACAAGCATGGAGCTTCTAAGTAAACGAGCCTGGACTGCAATGCCTTCCTTCACAACCAATTGATCGAAGTCATCAGGTACACCTGGAGCGCCAGTACCCGCTACTCTCCACTCAGGAGATCGCATCACGGGAGAGCCGAGAGGTGATTTTTCACCATTTCTTGGATCGTTTGCAGGTATCGACGTCGCATCCACCAGAATCTTTGATTGTACATTCTCAAAAGGATTTACGGGGTCAAGTGAATCCCCTGGTAGACCCTCGATCACGATGATGTCTTCAGAGGGATTCACCCTGTTATTCAATGCATCAAGGAATACTTCCAAATCATGAGGGTCTTCATCTTCATCAATGACCATGACTGTCTTCATCAGCATCATTTGACCTGCTCCCAGAAGGCCCAGTGCAGTCTTTCGACCCTGTCTAGGGTATCGCTGTTTAGCTGAAACGATAGCAAGGTTATGGAAACCAGTCTCCAGAGGTAGATATAGGGAACGAAGATCCCTGTGTTGGAATCTCACTACTGGTGTAAGCTGAGCACCCACTGCCTCTCCGAGATAACCATCTTCCATAGGCGGCTGGCCAACTATTGTAGCTGGCAGAATGGCATTCCGCCTATGAGTTATCGCTGTTACATGGAGAACAGGATAATTCCCCTGCAGCGAATAGAAACCATAGTGGTCGCCGAAGGGCCCCTCAATCTTGGTTTCGTTAGGGTCTGTCCAACCTTCTATGACTATGTCTGCCTCGGCTGGAATTAGCAAATTCTGAGTTTTGGCTTTTGCTATTCGTAGACGCTTACGACCAAGGAAGCCCGCAAACATGTACTCATCAAGATTGTCAGGAAGGGGGGCTATGGCCGAGAAAATCAACTCGGGCGGCCCTCCAATGCATATTGCGACAGGCATCTTCCCGTCAGGATGTCCAGATGCGTGGTCAGCACCGTGTTTGTGAACTTGCCAATGGAGGCCGATTTCTCTCGGTCCGTGCACTTGCCCCCTGTACATTCCCATATTATGCTCCTGAGTTTTAGGGTCTCGAGTTATGACAAGAGGCAGAGTAATGTAACGACCGCCGTCCATGGGCCAACACTTGGGTATTGGGAGACGCGTAACATCCGGCTCAAGATCGACGATCTGTTGAGATGCCGGCCTTCTTACCACCATGGGGGGCAATGCAAGAGCATCTCTTAGCAGAGGTATCCCTTTCCATGGAGCCTTCAGGTAAGCTCCTATGTCAGGTTTCATCAGGGAAACTAGTCGATTTCCAATCTCATCCTTACCCTTTGCTCCAAGTGCCTTCATAGTCCTAGAGTGACTCCCAAATATGTTCATAGCAAGAGGAATATCTGAAATGGTACCATCCGGGAGTCTTGGTTTCTCGAATATCACTGCAGGCCCTCCGGTTTTCACTAGAAGATCCGCAATGGTGCCTGCTTCAAGCTCAACATCCACTTCTCGGGTGATCCGTAGTAGCTCACCATCACGCTCTAGCGAGTCGATGTACCGACCCAGATTCGTCCACGCCACGACTCACACTCGCGACTCCCCGTTGAGAAGGTTCGCTTTTCTCCCGTATGACCGCTGGATTTTTTTCACATCGCTTACTCCAAGGCCCGTGTCGGACGCTATCGACGTTGACGTATTGATCGTGGGCGCAGGCCCTGGAGGGGGAAATGCAGCACTACAATGTGCGAGAAAAGGCCTCAGTACTCTCATTATCGAAGATCACTCCGAAATAGGAACTCCGGTCCACTGCGGAGAATGTATTTCGGATGAAGCTGTAGCCAATTTGAATCTTCAATTACCCGAGGAAGTAATTAGCAAGAGGGTTAATGGGATAAGGGTGATTTTTCCTGATGGAACTGAGAAACAACTCACAGAGACTGGATACGTATTAGAGAAGCATCTCTTTGAGCAATGGATCGCGCAATCTGCTGTTGAAGAAGGTGCAGAACTCGCTCTAAAGCACAAACTCACCTCCATGGAGAGAATCGAGCAGGATGGCGAATTCAAGGGATGGAAATGCGATGGTAAGGGAGACAGGTTCCCGATATCGGCTAAGATAGTTATCGACGCATCCGGAGTGTCTGCTGTGTGCTCAAGATTCATCAAGCCCGATGGAAGTAATCCTCTGAACGATAAAGGAAAGGTCGTTGCTGGCATGCAGTATGAGCTAACAAACGTCCCCACAGATGGGTATCTAGACTTCTACATTTGGCCAAAATATGCTGAGAAAGGGTATCTTTGGATGATCCCAAAATGCGATGGAAGAGCCAATGTCGGTCTTGTGACTGAAGACAGACCGAGAGCCAAGAAGGCTTTGGACGAGTTCATCGAAGATACTCATTTCAAGGGTCTCGAACAAAAACTACCTCCTTGGAAAGAGAAGGGCAATCCTGCTTTTGGTGGCACCATACCTATCTCCGGACCATTCGAAAATACTCATTATGATGGTTTGATGCTTGTCGGCGATGCCGCTGGATTCACTTCTCCTCTATTCGAAGGCGGCTCGCATCTTGCTCTGAAATCTGCTGTTTTCGCAGCCCAAACCGCTGCGATGGCGATATCTAAGTCGGATCTGAGTTCTGAAATGATGTCTGCCTACACACGCACATGGAAGGCAGAGTTCCCCCCGTATGATAAAATTCTAAGGGGGAAGAATGCACTCTTCCAATTGTCCGATGAAGAGATGTCTCTGATGGCTACTTGCTTCCCCGATGAGATGTCCGATATGGGCGCATCAGGAAAGGCGATGGTCGCACTTCGAGTACTGTTTAGGAAACCATCTCTTTATTCCAAGAGAATAGTGTCTGCGATGCTTGCTTTTGGATATAGTAGGGCCAAGTACTACGGATGGTAAGCACGTGCTTCCTTTATCTGGGCGTTTGATACTTCTGACAGCGTCAATAATATCGCTGATTTGGGCTTCATCATCGAAGATATCTAGGCGCTTACCCTTGTCTGTTCTGGTCACTATTCAGTCACTGCCATTCACTCTGATGGTTATTGCATTCATATGGAACTGGGATTCTCTCGACCTGGTATCGAGATTCGGTGGCGAAGAACTCCCCATTCTTTACAGAATATCTGCAGTGTGGGGCGGACGCTCTGGACCACTCTTGATGTGGTGTACATGGTTGGCCATGGGTTCACTAATCCTGTCTAAAACAAGTCCTAATGAACAAAATTCTTTGAGAATGGTAGTCGGTCTAAATGGGATCCTACTTTGCATTTCCATGCTTCTAGATCCATTTGCCCCTTCCTCAGGTTTTAGCAACTATCTCAATCCACTACTTCAGACTGATCTGATGGTAATACACCCGCCAATTATCTTTGCATTCTACACCTTGTGCCTGATCCCTGCAATCATGTCTGTTTCAGGATTGTTGGAAGATCGCGATGAGCTCTCCCTACATGATGAAATTCTCCCATGGGCCAGGGCAGCATTCGTAGTTGGAACTGCAGGCATCGGTCTTGGAGGTTTGTGGGCATATACGGTGCTCGATTGGGGGGGCTATTGGGCATGGGACCCTGTTGAAACAGCGTCTTTCTTGCCTTGGGTATGCTTGGTTGCCGTTCTCCACGCTCGAAGTCAGACTTCTGTAAAGGCACGCAAAGCCAGCCCTGCAGTTATGATAGGGGTCGGCGCGCTCGCAATCCACTCTACACTTGTCACACGTGCAAACGGCGTTTGGTCCTCAGTGCATTCTTTTGCGGCAGATGGTGCGGGGTCGGAATCCTCGGACCCTTATCTGAGGATAATTTCTCTAGCTGGAGAGGGTGCTGCTGGCATAGAAGTCATAACATACCTAATCATGACCATGGTGCTTGGATTAGCTCTGATCTGGCATCTTCTCAAAGTACAATCAAGGACGCTTCAGAAGATGGGCAGGATTTCACTGAGGAAGCAATCCCCCACATTGACCGCCAGTTTACTTATTGCCACATTAATCATCGGAGCATTGACTGGATCAACACTTGTGTTGGTAGTTGGCCTTGCTCTTATGATCCTCATTGTAGAGGGCGACTCAGAAGAAATTTCTATCGTATGGATTTTTTCTGGCGTTGCACTGTATCTATTTGCAAGTTGGTCATGGGCAGCATCTCTCCCTCTGGCAGTTTCAGGGATGGCAACTTTCCTAGTGCCATGGGTACTGGCTCCTCCTGACGATGAACCTGAATCTTTGCTGGAACCCATTTTCAATCCCAGAAATCAAAATCGAATTTCTAGAGCATCTCCATGGTTTGGTGCAATAGCATATCTTGGTTTAACTTGGATGCTGCTTACAGCAGAAATAGATGGGACAAGTCTTGAGGCGCATGAGGTATTCGGTGCTCCAATTTTAATCATTCTTGCACTTTCACTCACGGTATATTCGTGGGGCAAGGGTAACGACGGCAGGGTAGGCGTATTCGCGGTGATTGGGACGCTGACAATCTCGCTAGCAATAGGTGCTATGGCAAATGGCCTCAGTCTACCGGGAGATCCTGACCGGAATTTCACTGAGAGCCTTACAAGAGGACAAGTTGCTGGTACTATACTGGCCTGTTTGGTGATCGCATTGCCCCCTACTTTGATTGAGATGTGGAAGTCAATACGTACATCTATCTCTTCTAGTGAGCGTTTTTACCCCGCTAAGTGGAGCATTCCAAATCGACGTAAAGTGGGTTCCAGCATAGCTCATGTGGGGATATTGATTTTGCTTCTTGGACACGTACTGACAACTACTTTAGTTGATAGAACAGACCCTTCTCATTTGGTAACTTTAGTTCGAGACCAACCTGTAGACCATGCAGGCTACATCCTTACATTCACAGGAGTAAACGCCATAGATTCTGAAGATTCAGCATATGAGTACTCAATCGCTGATGGATTCGTGGAGTTTCAGATAGAGATTCATGATGCGGATGGCAATTATATCGAGTCAGCAAGGCCCGGGATATTACGATTTGATACCCCTTCCGGAGAAATCCTCACAAGATCTGAAGTCGATCGAATCTCACAGGTTCAGGGTGATTTGATGTTCATACTTGACGTTGCACAGGCTAGCAGAGCACTAAACGAGCTAATGTTTGGAGAAATCGAGAATATTGATCGAGTGGGGGTAACTGTATACGACTTACAAGGGAGTCATATGGTCTGGGTTGGTTGGATTTTATTGCTCATCGGAGGGTCTCTAGCCCTATCAAGTCACGATTTGAGACGGACCCCATCAACCGACTGAATGAAAAGGGACCAGCAGGTCGCCGGGCCCACTGGAGGGCCCAGAATGAAGAAGGGAACCATCGTTCACATCGATTACGATCTATACAATGCAGATACTGAATCACTGCTAGAGACCACAAGAGAAGATGTCGCCAAGGAGCATGAAATACACGATGAGCGTCGAACTTACAAACCAATGATCACCGTCATCGGGGATGGCAGGCTCATCAAAGGATTCGAAGAGCATCTTGAGAGTGCAAAGGAGAAAGAAGAATACACCTTTGATATTGAACCAGAGGATGCTTATGGGGATCGTGATGGCAATCTTGTTGAGACAGTCGGGATGAATGTCTTGATGCGAAGTGTCCGTGACCCAGATACTCTGGCCATAGGCTCACAAGTCGAAATCAATGGAAGATCGGGAGTTCTACAGATGGCCCGCGCCGGTCGTGCACGAATTGACTACAACCATCCTCTCGCGGGAGTCAAACTTCGATATACATATTCAATCGTCAAAGTTGTGAAGCAGAAGAAGGCGAGAGTCCAGACCCTACTTGAGATGAATACAGGCAAAGATGACTTTGAGGTCAAATTTGAGAAGGACGATGTAACAATCACGTTGCCTGAATCCATCGCATACGACCAAAACTGGCCATATGCGAAGTTCAGTTTGGTTAGGACACTTAGGGAACATCTCGGTGTCGGAGTAGTGGTATTCCGTGAAGTACACGAACCTCGAAAGATCGATGAAGAAGAATAACATCAAACTAAGTGATAGTATCCTTGCCTTGAATCGTGAGATATCGGTTTTTGATTTTGGTAACAGCGTTCGGAGTGCTACTAACCAGCACAACTGTAATTGCTCAAGATGACGATGTAATTATCACAGTCGATAGCACAAATTTGCAGTTTAGCCCTTCAGATATCACGATTAAGGAAGGCCAGGCTGTACGATTCTTCTGGTCAGGAGAGTTACTGCCCCACAATGCAGTATCAACAGATGGATTGTTTGACAGTGGCGATCCTTCCAGAAATGTGGACTACAGATTTGTGTTCGAGATTGGTATGAGTGGTAGTTATGAATTTGTCTGTGAGCCACATGAACAGCTTGGAATGGTCGGAGAAATAACCGTTCAACCAATGAATGAAACGCAAGATGAGTCCGAAGAAAAAGATCCAGAAAACTCAGAATCAAGCAAGGGGCAATCCTACTTCACATCATACGGATTGGGACTGATCGTCCTATCGATCAGCGTCCTTCTTCTCTTTCGTTATGAGACCCTAAAATCAACCATATTTCGGAAAAAGTAGTCATTCGCCTCTCGGTACTCACAGGGCACGTCAAAGCCGTAGCTCAGTTGACTCTCTTGTCGTCATCGAGGCGCCCCTTCCTCTCGGATGGCACAATTCAATGCTTGGAATGGAAGCAAACCTCCCAGATGACCGCTCCGTTGAAATCAAATCGACAACTCTCAATCTTCGATGCGTGCCTCCGCGATGGCGATCACAACCCTCATCCTAGCGGCAGGAGCATGCTCAGGGTGTCTTGGATTAGTGCTCCAACGTGAAATGATGGAGGACATGCGAGATCCTCCTGAAACAATACTCCGAGAAGAATCAATTGGTTTTGATCACACATTCACATCAACAGGTTTCGACTCAACCGACTATTACAATGAAAGCACCATGGAAATAGATCCAAGCGTTCAAAGTATGTCCATATCTTTCCGTGCTCAGATGCCTCTTTCTGAGACATTTGAGAGCCTTATAGGAAATGAGACAAATCTATTTCGATATGTCGATGCAAAACTTTGGGCTCCGGGATCGAAGTCAGCAGGCGGCGATCCTTTCTGGGAGATACGAGTAACCCAGGATCATCCACTTGAGAGGTGGGACTATTCTGGCATGGAATTCAGCGAGGGGGCATGGACTCTAGAAGTAGATGCAAGAGGATATGGGTGGGAGCCCGGCATAGAGCAACTCACTGCCAAGGACCATTTTGATGTCTTCGTTACTATCACAAAGCCATGTATCAGGTTCGCTGAAATTCATGAGTCTGATGATTGTACTTTCCAGTCAGAACTGGATTAATCGTACAACTCTTCTCTCATACGTCTACGGAGCGCTTATGAACGCCCGTTAGGTGGCCGCGTTGCCGAGGCATCATGATGACGGAACAAGTAGCCCCGCTCGTACCCTTCGACATGTACAGAACTCATGCGGTTCACATAGGCACAAATCAGAAGTCTGCTGACATGAACCGCTTCCTCGATACCGACAGACAGGACGGTACAGGCCTCCATCTGATTGACATAGAGAAGACCGATGAGCGCATACGTGTAGTGGCATCATTTCTCAACAGATACGATCCTTCCAGAGTACTCGTAGTCAGTGCACGCCAGTACGGACAGCGCCCTGCTCGAAAATTCGCACAGGCCATAGGCGCTAAGAGAATAGTCGGCAGATTCATCCCAGGCACACTTACTAATCCAAGGCTTAGCTCATACATCGAGCCTGAGGTTCTGATGGTCACCGATCCATCCGCCGATTCACAAGCACTCAACGAGGCAATCAGTTCTGGAATACCCGTGATTGGAATATGCGATGCAAACAACACATTGAGGAATGTAGATCTTGCCTTGCCAGCAAATAACAAGGGCCGAAGATCACTCTCATTGGTGTACTGGTTGCTCGCCAGAGAAACGCTCGTTCAACGAGGCGAGGCTACTTATGCGGATTGGGAGCGCTCACAAGACGTTGATGATTGGGAATCGACATTTTAGTTACGGCTGTTTACAGCCATCCATAAGTTGCATCGACAACAGATGTGTATGCCTGTGGAATCAATATGGGGCGTCTATCATGCCGATGGCGGCTTAATTGGAGAGATAAAATACGTCGCAGGAGCCTTACTCAAGGGTCAACATTGCTCACTTTGCGACATAACCCACAAAATTGCATGGGAAAAGTCGGATATGAAACAACTCAGGAACAAATTCGACATACCCTTCCACCTCGTTCATCTAAATGAACGTCCAGATGATTTAATCTCATACACTGATGGAAATACTCCTATTTTAGTTGCAAAGACCGATTCTGGATTCCTAACTATTGCTTCAGATGATGAATTGAAGGAATGCAGGGGTTCCGTGCTATCGCTTTCAGAGCTAATATCCGAGAAACTAACTCATATTGCCGAGTCATCGTGAAATATGGCGCTCGTGGCGAATGGGGCATGCCAACAGGTCCAGTACCTCTCTTCCTTGCTCCTATGGCAGGAGTAACTGATCTGGCATATAGGCTCCTGGCGAGCGAGTGTGGTGCTGATTTCACTATGACAGAGTTCACTGCGGCCTCTGGCCTATCGAGAAAAGAAGCAAAATCTTGGTTGAAGATGGATAGCCACCCAAGAGAGCACCCATTCATACCTCAGATATTCGGGGGCGATGAAAATGAGATGGTTTCCACGGTTAGGATGCTTCAAGATCGTGCGGATATTATTGACATTAACTTCGGATGCCCGGCGCCTAAGGTATGCAGGAATAATGCAGGAGCGGCCTTATTGAAGAATCCTGATCGAGTCGTACATCTAGTCCGATCCTGTATAGAAGCATCCAACATTCCTATTTCCGTCAAGATGAGGCTTGGAACGGGATCCGGTCCAGACACCGCTCTTGAGATATCGAAAAGATTGGAAAACGAGGGAGTGATTCGTGTTTGTGTGCACGGGAGAACCTTGAGACAGAGATATTCTGGAATAGCAGATTGGTCCTCAATTCGCCAGATTGTTGACTCAGTTTCTATCCCGGTCATTGCGAATGGAGACGTAATAGACTCAAGAACTGCAGTTGATTGCTTAGAGTCCACTGGAGCAGCAGGCCTCATGATAGGAAGGGCCGCTATAGGACGTCCAATGATATTTCATGAAATAAAGCGAGATCTCGGATGGACCGACGAAAATCCTCCTTGGGATAGCGAGGATGTGGTAGTTGCAAGACGTTGGTGTTGGGAACGATATCTGCAAATTTGCTCCGAAGTATACGGCGTCAAAGGAAGTAAGAATTCCAAGAGGCATGCAGTATCATTCACCAAGGGCTTGCCAGGAGCATCATCTATGAGAGTCGCTCTTCATAGGGCCAAAAACCATGAAGATCTCGGAGAAATGGTGTCTGAATATCTGCGAGAACTGGAAGAAGATACAATTGCCGCATAGAGGGTTCATTCGAGTAAGGAATCTAATCGCCCTGCTACAGACGATATTCTGGACAATGTACGTTCGAGTCCGCGAAGCACTGATGCCACTACCTCCCCTCCCGTTGCACCTGTTAATCGATATCCAAGAGGCGCACGTCCACCAATTGTGTTAAGCAGCACCCTTTGATCAAGAAGAGGTATTTCTTCAAGGGAATTGGACACTTCTTCGATGGTCAAGATTCCCTTTTCAAGACTATTTATCATCGATTTGCATATCTCATTTGGAAGACGACCAAGTCCCCCTCTTCCAATCAACCAATCGCTGCCTCTAGCACGATATTGACGACTCAAACTCCCGAATACGTCTATCGGTATACGTGCTTCGACAATTGCTCGCTCCACCATTCCTGCAGATCGCATTCTTTCTAGAATCCGGCCAACTCTGGCACGACTACCCCCTGATCGTTCCATGAGTAGGGAAAGCTCCACAGGACGTTCGGAAGAAACCAGTATGCTCATCACATTAGAATGAAGGGAGTCGTTTGCTCTAGGCCTGTCACCCCCAAAGCCAAAATCCGTCACCAACTCCTCCAAAACATCCCTTTCAGAGGATGGGCCAAGTTCTACGATGTCTATCTTGAATGGGAGAGATTCTTCTTCTGCAGAAACTACCATCCTTGCTGGGCTATTCATGACCCCATCGTACAGGGGAGACAGTCTTTGCTTTGCTATAGTCGTTGCATTGGCTGAAATGAGTTCTATTGCTGTACTGAAGCTACCTCCTCTCAGCATGTACTTCTTAGCTCCACCACCCCTGACATCAGAGACAAGTCCTGATTCTCTAATTTTCACCAATTGGTGGTGGATACCGGTCGATGAGATTCCAGTAACCTCTGCAATCTCCGCACTTGTCCATCCCTTTCTCAGATCCGACATGAAGCATTTACTCACAATAGAATGCATGCCGCCCTGTTCATCAGCTATGCTATTCCCCTCGCCCTTGGACCTAATTAGGGCCATGCTATCCAGTATCCATGCTAGAAGGACGCTCATATCGCGACTTCCAGCAGGAAGAGCATTCTCGACAAACCGAACTCTAAGCACGTAGCGAACTCAAACTAACGGCCCATCAGTGTTGCCAATCAAAGAGCACTATTCACCCTCGGAAACCGACTCTGGTTTGCATATCGACCCAACCATAGTCGACTGTGGGATTTGAAAGACAAGATAGATGACTCTCGAGTTTTATCATGTCCTCCTGGATTATGCCTCTATTTCTGAGGACCATCACGGCGCTGTTTACCGCAGAACGAGATCTGCCGAGAGACCTAGCTAGATCAGCCTGACTCCTGAATGAATCTCTTTCAACCAAACGACTGACAATCTTCCTTTGAAGATCGGAGAGACCTACGGGCAATATGGATGAAGCCCTGGCGTCACTGGTTATTCTGATGCCATTTAGAATTTCTAATTGAGCAGGAGGGCCCGCATAATAGCAGACCCGACCATTGGTTCTCTGAACGAATATATCCCCTTCACTTTCCATCCTGCGCAATCGATGACGTAGTGTCCCATTTGCAACTACAAGCCTTCTCTGAAGCTCTCTGAAATGTATGCCTGGGCTTCGATCCAGAGTGATCATGATCCTATTTCTCAATGGATGCCCCCACTCATGTTCGGGTGATCCTTTGAGAACCCCCTGAATTCCAGCAAC
>DANO01000037.1:44103-45871 GCA_002497295.1 Euryarchaeota archaeon UBA171 | reverse complement strand
ACCTACATGGTGAAGGACGTCAATCCGGAGGAGCGTTGGATAAACATCATCCAGGGCACAACTGAGCCTGATGACAGCGACATAACCGAACTGACCGTCGCAGGCGACAAACTGTTTTTCTTTGCCAGGAACAACTCACAACTGCCTTTCACGGATCACGAGCTTTGGGTGTCGGACGGGACTGCATCGGGCACCAAGCAGGTGATAGAGGACGGCATGTTCTTCCAAACCCTGTCTCAATCAGTACCCTTCGTAGGTCAGAACATAGCGTGGTATACTGGCCCTCGGGAACTCACTGCTGTTGGCGACAAGGTCTTCTTCTCCTCGATGGCAGCGTACTGGTATTCCTATGAGGACTGGGAAATGAGCGGCGAGGAGCTGTGGGTGTCGGATGGAACTGAACTCGGCACGATGATCGTGGAGAACATACACCCAGATACGGAATCCGGACAGGCGCAGGGCATCAATGTGTGCTGCGCCGACTGGACGGGATCTAGCCCGAGAGATCTCACTGTGGCAGGGGATAGCCTCTACTTCACCGCGGACAACGGCCAGGATGGCAGGGAGTTGTGGAAGGTCGACACCGATGTGTCGTTCTTCAACTATGACGCTGTCAGGGTCAGAGACATCAATCCAGGGGCCTCTGGGAGCAATGCAGCATCCCTGACCGCGGCCGGGGACAGGCTGTACTTTTCAGCAAATAATGGGGTCAATGGGGATGAGCTCTGGACGACCACCGGAACCACTGCGACGACCGTGATGGTTGACGATCTGAATACTACAGGCAGCAGCTCCCCAGACAGACTCGTATGGGTAGATGACTCCCTCTGGTTCGCTGCGAACGTGGATTCTGACAGCGGCATGGAATTGCTGAAGCTGACAGAAGTCGCAGTGGCATCTGGGTATGATGCGACTATATCGTACATCTCCAACGACACTGTCGACCCCAGGCCTCTCTCCCCCCTCGGCGCGTACATGTACATCAGAGAGGCATCTGACAACACTGTACATCGTTGGAGTGACGGAGATAACACCCTCACGAAAATCAGGATAGGGACGCCTCGTATATTTGGAACCAGCACTCCTGATCAACAGGACTTGATTATGCCCAGCGACAGCCATCTTTCCGTCTTGATCTCCAAGGATGCGATGCTGGACGGAACCTATCTCGAAGAGCGCTTCTCAGAGGATTCCTACGAGGCGCTATACATCACAATGTTCGTCTCGGACGTTCATTTCACCATCAATGGGAAGGTCATGATCGCGGAAATCACCCCTGAGGGAGACATATTTCCGCTCGGCTTTGGTTCATCGACTAGTGATCAACCTTTTCAACGCAATGGGCAACCTTGGGGGGGTTGTCAAAATCTAGTCGATGTGGGGGTGACTTATTCAGACGTGTTTGACTGTGCCACTCCAAGAAGCGTGAGTTTCACTATGCCATTCGTAGCATTGGACCAGCACATACTCATGTCTGCAAGCCATGTAGCACATGGCACGGAGTTGACATCGCTATATCTGCCTCACAAATATGGGTATGAAGAGGGGTCCGATGAAAATCTTTGTCCGATGGGCCCCTATGTCGAATCTTGTGGCCCCGACTTCATTGATTGGTTAATCTGAATCTAGGCTGGCCATATTGACCACGGGTTGATGCGATGTTCGGGAGAGACAGCCTCAATGTGCACTTCCTGATGCTGTTAGTTGCCATCATCTGGGGAGGCTCCTGGGCCATCGGGCGCATGCTTGCACTGTCCTTGCCCCCGGC
>DANO01000037.1:0-43715 GCA_002497295.1 Euryarchaeota archaeon UBA171 | reverse complement strand
TCTACAGATCGGCCAAGGGCGAGAAAGTACGATGGCTGCCTGACTCCAGAGATGCATGGGTGAGTGTTGTCCTCATTGCGATTTTCGCGGTGATGGGGTATCAGCTCCTGTTCATGCACGGGATGAAGTTCACCGCCGCGGGAGACGCCTCGCTGATAATCACCATGAATCCCATATTCACGGTCCTGCTCGCTTCCCCCTTCCTCGGCCAGAAGATCACTGCAAGGATGGTCTATGGCCTCGTCCTTGCCTTCATCGGAGTCGCAGTGGTGACGGGATGGAGCCCTAACACCGATATCCCTCTGCATGACAGGCTGAAAGGCGACTTCATGATAATGCTCGCAGCACTGTGCTGGGCCACTGCGACCAATCTGACCAGGATAATGCTCGAGACCGAGGGGGACAATGGTGCCAGTTCCTCGGAGATCGTAGTCTGGTACTCTCTCGTCGGAACAGTCCTGCTCACGCCATGGTGGCTGGCGGATGTCTACTCAGGGGGCTTTGAGACTCCCAACAACGAGGATATCCTGGCCATCTTGTACCTGAGTATACTATCCACTGTTTTGGCTTACATATGGTTCGTCGTCGGTGTCGAGAAGATTGGTGCGACCTCCGCCTCCTCCTATGTGTTTCTCGTGCCGCCATTCGGGGTCCTCGGGGGTTGGCTGCTTCTCGATGAGCAGTTGGGCGCCTCACTCCTGTTGGGTTTCATACTCATCGTACTTGGTGTGAGAGTCGTCCAGAGGGAGAGCGAGGCAGTGGGAAGAGCGGGGAGAAGCCCCCTTCAGGATTAAATACGAACGGCCGGTCGCCGCGGACTGAGGGATTAGGATGGCACGCAAGCCAGCGAAGATGTATCGCCGGATCAAAGGCCCCGCCTATACCCGTAGAAAGTACACAGGCGGTGTACCCAACAACAGAATTCTCAGGTACCATATGGGAAACAGAACAGTTGCTGAAGCAGATGGCTTCGAGGTGATTCTGACTCTGACCGCAGACGACTCCTGCCAAATCCGCCATACTGCGCTAGAAGCCTCTCGGCAGATCTCAAATGCCACGATTCGTAATGCGGCCACTGAGATCGGCTATGCTCTGCGTGTTCACAAGTACCCTCATCACGTGATCCGCGAAAACAAGCAGGCTACAGGTGCTGGTGCGGATCGTGTTTCACAGGGAATGAGGCTGTCATTCGGAAAGAACGTGGGGACAGCGGCTAGAGTGAAGCGCGGAGAAGTTGTGATTTCCATACACACGAGACCTGAGTTCTACTTGCAGGCTCGCGACGCATTGCGAAAGGCCAGTATGAAGCTACCAACTCCCTGCACGATAAAGGTCGTGAAGGGTGCCGAGACATTGAAGGGTCTGGTCTGAGACCGCGTCATATGAGCAGCCCATACAGTCCGATGGGAGTTTTGGAAGAATCTCTGAAGGGTGCACCCATCATCTGGAAGGGGGACTACCCGTACTTCATCCACCCAATATCGGATGGGATACCCCGAATGGATCCAGAGGTTCTGAAAGCGGTTTCAACCCTTATCGTAGAATCCACAGATTGGGAAGGCGTTGATCTCATAGTAAGCGTAGAGGCGATGGGGCTTCCGCTTCTAGCAGCCGTGGGAGAGGCCACGGGTATTCCGACCGTTGTGATTAGGAAGAGGTCCTATGGCATGGAGGGGGAGGTCGCTGTTGATGTTTCGACTGGGTACTCCAGCTCAACGCTATACATCAACGATATAGCCCCTGGTGAGAGAATCGTGATCGTTGATGATGTGATATCGACAGGAGGGACCCTCGAGCCACTTCTCGAGAAGCTCGAGGAAATGGGGGTAATTCTCCGCGATATCGTGATTGCAATCGAGAAAGGAGAGGGTAGGTCAAGGCTGAATCGAGAGCGCCCTGAATGGCCAATACGGTCTTTGGCTCGTATTGAGATTGTCGATGGCAGAGTAAGGATGGCTGACTAAGCATTACAATACCCTAAGTAGAACCTTCACACCCAAAACAACATGGATTTCCAACTCGGGCTTGGCACATTTGGCGATGTGACTGTAGATGATGATGGTCGATTATTGGAACACCATGAGGTGCTCAGGAACGTTGTGGAGGAAGCGAAATTAGCCGACAGGCTTGGAATCGACTTTTTTGGCGTGGGCGAGCACCACAGAGAGGATTTCGCCGTAACCGCGCCAGAAGTCGTGTTGGCTGCTATAGCCTCAGAGACCAAAAACATACGAATTGGCTCCGCAGTGACGGTCTTGAGTTCGGACGACCCGGTCAGAGTCTACCAACGCTTTGCGACGCTGGACGCAATATCCGAAGGGCGTGCAGAAGTGATTCTTGGAAGAGGGTCATTCACAGAATCATTCCCCCTCTTTGGTTATGCGCTGAATGAATATGGCAGATTATTTGAAGAGAAGGCATCTCTATTCACTGAGTTGAGAAATGAGGAGGCAATCACTTGGAGAGGGACCACTCGACCCCCTCTCACTAACCAGATGGTTTACCCTAAGACCGAGGACGGATCGATAGTAACTTGGATTGGCGTAGGTGGAAGTCCAGATTCAGTTATTCGAGCGGCGAGAAACAGTGCTCGATTAATGCTAGCAATAATCGGAGGACAGCCGTCAAGATTCGCCCCTCTTGTCGAACTGTACTTCAAGACCCTTGATGAGATGGGTCAGGACAGGCTCCCAGTTGGAGTTCATAGCCCTGGTCACGTGGCTGATTCAGATGAGCAGGCGATAGAGGAAGTCTGGCCGCACCACCAAGCCTTGTTCAGCAAAATAGGGAAGGAGAGGGGTTGGCCTCCGATGTCAAGAGCTCAATTCGAACACGGCGTCGGGCCCGATGGTGCACTGTATGTAGGTTCACCAGAAACAGTAGCCAGAAAGATTATCAAAAATTCAAAATTACTCAATCTCTCAAGATTCGATATGAAATACAGTAATGGGACATTACCTCATCCCAAATTGATGAAGAGTATCGAACTATATGCGACAAAAGTGGCGCCATTGGTCCTCGAAGCTATGAGATAGATGAGTATGATGGGGCTGTGAATAGAGTCATGTATTGACATATTACGCGCACTGGATGATGCAACCGATGAAATAGGCGTCCACAGCCCCAACGAATGGCTGTCACCATGGATCTCGATCGTCATGACTTCGAATTGGACGACTTGGTGGCCAGGATAAAGGAGAATGACCACCGGCTGGTGGCTCTCCAAGTTCCTGAAGGCCTCAAGATGCAGGCTCTCGAAATGATGGATAAAATTGAGACTGAAACCTCGGCTCGAGTGGTTCTTTCCGCTGATCCTTGCTACGGCGCATGTGACTTGGTTCACGATAAAATGCAGAACATTGGAGCTGAACTGGTAGCACACATGGGCCATTCCCAGATGAATATCGACTCTGGCATGCCTACACATTTCATTCCAGTCACATATGATGGGAATCCGGAAATTGCGCCGGTTCTCCCCTATTTGCATGCTCATCGAGAGATTGCCATTAATCGGATGAACGACTCATCTGGGCCGGTCTTGTCTGAATTAGAGGGGTTGGATCGGTTTGAAGACATGGTTGGCAGAGTTGCCCCATTAACAGACACGAAACTCGGTTTAGTGGGAAGCATACAGCATTTGCATCTATTGCCAACCTTCAAGGATCACTTTGAACAGGCAGGATTTGACGTCACAATTCCCATCGGAGGTGCTCGATTATCATTCCCGGGCCAAGTCCTGGGATGCAACTATTCGGGCGATGACCCGACGGTTGGGCATTACATATTCTTGGGGAGTGGCGATTTCCATCCGATTGGATTGGTATTGCACACCGGAAAGCCTCTCGCTATGCTGGACCCATACACTGGTGAGGCCAAGGAAATGGGCAAAGATAGGATTGAGAGAATACTCAGACAGCGTTCAGGGCTGATCATGTCCTCCATGGACAAGGATAGATTTGGCATATTAATCGGCTCGAAACCCGGCCAGATGAGGCGGAATCTGGCCCTGCGGATGAAGAGGAAATTGGAGAAGCATGGCAAGAAAGGTTTCCTTCTAGCAATGGAGCATGTGGGCCCAGAATTGATTGATTTCTATCCTGTCGATGTTTTCGTGAATACCGCATGCCCCCGGATAGCCATAGATGATGCTGTCAAGTATGCGAAACCGATGATAACTCCCTATGAGCTTGAAGTGGCTCTTGGCGAGAAGAAATGGGAGAATGGATATCGTTTTGACCAGATCCATTGAATGAACCCTGTCTCCGGATATCTCTAAGAGCGGTGTGGCACGAATATTGTCGTATGGCTGACTATCTCGACCGTATAGGGGCCGGGAAAATCCTTGTCGATAGGTTGCCACTCTCATATGATTGGACGCCGAGTACGCTGGTTGGACGAGATGATTCTCTTTCCGAACTTGCATCCATATTCTCGCAGATAGAAAACCCGGATACGAGCTGCAAGGCAGTTATAACCGGACCAGTTGGATCGGGGAAAACGGTACTCACACAAGTATTTGGAAATGATCTCAGAAGGCATTTGGAGGGACGGAGGAAGATCGTGCATGTCCATGTTAACTGCAGGAATCACCCCTCAGGCCCCCAGGTATTGCAGCAGATAGCAATCAGTCTCGATGAGCGCCATCCGGAGAGAGGTTTCAGTGCGGGTGAAATGATCCAGTCAATCAAAAGATATCTTCGAACGCACAGTGCACATATGCTTCTGATCCTAGATGAAGTAGATGTGATGATTCGAAGAGATAGTACGGACCTGATATACAGGCTGTTGAGGATCGACGAAGGTCAGAATGAGAGAGGGACTATGTCGATTATTCTGGTTAGCCAGGACTCATCTCTTCTCAGGCTTTTTGAGCCTGCCATAATTTCTCGACTTGGTGCCAGTAGCAGAGTGAATCTTCATCCCTACAACAAGACCGATCTGCTTCAGATAGCTCGTCAGAGAGCGGAAGCCTCCTGCATCAAAGGTTCAATTGGAGAAGATGTGCTTGGAAAGATAGCCAGATACGCTGCAGAATCAGGCGATGCACGGTTGGCAATAGAACTCTTGGAAGCAGCGATTATTCGGGCAGAGAAAGAAGGAAGAGGGGAGGTCGGGATAGAAGACATACATCCGAGCAAGATCAGAAGTGCGTCTGTGGAACCAAATCAAGTTGATGATCTATCCGAACACAAGAAATTGATACTGCTTGCAATATGCAGACGGCTGAAGAAGGAGGACGTGGTATCGAGTGGAGACGCTCTGAAACTGTATCATGTAGTCTGCGAAGAGTTTGGATTTGAGCCGAGAGGGTATACCACATTCTGGAAGCATGTAAAGTCCCTAGAGCAGTCTGGTATGATTGAAAGTCAAACAGCCTCGGCAACAAAGGGGCGAGGGCGGACCCAACACATCACCATGTCAAACATGTCGCCCGGAGTGCTGGAAACACGACTTTCCAGCGTTCTATCGCCTAACTAAAGCACATTGGGGCTCCGAACCGCTCTTATAGGGGTCGAGTGTCGCATCGCCTGTCTCGGTGTGTGCAATGGCAGGAGATCAGTCTTTCAAGGGAGTCCTCAACGACACTGATCCGAAGGCAAAGGGCCGCTCATTCGCAATTGACATCACTGGGACTGGATACAATCACTTTCTCGGGAAGAGGATCGGCGACACTGTTGATGGCATGTTTGTAGGTGAGGGGGACCAGGCCCTCACCGGATACACATTGGAAATCACAGGAGGTTCCGATACCACTGGGAGGGCAATGCGTCCAGACCTAGACGGAGGAGGGGTGAAACCTGTACTGGTTACCCCTGGAGTCGGGTACAAAGGAAAGAGGTATGTGAATAAAAATAGTAAGATATACCGATACAAGTACGAGGGCATAAGGAGGCGTAGAAACCTCAGGGGCAACGTAATCAGCCAGAGTACCCGCCAGATTAATCTCAAAGTAGTCGACTATGGCAAACGGCCTCTCGGCGTGATCTTCGGACTAGAGGACGAGGCCTCCGCTGGATCCTCCGAAGAGGAGTGAATCGGCGGGATATAAATGGCCACAACGCTACCATCTCAACCTGAAGTCAACATTGGCATGGTTGGCCATGTCGACCATGGGAAGACGACATTGACAAAGGCTCTTTCTGGGGTCTGGACAGATACACATTCGGAAGAGCGGAAGCGAGGCATAAGCATCAAACTTGGATATGCAGACACTGCATTCTATCAGACCTCTGAAGGTGAATTCTATCCCACGGGAAAGAAGCCTGGGGGGGAAAATGATGATCCAAGTGAGCTTGCAAGAGTAGTATCCTTTGTTGATGCGCCTGGTCATGAGACGCTGATGGCCGTGATGATATCTGGGGCTTCTATTATGGATGGGGCGCTATTGTTGGTATCGGCCACGGAAACTTGCCCTCAACCACAAACAAGAGAGCATCTGGCCGCTCTTGAAATTGCAGGGATACAAAACATAGTAGTCGTTCAAAATAAGATTGACCTAGTGACAAGAGAAAGAGCGGTTGAGTCGCATAAGGAAATCAAGGATTTCCTGAAAGATTCGATTGCTTCTGATGCACCAATCATCCCGATATCGGCACAACAGGGTGTTAATCTGGATGCCTTGATTGAGGCTATTGAAGAAATCATACCTACCCCTGAGAGGACTGGGGAGGAGCATGGTCTGATGTATGTAGCTAGGTCTTTCGACATAAACAGGCCAGGTCTGAGGCCCAATCAGCTGAGAGGCGGCGTGATTGGCGGAAGTGTCGTCAAAGGTTCATTCTCTGTTGGGGACGACATACTCATTGCACCTGGAAGAAGGATAACAAAGGGTTCCAAAACAAATTGGGAGCCGATTAAGACTCGTATTCAAGGGATCAAGGGAGGAGGCCTTTCACTCGATTCAGTGCATGCTGGAGGTCTCTGCGGGATATCTACCCCTCTTGACCCGATGGTAACGAAGGCGGATGACCTTTCAGGCCAAGTCATGGCAAAGGAAGGAGAATTGCCGCCTGTCTGGGTGGATCTGAAAATCGACCTGGTCCTACTGGATGTCATGGTGTCGTCATCCGGTGAGGCTCCGGAGATGGTGAGGCCGCTTCAATCGGGGGAGATGTTGATGTTGAATTCGGCTACTGCCACCAGCGTGGGCACAGTATCCCAGATCAAAGGGAAGAATGCCAAACTTAACCTGCGACTTCCGATCTGTGCAGAAGTTGGAAGCAGGATAACGCTGTCTCGAAGAATAGGTTCTAGATGGCGATTGATTGGACATGCGACCATCAAGGAGTGATATGCCTGTCCGGCCTAATCATAGATGCATGTGGTTGGGTGGCATTGGTTGATGCTAGATTGAATCTTGATGTTGCCATGGCTTCGGTTGTCGGATCGCCGAAATTGTTGGTTCTCGACTCCGTGGCAAAGGAATTAGAGAATCTTTCGAGGAAGAGAAGTGGCCTGTTACTGGATTTACTCGAACAAAGATCGGAGAGAATACCTGACATTGAAGACATGAAGCACACTGATGATATGCTCGTGAAGCTTTCAGTAGATGGCAGTTTGCCGGTACTCACTGTAGATAGGCGATTGAAGGAGAGACTGGTTAGTGCCGGGGGCTCGTATATCGAAGTTACAAGCGGGCCTTCTCTGAGGCTCATTGGATAAGTAGAGGTAAATCAAAATCTTATTCTTATCTTCTATGGTCAACTCTCCCTATGGCAAGGTAAATAGTCGATCATCGCCATGCCCATCCATCAATCCAATCCTCACAGCTGAGTCGATCCATGCATGTGCATAATTCACTGCTCCAAAGGCTCGAATCAGATCTCCCTCGGACAGGAAATGCTCAGCATCTGAGAGATAGTCGTCAAACATCCTCATCATAGATTCGAGGTTCTTCTCCTGTTCGTCATCCAGATCCTTTGGGGTGGCTTTGGCGCGTGCTTCTTTTGATATCGCGATATAGCTGGAAACTCGTTCCTTGCTTAGAGTCGTCTTTTCGTGATTATCTGAGGGCATCGGAAGCCTCCTTACTTATTCTGAAATATCGTGTTCTTCCTTCCTTCCTTACAATCAAATAACCATTCCTCTTTAGTTTGTTGAATATCTGCGACAGTCTCGGTCGGCCGACCTCGAGCCTTGCTTGTATCTCTGGATCTGAAGGGGATATATCGCGTATCGATGAGGCTGAGAGAACTATCTTCTCTGCTTGTGTGAGGCTTCTAGAGTAAGACAAGAAGAATTTATCAGGGGTTTCCCATAAAGGCTCGGAGATTGATGAGAATGATATCCTGGATGGTGGTACTTCTTCTCGAGGTAGATTCGCCCGGGGAATAGAGTGATCGTCGAATCGTATTTCTTGACGTTCCTCGACAGGAGGAGGGAGGTTGGCCTCGAATTGGCCATCAACAGTCCATACGGCCTCTTCTGTTGCCAATACTGGCGTATTGTCTGGAAGATTTTCTTCGGAGTGGAACAATGAGGGTTCTATCTGCACCCTTGATTTGACTTCCTGGGGTTCAAGAGGGGGTTGGCTTGCATCGATAACACGATTTCCATCGCCACCTAGTGGCATCTCAAACGTAGCAGTGTTTGTTCTCCTGTGAAGGCCGGAGAAAGAGCCTCCTGATGACTTTTCTAGAGTAGGCTCCGGAAGTGGAGGGGGCTCTGTTCCTGGTTCCATCCAAATGAATCCGCCATCAGTAGGCTCGGAGATATTTTTTGACTTGATGTCAGGTGCTCCCGTAATCTCGTGTCGAGGATGCTGAATACTATCTTCCTGATCAAATATTTCAGTTGTTTTTGAAATATCCGTTGGTGGTTCTTTCTCTCGATCATCGAACGGCTCGTAGTTCAAATCTGGGAGATTTTGATCTTCTTGTAATTCCAGTGGGTCTCCGACAACAGGTTCTATTTCTGCGTCTGGTACAGAATTAAACTGTGGTAGCCCATATTCATAGATCGACGATATCGCGCCTGCTACAGCTGGCTTTTGCTCGGGCGGCTTCTCGATCGAAGAGGGGTTTTCCGGCTCAACTGCCATAGGGGCGTCTGACCAACGCACCAAGCGTTCCAAAGAGCCCTTGCTGCCCTTCATGCCCCTGCGCTCGTCGACAAGTCCTCTTAGGGTTCGAATCACGGCCCTTGGAAGACCTTCGGTTAACTCATGGATCTTCTCTAGGAGAAGTGGCCGTATTATCCACCTCTGTCGTGCAACGCGCGCTATTCTCTTATCAGCCAATAATTGAATCTCAATCTGCTCGAGATTTTTGAGGGTATATGGTGTATCAAAGATCTCAAGTGTTCCCTCCTCCAATGATTGCAATTGCATTGGCAACATTGTGAATACGACAAGCGCCCTCATCTTCTGCATTATCTGAGCAAGTCTAGGTATTACACGATCTACTTCGACATTGTATGGCAAGTCGAAGGCTATGAGTGGAATTGGACCGTCCTTTCGCTCCAACTCTTCAGATAGTTGCAGTATTGTCTCGGATACCACGGATGGTAAATTATGACCCAGAAAATGCGCAGCAGTTTGAGTGATCATGTTCTTCACAGGATCTCCGTCCATTGGCCAATAGTGGCTGATGAAAGGATGCGATGTCTGTGAGGCTATTGCATTCAACAGAGAAGTGCGACCAGACCCTCGTGCTCCAGAAATTATACACATCCTCGGAGAAGAAGATACCATGTGTTCCCTGCATTCAATCACAATGTCATCTCTGCCAATCAGGTCTTCTGCTTGACCAATAGAAAGGGGTCTGATTTCAAAGGGATTGCCGCTCAGGCTGGGGAGGTCCAACATAGATGGTGGCCCTTCCATATATCGTGGTTGTAGAAGGTTGTCTTTAGTATTAACGTATACTTACGCAATTTTATTACATATTAACGTATTAATAAATCATAATTTCTCTATAGATATCATTTAATGCATATTTTAAGGTATTTACTAACGCTTTGTTAACGCATAGTTAACGCATTATTAACGCTTTAAATTTAAATTAACGCTTTTTATTTGGCTATATCTTGTTGAAATGTGGTTTTATCGTGAAGAATCGGGACCCATATTATACAGCCTTACCTTCGTAATTTTCCGCATTCCTTACAACCCGTCAACCGGACCCAGCCTCATGCCAATCGAAGATAGCAGAATGCCGGGCTTCCATCGCCTATCGCCCAAAGAACGTAGAGAGAAGCTCGCTGAGGCCGCTAATCTTGATCAAGATCATCTAAAAGCCTGGGAAGCCGGAACTCTGGATAGCGATACTGCAGACAGGATGATTGAGAATGTCGTAGGCACCTATGCCTTACCTATCGGCGTCGCTACTAATTTCGTGATTGACGGGGAGCACTATGCCATCCCTTTCGTAGTGGAAGAGGCCAGCGTAGTGGCTGCTGCTTCAAACATGGCTAAGAGATGCCTCTCAAATGGTGGCTTCAAATCAAACAATGATGACCCCATAATGATCGGGCAGATACAAGTTGTTGGCCTCGATGATGCTGGTTCCGGAGCAGAAAAGGTGCTGTCTGCAAAAACAGAGATCATCGATATGTGTAATGAGGTAGATCCCATCCTTGTTCGATTCGGAGGAGGGTGTAGAGGCATTGAAGCACGACCGATTGAGACTTCTTCTGGTCCTATGTTAATTGTCCATTTACTGGTTGATTGTAGAGATGCAATGGGTGCTAATGCCGTTAATACAATGGCAGAAACAGTGGCACCTAAAATAGAGGAATTGACCGGCGGTACTGTAATTCTTAGGATAATTAGCAATCTCGCAGTTCATCGCTTGGCACGTGTTTCTGCCACATTTACTCCAGAAGAAATGTCAGATACTGGAAATAATGCATCCCAAGGGTCTGAAGTAATTGATGGAGTGATACAAGCATATCACTTCGCAGCAGCTGATCCATTCAGAGCCACGACGCACAATAAAGGCATAATGAACGCCATTTCTGCTGTGGCCATAGCCTGTGGACAGGATTGGCGCGCCATCGAATCTGGAGCACACTCTTATGCCGCATATGGCCGAACGTATGGATCGATGACTGAATGGAGCACAGATTCAGATGGGAATCTCGTAGGATCCATCGAACTACCAATGGCCGTTGGCCTAGTAGGTGGAGCGATACGCATTCATCCCGGGGCAAAGGCGAATGTTGCACTACTCGGTGTGGAATCTGCGAATGACCTTGCAAAGGTCATGGCTGCAGCGGGCCTTGCCCAAAATCTAGGAGCCCTCAGGGCATTGGCTACTGTTGGTATTCAAGCAGGCCACATGAAGCTCCATCTTCAGAATATGATAGTTGCCGCAGGTGCAGAGGACGGGGAAATAGAGGAAGTTTCGGCACTTGTCAAATCAAGCGGTGAGAGGATAACGATGGCTGCGGTGGAGAAGGCATTGGAAGCGATAAGGAATTGATGTTTAACTCACTCTTCTTCGCCTAATGACCCATATTCCATAATTGTGGCCTGACCGCCACTTAATGAGGCTGCAAGTTCAGCGCCAGTCATTCCTGCATCTGAAGCCTGCTTCCTAAACCATGCTCGTACTTTCGTAGACTCAACATCGGGGGCTCCGAAATACTCAGCAAATCTTCTGGTTGTCATCAGGCGTCTAGTCAATCCATCACGACGTCTGCTAATCAGGCCCATTGCAGATAATTCGCGAACGTGATCGTACGCCCTTTGCCCCAGCATGCCAACCAAAGTCGATTGCGACATTGGCTGGTGGTATGCTATCAATGCAGCAGCGGGCATCAGTCTCTGAGGTATGTCTGGACGTACCCCGCCGGGCATTCGGTCTGAAAGACTGGGTTTCACCTCCATTATCCACCTTCCCGATACCTCAGATACCTGTAAGGCTCCTGAACGTCGGCGAGATAGTGTTGTCCTGAGTGTTGAAAGTGCTCCTTCGACTAGGCCTTCGTCTTCCTGGGCTGCGAATGCGATCTCTCCGACGGTCATTGAACGGCCCGCGCCGAACAAGATTGCTTCCAGAATCGTGGAGAGTTCGGGCTGATCCATTAGATAGCCTCCTCCATTTCGGGGGGCGGATGCAGCCTCAAGGATAATTCCTCGAAGTCAGATTCGTCTGGATGAAGATCGGTCAGGATCACCGATCCATCGATGGCGTCTTTCTGCTCGATTGAGGCGTATCCCCTGTTGACCAGAAATAGTGTTGCCACCATTGCCGCAACCTGTGCTTCAGCATTTGCTTCCTCGCGTATTGTGCCGCTTTCCATAGATCTATCTGCCAGCTCCTCGGATATGGCTGAGAGAGTGCAGGTTTGATCTTCGGGGTTTGCGCGCATTCGCATGGCTTCCCACGTCCTCCGTATGTCTCCCTCCAAGTCTTCGACGTGAAGGCTCCCACTGAATCTCTCACGTGCCATTTCAAGTGAAGCCCTCCGCTTCTCGGCGATCTTTAGCCGTAAGTTCTGCTCTTCGGATATCCTGCTGGCAGCTTTCAATCCCATCAAGAGTTCCCCCAGGGTAACTGGGCGCCCCTCCTCCCTCTGAATTCTTCCAGAAAACATGTCTGGAAGACGTTCCTTGTGAGTTCCGGTTATTATTCCGACAGAGAAATTGTAATCATTATCATCGAAATCAGACTCCCAACCGCCATCATAAATCCAAGATTCATCGACTTCATCCTCGTGATTTTGTCTTTCTATGAGGGATTCCGCCTGACCTCTGAGCACCTGCCATGCCATACGAATGAGGCGGCCGCACGTAGGTAAATCGATGTCTTCTGTATCTTCGATCCTTGTTGAAAACATCTCAAGGAAAGCGGACAAATCAACGGCCCATGGATCCAGATCTTTATCCTGGAATAATTGTAATACAAGTGCTACTGATCTATCAAAAGGATCATTCAGAAATTGGTGCTCGGCCTCTTCCATCTCAGCTAATTCTAGTATCCTATCCAGATAGGCACTAGTCTCCAAATCTACATCGTCAGTGAGTAATCGAGCTACGATATCATCGCGTAGGGCCTTCGCATCAAGGATGCCCATGTAGCCTCACTCCGTCTCCGACATCTGTCCCAGGTCTTCCTCTCGTACAGTCGCATCAATCGATGCAGTGAGATCCCTCTCACTTCCATCGTCTGCTGCTTCGGCACGGTCTCGTAATTCTCCCAAAGGATCGTTCTCCCCTTGCTCGATCTTTTCAGGGTCTACACCTGCACGTTCCATGACTCCCCCAATAGATGATAGCGAGTCAATGGGTTCGGGCACAATTGGTCTTTTTGAGGGATGGGGGAGGTCTTCAGATAGCATATCTGAAGTTGATGGAGGGCCCTGGGCTTCCATTTCTTTCTCGAATGCTTCGCCGAGGGCCAATGCAGCCTCTCTGTTGAAATCGGTAATTCTTCTACTAACGCCATCTCCAGCATGAGTGATTCCAACGTGATGATTGGCCATTGAAAGGCTGACTTTCCTCAATGTGACCATGATGAATTGTGCGGCCTCGCTTCGCCGTCTGCACAGCATTGCAATCCGTTGACAATTAAACGGATCGAGATTTTGGTCTACCTCATCGAAATAATAGAATGTGCTTGGCTCGAAATCTTGTATCGAGAAAACAAGTGCAAGTGCAGCCATGGACTTCTCTCCGCCGGAGAGCTGCGATCTTCGTGTTTTCTGACTCTTGCCCGGAGGGACACAATCCATCTCCAACCCGCCCTCAAATGGATTTTCTGGGTTCTCGAGTCTCAATCTCCCATTGCCGCCTGGTTGAAGAATAGCATATACCCTTGAGAAATTCTCGCTGATGTGCTCAAAGACAGCGAGAAGCCTACTCTTTCTCTCATCCTCGAGTCTATCTACGATATCAACGAGCATATCACGCCTCTTCCTAAGTGTGGAGCCATCTTCGATGAGTTGCTCTATCCTATTTGCAGTCTCATCATACTGCTCGATTGCTAGCATATTGACATCGCCAAGACCGTCGAGTTTCCTCTCGATCTTCGATATGAGTCGTTCAACCTCGGCCAAGGTTGGCATCTCTTCATCGGAGTCGGGGATTTCAATTTCTTGATCGATAAGTTCCTGTTTCAGACTCATTGCAGCGCTTTTGGCCGACATAATACCATGATCGAGTGCGTCAATTGTAACTTGTATTCGTTCCCTCTCGGATCGTTTGTTCTGAGCCTCGGTACGAGCCTGTGAACGCTCTTCGATGATTGAATCTCTCCTAGATGAGAGGATGCCAAGTTCCTCGCTTGCATGCTTTGCCTTGGTTCTGAGTTCGGAAAGTTCAATTCCGGCATTTATTGCCGATGAGTTGATTTCTTCTATCTCTTTTCTTTGGGATTCACATCGCCCAATGAGACGATTCTTCTTTTTCTCGAGTTCAGTGATTCTACCTCTTAGAACATCGAGGCTGACAACGGCTGATTCCACTTTTGCAATTGCCTGCTGTCTTTTGACCAATGCCTTACCTTTCTCAGTCTCAGCCTCAGAGAGAGTTCTCGAGAGGTGATCTGGTGATTGCTTCAGGAGATCTTCACTTGCTTCCTTACGCACGTCTAATGCTCCCTCGAGGCTTTCCTTCGCCGCGATAAGATCAGAGGATGCCACTCTTCTTGCCGCCTCACATCGCTCTAACTCGGATCTCGCGCTTTCTAATCGCTTTGAGATGTGCTTCACATCAGCCTCTGCCCTATCCAGATCAGCTCTCCATTCCCTGACTCTGGACTCTGACTCGGAGCCTGAGAATTCTGCAATTTTATCAGTGAGTTGCTGAACTGAATCCCTGGTTTCCCTGAGGGCTGCTTCCACGGTGGCCCTCACTAAACTTGTTTCATTGACGGCGCCCTCTAACGGCCTGAGTGAAAGAGAAGGATCAGAAGAGCCGAAGGAAGGAGCATTTCGAGATGAAGAGCCTCCAGTCATGGCGCCGCTGCCTTCCACTATGGATCCGTCGAGAGTGACCAATCTGACTCCCCCCATATTTTTTCGAGCAACCTCAAGGCTCTCCACTAGCAGTGTGCTCCTGCTTACAAGATGGATTGCATTTTCGATTTCTGAAGGATAGTCCAAGAGTTCGTGTACAAAACCGATTACCCCTGGATTTCTAGCAACCATGAGAGATCTGCCCTGAGGACGTTGTCTTCCAAGTCGATTGAGTGGCAGGAATGTGGCTCTTCCACCACCATTTTTCTTAAGCCAAGAGATACAATCAGCTGCGACTTGATCGTCTTCGACCACGATACTCCGCATGCCTCCGCCCAACGCATGTGCGATTCCCCCCGCATGATTGTTGTCTTTCGGGGATGCCAGTTCTGCAATGGAGCCAAGTATGCCCCTCACAGACCCTTCCTGTCGAAGTCTGGTCAATGCTGCAGCGACCGCTGCTGAACCGTGTGTCTGGGCATCTAACCTGGCTCTTGCTTTCTCGAGCCTCATCTCAGCCTCCCTATATCTTGAGTCTGCCCTGTCTCTATCCTCGCGCAGTTGTGATTCGATCTTTCTCAGTCGCATCAATTCCTCGCCGAGTTTAGCTGGATCGTCCTTCTCTGCCTCTATCTGCATGTCTTCGCCATGTATCTCCAGATCGTCTCTGAGAAGAGTCGCCTGCTCATACTCCTCCTCGAGAGAGACTACTGCCTCCATGGCGATGGCCGTGGATTGATCTGCCCGATCAGAAGTCAGCGTGGCATTCGAATGGGAATCTTGTGCGGTGGTTACTGCATCATTTGCCTTCCCAAGTGCTCGGCTAAGGTCCATCTGGATCTTGCTGCCCGTTTCCAGCGTACTCTTCGCCTCTTTTATGGAGGCCTCATATTGCTCAATTTCAGCATCAGCATCTCGAATATCGTCAGAGGCTTCGGCCTTTGACGCTTCATATTCATCGATAGAAGTCTGAACGCGGTTGATCTCATCAATATCCGTATCAAGATCGATCTGGGCCTCTTCGACGGATGTTTCAAGATCGCTTATCCTGTCTTTTGATCTCTCTATCTCTACCTCAAGAGTTCTCATCTTATCTATGATTTCTCGATTTTCGCCCGTTGAGAGTTCCTCTATTTGTCGGCCTACCTCAGCAAGTTCTTCTTCCAGGGCAAGTAGGTCCTTCTCCCTCTGGCGTGCTTCCTCGAGGAGCGCGTACGATCGCGTTCTATATCCTTCTTGCTCGGCCCTCAATGCATCGGATTCGTGTATCTTGGCAAGATATCTGCATTTTGATAAGGCTGCACGATTGATTTCAAGTTCATCTTTGAGGTGCTTGAATCGTAACGCTTGCTCGCGCTCCTTGCCCAGGCTTTCGAGTTGCTTCCTTTGATCGGCTTCGAAGAGATCTATTGTCTCCATTGATCCTTCGACTTGCTTTCTTTGTGCGGATGCCTTCCGTATATCTTCATCATAGGCTGTTACCCCTGCGACGTCTTCCAAAATGGCTCTACGACGATGGGCTGTCATCGTGGCAAGAGTTGTAACATCATTTTGTAGCACGACATTGTACCCGTCGCCCCTGAGGCCTGCTTCTTTGAGGATTCTCCTGAATTCTCCAGAGGTTGTTTTTTCGTTATTTATCCTAAACTCGGATTTAGGATCGCCTCTTTCAGTGAGTCTGACCGATCTAGTGAAGGCTACCTCATCAGAATCGACCCTCAATTGCCTAGAGCCGTCAGATGATTTTGGATTAGTGAAAGTCAAAGTTGCGGACATTCGCTTGGCTGCCCTTCCACTATTTCCCCCATTGAATATGAGTTGCTTGAGATTCTCGGCCCTGAGTGCCTTCGTAGATCTGGTTCCTAAAACGAATTGTATGGCATCTCCAGAATTCGATTTACCGGAACCATTTGGGCCTGTTATGGCAGTGAATCCCGATTGGAATGGGATGGATACTTCTCCTCCAAATGACTTGAAGTTGAGAACGTCTATCCTTACTAATCGCATTTCCCGATCCCCAGAAAGCGGTTTTTTTCACCACTTCAGACGGGAAGCGGCTCTCGGTGGCATTATCAACATTGAGTATCAACGAGGGCGCAGCATGCCGATTAGTAGGGTTAATTGTAATCACCGTTTTTTTCTGCCAAGGTTCAATTCAGTGGGTCTTTTGGACCGATCAATGGAGAGCGTGCGTGGCATTGATTTCGATGTCGTGATTGTCGGTTCTGGTATCGCTGGATTGTTCACTGCACTGCGGTGCACGCAGAGGGGGCTAAGTGTACTGGTGGTTACAAAGAGCAGGATTGCATCATCTTCGACCAATTGGGCTCAAGGGGGTATCGCTGCAGTTCTAGATGTGAATGACGAAAAGGCAATAGAAGCCCATGTCCTAGATACGATATCTTCTGGAAAGGGCCTCTGTGACGAAGAAGTGGTTCGCTCAGTCGTGTCTGAAGCCGCCCACAGAATATCCGATCTGGTATCTTTTGGTGTGGGGTTCGATAGTGGGATTGACGGTTATCACAAAGCAAGAGAAGGCGGCCACTCCGAGGCTAGAATTCTGCATTCCAAGGATCGAACGGGTGCGGAAATAGAGGGTGCGTTGGAAGCGGCGGCATCCGGAGAAGGGATGACAGGGCTCGTCATAAAGGAAGATTGGATGGCAATCGACATAATTCAGAAAAAGCATGAAGATCCATTATCCGGGATTTGCGGGATATGGTGTCTAAAGCCAGATGGGCTAGTGGAAACGATACGTGGATCTGCAGTAATACTTGCCACAGGAGGCTGCGGGATGCTGTATAATTCAACAACAAACCCCACAATTGCAACGGGTGATGGCGTTGCAATGGCGTCAAGATGTGGTGCTGATATTCGCGATATGGAATTCGTACAATTCCACCCTACAGCATTAGAGGGTCAAGAACGACCTTTCCTTATCACTGAAGCGATGAGAGGGCATGGAGCGGTCTTGATGACTGTAGAAGACCACGTCAGATGGCGTAGGGAAGGTGGATTGGCCTCTGAATATTCATACATGAAGAAATACTCTCCAATGGGTAGTCTGGGGACTAGAGATGTGGTGGCAAGGGCGACTGACGCGGAGTTGAAGATGAGTGGTGAATCGCATGTTTTGTTAGTAACCGAACATCTTGTTGAGGATTATTTGCGCGAGTCATTCCCGACAATATGCAAGCGTCTTGATGAACAGGGATTGATTCTTGGGCCGGATCCAATACCCGTTCGCCCTGCTGCACACTATCTTGTCGGGGGGATATCTGTCGATCGGTTTGGCAGAGGTCTGAAAGATGGAGAGGTCATTCCAGGCCTATATGCCATTGGAGAAACAGCCTGCACAGGCCTCCATGGTGCCAATCGTCTAGCTTCCAATAGTCTTCTTGAAGCGGTGGTTTTTGCTGAAAGATGCTCGGAGCATGTGTCTGAATTCACCTCTGGGGCGAATAAAATCGAAGATATTCCTGATTGGAGAGCTGAGGGGCTGCCTGAGTTGATTGAGCATGCTCCTCTGGGAACTGATTTACTCGCCCTCAGGAATACGATGACGCGGGATGTCGGGCTTGTTAAGAGCGATTCAAGACTTATGAGGGCTAAGAGAAGGGTGTCACACCTCGAAAATGAATTGGAGACCATATGGAGGGGGAGTCTTCCAACTAGGGAGTTGGTTGAGCTTCGAAATCTAATCATATGTGCTGGACTAATAATCGAATCTTCAATTGAAAGAAGAGAGAATGTCGGCCTGCATTACAACATTGACTTGGAGTGATTATCTCATACTGTATTCGCAGTCTCGATTGCTTTCACCAGTGCGTAGAGTGTTGAATTTACAGGCACGGGAACTCCAGACGCCTCGGCCTCTTCGGAAATACGGCCGCAGAGCGAGTCGATTTCTGTTCTCCGTCCGGACATTAGGTCTTGAAGCATCGAACAGCGGTTGTTCGATGTCGACCTTATCACTTCGATTACTCTGCCCTCGATATCGATATCAGGGATATCGACTCCCTTATTTCTTGCAACTGTTGCTGCTTCGGATGCCGCTGCTAGGGAAAGTGAAAGAAGCTGTGGGTCAGATTCTATCATGCCGTTCTCGAGACCTGCGATGGCACAAATGGGATTTATTGCAACATTGATAATCGCCTTCACCCATATAGAAGAGTCGAGATCTTCGACCCACAATGGTTTGAGGTTGGCATTCTCGAAAGCCCGAATCAGAGACGTTTCGATATGCCCGGGGGACTTTCTCTGTAGGGATCCTACAGTTATACTTCCAAAACCAGCCCAGTGTATCCCTCCAGAATCATCTTTCCAAGCACCATGAGTGGTCGAGCCCCCTAGCACTCTTTCTTTACCGATAATCTCATTCAATTTCTCAACATTGCCTAGACCGTTCTGTAAACTCAGAACCATGCCAGATGGAGCGAGTACTTTGCGAGCAATTCGACCGAGTAGCTCGGTATCTCCTGACTTTCCGCATATTATTGCGATGTCGATCGATCCCGATACTTGGGATGCTTCTTCATCTATCGATGTATCCACGACTTCAAATCTACCTGGCGGGATCATTTCGATTGGGCCATCGTGATGATGCAGGACCAATCCCTCAGCAGAGAGTCGTAGCGCTGTTTCTGCTCTGGATACTGCAACCAGGTCGTGGTCTGTTGTACTGAGCGCCCCTAAGATCAGCCCGCCTATTGATCCAACGCCAAGTACGGCTATACGCATCAAGTACAGCCTCCCGATGGACATCTGGCTGCGAGATGAAGAACTGCTCCGTTGTCATCAGTAGTGAGCCAGACGGAGCTGAGAACACCTCCGCCGCTATCGAAGGTGACTGTTACCTCTGCGGATTGGTTTGCTGCTATCGAATCAGGGCCGTCAACATGCCAGACGTCAAGAGACGGCACGTCTCCAGACCATTCCCTGCTTAGTGTAACTGTCATATTCTCCCTATTCTCGATTGAGAATGTCTCCGAATCAATGGCCATGCCCATGCCTGAAACTGATGATTGGATATCTAGACCCTCTTTTATTCTCAGAACCTCGATCAACTCACGACCTTCACACACAACCACCCATCCCTCAGAAGGAATTGTTAGATTGACTGAGATAGGGTTCGGGGAGAGTATCAAAGATGCAGTTCCGAGATTCCAATCGATGGGCCCATCGAGATTTGTATGGACATCCATAGAAGATGTTTTTACGCAACTGGGGTCGAAATCAGGGTTTCCGTGGGAGATTCTGATATTTGGAATAAGCATCCTATCCGGAACGCTCCAATTTCCACTTGGAAGGCCTAACCAGGATTCGCTCGCTTTTATGGGGAGTCGCCAAGAACGTGCATCCCCCTGATCTTCTCCTTCAGGCGTGAATGTGATTTCTGGGGCCATCGCTCGCCCTCTGTCATCCCTATCGGCACCTTCTATGCCTCCTGGAAGAGGTTCTATGCAATGCCTACTCCGAACACCGGGTTCCATCTCAGTATTCTCCGATAACCAGAATGGGTGATCCACGGACCAGACACCAGGGTCATCGATGGATGTCTCGATATCGATACATGCAGACGTAGAGTTTCCTTCCAACAACCAAGAAGACGAGAATGGTGCACTTCCTCCTGGAATTGTGACGAGTATCGGATGCTGTCTGATGGTGACCCCGTCATCGATTGTGAGAATTATTCTGGCTGGATGTACTAGATATGATTCAGGCGGATTGGATACCAGCTTCAGCGAAATCTTTTGCTCATTACTCTGAATGATATTCTCGAATTTGATCTCATCGACTGTCGTGCCATCTGAATTCGTGACCTGCCAACCCGATTCAGAGGGATCATCGATTTCAATTGCGATTTCTCCTGACAGGGGTATCGCCCCGATAGGAATGAGTGGAATTTCAAAATCTTGTGTGGCATTAACCTCGATACTTGATGGCCATGTTGTTGGGTCCAATCCCTCCGACCATTGTTCAAATTCAGTCGCAGGAGACATTCCAGGGACCCCAAGGAGAAGTATGATGACTGTTGCAGCTGCATATCTCTCGAGAGATTCTCTTGGGAATCCATCGGCCAAGTTGACTACAAGCGGGGGTCTGAGCTGATCATTTCCGAAACGTCGCATACAGGCAATTGTTGCAATCAATAACCACGGTACGAAGTCGCTTGAAACGAATACAAGGACCAAGGCGCCAAGGGACGCTACGAATAGCATATTCTGAGAAGAAATATCCAGATGTCGCTCACTCCCCATTATGGCTGAAAGGATCCTATCCCCCGGGAGACCTGGAATCGGAAGTAATAGCAACCACCCAAGAACGCTCAAAGACAGTCCTGCAAGACCCAGTGGGTGAATCCACTGGAGTCTGATTCCGACATCTGATTCAATTAGTAGCGGTGCGATTAGATTTGGTATGATGCTGCCATGGAATACCAGTGGAGCAGATGCGAGATTCTCTGGAGGCGCGGAGGGAGTGAGGAGTATTCCTATCAGGATTAACGGCTGACCTACTATGAATAGGATGGCAGGGATCGTTATCTCGATTTTGGCAAGTGTCCTTCTATCTGGAACGGGAGTGTGTTCGGGACTCTTCTGACTGAAGAGGCCAAAGAGTCCGAAAGGCCACCATATGGGTGAAATTTGAGGGATGGCAAGCGGTATTATCTGGCCAGACCTAATGCCTGCGTCTCTATTCATCCTTCGCTTACACTCGCTGGCGAATGCCAACGTGAGGATAAGCGGCAAGACGTAGTATAGTGTCGAAGTGAAATACGTATTTCCAGGAATGCCGACATTCCTGGACCATGCACTTCCTGCGAATATGGCCATTATTGCTGAAAACAGCCAAATCGAGGTTAATTGCCACGCAGGGAGTATTTCGGACCCGTAGGATTTGTCCCTGATTGTTAAAGTGGGGGGATCCATGGAGCTTATGGTTCCAATGAGCCCGAGTTGGACTAGTTCTTCATTGAGTCCTGAAATGGCATCTCCGTTTGAGTAACCAGATCTGGCTTCGACTATCCAAGAGTATCGACTTATTGATTCGTCACCGATAATGAAAAAGCGGGATGCCATACGCTCGATAAGTTCAGAACGAGACCATTCTCTACGATGAATGGTGATGTTATTCTGCCCTGCCAAGTGTATCTCTCCGGGAATGTCACCCCGGGGAGTCATTTCAATGACTTGTTCAAATGGAGGTCGGGATGAGTCTATTTATTCTTGAATCGCTTTAGACGGAATGTCTCCTCGCGCTCCATTTCTTCAAGTCTTAATTGGATAAATGTCTGTGCCTCCTTCATTTCTGGGATGACCTTGAATTCAAGTGCATTCACTCTTCTTTTCGTGGCTTCTATTTCTGCAAGCAATTTCTTGAGAGTTGCTTCCATCTCGGCGGCCTTTACGATGTTCTCGATCAGATTGGAATAAGCATCTGCTGCTTCATCGATATACGCCGATCCGCCAATGAGCCCTATACCGCGCTCTTGGATCGTTGAGGTGAGATGCTCTCCAGTTACGCTTGGGACGACGACCCCCATGATGTTGCGCTTCGAAACTTCAACTTCAGGACGAGTAGCAATCGCAATGGCAGTGCTTTTGACAGGCAGCGCGCCCTCTATGCTACTCGCTAGGCTGATTGACTTGATAGCGGCTCTGTAAGCCTCCAACAGATCTTCTCGCGCTTTTATCATGTCTGCAAGAAGCATTCTGAACTCATGAAAGAGTCCGTCTCTCTTCATTTTGAGGAGTTTGTAACCATTCTGAGTCTGCTTGATGCGTCGCTTGAGGTTGATTAGTTCACTTCGAGTTGGTTTGATATCCAAAGCCAAAACATCACCTCCAAATTTTTCCTCTTTGCCTCAAATTCACTCTTTCTTCTCTTCAGGATGATACTTCTCGATGAGTTCTTGGTCAAGTCGGACGAGATACTTTGTGTCGATGCTGGTCATGAGATCCCAACAGAGATTCAAAGTCTCATCGATGGTTCGATCTTCATCCCTATCTTGCCTCAGGAACTTATCCTCGAAGATATCTGCGAACTTCAGAAGTTGCAGATCTCTCTCATTAAGCGCATCCTCTCCGACAATCGCAACGAGTCCTCTCAATTCTCTGCCTTGCGCATATGCTGCATACATTTGATCGCTGACTTTCTTGTGATCGTCCCGCGTAGTCTTCTCACCAATACAGGACCCCATCAGCCTGGATAGGGATGGTAGGACGTTAATCGGAGGATATATTCCAGCTTGGTGGAGTTCTCTTGAAATAACGATCTGTCCCTCAGTTATGTATCCCGATAGATCAGGTATGGGATGAGTGATATCGTCCCCCGGCATGGTAAGAATTGGGAATTGGGTTATGCTACCCTTCTTGCCCTTCACGATACCTGCGCGCTCGTAGAGCATTGCGAGATCTGTGTACATGTATCCAGGGTATCCACGTCGGCCTGGGACCTCTTCTCTAGCTGCTCCAATCTGTCGTAGCGAATCACAATAGTTTGTCATGTCCGTGTATATGACAAGAACGTGATAGTCATGTTCGAAGGCGAGGTATTCGGCTGCAGTAAGCGCGAGGCGCGGCGTGATTAGTCGCTCAACGGCAGGATCGTCTGCAAGATTCACGAATAACGCAGCATTCTCTAAAGCGCCTGTGCGCTCAAGATCCGATCTGAAGAAGTTGTACTCTTCCGCCGTGATACCCATTGCACAGAAAACCACGATGAATTCCTCATCGCTATCTCTGAGCTTTGCCTGACGCGCGATTTGAAGAGCAATATCATTGTGTGGGAGGCCGGATGCGCTGAAAATAGGCAATTTTTGACCTCTTACTAGAGTTGTACAGCAGTCTATCGCACTGACCCCAGTTTGTATGAAGTCGTGGGGCGATTGTCTGGAATAGGGGTTTATCGCAGCACCGATGATATCTGCATCTTCATCCGCGATTATTTCGGGGCCACCATCTCGGGGACGTCCGGCGCCATCCAAGATCCTGCCAATTAGCCCTTTGCTGACGGGGAGTTTGAACACATCCCCCAGGAACTTGACTCCGGCTTTGCGATCTATCGCCTCAGTGCCCTCGAAAACCTGCACAACGACCATATCGTCTGAAGTGTCCAAAACTTGGCCGTTCTTCTCGGATCCATCACTCAAACGAATGCTAACGATTTCTCCATAAGCCACCGGTTCGGTCTTTTCCAAGAAGACTAGTGGTCCTTTGATGTCTGTGATTGTCTTATACTCCTTGCTTGTCATTCATCATTCCTCCTTCAATTGGCCTCCGCAGTTTCTGCGATTTCGACCACCATGGCCTCGACTAACCCGCCGATCTTTTCCAAGTAACCTTCTGCGAATCTAGCTCGCATTAGCTCAGTGCGGGCCGGCACGTTCACAACATCTTGCAATCTTGCACCTGCAGCCATAGCCTTCTTTGCTTCTTCTTGGAATGTAAGAATAGCTTGTGCCATGGCGTACTGCTGTTGTACGCCACTGTAGGCATCAATTGGGTCGAAGCCGTTCTGCTGTAGGAAATACTCCCTAATCATACGGGCGACTTCCAAAGTTAATTGTTGGTCAATTGGGAGAGCATCTGATCCTACTAGTTGGACAATTTCCTGCAACTCAGCCTCTACCTTTAGCAATGCACTAATCTGGGTCCTGACTTCAGGGAAGTCGCTGGCAATATTATCCCGGAACCATTGGTTTAGGCTCTGAGGATATAGTGAATAGGAGCTAAGCCAGTTGATTGCAGGGAAATGTCGTTGCCTTGCTAAACCGGCATCTAGACCCCAGAAGACCTTCACGATTCTGAGGGTTCCTTGGCTCACGGGTTCGGAAATATCGCCGCCTGGAGGGGAAACAGCACCGATTACAGTAACTGAACCATCTTCACCATTGAGAGTCTCGACACGGCCTGCGCGCTCGTAAAACTCCGCTAGGCGACTCGACAGGTATGCTGGGTAGCCTTCTTCACCGGGCATTTCTTCTAGCCTACTGGATATCTCCCTCATGGCTTCAGCCCATCTGCTGGTTGAATCTGCCATCAACGCCACGTCATACCCTTGGTCTCGGAAATATTCGGCAATCGTGATTCCAGTGTAAACAGAGGCTTCCCGTGCTGCCACTGGCATGTTTGATGTGTTTGCAATCATAACGGTTCTATTCATGAGTGGTTTACCCGTATTGGGATCGATAAGATGTGGGAACTCATCTAAAACTTCAGTCATCTCATTGCCTCGCTCGCCGCAACCGATGTAGACGACGAGTTGTGCATCAGAGTATTTCGCAAGTGACTGCTGGGTAACTGTCTTTCCAGAGCCGAAGGGGCCTGGTATACCTGCTGCTCCGCCCTTGGCAAGGGGGAATAGGAAATCGAGTATTCGCATGCCTGTTACCAAGGGGGTATCCGGCGCATACTTCTGCGAATATGGTCTCGGATGGCGAACTGGCCATTCTTGCATCATCTGGATTTCAGTGCCATCATCAAGTTTGCATACCGTCTGAGTTACATTGAATTCTCCGGATTTGATGGATTTAATCTTTCCAGAGGCTTTTGGAGGAACCATGATCTTGTGCGTAATTGTATCTGTTTCTTGCACTGTACCAATAACTTGCCCGCCCTTGACTTCATCGCCTGTGGAGGCTGTTGGGACGAATTCCCATTTCTTCTCTAAATCGAGACCGTCAGCATCCACACCACGCGTGATGAAGACGCCCATTACCTCTTCTAGAGTCTTAAGAGGCCTCTGTATCCCATCATAGATTTGAGTCAAGAGCCCGGGGCCGAGTTGGACGGAAAGAGTCTGGCCAGTACTCAGGACAGGCTCACCCGGACGTATTCCAGAAGTATCTTCGTAGACTTGGATAACGGATTGCTCGCCGTGTATCTCAATGACCTCGCCCATCAGTTTCTCATGGCCGACTCTTACCACTTCATACATTCTTGCTTCAATTCCAGTCGCTGTAACGACAGGTCCAGATATTCGATAGATGACTCCTTCATTTTTACTCATTTCTTCACTTCCATTGTTAATTTTACTTCCATAGATCGACTCCAAGAGCCGACTTAATGGACTCACGAAGAGTATTATCCTCTTGAGTCCCGATGCCCAAGACGGTTGGCGTTATGCTTTCCGCAATCCGCTCTCGGAGACGCTCCGAAAGTTGGGCTAGATCTGAGTTGTCCATGACAATTATGCCAACAGTTGAATCCTCCAAGAGATCTCTGATGAATGATTCCATCTCTTTCTCTGATGAAGGGTGATACAGGCGAGTAACGCCTGCTAATTGGAATCCAAGTGTGAATTCATGAGAGCCTATGACTACTATTTCCATATTATCGCCTCATATGCTCTTCAATTGCCTCGTTTGATAGTCCAGCGGCTTTTCCCCTGACTAGCAGACGGAGGTTCTGGACCTCATGGGTCTTACTTTCGATGTAATGAACCACGGGTAAGACCGATACCGGACTCCTGTGGGACATGCTGTAGAGAAGTGCGTCTCGCTTCTTTGCAAGGAGTTGTATCACAGGATCTAGAGACCCACCTTCTGATGCTTCCGTGGCCTGTATCAGACCCTCTGAATCAAATCCTTGGGATTTCTTTGAAAGCGTCTCGACAGCTCCGATTCCAGTAGTTTCTCGAGCCATTGCCCGAAGTACTTCCTTTGAAATCGAGCGTCCACCTGGTATCATAATTTGGATGATACCTTCGCTGTCTATCCCTTGTCGTATCGATCTCAATATGTTAATCAAATTTTTATGATCTATTTCGCACCTGAGGTATCGCTTCAGTGTGAAGTCCGATCCTGGCTGAGAAACTGATTTCAGTGCGTCAGCATAGTATGCAGCGTCAAGAGCGTCTTCCATCTGCTGGAGATTTGCGCCCTCTGATAATTTTGACAAAGTTTTACCCCAAGGAGAAGACCCCATGAGGTTGATTGCCTCAACCAGATTTTTTGACCTAGAGGCAATATCAAGCCACTTACGATTACTAGAATTCTCTTCTGGGAGAATCTCAGTCCTCAGGACTTCATAATCTGCTCCACTGTGAACCGCTCTCAACACTGTTTTGGCATTGGCATATTCGAAGCGAAGCGCGTAAATCGCGACTTGATCTCGGACTGCGCCCGTACAGAAGTGGAGGACTTCTGCCAAATCGCGATCTAAGTTGTGAGATAACGCTGCCTCGACTAACTCAGCCCCATTCAATCTCGAAGCGTAGAGATCTAGATCCGCTCTATATCCCGCGTCAGCGATACTAGCCGATATTGCATTGGCGTCTTGTTTCAGAAGCTGTTTCATTCTAACCAGGTCTATCAGGCCGGATTTCCTTGACTTCGCACGAGTCGAAGAAGCAGCATAATTTGCCTTTCCACCCGATTGTACCAATTCAATTCCTCCTTTAACCAAACAAGATTGTATTTATCTCTGAGAGAGATTTTTTCCAAGCAGCATCTAATCTTCCATCAAATCGATAATCCAACAGGACCGAGCCGTCGGAAGACTCCAAAGTAAAGCCGCCGAGACCTTCTACGGAGTCTCCCATCTTGAATCCTGACTTTTCTTTATCGATCGTGGACCTATCAACTTCAACGGGATGCATAATCATGTCCTTCGTAGCCTCAGACTTGGCTTCTTTGATTAGAGATTTGATTAATGCATTCCTACCTTTCATTTTCGATGTTGAAACTGCTTCTCTTGAGGCCCTGTATGTATCATCAAGAACGACTCTCCGAGCTATTAGGCCTGCATTCTGATTCTGCTGCCTAACACTCGCAACTACTTCCACGGATATTTGCTCAGCATCTTTCTCGGCTCGAGAAAGAGCCTGCTTCATGTGATTCTCGGCTTCTGCTTCTGCTTCAGCTCTAATTATCTTAGCCTGATCCTCAGCGGCCTTGATAATTTCCTTAGCCTCGGCTTTGGCTTCAGCCTCAATTTGGCTTGAAAGCGATTCAAGAGACATAGTACATCCTCATTCATGTGTTCGTTTCCGTCCAAGCAGCTGCTCAGAGGAAGAACGCAAGTAGTCCGAAGAGTACGATTGTCTCAGGTAGAACTGTAAATAGAAGGGCTCGACCGAAGTTTCCTCCCTCAGCAACCATTCCAACGGCTGCAGCGCCAATCTGACTCTGGCTGTAACCAGTCCCGATTCCACAAAGACCGAGTGCTATTCCAGCCCCGATTTTCGCGTATGCTTCAACCGTACTTCCATTGTCTGCTGCTTCTTGTGCTGTTACCACCGATGCAATCATTGTGATTGCCGTCAGAGTCAACACAGCGCTTGTTCCTTTCATCATATTTTTCTTCATTTCTTTTTTCCTCCTTTTTTCCATGCATTGCAGGAATATTACGGTGTGTTATCCACCTCTATGTATCTCTCTTTGAAACCAAAGGCCTCGAAGGGTTCGCCCTCTGCCAAGTAGAATTGCTTCATCCACTCGACAAAATGTAGCCTAACTGCATGGATATTGGGGCTAACCAAGCCCAATACCCATGCGAATAGCTGCACGCCAAACCATCCTAAGAGTGCGACTGCACCAATCAGAATACCAAGACCGCCATCAGAAAAGCCATCCATCGCTGCGGAGTAAAGCATATCATTTCCTGCGTACGCGATTTTGACTCCCACTATTCCGACAGCGAATAGTCTGATGTACGACAATGTCGAGGAAAGTAGCCCAATTGCCTCGATAGGCGCTAGTATCAATGAGATTGCTAGGGGTAGACCTTCTTGCATCAAGTGGATAACAAGGAATACTAGCCCGAGTGAAACCAAAGCAAGTCCGGGCATGTTGATGGAATCCTCTTTGTAGAAATCATAGCAAAAGAGGAAGCCTCCGACCATGATAATCATCCATGACACCTTTCCATAAAGGGCTCCTTGCCAACCGTGTCCAACTCTTACCTCATCGATGGCACCGAGTAGGAAACCAACCATAAGATGGAAGATTCCGATGTATATGGCGATCACAATCAAATTCATCAAATCCGAGGACACTCGGTGGAAGGGGAATGCAAAGGTTAGGCTGTAGGGCAGGTCGAGTACGTAGTGAATTTTACCGCCATTGGGATACAGGGCAGTCATCCATGAAACCCATGAGGGGACATCGTATGCATCCTTGAAGCATGCATCGTGAGTCCATGTGTATTTGCAAGCGGCTTCTGTAGTGTACTGTGATTCTATGTGCGGCAAGAATTCGAAGCCAGCAAATTCACCATACATGTATCCGAAAAATACAGTTGCTAGTCCGATATAGACAAGCAGCATGCCGAAGTACCTGGTCAATTGATCTGTCTTGTCACTAGGGAATGCTCTCCTGATGAGGAGGCCGAGAGATATTGTTAGCAGGCCATAAGCCATGTCCCCTAGCATCAAACCGAAGAAGAGCGGATATGAAAAAAGCATGAAGACCGTTGGATCCATTCTTCCATACTCGGATCTTCCTATTGCATCAGTCAGCAGTTCCATAGGAGCCGATGTTTGATGGTCTCCAAACGCCACGGGCGGTTTGGGCTCAGTTGTGTGTTCGCCCTCGTGGTCATGATGAAATATGGTTGGACGAACTGCCTCATATTCAGTGTAGGTGCAGTAAGGGCTCAGTGCATCAATGACTTCCTCTGATCTATCATCAGTAATCCAGCCGTCAATTACGAAGGTGTGATCCGTTACAGCTATTTTTACAGGCGCTTCAGACTCAGAAAAGTCGAGTTCGAGAAGTTCTAAACCAACACACAATTGTGTTCCATTCTCTTCAGTCCATGCACTTATTTTAGATTGGATTTCTTGTCTTTCTTCGTCCAGCTCAGATCGTGCTAGATTTGCTGCATTAATAATCGAAGATATGCTTCCGCGGCCCTCAGGGATTTCAATCGCTTGGAAACCCGAGGACTCAAGAATCGAGGACATCATTGCTCCATGTTGCTTGGAACAAAAGACAGCCACGAGATCGTCAACAACCTCTGCGTAGGCATCATCCGGGAGTTTCATATCGGTGATTGCCGAGGTTGAGGAACAGGTTCCAACAAAAGATGCAATGGAGGTGTAGCCACCCAATAGATCAAGGTCTATTCCCAAAGGCTCCAGGACGGTTAGAATCTCAATACCTGCTTCATTTGCCTTGATTTCGTCTTCAATCTGGCCAATTCTTGTGAATGACTGCATAATCTGCTGGACAGAAGATGTAAAATCGTCATCAACAATACTTCTGGCTTCATTCAAGGGTACTGTTTCTGTGGGTCCACTAGCCCCCGTCTGAGTGACAATCGCCCTGTATGTGGAAACTTGACTTCCAAGTATGTCGTTTCTTGAAGAAGGAGTTCCGAGAGCGAATCCTTCCTCATCGTCAGCATAATCATTGATATGTACTGCCTTGAGCCTTGAGATCACGCTAACTACATCGTCGATTGCTGACCTGGAGCCGGCGGCAATTAATCGGCCAACTTTCTTGTTGGTGTACTCGCCAGACATTATTCTCAACCCGGATATGTACGTGATTATTCAACAAAGGAGTCAATTATCGCATCTACGGCAACTTGTCTGTTTGATTCTCCTTCTGTGTGAATCTTGTCAAGCGCCTTTTGTCCTGATTTCTTAGTTTTCTGGGCTTTCTTCTCTGCGTCTTTTCGAGCTGAAGAGATTAGCTCTTGAGCACCAGCTTCTGCTTTTACTCTCCCTTTCGCTACAATCTCTGATGCGTCGCTTCGTGCTGCTGAGACAATAGATGATGCTTTCTTATTGGCTTCTTCTAGAATTTTCTTAGCTTCTAATTCCGCTTCTCTTATGGCTTTGAGAACATCATTCTTGCTCATCGCGATCGCCCTTATGTCCCGGCCATTTAGCAAGGGTATATGATATTGACCAATGCTTTGGGTAAGTCTTGAGATGAACGGATTTTCACAATGTGCCAAATACTCCCCGTCTCTAGCGAGCCACATGGACGCGGAGGGAATGGGCGAAGTTGACTGGAACGAGCTCCAAGATAATCTCGAGGCCACCATCCCCGTGTACGACCGAATCAATCGCTTTGCCACTGTTGGTCAAGTTAGCAGGTGGAGGAGAATGGTGGCTAGCCGTCTGCCTAATGAAGGGAAAATATTGGAAATTGGTAGTGGCCCTGGATCTTTTGCTGAAATCGTCGAAGGGCGAGACTTGGTTTGTCTCGACCCCATACCCTCGATGATCGCAGCGGCTGAGCCTCGCGTGAATTCAAAAAGAAGGCAAAGAGGCGATTCAGAAGCATCTTTTATCAAAGGTGAGGCTGAATCTCTCCCCTTTGATGATTCGACTTTCGACGGTGTTTGTTCCCTCTTTTCCTTCAGGGACTGGTATGACAAGCGCAAGGGCCTTTCCGAGGCCCTTCGCGTTCTGAAGCCAGGTGGTTCGATCGTTATTGTGGATCCAGCAAAAATCAATCGATTGCATGGATGGCTTGGAAAAATGTACATGCAAATATGGGTAGGGTCCTATGCAAGATGGGTCTGCGGGGTTCAAGATCATCCTTGGAAATGGCTGACGAAAACCTACGTACATTTTGGGACGACTGGGGATTATGTCAGGATGCTTGAGGAAGTTGGATTCAAAGACGTTTCTTCAAAGGTCATATTCCCGGGTATGGCGACCATATGGCAAGCAAAGGCCTAAGAAAAGGTAAAGACGATTGTCGATAACCACTCATTATTCGAGTGTGATAAGAATGCAGGATAACAAGGTAGCGTTTCCAGGCAACCGTATCTCTGGCGCATTCTTTACTGGATCGGCATTATTGCTGGGAGTGATATTTGTCCTATCGATAGTAGTTCTGTTTGAGGGCTGGTCTATTCATGAAGTCGCTTTGGAATGGTGGAGGCTTCGATTTGCAATAATCGCGCTAGTAACTGTTGCAACTTTATCATTTCACCACAGGGCTATATTCATGAGAAAGGCAAATGAAAATAAAATTCATTTTTGGAAACAATTTACACCCTTTTTCATATATACAAAAAGAGAGTTTGACGTTGAGGATTTATCTGCAAATACACGAACTTCCACTAGTACTAGTGATAATGGTAGTAGAACTACAAGTTACACCACACATGTATATCAAGGCGAGAAACAAATTTTCGTTTTTGCTGGGACAAAAGACGACCTATGTGATTTGGTGCCTGGATTAATTCGCAATTCTAAAGAGAAATCTACAGTAGCCACAGATAATCCGACTGATGGCGATAAATCGATCAAGAATTCAGAGTCCAAGAAATGGTGGAACTAATGCATTCTAAAGTGTAAGCATGGCCGCCGCTGAAATTCATCAAACTCTTAACGCAAAGAGAGATCTGCATGTTACTGCACGCCATATGAATGGCTTTGTGAGTCTATTGAATACCAAGTCCACAACACGGTCGGGTAATCTGAATAGGATGGATCCGAATGCAAATGCTCGTTTTGACCTAGACATTACTGACCCCATCTGATACTTCCATTCATGCTCGTATGATTCGAGAGGTTCTCCATCCAGTAGATGGTCTGCGATTGCGTTCCCAGCGATTCTACCTCCAATCATTGCTATTGTTATCCCCGCACCGTTGGAAGGTAGGACCATCCCTGCTGAATCTCCCACGAGTACGTGTTTTCCATTGATGAAGCTCCGAATAGTGCCAGACATCGGCAGTGCTCCAGCCCCTTCATATTCTAAATCCCCACTGTAGGAATCTATGAACTGTTTAGCAAGAATATTCAGAGAAGTCCCACGTGCGAACTTGGGTTGAATTCCTATACCTATGTTGGAGGAGCCGTTCTTCGGGAAAACCCATGCATAGCCCCCCGGCGCGATTGCTCCGAAATGCAACTCCAAAGCTTCGGTGTGAACTCCTTTTTTAATAGCAAACTTGACGGGTATGTTGAGGGATTTCTCAGACCACCCGGTTCGTCGCACTATATCCTGATGCCCTCCTGCTCCCACGATGACTTTGGCCTCGAATGTACGTCCATCGGACAAGGTGACTGACTGGCTCTCGACATGTTTGACACGCGTTCCGACTAGATACTTGGCACCTTCACCTTCTGCGCGTTGGACAAGTGCTTCGTCATGTGCTACACGATCGAGTACCATGCCTTCAAATCGATATTTCAGACGCTTTCCTGAAGGGGTTACCAGATGCATCTCAGGTACTCGCCGGCATATGGCATGATCGGGGGTCTGGAATAAATCGTCCATGTCGGGGACCTTCGGGCAAAGACGGCTCATCTCCTCATTGCTCGGTACAAGTTCGCCGCATTGCAAAGGTGTGCCAATCGGGTCTCTTCCGTCAATTACGAGTACGTCGATGCCTCGACGTGCGAGATACAGTGCCGTAGTCGATCCCGCGGGCCCTCCGCCCACGACTATGACGTCGTGCTTCTTGTTGGCCATAGCGCCGCCTCAGAGGGTCCTTAGAGCAGATTTACGAGCGAATTTTGCCATCAACTGCAGTTGATTCGAATTGGGGAGGGGTTCCAGAGCCTCGATGGCTCTCTGCACGTGCGAGTCGATGAGGCTTCTCACGTAATCAATTGAACCCGCAGTATCCAAGAGAGAGATCAACTCGTCCCACCTATCATCATTGAAATCCATCAATACATCTGCCAAATTCTTCCTATCGTTGCCGTGAAGAGAAGTGAGTGCGTGTATGATGGGCAAAGTCATCTTGCCCTCGTAAATGTCAGTCCCTCTGGGCTTCCCCATTCTCGGATTCCCAGTCAGATCGAGGAGGTCGTCCACCATCTGGAATGCCCGGCCGACTTCCCAACCAAAATTGTCCATAGCATCGATGACTTCTGGGTCTGCCTCTGCGACCATTGCAGCGACTTTGCACCCGCATGCTATTGGGCCTGCGGTCTTTCCGTCGATAATCTTGTAATAGTCCTCCGGAGTAGTCCCGAGATTCCCGATATGGTCGAACTGCAACAGCTCTCCATTCGCCATAGCAATGCAGCTGTCAGCAAGTGCCCTGATCACTTCAGGGCCTTGTTCAGAACCTAGCCAATAACCGAGGGTGAAGAGGTAGTCTCCCGCTATGATGCCGTGGGCAAGTCCGTGCTGAGAATGCAAAGTAGGACGTCCTCGACGGAGTTTAGCCTGATCGTAGATGTCATCGTGTACGAGGGTAGCAGTGTGTATGATTTCCGCGGCAAGAGCTGCTCTGAGCATCTTATCGTCGAGTTTGGCACCTGCTGCTTCGTAGGCTAAGCATCCTAAAACGGGTCTGAACCGCTTCCCTCCTGCAAGGAGTATGTCTCGAGAGTATTTCATCGCAGGATCTTCGGATCTTTCCTCGACGTAATCCCTGAGGGCTTTCTCGACGATGGACTGGACCTCTTCCAACGACCTTCGGGCGAGTACCCCTCTCACACCGCTCATGGGCCGAAGACAAGGGGAGGGATATATCAACGGCTGTGCCTGCGAACACATGAGGCACGGCACGTGTCTTCGAGGTAACCTGATGTCGTCTATGTCAATCGGTTTCTTGAACGACGACACATGTTGGTGTGGAGACAGGATCAACGAAGTCGATGGTCATGAGTACACTGAGATTCAGGATATGACCGAAGGTTTCAAGTTACTAGAATCAAGTGACTTAGACGCTGTTATCCTTCCATCGAGAGCCATTCATGGGCGGCAAATCGAGATGGTTTCATCAGGCCTCTCAGTGGCAGGCGCGATTAATCAACACAGGCCCTTCCACGTTGTTGTTGCAGGCGATAGGCCCTCGCATCTTCCTCGATATTCGATAGTCATCAGTGGCTCCAGAATCGTTCGAAGACAACTCAGGAGATTTAGAAGAGACCTGCGAGTGTTGTCTCCAACAGCGTGGTCGGGGATACAGAACGTTCCTCTTCCAGAGGGAAATGTCGTACCATGGTTGGAAGATATGCGCCAAAATGGAGTTATCGATGCCTATACGATACCTCGGGAATCATTCGACCGTCTCAACTTGAAAACTAGGAGATTCGCTCTCTGGCCGGATCCCAAAGAGGCGGGTGGGTCGTTCTTTCTCCCGCCCATGTACTCAGATCTCCCCCTTGTCATCACCAGAGAGGGCTTTCCAAGAAAGCGTCTTGACGGCATGTTTGGAAGAGAGGGCGAGGCGGCTTGGCACGTCATGAACGAGTTATTTGGAGCTGAATCGGAGCATGTGGCTGATGGAATTGGCATCCTGGTGCAGCATCGTACGATATCCAGTCTCCTCCAGCAGGCTGAAGCGACCAGGGACCTCGCTCTCGAACAATCTTGCAGAGACTCAGAGGGAGATATCCTCCCAGAAGGTTCTCGTCTTTTCATAAGGGTGGAATACGTGTCAAAAGATGGAATGCGTACCTTCAGGATGGATCGACTGATTGAGCCGGAAAACCTCCACAGCGGATGCGTAACAATGGGCATGGAGTGGCGGGCGATGTTTTCCACCTTATCAGAACCTCAAAATGAACATCCAAGGCTCGGTGCCGGTTCTCCGGCATTTTTCAGCAGTGAATGATTAGTGCCCTACAGGACATGAGAGTCGGAATCGATATCCGCCGATACTCGTGCGCGAGGGCATGGCGATTCCGGAGGTAGACCCTCTTGTTCTCGATCGCCTCTATCGATCTGACCTTCGTGGTCTAAGAGAAAATGCAGACCATGAAGGAATCTCAAAGAGGGGTTCTGTCGAAGTGCTGCGAGCATCTTTGATTCGTCATCACGTCCTATCTGACCTCGATCTCTCCTGGGAAGGAATACAGTCGTTTAGCAATCGAGAATTGGGGGATCTTCTGAGGATCTTTGGAGTCAAGGCATCGGGCTCCCACAAAGAGAGGAGGCAGAGAATATGGCTCCATGTTACACAGGATGCAAATCGCCTTACTGTGGAGTCTCTTGCCACCATGGAGCGTCAGAAACTGGTTGACCTATGCAGAAATCTGGAGATTCCTGCAAATGGGCCTCGTACTGTATTGATGGGGCACGTAGCAGGAGTTCTCGCGAGTCAGCGAAGAGCATGGGGGCACATCAAAAGGAGTCTCCGGAGAAATGGGCTACTGGGGGGTCCCAAGCTTGAGACGACTAAGGTCAGAGCATCGGGGGATGGCCCTAAGATTGGGGTCAGAGTGCCTGACATAGCCTCTCTTGAAGACGTCTCTGATCTTCTATCGCGCGGTTTGGAGAATTCAGATTCTCAGGATTCGAGAGTTCTTCAAAACCTCTCATCAGACCCAGGGAGGTTTGGAAGGATGGTTGGAACCGTGGGCCTGGTAAGGGGTCCGAAATGGGACCAATCCTCGACCGCACTCCTAATCTCAATGATGAGTGTTCGAGGTCTCAAGATATCTTCAGAAAGGGCTCGTAGAGACATACACCTAGCGGCTTCCAGGATCGCTGAGTGCTGGGTCGGTGAGTCTGACGAGATACTCGAAGGCATCAACGTGGAATCGCTGAGGTACAGATTCGATAGTCGCGGTATTGAAGATCTGGCGTCAGCGATCAAGAAGAGTCGCTCTGAATGAGCCTAAACCATCCGAAGCGATGTTCCGAGATTTGGCCGCCATCAGCCCTCAGAGAGTCTATTGCATCTTCTGCTTCCTCCCTCGAGTGGCCGTGAACGCTACATTCTCTGACAATAGCATCGTAATCAACGCCCTCTCCGCGGTCGCCTGCTGCGATAGTCGCAACTACAACCTCTTCGACGGACATATCGCTTGTTGCTGGAGAGGGAGATTCCACAGGTCGGTCGCGGACTGCAGAATCAGATTCTGATTCGGCTGCTGATTCAGGCTTTACAATCTCCACGGATCTTCCCAATGCTGCATTCAAAGCTTGAAGGACGTCCAGCATATACACCTCAGTCTCGAAAGGCGGGTAATGTGCCCTGGAAAGAAGCATTCCATCGATCAGATCTTCCGGCACTCCCGCAGATTTGAATCCCGCCATACTCTGCTCTGCCGCCATAGCAAGTTCGTGCGCATTTATCCTGCGAAGAGTTGCGTCAGCGGTTTCTGCTAGCCATTCAGCATACCTGGGCCTATCGATAACCGTCATCTCCTGCGCATTGTATGATGTGAATACCCCTCCGTCTTCAGTTTGGAACGATCTCTGCTTTGCAACGACCATCATGAGGAATCTATCTCCTCGCTCAAAGCTCGCATGAATCTCTTCTGCTTCCGGGTGTAGCTCCGGATTGAATGGCGAGACTTCTACCCTATGGATGCCTGTAACGTCCCTCAAATTGAATCTGTAGCTCTGACCGCTATCGCTCTCTCTCTTCTCCGAGCTATCGATCAAGCCACAGATAAGTGCCCGATTTACCTTGGCTCCGAGTCTCGTAACCATGAATCCAGGATCATACTCGCCTGAGCCCTGGTCCGGGAGGCTTGCATCCTGATACTCGTGTGCGAAGACTCGGATCGCGGTCTGTCTACCCACTCGCATTGTGCCGGACATTGTCAAAGGACCACCCCCCATCGATCGATTGCAGCATTTGCAATCCGTTCGGGGTCTGCTTCCATGACATTCAGTTCTTCAGCGACAATCATACAGCCTTGATCATCGTTGATCGATCTCCCCTTAACGCTCACACGCTGGCCAAGGAATCTATCCTTCATTGAAGTGTGAAATGCCTCTTTCCCGTTCGAAGAGACATCTTTTCTGACATCATCGAGAGTCATTTCGATCAGTGCCTCAGTGGGAGCGCGTGACACGATAAGTGATGCATTAGATACGCCTGAGTCCAAGACCATCATCATCCTCAGGTCCTCTTCACCAGCGTCTTCACCATGTATTCCGCAGACACCGTCCCTCAGTACTCGCCTACATCCTTCCTGAGTGCATCTCAAGATAATACCTGATCCCGACCGCAAGGATACTATCCTCCCAGTCGTGCTTATGCTCCTCCTTGAGCCACCTGATGTGAGGTTGTCGAGATTCTCCTCAACCCAGTGATTTGAGGCATCTATCGGTCCGAATGGAGCTTCTGATAGAATCTCTATCTGCTCGGCTTGGTCGATTACTAGGTCTGGCGAACCTTGCCACGCCTGTACTCTTGCACGCTGGATGCGGATGAATGACCCGGCCTCAAGTTCCATTTCTACCCATGACGTAAGACGGCACTTTCCGCTTGGATCCTGTACTTCTCCACTATGGATTACTCCTTCTTCACCAGTTTTCCTGGTGTACGATCGGGAGTTCCAGTCGACAACCTGGAGTGTGACTTCAACATCCCTCATACCATCCCTGAGGTCTTTTATGGTACAAGTCGAGTTTGCTTGGAGGATTTCTGCTTCGGGGAATGCGCCATCGTGATACGGCTCTATTTTCGTGAAATCGCCAATATTGATTTCAGGGGTATCTCGGAATCTCTTGACCTGTGCATTCTCAATCTTAACGAGATCGCCCTCGGAGATATCCAGCGCCTTCCATGAGAGGAAGCCAATGGTCCCGGTTTGATCTCCCAGCCTACCTCGCATCACATCTATGCTTCCCGAACCGTCTCTTCGAACGATTTGATCGGGACGGACAGCAAGTACACGTGCCACGATTGCGACTGTTCCTTCGCCCCGTGAAGCATCCTCTATGGTTACTGGTTCATTGGTGGGGGCAAGAGTTGGCGCCCCTCCTTCCTTGAGTACCGAGACTCTTGAGGTCTGATTGATATTGATCGATTTCTTGTCATTCCACTCATTGACAGATACACCATCAAGACGTACGACTGAACCGGCTGCTAGATCCTGAGATTTGTTTCCCCAGTCCTTGAATTCCCATCGCTGACGCTCGCCGTCCCATGGAGAATCCTCGATGAAGCCAAATCCTATCTGACGTTCTTCCCCTCTCACCTGCTGGGCCCTTGAATTGTAGGATACCACTAGGACCTCGATCGTAACATTTCGATCATCGGAACCGAGTTCTGAGAATTTTGACGCTTTCTTGACTGATGGAGCCGGTGCCCGAACGGTCTTATCTGCGTCCGAGCCGGGTTCCATGAACTTCCTGACGACTGAGCGAAGTGCGTCCCTCGGAGGTATGAGGAACTCATTTTCGTATCTTTCAAACTCTTTTGCTACTTCCTCAGGATTTGCATCTTTGCATTCCTGAAGGACCAACCTCACTTCAGTATCGTACTTATCTTCACTCATTCAATCACATTTCCGCCGAGATTTCAGCATCGAGTCTGCTGAATCTATTCGACGGACCGGAGAATCCTCCGGATTGGGTCGTATGAAGAGGGGAAACCTGTGCAGGATGGGGCAGACTCGACACTTCCTCGCCTCGGACTTTCTAATCTTGAAAGGCGGTTCTTGAACATAGCCGATGAAATTTGTATTTTGAAGGGGGCCGTTTATTTCAGTTAACTGTCTCCTGCCCAAACATGGATTCCTCCGAGCCGGCAAGGATAGGGGTTCTGACGGCCTCCGATAGAGCCTCTTCTGGAGATTATGAAGATCTCAGTGGGCCGGAGATAGAAGACTTTCTGAATGAGGTTATGTCGACTCCATTTGAAATTCATCGACGACTCGTGCCGGATGAAGAGGAGGATATTGCGAATGCGCTTGTGGAGCTCAGCGATCACGTTGGATGTTGCCTCGTCATTACAACCGGCGGTACGGGGCCTGCTCCTCGGGATATCACTCCGGAGGCGACTGAATCTGTCTGTGACAGAATTCTTCCCGGATTCGGGGAGAAGATGCGTTCGATATCCATGAAGTATGTTCCCACCGCCATACTTTCCAGACAGCTCGGAGGAGTCCGTGGGACCACACTAATCATCAATCTCCCAGGTTCTCCTAAATCGATAAGAGAGACTCTTGGGGATCTTTTCCCGACCATCCCTTACTGCATAGACCTAATCGGAGGGCCCTATATTTCCACATTCAAAGACAAGATGGACGTGTATCGCCCACCTCACGCCAGAAGGGAATGATTGATGGCACTCCGGCCGAAAGATGCCTCATGGCGAAGATGAAGTCGGGCGGAAAGGAAGATGGAAGAGCGCATAAGGAAATGCGCGAGATAACAGTGGAATTTGATTTCACGCCGAATGCTCTTTCTTCGATTCTCTACAAACAGGGCGAGACGATGGTCTTAGCCACAGTTACAGCGGACAAGGGGCTCCCAAGATGGTTTCCAAGAAATGCAACCAGAGGGTGGATACATGCCGAGTACTCTCTTCTGCCCGGTTCGACGAATACACGTTTCAGAAGGGAGCGTAATGGTGCAAAGGGAAGGACGCATGAAATTGAGCGTCTAGTGGCTCGATCGCTCAGAGGAGCTATCGATTTGGAGGCACTCGGACCTATTTCCATGACTGTTGACTGTGAGATCCTCAATGCCGATGGCGGTACGAGATGCGCATCGATCACTGCTGGGAACATTGCATTGAGGCTGGCGATACGTCGACTAATTGCGTCAGGACGCTGCCTTCCGATCGACCTGAGGGGCAGTGAGCAAGATCTCAAGGATGGTTGGACGCCTCCGGATTTGACCCCTGAAGAGCGTACTAATCACGAGGCTACAGTCATGGCAAATGACGTTGCAGCCCTGAGCGTGGGGATGGTCGATGGCAGAGTTCGAGTGGATCTTGATTACGTCCTAGATTCGAATGCTGATGTCGACATGAACGTCGTTATGACGAGCGAGGGTTCCTTCGTAGAAGTTCAAGGAACCGGGGAGGAGGCTACATACACAAGAGATGAGTTGGATTCGCTACTAAATGCAGCAGTAGAAGGGATAGGGAAGCTGCATCAGCTCCAAGCTTCGCTGCTTGAAGGTCTGGATTGATGGTGGGACTGGCCGGACTTGAACCAGCGGCCTCCGCATCTTCAGTGCGGCGCTCTCCCAACTGAGCTACAGTCCCATGGGCATGATTCGGCAGCCCGGTTCCAGTATCAAGTCTTCCGAGCGAGCCATTCAAGTCAGAGGGTGCCCACGCGTAATCCTAGGTGGATGCATGTCCGTTGCTAGCAGAGCAAAACGTGTCACGACAAATACCCTTCATGAAATGAAGGTCAATGGTGAAAAAATCGCTATGCTGACCGCTTATGACTTCTCATTAGCGCGATTGGTTGATGCCACGGGCATCGATGTCATACTGGTAGGTGACTCGGCTTCCAATGTGATGGCAGGCCACGAGACTACTGTCCCAATCACTCTTGATCAGATGATATATCATGCGCAGAGCGTCGTTAGAGCGGTCCAGAGAGCATTAGTTGTAGTCGACATGCCATTCGGGACGTATCAGAGCGATTCGAATAATGCTCTCAAATCCGCCATACGAATCATGAAAGAGACAGGGGGGCATGCTGTCAAGTTAGAGGGAGGGGGCGAGGTTCTATCCTCGGTCCGGAAGATCATCGATGCAGGGATACCCGTGATGGGGCATTTGGGCCTAACACCCCAGTCAATCTACAAATTCGGAACATACAGCGTACGGGCCAAAGAGGAGGAGGAGGCTGAACGTCTACTGAATGATGCAAAGATGCTGGAAGAAGCTGGCTGCTTCTCCATCGTTTTCGAGAAGATTCCGGCAAGACTGGCGGCCAGGGTGAGTTCGTCGCTTTCGATTCCTACCATAGGCATAGGAGCAGGTGCCGACTGCGATGGTCAGGTGCTTGTTCTTCACGACATGCTTGGAATAACGCAGGAGTTCAGCCCTAGGTTCCTGAGGAGATACGCGGATCTTGAAGAGACCATAGACTCAGCTATAAGGGGCTATATCGGTGATGTTCGATCCGGTTCATTCCCTTCTGAGGAAGAATCATACTAATTTTTCAAAATAGCATATGTTGAAGGACGCTCGCAGGATATTGAGTAACCATGACGTCAACTGAGATGTGGGTCGAGCGTCACAGACCCCGTTCGGTTTCAGAGATGAAGGGGCAGGCCACTATCGTCGATCGTCTGAAGGCATATGCCTCGCAGCGAGACTTTCCGCATCTGCTTTTTGCAGGTCCGCCAGGCACGGGCAAGACCACTGCTGCGCTTGCTCTTGCAAGGGATGTATTCGATGACAAGGGAATCTATTCCAGGAATCTGCTAGAGATGAATGCGAGTGATGAGCGGGGGCTCAAGGCGGTTCGAGAGAAGGTAAAGGAATTCGCCAGGATGGCGCCTGATCAGAATGTTCCTTTCAAGCTCATATTTCTGGATGAGGCGGATGCCCTTACCGCGGATGCCCAGGGCGCACTCAGAAGGATAATGGAGCAATATGCTGGCACATGCCGGTTCATACTGTCCTGCAATTATTCCTCGAAGATAATCGAACCGATTCAATCGAGGTGCGCTGTATTCCGATTCAGACCCCTTGCAGAGGATCAGATTCTGGAAATGATCCTGGAAGTTTCTGAGAGGGAGGGGCTCGATCTCAGCGACGAAGGGGCGACAGCGGTGGTTCATGTCGCTCTTGGAGACCTAAGAAGAGCGATAACGGCCTTGCAAGTGGCAGCCTCTCTTTCCTCTTCGATAACTCGGGATCTAGTCTATGAGACGACTGCTACAGCGCCTCCAGAAGATCTCCACTCATTCTTGATCAGTTGCAAAGAGGAGGGTTTCCAGCCTGCTCGGCAGAAACTCAACGATATAATCGATCGATTCGGCCTGGCAGGCACTGATGTCGTGAATCAACTGCATAGAAGCCTCGGAGATGCCTCTTTCTTGACCGAGCGGGATAAACTCGCACTCACAGAGGCAATGGCTGAAGCAGATTTCCGATTGGTAGAAGGAGGGGGCGAGGCCCTGCAACTTGATGCCCTCACTGCACGAGCGTGCACTCTGCTGTCAGATTCCTGATGCTACTGGATCTGCACATTCAGGGTATAGACCTTTGACCAGGTATTCTCCCAAGGGTCCCCATCCTCAGTAAGTCTGATGGATACCGTGTGTATGCCTGCCTCGAGGCCTTCCAATTCGAATGCCAACCCTAGATCATCGACCTTTGAAGATGGCTCGCCAGGGGTTGACCAGTTAGATACAAGCTCGTATTGTGTCGATGCGGCCGATGCCTCGATGCTATCGAGATCCCAATCGGCCAGGACTATCTCCTCATCGTTGAATCTCTGTATAGTCGCGTTCAGATGGACGTCATCGAGCCTCCAATTGTCCCTAACACTGAATCCCAGAATGATTTCAGGGGTGTCATCCGCAACAGACAGTATGAGCCCGTCATCAGTCATATCCACAGCAGAGACGTCGTCATTCGCGGCTATGCCGAGGCCTTCGGGGACTTCTGGGGAGGCTATGTCCCCCATTGGCGGGTTGATCATCGCGACAGATGCAGCCAGCCACGTGAATAGGAAGAGCATCCCCGCGCGAAACCAGTTCCCTCCGGTGTAGAGTTCTGAGAATCGGGAAGGGATAATGAGTCGATGGATCGAGGGGAGTAAGAACGCTATCGACAGAGGTAGCAGCCATATCGATCGTGCCGGACCATCCATGGATGGAAGAATGACATATCTCTGGAACAGTGCGAATGCGGCTGCAAGAGAAATCACGAGCCACATGGACCATGCATCTGCTTTTTCCTTCTCGAACGCAGCAGCAGGGTCGAAGGGCTCAAGCGTCTTCGAGACTCGTTCCTTCGAAGCGTCTTCCTTTGATCGCTTCTTGCCCGAATAGGCGCTCGCCTTCAGGGCCGTGTCGACGTCAACCACGTAACCGCCACGACTCGTTGTTCATCAACCATGCCCTCCGGAAGAGTCTCGATGGAGCTCTAATTGAACATTGAAATTCGAATATGATGACCAATGGTGTTGGCCTTCTAGCGGTAGTTCGGCAGTGTAATGCTCAAATGGGGTGGTTACGCCGGTCAGTTCAAGCCGGGGTGGCGTAGTTGGTAGCG
>DANO01000029.1 GCA_002497295.1 Euryarchaeota archaeon UBA171 | reverse complement strand
CACGACCATCCACACTGCGCTGGTCGCCGCTCTTGCCCAGGCAGAGCTAGTCGCGACACTCCAGGGCGACGGACCATTCACGGTATTCGCGCCGACCGACGACGCATTCGCCGCGGCTGGAATCGACCTGGTCGCGTTGGACACGGTTGAAGGCAAGGCCACACTGACCGATATCCTGCTGTACCACGTTGTCTCAGGCTCAGTCCCAGCATCAGCGGTCACAGACGGCATGACGGCCACCGCCGTCAACGAGGACGACCTGTCGTTCACGGTAGCCGAGGGAGTCATGGTCAACGACGCCAACGTCATACTGGCCGACGTCCCAGCATCCAACGGGGTCATCCACGTTATCGACAAGGTGCTCATGCCGCCAGCGGACGAGCCAGTGGTTCCCGAGGGCTGCGACCATGTGATAGGTATCGACGAGTCCGGATTTGCATTCGATAATACGGATCTTTCAGTAGCGGTCGGCGAAACCGTGTGCTGGATTTGGAACGACGAGTCCATGGCTCACAATGTCGCTCAAATCGACTCAGAAGGCGATACATCCCGCAAGATGGGAGGCTCTTACAGCGGTCCAGCAGAGACCACTGTCGACTATCGAATCACTTTCGATGAAGATGGTAAGTTCCACTACATCTGCGAACCCCACGTCTCAATGGACATGGTGGGCGTCGTAACTGTCGGAACAGGTGTGGCCCCGCCACCGCCCTCAGCAGAGCCAGACTCAGAAAGCGTACCGGGATTCCTTGGAATCACAGTACTCGTCGCCATGCTCGGAGCAGCATTGGTAGCCGGCCGGAGAAATCTCTGATACCAACCGTCTCAGGGTATCGATTGAGCAATCACGATTCAGGAGCAGAATCCTGGATCGCCTCAATCGATACCTTGAGCGCCTCGGGGCTTTCCACCGCTATCACTCCCCTTATGTTCTGAGAGGATGTAAGATCCTTGGTCGGCTCTGCCAACTTGATCCTCGTTCCCGATATCGTCAACCGCTGGCCAGGAGCCAATTCAGGAGCCTCGCCGGGGAGCCATATCCCCAGACCCCCAAGCTCGGAATGATGGACAACAGCAAGTAGCCCCCCTTCGCCTCCTACCACTCTGACGACACTCAAGGACTCCCCGTCAGGCACTAGGTCATTCGATGCCCGCCACTCCCTCCAGGTCTCTTCAATCGGCACCAATTGCGCATCCACCGCCTCATCGACCTCTTCAGTTACGGCCTCAACTCGCTCCTCGGCTATGCCCTCGACTCGATTCAACCCGTCTAGCAGCCTTCGGAGAGATCGACGCTCATCATCTTCCTCTCCGACCGCTGCCACATTTACGAGAGTCAGTAGGTTTCGTATCCTGTCGACCTCCGATTCGATTTCAGCTTCTATGGCACATTCTAGTGCTTCATCGAAAATCTCGAGGGCGAGCCAGGGCCTATCGATCCCCATCAATGATCTTGCGAGTATCACTAGGGGTTCGATAGCAGAACCCTCATCTTCATCGATTATTCTCGCAGCCTCCGATATATTGGAATCAGCGCCATCGCCATCTCCTGAAAGATGCCTAGATATCCCAGCGGCTATGAGGTGTCTAAGGTTGGAATTTCCACCCCTAAGAGACTGAGCAGATGCCCCATCGAAGAGTGAAGCCGCTCTTTCTGGCTCATCTGCTGCAATCGCCATGAGCCCAAGATGATGCATTATCCTGGATTCAGCACTCGCATCAACAGCAAGACTGGCTTGGCTAAGAGCGCGTGCCAGATGCAAACTCGAAGCCTCATTACGGCCCAGGGAACCCGCAAGAAGTCCCAGGACGGACTCCAGCCTAGATATCGGACCTGCCATGACTCTGTGTGCAATCATGCACAATTCGTCATTCAAGGGTGCAAGTCCCATGCCTGTTGATTCAAGTACACTCTGAAGAACGCCTAAACTAGAGACATAGAGGTCACTTGGATCTCCCCCCTCTCCCAGAAGTGACTCGAGATGACCGTCAATCTCGCCAACAGAAGCGCATATCGATGGCAAATCCCCCAGTCGCTTCAGTACAGAAGCCTTGACCTTCTCTCCTGCGATATGCCTCCTGAGTGCACGGATCGAAATCTCGATTCCGCCCCCTCCATCTTCTTTCACAGGAGGGGGAATCGGGGGCCTAGCCGTTAACAGACTCTCGACTAACCAAGTTAACTTCCCCTGGATATCATACTCCCCAGACCTACTTATTGCATACCTCATCTCAGCGGCACGGACCCTACGGGCCAAACTTCTGAGCTTCCCTCCATCCGAACCTCTGGCCCCATCTGCAAGCCTTTGAAGAAATGTCGAGGGGGGGCATGTCGAATAGCCGAGACCTGCTCTTTCGCGTGTAGTCGTCATTTTGTAATCGTCCGATACCAAGACTACATCACGACCCTCCCCATGCATCCGTGCTGCTAGAACCATCAGAGAGACATCGACGTCTTGGGGGGCGGCTTTCTCCCCTATAGCCACGGCTAGGCCACGTACCTCATCGGGAGAGATCGAGGTTGTCTGGAGCAAGTCCTTGAGCACATCAAGAACACGAGGCCGTCCTTTCCAGGATCTAAATCTGACCGTCTTCACCTCATCATGGACTCCAGAGGTAACGTGCATGGCTCCTCCATGCGGGGCCAAGGCACTACCCATCGACTTGATTGCGTCTTCTGATGCTATTGAGCCGAGATGAATGAAGGCATTAGAATCAACAATCCATGTGGTCATAATTACCGGTAATGCCTGAACCATCTTTTCTTTTGCCCATTCTACAACGGGGCGCACCATGGTTCATGTGCATCATACCTGTCACGCGATACATGGAATTGACAATGGCGGGTGCGTATCTCGGAATGCTGCTTGTACTTGCTGCATTTGCATTCGAAACACGGGCCATCATATCAAGCAGATCTTTCGCGTATCTGACTTCAATGGGAATCGGCGAACTCCTGCTCACGGTTAGAGCGACTGTGACTGGCGAATGGCCATTTGCTGTATTAGGGGCCATATGGGCCGCATTCGCATTTTATTCGATCCTAAGACCAGTCCGGTCTTCTGACGAAAATCCGTTGGATTGAAGCGCAGAAGTTCATGCAACCAGTCGTGAATGCTCGAAGATCTCTCTCGTTTGCTCTTCTGGCAACTCTGTTTTTCTCAGTGGCTTTGAGTCAAACCGTGGCTTCCGAAGAGAATCAAGACCCCGAAATACAAGGCAACTCTACCCTGGCGATACACTCGATAGACCAGAGCCATGGAATACCAGCTACATGGCAACTTTCCATTTCAGCGCCGAGCAGAATCGGAGCTGACTTCCTCCCCGACTCTCATTTGGGCGTCAGATATCAAATTGACACTCACATTGGAGATGCAGACGGCAACATTTCTCAATCAGAATCTCATGCATTCTCGATACAACTTGAGCAAAGTCGGACATGGGGGGATGCCGAAGTAGCCGGTTGTTGTTCATTTGATCTCCAACCATTCATTCTTGACGGCCCCATATCATTCAATTTGTCCAGTATACCCGTCGGACCCCTCGAAATATCACATACATGGGGGTGGAACGAGACCGCCGATATACTCGGAGTCGCTGATGGTAGAGCCATCAGACTACTCGATTTACCCAGAACAGGGTCACTCGTAGAGGCAGTTCCGATGAAGATTATTTTGCCGCATTCCTGGGAGTATAGGTTCAGTGCACAATCTAGTATAATGACCCCAAGTCCAAGTGGATTCACAGTCGACAGATCATCCTCACCAGTTGCATCTGATATACGGATATCTCTCGATACGAATGTCCAGCCTTCGGCTTCTGCCGTTAGACAGGGGGGTGGATCGACAACGATATCCCCTCATTCCGATATTAATCTAGCCGGTCTGTGCGAGGACAACAGTTTAGCCAATCCGGTCCCGGAGTGGGTTGTAGATGGCCCCTTCGAGAAAATCGAATATATCGGTAATATTCTGGAAATCCAAACATCTTCGATGGAATTAGAACATGGGGAGCAGATCTTCTTTTCGATGATGTGTACAGATGCCCATGGAGCCAATTCTTCATGGACGCAAACCGTCACTGTCGACTCCGCACCCCCGACTTTCAGCATCTCATTCCAAGCTTCCGTAGGCACCGGGCTGTGGAATGATATACAGCCTGAATCCAACACTATACCCCTGCCTTCTGGCACAGTTCTCAGATCAGTTATCGAGGCACACGACCAGGAAGGCGATCCAGTCAGAATCTATCTCGAATCAAATAGAAGTGGAGGCTTCACGCGAACAGGTACTGATACCCTAGAGATAACGGAAGCATTCTATCACGGCCAGTCCACTAATGGGCCACATAGGGATCCGGGCGACCGTCATTCCCAGAGAGAGCCGACGAAGTGGTTTTTCTCAATCGATGTCCAAGATTCAGTCGGGAACAATGTCGTTGGAAACTGGACGATCGTCGTCCTGGATGATGAGGGCCCAGTGATAGTTCCCGAGATAATGCTGTCAGGCGTATCGGTGGAATCTTCCACCAGGCTGATCGCAGGACAAGAGATCCAATTGAACATAAGCGGCTCATATGACAGGATCGATGCTATAGACACTACCGCGTGGACAATCGTTTTCGATGGCAACTATGTGCATGAAATGACCCCATATTCAGACATTAGCGACCCAATATCTCTTGGAGAGGCACATCCGGGTAACCATGTAATCCGTATCCTTTCATGGGATCCGTCAGGCCATGAATCAGTTCTGGAAGTGCCTATTGAGATAGAACCCGCTGAAGGAGTGATATTCTCCACCTCTCCAACCATCGAGGTATCTGGGGACATCGGATTGAACAATCCGCTTGTGATCACGGCCTCGATAAACAACGAGGGGTCTGGGAGCGGATCGGCACGGTTGTGTAGTGGAGCCATATGCTCCCCAGAGGGAATTATAGTACCTGCTACTTCCACTGGCGCCGCAGTGTCTCGAATATCTCTGGCAATCACTCCTGATTCAGTCGGAGAACTAGACTTGAAACTGATCTGGTTCCAACTTCCAGGAGGAGATGAGGAGACGATAGACCTCACAGGAAACATCACTATACGAGACAACCTCCCTGATTGGATTCCCCCTATGTTTGTATCAATGGCGATTGTTGCACTATCTTATGCTGCCATCATAAGATGGGGCGATTCGTCCGATCAATGATCATCTAACCGTTCAACTCTTGTCCATGGAGGCTTAGGGGCCATCATGCTCCCTCTGGATTATGCCGATAGAGGCGTGGCTCGTCAGAGAAGGAATGTAGGCCGATTAATCGGATTCACATCTCTCGTAATTGTTGCAATCGGTGCGTTCCGCCTAAGTCAGTCTCTCAAATCAGAAGAACCAATCGGATTCCATCTGATTGAGATAGCAGTCATCTTCTCGATGGCATTCATTATCTCCGATCTTTCATCATATGATGGTCGAAAGCGAACACGACTTGCCTCGATATCTTCGATTTCATGGCCTATTCTGATAGGCCTTGCTGCCAGTTCAGAACCAGATATCAGGAGTCTCGCATCTGCGGCGATCTTGATCCTTCTTGCTATCGTGTTGCACGAGTATAGTCGAAGTGCATTCTCTTCTTCTTCAATTGCCCGAAGATTCAGAGCGCTGCTCGGTATGATAGGACTGGCAACAGCGGTTGCAATAATGATTTCTCAAGCGTCAGAGATCATGATTGCAGCTATTTCCACTTTAGTAATAGCAGCGCTTCTGATGTTCGACACACTTCGCCCTGACCCATCACTCCAAGGCAGACGTGATTTGTTTAACAGAATAGACTCCGTAGAGATTAGAATCTTGGAAATCAATGAGGCCGGAATTCGACTTGATCATGCTTCCTCGCTATTGAAGTTGGCTCGAGAGGAAGGCTGGTCAAATACAAGCCGAGGCCATTCTAGGTTGAAATCAGTGGAACATGAGATTGAATTAGCCCTTTCCATAGACCTAGACCTGTCTGAGATACGCGAATCAGTAATGCTGCTAGTCAATCAGGCAGAGTCAATTGCTCCAGAAGCTACTGATTCAATCTCTCTGGTGGAGAAAGCAGACAGCGAACGCGCTCTCGGCTCTCCTCGCGAGGCTGAGACAATATACAGAGAGGCCAAGAAAGTAGCAAATCGAATATGTCTATTTTGGGAACCGGCAAGAGAGGCATTATCAGAAGCCGAGAAAAAACTCGAGAAGCAGAATATAATTGAATCAGATACAATTGCTGGAATGGTCGAATCAGCTCGAAAGGCAATGGAAAGACAGAGGCCAGACGAGGCCCTTCATTTCCTCGAGGCTCTTCCAGGTCAACTTCAGTCTCTTAGCGAAGCATTAGACAGAGTGAGAGCAAGAAGATCCGAGGTCAGCTCACTCCTTGTATCAGAACATCCAGATATATCCGAAGAAGTTGAATCACAACTCTCATCAATAGACAAATCAATCGAAGATGGGGAACTATCTCTTGCGATGGGAGGTTTAGAATCAATCGCCAGAAGATTGCATAACCGAAGCGATTCGAGACGATCATTCAAGCAGTCAGTACGTCAGAAGGGGATGATACAGAGCAGATTCCCCCTCGCGGAGAAGACAATATTCGAGAAGCGACTAGGAAGCGCCATTTTACTTTCAAAAGAAGGACAATGGATACAGGCGGATGAAGAACTCAAGTCAATTATCAATGATCTGGATTCTGTTGATGCCACTCGAAGGGATACCGGAGAACTTCTTGACTTCTTGGAGGGCGAATGGAAGTTACTGAGGAAGAAACTCGAATCCTCTGGAGTTGGGCCCGATGATTCTACGAGAAGGCTCGCAGAGAAGCATATGACCTTAGCAAGAGAGAATTTCGAGAAGGATTCGTTTCAAGCCTCTAGAAATAGCATGGGATCTGCAGATGAGGCCATGGAATCTCTCAGAAGACTCGTCTGAATGGGAATAGATGCACTCAAGAAGGTACGCTCACACCAACCTTCCGTGGACTTCGACTTCCAAGACTTCGCAGGAGGATACCTCAAGGATCTACAACGTACCCTTGAGGACTTGTCCCGGGATGATTTGGAATCTCTATATCATGAGGTAGTCGCTGCAATCGGCAGAGACGCAACTATTCACTTCGTAGGCAATGGGGGTAGTGCTGCTACCCCATCTCACAGCGCTGGCGACTGGTCCAAGGAGTTGCGCGTTAGAACTATCTCGCATGTGGACAACGCCGCCTCATTGACAGCATTTGCAAATGACGTCTCGTACGAGGATGTATTTGTGGGCCAACTCACCACATTCCTGAGAGAGGGGGACCTCGTCATGGGATTCAGTGGCTCAGGCACTAGTGAAAACGTTGTCCGAGCGTTAGAATTTGCGAGAGACAGATCTTGCAGAACCGCAGCCATCACTGGAGACTACCTTGGCGGCGGCGGCGGAAAGTTGCCTGCCATAGTCGATGTCTGCCTTGTCGTGCCCTCGAATTCGATGGAGAGAATAGAAGACCTGCAACTCATTGTGAACCATGTGATAAAAGAGGCAGTAAAATCATCAGGCCATGTTAGGACTGGATGATTTCTGACCCATTATCTTCAATTACCAATGGAAGAACCCTGTTTATTTCAGGAAGCGAACTCATCAGTCTGGATGCGATTGAATCATCACCATGGACGAGAAAGAAACCACCCCCGCCCGCACCGAGAAGCTTCCCCCCGGTCACCCCCAAATCAATCAGCCTGGAGTATAATGAGTCAAGACCATCGTTTGTCACACTTGGAGATAGACCTTTTTTGATCTCCCACGTATTATGGAGAAGACGACCAAGAGCATCTAAATCACCAGAATGGATTAGTTCCTCAGCCTCTTCAGCCTGCCCTCTTATCGCCCTAAGCCGCCTCAATTTATCTTCGGAATCATCACTCTCTTCACCGAGTACAGCCGATGCGCTTCGTGTTGAACCTGTATAGACCAGGCAAAACTCCTTCTCCATCCGTCTTAGTACCCCTGGATCGGTGGTTATGGGTACAACTTCCACACCCATATCGCCGAATGATATCCTATTCAAACCCCCAAACGCAGCAGCATATTGATCTTGTCTTCCTATCGGTTCACCGAGGATGTCAATCTCTATTTTGCAGGCCTCTTCTGCAAGTTGTCGAGGCCCTACGGTTCTGCCAGCCAGATGGTGGAGAGCATTGAGTACCCCTACGGTTACGACTGATGAAGATCCAAGACCAGTACCTCTAGAGGGTATGTCTGCGATTGTTGTTATCTCGACACCACTCGTAACACCAGTGACTCTCATAGCCTCTCTGACGAGATCGTGCTGTACATCATCTACGCTATCCACCGTCTCCATCCTCGAATATGACAGTCTGATACGGTCATCGAAACGTTCGTTCACCGTGACATGTATGTATCGAGATATCGCTGTTGATACAACAAGGCCTCCAAGATGCTCCTTTTTGGAGAATCCATCCAGATCTGTACCTCCTCCGCAGAATGAGACTCGAACCGGCGTCTTCGAGATGATCATCAGCCTTCGAAAAGCCTCATCGATTTCAACAGAACGGGTTCCAGACTGACCCAACATCTAGATAATGAGCAAAAATCACGATGCCATGGACTTAAATTTAATGTCAAAATTAGAATTTAAACCATACTCATAGATGGCGACCTGCTCTTGATTTCTTCAACAATACCCTCGATGAAATCTTTAAGCAGCACACCATTGCGTTGATCTCCATTTCGAGCCCTGATTGAAACAGTCCCATTTTCTACCTCATCTTCTCCGATAATTAGCATGTAGGCTGGCCGCATTTTTCTATGAGTCCTAATTTTCCTACCTATCGTGCTGTCTGAGTCGTCTAGGGAGACCCGGATACCCTGCTCTCTCAGATTGAGTGCCACCTTTGCAGCGTGCTCAGCATGACGTTCAGAGATAGTAATTATCTGAACCTGGGTGGGTGAAAGCCAAGTTGGGAAATTCCCCATCCAATGCTCTGTAAGGAAGGCTACAAATCGCTCATGCGTCGACAGAGGCGCTCTGTGTAACACCAGAACCTCACCATTTTCAGAACCTGTTTCATCCATATACGATAATCCAAACCTCTCCTTTGCTGCAAAGTCGAGTTGTATAGTAGACATGGATTCCTCTCTACCAAGAGCAGTTCTGAACTGAATATCCACCTTAGGCCCATAGAATGCCGCTTCACCGACCGCTTCAACGTAGTCCACGCCGAGATCATTCATTATTGAACGCAGTCTGTCTTGGGTCAATGCCCAGTTTTCTGGTTGGTCAATATATTTCGAGGTCTTCGCAGGATCCCACAAGGATAGCCTGAATGAATAGTCCTCAAATCCAAATGCGGAATAGTAGTCCTGGACCATGCGTACATTTGATGCAACCTCTTCAGCGACCTGATCAAGCGTACAATAGATGTGTGCATCGTTCATCGAGAGCATACGCACTCTCAAAAGACCAGCTAGCGTACCAGATAACTCATTTCGATAGACTGTCCCATACTCGGCCACTCTGAGCGGTAGATCTCTGTACGATCGCTTCTTGTTCTTGTAAACTAGATGATGCATTGGACAGTTCATCGCCTTGAGATAATACGTGCCATCGTCCATCTCCATGGGTGGGTACATACCATCAGCATAGTGCGGGAGATGTCCACTCGCTTCGAAGAGCTGCTTCTTTCCAAGTACAGGGGTAGTTACACGTACGTAACCATAGTTATCTTCAGTTTCAACTGCAAACTTTTCAATTTGAGATTTCAGAGTCTCACCGTTGGGAAGCCAAACAGGGAGCCCCTTCCCAATCAACTCATCAATCATGTAGAGTTCCATTTCTTTGCCGATTTTTTTATGATCTCTTTTACCCGCTTCTTCTATCTGACGCTGCCTTTCTTTGAGGCCCTCTTTCGAGGAATAGCACATCCCGTATATCCTTACCAACGACTCACGCGAACTATCGGCCCTCCAGTAAGCCTGACTGGTGCTTGTAAGCTTGAACCACCTCAAGTGAGAGGTCGACGGGACATGCGGGCCACGACACAAATCAAAGAAATCACCCTGACGGTATGCAGAAGATCCGACATCATGCCCGACCTTGTCATCCATGATTTCAATTTTGAATTTGTTAGATCCGAACATCTCTCGCAATGTCGAGTTATCATATTCCTCTCGTATGATTTTGTGATTTGATCTGATATGCTGTTGCATCTTCTTCTCTATGTTTCTGAGATCATCATCCCCTATCGGATCCATGTGGAAGTCGTAATAGAATCCATGATCAATAGGCGGACCAATCGTCGGTTTTGCTTCTGGAAAGAGCTCCACAACAGCTTGGGCAAGTAGATGCGCACAAGAGTGCCGGAGGATGTACAGCCCCTCATCACTGTCGCCCAATATCGGTTTTATTGTGCAGTCAGATTCTATGACGTGTGAGAAATCTCTTTCCTCTCCATCGATAAGAACTGCTACGGCCCCAGATTTCTTGCCATGGACATTGAAGATCACTTCACCCGCGGTGATGCCCCCGGCATATTCGTGAATAGTGCCATCAGAGAGCTCAACGCTGACCATCGCCATAGAAATCCCATTTGCCTCTCCATCGACATTTGGTTATGAAGACCGTGGAAGGTACGAGCATAGTACTGCTGTATATGGGCATCATGATAACTTTAGAATTAGTAATGGAATGAGATTTGAATCCCAATTTCAGGCGTACCCCTAAGTTACCGCATCCTTTCCGAAGACTATGTTCCGCATCGGGCTCGTGGTCAACCCGGATGCAGGTCTTGGCGGTAGGCTTGGTCTAAAGGGGTCCGACGGCTTGGCGTTGAAAGCTAGGGCTGAAGGTGCTGAAGATCGAGCAGGTCCTCGAGCAAGATCCGCAATGACACTTTTGGAAAACGCTCTTACAAAGTACGCAGCAACAGTACTAATCTCCGAAGGGAGGATGGGGTCCGAGTGGCTCGATTCAGAATCTGATATCAATACGATTGTTGTACACGAATCCAGGGGCACCACTTCTCATGAAGATACAATAGAGTTGGTAAAGATACTCGTTAATCAAGGGGTTGATCTGATACTCTATGCGGGCGGAGATGGAACTACAAGAGACTTGATACAAACTCTAGAAGAGAATGAATCATCCACAATCCCGATCGTTGGAATACCCTGTGGAGTCAAGATGTACTCTGGATGTTTTGCCAGCTCCCCCAAAGCTGCAGCGGAGGTGGTGGAGGCATGGATGGGCGGCGACTTACTAGTCGCCTCAACCGAGGTTCTAGATCTCGATGAGGAAATCTACCGAGATGGGGGGTGGTCCGTTCGCTTATACGCAGAGGCAATGACCCCTTCAAGTCCTAGATGGATGCAGGGAGCAAAAGAAATGGTTGAATCAGCCTCGGAAGATGAGGTTATCGAGGGAATCGCTGAGCACGTTCGTGACGTTCTGATGTCTCCTGAGAGACTAGTCATATGGGGATCTGGAGGGACTTTGCGTAGAATAGGGGAAATCGTAGGTTTGAGCCCAACCTTACTTGGAATGGACGCGTCATTAGGCAATAATCAGGTTGGAACAGATCTCAGCGAGGGGGGTTTGATTGAGTTGTTGGATGCACATCGCGGCGAAGTGACAATTTTGTTATCGCCCATGGGTGGTCAGGGATTCCTCATAGGGAGGGGTAATTTGCAACTATCCCCCGAAGTTCTGAGGAAGGCAAAACCCTCGTCCGTATTGGGCATATGCACACCTTCGAAGCTATTGACCATCAGATCACTCAGAATTGAGACAGGGGATGATGAACTAGACGACATATTCAGAGAAATGAAGTATCTCAAGGCATTACAAGGATATAGGACTACCCGAATACTTCCGGTTTCCGTCGATTGATCCCTCAAATTTTCCTACTTCTATTCCCAATACTTCGTTGACGTTTTCTACTGCCATGAAGTTTGTATACCAAACGTGATTTTTGCTTAACCCCGGGCTTCGATTTCGCTGAATAAGATCGACTAATCCCCTCTTTACGTGAATCCTTCTCATCAACAATGGGTCTTGGATAATTCACGTCCAGTATGCAACCATACTCTTTCTGTTGATCCAAATCCATGAGCCATGGCTCGTGGATCAATGATGTTGGAACATCTCGTAATTCCTCCACCCATTGTCTGATGAAATCTCCATTAGGGTCCTGGTCTCGAGACTGCTTGGAAATAGAATACGCTCTAATTGAATTAATTCCAGTTACTCCAGATTGCATTTGAACTTGCGACCAATGTATCCCTGGCTCATAGTCCAGGAAAGATCTCGCCAAGTGCAAACCCGTCAATTGCCAAGGTAACCAAAGAGTGTATGAAGCGACCGATTGAAGCATACCTCTCATTCTGAAATTTATCCATCCCGTAGCGATTAGTGAGCGCATGCATGCATCGAAGAATGGCCAGCCAGTCTCCCCCTTCGACCATGCCCGGTATCTCGAATCGTCCATTGAACGATTCAGATACAAGTCTATTTCAGGATTCATCGCGATACTATCCAGCGTCAACTCAACCTCCAGACGCTGTATGAAATGACAGTGCCATGCCAGGCGACTCCGGAATGAACTCAAACTCCCTGTCCAACCAAGATTTTCCCTTGATCTCGGATCCCTTTTCACGTCTTCTACTTTTTTCTTAGTGTGATGGAGTATCTGTCGAATGGTTATACAACCCACACTGATGAATGGCGATAACCGTGAACAAGCACTCTGCGCAGAGATGGGGCTGGACATATCTCTCCGATAAGTACGACCACGTCCATCCAAGAATGATTGTAATGTGGCAGTTGCAGACCTTTCCCCTGGGTCAGGCCGATCTATGAGTGACCGCTCGACTAACCCAAAGTCCGAGATATCGGGTATTCTGTCAGATTCAATACCAATGGGGGCAATGATTTCTGTGGGCGGGATTATCGCTGATTTTTCCATTCTTGAATCACGCTCTTTTTTCCAGGTGTCCCTCGATTCCAATTTTCGAATGACGCCATTCGTCGGGAATTCGACGAATCGAACTCCTTCCCTATCACACCAGCTGGAAACAGACTTGTCGCGGTCCCATGACCATTGTAAGCCCGTTTCCTGATTCCCATAAATCGAGCTAATGCTATTCTCCTGATGAATTTCCCTCAACTTGTCAACAACATCTCCGAAATGGAATAACAATACTCCACCAATCGCCTCGATATCAGTCTTCAATACTCGTAAACAATCAAGCTCCCATTGAATATGAATCGAGTCTACATCAGGCCTTCCAATACGAGCAGAGTCCATATTGAACAAACATATGATTGGTTTACCAAGACTCTTTGCCATTGCTAGAGCAGGATTATCTCCCAAGCGTAAATCCCGTCTGAACCAGACAACTGTGACTGACACTGTCTAGCATAGCCATGGACGATAATAAGTCATGTTTCAGAGCACTTAGAAACTCAATCTCAGAATTATTCGAGCTGTCCAGATGCTGCTTTCAATAAACCTAGGAATGGAGGACTGGGACGTCCTGGACGAGATTTGAACTCTGGATGATATTGGGTACCAACGAAATACGGGTGACCCATCAATTCCATGATCTCACATCTCTGTCCCGTGTCATCCTTGCCGACATAGACCAACCCCGCTTCTTCTATACGGTCTATCAGATCCGGATTTACTTCATATCGGTGCCTGTGTCTTTCGCTCACCGCATCCAATCCCCCGTAAAGCCGCTTAATCTTGCAGTCATCCACTACAAATGGCGTAATCTTGGCACCCAACCTCATTGTTCCGCCCATATGCGTCTTGGATATTTCTGGCATGAATACGACTGCAGGATATTCGAGACTCCCGGAATCTTCAACAAACTCTTCTGAATTCGCACCCTCCAAATTCAGAACATTCCTACAGAATTCAATGGTAGCAATCTGCAGCCCAAGACATATTCCGAGGTATGGAACATTATTTTCACGTGCATATCTGGCTGCCTCAACCTTGCCCTCGACGCCGCGGTTGCCGAATCCGCCGGGAACAAGTATGCCGTCAGCTAACTTGAGCTTCTCCCATGCAGCATTGTAGGAATCCTCATCCGAGTTGAGCATAGATGAATCTAGGTCAGTCGACTCTATCCAGTCGATTGTGAGTTTACGATTTACGGCGATAGCAGAATGCTGGAGCGCCTTTATGACGCTGAGATAGGAGTCTGAAAGACCGGTATACTTGCCAACCATGGCAATTTTAACTTCCTCATTCAGACTGTCCACTCTGTCCGCCATCTCACGCCATTGTTCCAGATATTCGTCATGATCCGATTCTTCTACTCCGATGCATTCTGCAATCATCGACCTGACGCCCTGCCTCTCAAATGAAATCGGTATCTGATACAGATTTGATACGTCGTGCGCGGAAATTACCGCTCTCGGCTCCACATGGCAGAAAGCAGCCAACTTCTCCTTTACTTCGTCATGCAGAGGATCTTTGGATCTGCATACAATAAGATCGGGGGTTATACCCAGTCCTCGCAACTCCTTCACAGTGTGTTGAGTAGGTTTTGTTTTCTGTTCCCCCACAGGCCCCATCACGGGAACCAAGCTAACATGGACGAAACAAACATTCTCACGCCCCACTCTGAATTGAAATTGTCTCAGAGCCTCTACGAATGGAGAACTCTCTATGTCCCCCACAGTTCCTCCAAGTTCAATCACGCATGCATCTGGAGCATCGCCCGAATCATTTGTCGGAAGTATGCTTACACGCTCGATCCAATCTTGTATTTCGTTGGTTATGTGGGGTATGACTTGAACAGTCTTTCCAAGATAGTCCCCTCTACGCTCCCGTTCGATGACCGCCGAGTACACTTTGCCCGTGGTTAAGTTGTGGTCGCGGGTCAGAGAGACATCAAGAAATCGCTCATAATTGCCAAGATCGAGATCTGCCTCCCCGCCATCATCCAATACGAATACTTCACCGTGCTCGAACGGCGACATCGTACCAGCATCGCTGTTTAGGTATGGATCGATCTTTATCGAAGTGACTTTCATCCCGACCGATTTCATCAGGACTCCTATGCTACTCGCCGTGATTCCCTTGCCGAGACCAGATAGAACGCCGCCCGTCACAATCACATATTTCATGATAACAACGGGATATGGAGCCATTTTACGTCGCATATGAACCTTGGCAATGCTACTACCTTGTATGATCGATGTTCAAGTATCGCCTGATTATTTACACGTCATGGTCGGCGTGCTCGGGAGCCAAATTCTAGTCACCGGGGCCCTCGGACAGATAGGCTCTGATCTTACTACTACTCTCCAAGCAATGTACGGGAAAGGCTCTGTATTAACCACCGATATTCGCGATGAAGGAAGCCAAGGAGGACCCTTTCAGTTGTTAGATGTACTTGATTATGATGCGATTTCAAGAGCGATTTCCGAGCACTCCATCGATACCATCTATCATCTTGCAGCAGTTCTTTCCGCGCATGGGGAGAAAGATCCTGACCTGTGCGAGAGAGTAAACCTGGGGGGCCTTCAAAACATTCTCGATGCAGCTCGAAATCATGGATGCAGAGTTTTTGCACCCTCTTCAATAGCAGTATTCGGACCTGATTCAAGACCTATTGCGATGCAACATTCCCCTCTGTCGCCGACCACCGTATACGGTCGAACTAAGAAAGAAGGAGAGGAAATGATGCTGAAGTATTTCCAAAACTATGGCGTAGATGCTCGTGGTTTGAGGTATCCAGGACTGCTGTCTTGGACAACTCCTCCGACTGGCGGAACTACAGATTATGCAGTTCAGGTATTCTATGGAATTCATGAAAATGAAAAGTACGATTTCTTTGTCCGCGGAGATACCAAACTTCCAATGATGATGATGCAGGATGCAATTAGAGCCACCATGGAACTCATGAGCGCCCCATCTGAGAAACTCTCTAGATGGAGGCCCGGGTACAATGTCAGAGGCGTAAGCTTCTCAGCCATGGAATTAGCACACTGCATACGTCGCAGGAGGCCGAACGCGGTAATGCGATTCATTCCGGACGAACGTCAGCAAATAGCTGACACTTGGCCAGAAGATGTAGACGATGCTCCTGCTAGGAATGATTGGGGCTGGGAATCAAGATTCGACATAGATCAGCTAGTTGATTCTATGATGGTAGGCGTGGCTCAATCTTCATCCTCGTCTTGATTCCAGTCAGGCTCCCCTGGCTCGACCTTGGCCCACAGGACATCATCGATCCTGAGTACCGATATAGCGCCCTCAGTAGCTCCAGACAATGCATTCTCAACAACCAGTCGAAGATCTATTATTCCAATCGAATCGAGACTCACGAGATTATCAGTCATTAAATCGAAACCAACCCATGGACCATCCTTCGTCTGTGCAGCAGACAGTTCAAGAATCCTGTCTATTGGATCATGGCCTGAATTCTGTGCAAGGACCCGAGGGATGGTTTCCAGGGCATCTGCAAATCCTTCAACAGCCAATTGCCTCTTCCCTGCATACTTACTCGCCTCATTCCTAAGCATGCGTGCAAGGTGACTCCATGTCGAGCCTCCTCCGGGGAGCATAGGCGCAGTCCCGGAGACTCTAACTGCAACTCCGAGTGCATCATCGAAAGTCCGAACGACTTCATCTCTAAGAGCAGGAGTTGAACCTCTGACGAGAAGAGTCTTCCCTCGACCAGAATTTGATACTACATGCAGATAGTGAACACCTGATACTTTACGCTCTTTCCATGAATCACAACGCCCAAGATGCGTACTTTCAGTGACTTCAATAGATCGGACAATCATGGCCCCTGTTATCTGGGAGAGCCTGTTCAGATCTTCCTTGTCGAATCTCCTGAAGCAATTGATGCCTGCTTTCCTGAGCATGCTCTGTGCTTCTTCGTCTATACCGTCCCGCACAGCCAGAATTCCAACTCCGAGAGACTCAAGATGTGAAACAAGACCCTCCAATTTCTTCCTCTTTCGCTGAGTAAATCCTTCTCTGACCCCCAACGAACTTATCTCAAGCTCAGCATCGAATTCTAGTTCCGGTACCTCAAGACCCCCATCAATCACCGCAATAGAGCAACTTCCTCCATGATTTGGCATAGATTTGTCAAATCTCTGCTTCCTGGTAACGAAGGCAGAAACAAGTTCTGTATCTGTGACTGCACCCTCTTCTAGAGAAATCCGTTTAACCAAAATCCGTTCTCCCTCTGGATCATTCACCTCAATCGATTCAGAAGCATCCAATGCGAGCATGCATACTAAATCGAGCATGGACGAATCGATTTTCTGCCCTATGCAGGTTGATACAATGTACCGCACATCTTCATCAGAGGTGATGGGCCTCGCAATCGAATCTATTTCTTTCATGCACATCGAATATGCGGATCTGTACGAATCAGCAATTATTGTCGGATGAAGTCCAGATCTGGAAAGCTCGAGTGCATTTCTGAGTAATTCTGCTAATATCAGTATGGAAGTAGTCGTCCCATCTCTTGCCACTCGATCCTGTGTGATACTCGTTTCAATCACTAGTTTCGCAGTTGGATGTTCTACCTTGGCCGTATCTAAAACCGTAGCCCCGTCATTAGTAATCAGAACTTCTCCATTCTGATCAATGAGCATCTTGTCCATCCCTTTTGGGCCTAATGTCGACCTCACAGCAGCTGCTACGGCCAAAGCAGCCCTTGCATTTCCAACTAGCGCAGCCCTACCTGTTACCCTGTCTGTATCTTGGAGGGTGAGGTCTTCGTCAGGGGAGGACACGACGATACGAGTATCTTCGCTAATATCAAGGAACCTCTCCTTCGAAGTTCTATCATTTATACTACTACGGGGGATTCATATACCACCCCCATCATCGACTATACAACCAATGGTTGATTAGTGATACAATGACCTCTGAAGAAAACAACTGGGAAAGAGACATCATACGTGAGATGTCTAAGGTATTCGAACAGATGGGTATACCCATGGATATGGAAATGCTGGAGAATATGATGAATCAGTTAGAGGAGCATTTTGAACGAATGGGAATCGACTCTAAATCCCTATCCAAGACGGATATCACTCTGAATGGAAAAGGGGATCCTGAGGAGATTAGGAAGAATATTGAGGCTATGATGTCCGGTCCAGGAGGCTTTGCAGACATGCTCTCAAAGATGGGATTCGAGGTATCTGTGAAATCCTCAAAAAATACGCCCAGCGAGCAGGTAGAAGTTGTAACCGAGCCAAGGGAAGATAACAGACTCATTGAGATCCCCGATACAGATTTCATCCATGAGGACGGGCTAGCCAATGTGATGATTGATGTCACCTCTATCCCGGAGGCAGATGATGGGTCGGTCGACCTCGCATTAGCCGATGGTGGAAGAATAATCGAATTATTGAGGCATAACCTCCTCAATCCTCTCAGAGGTTTCTCTATTCCCTTCGCAGCCAGTCGTATCGAGGAATGGAGTCTAAACAATGGCATCCTTGATGTGACACTGAGGATGGAATAATTAGGGGATGATTGAAGAATGAGCACACCTGTTATCGGAATTGATCTAGGAACAACCAACAGCTGCGTGGCAACTCTGGAGGGAGGCCAAGCCGTCGTAATCCCAAATTCGGAAGGAGCACGAACCACCCCAAGCGTAGTAGCCTTCGCCAAAGATGGAGAGCGCCACATCGGAATTACTGCAAAGCGTCAGGCTGTGACTAATGCGGACCGAACCATCTTGTCGGTCAAGCGAGAGATGGGAACTGATTGGTCATCTGAAATCGATGACTCCACATACACCCCTCAAGAAATGTCAGCATTCATTCTACAGAAACTGAAGGCGGATGCAGAAGCATATCTCGGCCAGGAAATCAAGAAAGCCGTGATTACATGCCCCGCATATTTTACCGATGCCCAGAGGAAGGCGACTAAAGATGCAGGACGAATTGCAGGATTAGAAGTTCTTAGAATAATCAACGAGCCCACCGCAGCGGCACTCGCATATGGAGTGAATAAAGAAGAAGATCAGACCATCTTAGTATACGATCTCGGGGGAGGGACATTCGATGTTTCTGTTCTTGAAATCTATCAAGTCGATGGTCAGCCACAGATAGAAGTGAAGGCGACTTCCGGAGACAACAGGCTTGGAGGGGATGACTTCGACGAGGTCATCATCACATGGCTTGTTGATGAGTACAAGAAAGACACCGGCATCGATTTATCCGCTGATTCACAGGCTATGAGCAGACTTCGTGAAAACGCAGAGAAAGCAAAAATAGAGCTTTCAGGCTCTGGCTCTGCTCAGGTTAATCTGCCATTTATTACAAGTCGGGACGGTCAGCCCGAGCATCTTGACATCACACTATCGAAGTCCAAGTTCGAGGAACTAATCGAGCCATTGATCTCAAGGACGCTTTCACCTACACGCCAAGCCATGAAGGATGCAGGAGTATCTAAGGGCAAGGTCGACAAGGTGATTCTGGTAGGCGGATCCACTCGCGTCCCCGCCGTTCAATCTGCAATTGAGCAAGAGGTCGGCAAAGCTCCGTTCAAGGGTGTTAACCCCGACGAGGCAGTCGCCATGGGAGCAGCTCTTCAGGCTGGAATAATCGTTGGAGATTCTGGTGTCACCGACGTACTCCTTCTGGACGTCACGCCCCTTACGCTTGGAATCGAGACTCTAGGCGGAGTCATGACTACGATGATCGAGCGGAACACCACCATACCAAGCAAGCGATCGGAGACATTCTCCACTGCTGCCGATAACCAGCCTGCTGTCGAGGTTCATGTTCTCCAAGGAGAGAGACAGTTCGCTAAAGACAATATCACTCTCGGAAAATTCCATCTTACAGGGATACCCGCTGCACCCAGGGGGATACCGCAGATCGAAGTCACATTCGATATAGATGCGAATGGAATCGTGAATGTTTCAGCGAAAGATCTCGGTACAGGAAAGGAACAAAAAATCACCATAGAGAGCCAAACATCTCTGAGTGAAGACGAGATTAAATCTAAGATTGAAGAGGCTGAAGAATTTGCCGACGAAGACCGTAAGAGGAAGGCACGAGTCGAACTAAAGAACCAGGCTGAGAGCATAGTATATCAAACTCGAAAAACTATTGAAGAAGCCGGCGATAAGCTCGAGGAAGAAGATACAGAACCAGTTTTGGAGAAGCTAAATGAACTCGAATCAATGGTCACGAATGGAGATGTCCCAATCGATGCGGATGAAATCGATGAAGCCGGAGTGCAGTCCAAGATAAGCGAGTTAGAAGGACTCATGCAGGCTCTTTCCATCAAAATATACGAAGCTGCAGCCAAGGATATGGAAGAAGACAATCAAGAAGACGAATCAGATGAAGGAGTCCACGAAGCGGATTTCGAAGTCGTTGAAGATGAGGATTGAATCACATCTTCGACATACTAATCCTCCAATAGAGGAATGGTGCTATGACGAAGTACATCATAACGCCATAGACTCCTGATGGAAGACTCAGCACAGATAGGGTTGCACCCGCCTCGGGAGCCAGTATAAGGCCCCCTACCGTAATGCCCACGGTTGCATTCTGTATGCCACTCTCTATCGAAACAGTTGTTGCCTGATTATTTTCAAGATCAAGAACCGTTGCACTCTTCCAACCTATTCCAAGCATCAGAATATTGAGTATAACAACTGCCGGACCAAGCGCCCCAATATTTTCCATCAGAGTGTCAAATTCGCTTGCAATAGCCGCAATGACGATTATGATGAAAAGAACAGCCGCGATTTTTCCGATTAATGGTTCAATACCATCAGCAGAGGTCTCTGAATATCTGCGTATTAACATTCCAATCATTACAGGAACAGTAGTCAGAAGAAACATCGTTACTCCCAACTCGAAGATTTCGATATTTGGCGACGCAGTACCCATGAAATGATCCATTGAGAGACCAACTATGAGTGGAAGTGTGATTACGGATACAACACTCACAACTGCGGTATATGAAATTGATAGAGCGGTGTCGCCCCCTGCTAGTTTTGTCAGAATATTGGATGTCACACCTCCCGGACAACAAGCTAGAATCATTAGGCCGACCGCCATCTCTCCAGATAAATCGAAGATGCTTGCTATGCCAAATCCTGCTAACGGCAGGACAACCATCTGGTTCCCCAATCCCACTGCAAATGCCTTCGGCTCACTCAAAATAAGACCAAAGTCAGATACTTTCAAACCCAGTCCTAGTGAGAACATGATATACGCTAAAGAGAGCGGAAGAACATAATCGATGATAATGTTGGACTCCTCTTCCACACTCTCCTCAGCGTCTTGAGCGGCCACACTCGATGAAAGAACTACTACTGTGAGCAGGCAAGCAATAAACACCTTGGACGACCCATTCATGTAACCTGCAAAACTCCGTTCAACGTATAGAACATGCCCGGATATAATGCAGAATCTATCAAATATACAGGTTTTCAACCATTTTCAACGGTCATCGCTTGTGATAAGACGATGCAGGGTCCTTACATGCACTCCCGATGTACCAAACTGGAAGAATGGATTCTCGCGCTCCGTCCGAGCCTTGGAACCGGGGCCCCATGCAGTTCCTGCGATATCCAAATGCACCCATGGTATTTTCGAAGAGCCCCCATTCTCTTCCCTAGATGGGACGAAGAACTCCAAGAAAGCCGCCGCGCCATTAGATGAACCGGCCCTTCCTCCAATTGAACCATTTCTTATGTCCGCGAACGCTGAATCTGTCATGTATCTCTTGAATTGGTCATTCAGAGGCATTTCCCAGACTGGTTCCCCAGATAATGAGGCAGCCGATTCGACCCTCTTAACAAGTGCAGAATCATTGCCCCACATTCCGGTTATCTGATTGCCTAAAGCGACCACTACCGCACCTGTGAGGGTTGCTAAATCTACAATGAATTCAGGATCGAACTCTCCTGCCTTGCAAAGTCCATCAGCCAAAACATTCCTGCCTTCGGCGTCTGTACTGAAGACCTCCACAGTTTTTCCAGAATATGTCTTGAATACGTCTCCAGGCCTATATGCCCCAGATCCGGGCATATTCTCTGCCAAACACGCTATTCCGTTTACTCTACGACCGTAGCCAGTAGAGTACAGGGCCTCCATCAGACCGAAAACAGTGGCAGCACCACACATATCATATTTCATGTCCCACATACCGCTCGTTGGTTTGATGGAAATACCCCCTGTATCGAAAGTAATCCCCTTCCCTACGATACATGGTCGACGAATATCCTTGTCTGCATCAGGATTGAGGGTGAAGAGGACCATGCAGGGTTTCCTATCACTCCCTTTGCCTACGTTGATCAATCCCCCCATGCCTAGTTCGTTGAGCTTATCCCAGTCGTATACCTCAACTACAACATTTTCTTTATCATCTGCCCATTTTTGTGCTCTATGGGCGTATTCCATTGGGTATAGAACGTTAGCCGGCTCATTACCAAGGTCACGTGCTAGATGTACTCCCTTGACCAAAGCATGTGACTTGGAAAGACCCTCCTTGAGATGATCTTGATATCTGGTACTGGCTTGGAATTGAACCGACCAAGGAGCCAGGATATGGTCTTCTCCAATATCTTGATGTTCAATGAATTCATAGTCTCGCAGCATCATCCCTTCTGCAAAATCGACCATACGACCACCGGACCAACCCGAAGTGAATCTAACACATACGGATAGTCCGTTTTTCTTTGAAAGTGAGCCCATTACACGGGCGCCGGTCATTCGTGCAAGATCATGATTAATCGCGCTCTTCTCACCCATTCCGACAAGCATAACTCTGCATCCCGGCGTCCACACAACCATATTTTCTCCTTCCTTCCCCTCAAAATCATTCGAAGAGATGGCTTCTCTGACTAGATTTCTTTGACTACGCCCCAGACCAGATAGTGCATTGTTGGGTGCTCGAGTGACTCCTTGGAAAAGAGGTATCAGTAGTTGTTCGCAGGTTTCATTGAATTCAAGATTTGACCAATTCACAATATCACTGAATTTGTGGATTTTGTAATGATATACAAATAATTGCCTAGAAAAATTAACTTTGAAATGATAATCAACTATATACAGATTCAAATTATCATTCTAATCTGCTATTTCTTCCACCAATAGCAGCAAGAGCGAAGGCGATGAATAAGACAAATACCGAGGGAGTTGGAAGAAAACCACCGGAATCCTTGCCAGTCCAGTCTACTACGTCTTCGTCAACTACCTCATTTACCCACATCGAAGCATCAATCACCCTCTTCTGATAACTTATACTCCAAGACCCACCGTCTACGATAGCAAGACCTTCGCTACCGAAGGCCACATTTGTCTCATTAGTCGCGTTGACACCGAAGCTTGACGAGTTCCACAATAAATCTCCATTGGAACTGATGTACTGTAGTGTTGCATTGGATGTACTGGCGTACCCTAAGTTCACAATATGGGATTTTACCTCCCCTTCGTTGATTTCGACCTCCTCTACAACCAAGCGAGCACGCCAGAACCAAATATTCTGAATTAGATATCGCATAACATCAAGCTCTTCTTCCAATCTATCTGAGAGGGCCTCTACCGTACCAAGAAGAAATTGCTCATCATCTGTCTCAAAGGTAAACGTAGGATATCCCATCACTCCATACCCGTAATCTCTGCTTGTACCGCAGTTTGGATATAATCCCTGATTGGCATTCCGGATGGGTATATCAGAAATATTGGCATTAATTTCTTCTTTTATGAAATGATACATCTCCCAATCCGAAGGTTGGTCTGGCCATTTACCCCAAGGGTAGAGCATGATCCACACGCCCGTGTGCATGGTGATGTACAAATCAGCATGAGGCACAACATCATTCATGTATATCGAATTCGCGAGAGTTTCAGATTCACTAAACGCACTACTCCCCGGCTGAGTCGTTGGACAGGTATTCCAATAATGGTCATAATTTCTATTCAGATCCACTTGATTCACATTCCATCTAGTATCGAAGTCATTGCCATCTGCGTTTAGCATAATCACGATATGCAATTCCGTATTGGTCAAAACGTCGATTACATCCTGCTCTTCATCGCCCCAACCTTCGATATAGTATTCTGCCACAAGGAAAGCCAATTCAGTTCCAAGATGTTCGTTTCCATGATGGCCCCCATCAATATATGCCACATCTTTCGCCGTTCCATCTGGTTTGGTTTCTATGCTCCAATCAGAGATCTGCAACATCCATATTTCTCTTCCCAACTCCGTTTTTCCTATACTGAATAGATTGACTATTTCCGGGTAATCATCCGCCCATTCATTGAGATCCAATGTCAGTGTTGTATAGGAATGATACCAGTGCTCCTGGACAATGTCGGGCTGACCAAACTGCGCAGTTGCCACGGGCGCAGCAGAAACTGCGAGCATTGACCCCACAACGAGTGCGGTAACCCAGCGGCGCATAGCGCCGCTATGGGGGCTAACACCTAGAACCGTTTGCATGTCTGAATAACTAAAACACGGTTAGAATCAATGACATGCCACACCGTATTTCTTCAGACGCCAGTAGTTGTATGGCCAGGGCGTCAGGAACCCAGCAATCCACATCGGGATAATGGCGTACCATGTCAACATGGCACCACCTGTCAACACAATATCTGTGATATTCATCGCAGCTTCCATCGCGATCATGGAAATCAATGACATGCCAGCTGCGGTTCGCAATGCATTTCGGAAGGGAAGTTGCTTCAGCAGTATCACGGTTTCAAGCGCAATTGAAGTCAACAATCCATTCATTATGGCTAGCATCATGATTGCCATGGTTGTCCACCCTGAATCTGTCCAAACAAATTGGAAATAGGCGATGGTTCCAAGATCCCCGATGCTACAACCGATTAAGCACCACATTGTATTGTAGGCAGACTGATTCCAAACAGAACCATCTCGCCAGTGAAACTCCTCAGCACGGCCGTCTACGGTATAGCCGATTTCGCGGACAGCATCGGCCATCAAATTCCGAGAGATTCCGGAGTGTGAAACGACGGCCGAGCCCGATTCATGAGACACCACAGCAGATAAGACTCCGGATACGCTTTCGAGCGCGTTACGAACCTTTCCGGCGCAGCCATCACAGGTCATCCCGCCAACGTCAAGCGTTACGGCTTCATCCGCCACACACATCCCCCCATGTGCTTACTATTGAAACACACCATTCTGTTCACTTAGAATCACTCTTCAGATGCATGCCTGTGGAGGATGGCCGAGATGGTTTGAAACCCCAGCGTTCGTAGAAACCACTCACATCTGCTAGAAGATTGATGTATGTATTTGGTGGAGCTTCTTCCTCGATGTAACGCATTAATTCATTCATTACCATCGTACCTCCCCCTTGTCTTTGAAAATCAGGAATAACGGCCATATCGCAGATATGGAATACAGTCCCACCATCTCCCACAATTCGCCCCATTCCTACAATTCTTCCGCTTTCTTCAAGCTTTAGAACCACTGAGCACAACTCTCTTCCCAATCCTATGGTTGCACCTTCCATTGATCTAGGCCCCATCCCTGCCGCCTTTCTAATCATGAGGAAAATCTCTGGAGAAGGAACCCCCCTTTCGACCCTGAACATCCTTCAAACCCCACGCTTCGCCTTTACGTGGCAGGCGAGAACCGAGGTAGCAAGGCTGGCAGCTGTAAATTGCGTTATTCCATATTCATCTGGTGCAATCTCTGATATGTCGGCACCGATGACGCGCCCGCCTCCCTCGAATACGCCCTCTATGATCTGATTCACAAGCCAGAAGTCAAGCCCGCCCGGTACCGGCGTCCCAGTTCCGGGCACAATTGACGGATCTAAAGCATCAACATCTACACTCAGCCAAACGGGGCCGTTTATGTTCGACAAGCAATCAAGAATAGAATGGACTGTCTGCTTATTTTCTTTAATTTCCCTAGCCCGCCATGCAGTTATCCTATCATCTGATTCCATCATACGAGCCTCATCCGAGGAATAGGCTCGGATTCCAATCTGAATAGCATGACTGAGCCCCTCATCAAGACATCTTCTGACTACCGTTCCATGACTAAAACGCTCACCGTTTAAATCATCACGAAGATCGGCATGAGCATCTATCTGAACTAAGGTGAGATCATTCAAAGATTCCAAAATTCCTCCTTCGACACAGGCCTTTAGCGCAGGAAGAAGAATCCCATGCTCCCCTCCAAGCAGGATTGGAAACTCTCCATGAGTTATTCCTTGTTCGATATGACTCTGAATCGATTCAAGATGAGAAATCAAAGTTGGGCCTTCAAATTCCCATGCATCTAGGGTTCTAATGTTCATGCCAGCCGGTAAATCATCTGCAAGATAATCCGAGTAAGTCTCTATTTGTGAAGATGCTTCTAACGTTGCTGAAGGACCCATTGAGGTACCAGTTCCATAACTCACTGTCATTTCGAATGGTAACTGAATAACAGAGACATCGGGAACTTGTGACCAGTCCTCTTTGAGACCGAGAAAACCGATTCTCGCCGATGCCGCCATAATTGCTCCGTGCGGCAACCGGTATTCGACGCTTGCGCGAACCATGTTGAAATAACGAACCCTATGTCGGTGGGTTACGCAGGTGACGACAAATGGGCCTAACACTCCAAGATCTGACCCAAGCAATTCGTAATCGTGTCGATATGGACATGGAGGTAAGTGTCGCTGAATCGATTGCTGAGCATGCACTTGGATTCTTTGGGTTTTCCAATCGAATTATCGACAATGCATTGGAGCCGAACGATAGAAATCTGTTTTATCAGCTTCAAGATTATGATCTACTGACTACTGAATCAGAGGAGACCACACTCTGGGATGGAAGGGAGTGGAGAATACACTACTGGAAATTCAAATCGAATGCAAGCCAGTATGTCGGAAGAGGATCCAAAGATGATGAGGATGAAGATCCATATGCTGGTCTATACGAAGATGTCCCTCAGACAGTGTGGAGAGAGAAAGCCGGCGAAGAAGATGACTGGGACGAGCCACTGTTTTGAGACAATACGCCCACAGCCTGTTATACGAAAAAAGCAGCCAGGGGGAACATGGCAACTCGGAAGGTCGAGGCACTCGTCCTGGCTGTGCTAACAGCATCACTCGCCTTCTCATCAATTGCGGTAGCACAACAAGAAGGTAACGAGCCCGACTCCAGAGAATGTATCATACATGCAGACTGGGGAACCTTTTGGAGCGATTCAGAGGAACAAACCCAACATGCTTACAGAGTACAATTCTATCCGTCGTTCCCTTTCGCAGTGGATCCTTCTAATGTAGATGTAATCGCAACCCATCTAGATAACACTGGAATCCAGGTTGGAACGTATTCCTCTCTCACCGCAGGAGGGGTGATAGACATACAGATGTCCCATGCTCCGTCTTTTGGAGACATTGTTTCCATCTCGGTCGAAACAACCGAAGCATCTTGTGAGAGGTCGTTCGAAGTCACCATGTGGAATCAGCCGGTGATGGACCATGAAATCACCAGAGAAACAACTTGGTCGTTAACTTCTGGAGCTGACGAAACTGCATTGTCTGTAACTGGAAGAGGGTGGCAGCAGCGCTCAGATTTGAATCTAGAAGCCAATGAGCTCGGAAACGGGACTATACGATTGATGCTCAACGATCAAGACAGGGAGATCGATGTAAAATTGGATATTCAGAGAGCATGGTTGAACGAGTCTTGGAATGGAACTGAGCTTTCCAGCCAGAAGTTCCAACTAGAAGGTTCAGGAACAATACGAATGATCCTCTATGATGGAATGGAGGGCATATCGGTCGATGGCACAGTTAGAGAAGCCAAATTCACAAGAATACTAGAAAATGGAATAGTTACGGAGCAACTAGAACTCGAGGCAAACGGCTCATTAGTTTTGAATTCAAATGAAGAGGGCTCACTCGATATATCGGGCGAAATATCCCTGTTGAGGTACCAAACCATCGATGTAGATGGCGAACGAGTCTTCCAGGACATCTGGATCGAGGCAATGGCCACCGCAATGATTGAGTTTGACTCAGATAGAATAAACTTCGAACTCGACGAGTTCATACTGAGAGAACGTTGGGAAGGAGATCAGCGCGTCGAGCAACATCAGAGATTCAGAGGAGAAGGCGATTTCGACGTCTTGATTGAGGATGATAATGGCATTCAAATCGAGGTAAATGGGACTATTGAAGAGATTTACAATGAACAGTTAGACGGGGTAATCATCGCTGATACATTCATTCTCGATGGAATTTATTCTGGTACCGCCTCCGGAACATTTGGATCAGTCAGGCAAATCGTGAATACCGGTGTACAGACCAACTCTTCTGGAGTTGATCACGATGTGATCGTTATTCGTGATGAATATTGGTTCAACGTCTCAGGATCCACATTCACTGTTCCTGGTCAGGAGCTTTATTCCGATCACAATCTTACGTATCTTTACACGTCCCCCTACATCGATTGGGAATCTCCAGTAGTGAGATATCGCTATGTGGAGGATAATGGAGAAGTCAACAATGAATACCCGCCAGAGTCTCCAATTGTTCTCAGCCCAGTGCCTCCCGAGGCCGTTTCTATTCTTTCTTCAAATGTGACTAGAGAGTCTGGGCTGGTACCTGATGTGCTAACTCAGGGCGATAGGATAGATTTGGTGCACGATGGCCGATTTTCAATGGCCGTTGAAGTACAAAACACCTCGATTGCAGATATCGATGGCCATGAGGTCAAGTCAGCAGAATGGATTGGAACATATCCAGGGGGAGGACAAGCAATTGGTTCTACGGTGAACGAAGGAATCTTGGCAGGATTGTTGATCTATTGTGAGCGTACGATGTCATTGCCCATTGTGGAGGACGAAGATATATCGATATTCAGGGAAACTCAGACAGTTGACAGGGTGCTCAGGCCATCTGTCATTACTGCTGCTGAGAATACCCTCCCCGAGATTACAGGCGTTGCTTACAGAGAGGGGATATGGCGTGGAGAAGGGGGCACTGTGCATCTCGAAATTACCATTGTGGATCCGGATACTGACGTAGTTTCGGTCATGATAGATCTCCATGGCGAGGATTGGGGGATGTTGGAGCTTTCAGACTCGGGCCTATCAGGCGACCTTGTCGTCCATGACGATATCTGGACTGCCCAAGCCAACTCCTCGGGACTATTCTATGGGGCCATGGAAGCCACTATCTACGTGCAGGACATCTGGGCGACAATTTCCGAGAACGTCATACTGAACATCACTAACCCAGGACCCAAGGTCATAGAAGTCGATAGGGCACCAAATCGACTATTCCGGGGTGAAGAGTTCTCTATCTCAGTTGATGCGATGGATATGCATGGAATTGCGACTGTTAGCATAGATTTACAATCATATGGCGGTGATAAGGTGATGCTTGAATTAAGTGGAGATACATGGTCAGGCAGCGCCATAATGCCATTTGGCGTGAGTCCAGGAAAGGTGGTTTTCCCTGTCGTACTTGAGGACTCATTCGGTGCAAGAACGATCCATACTGGCGTATTGGGCGACGACGTCTCATTCATCGTACTGAATGAACCTCCCATGATTTCCACCTCTATACTAATCAGGGGAGATTCGCAGACCACAGGGGAAGAATACCTCGATTCTGTAGTTTTACCAATTTCAGGGGAACCCATCCGACATGTCTTGGAGGTAAGCGTGTCCGATCCAGACGGAGTTTCTGTCGTTCAGACGAAGATAGGCCGCTTAGCTCCAATCGGGTCATCGGAGTCCTGGTTGAACATGAATGACAATGGCATCAATGGAGATAGCATTGCAGGGGACGGAGTGTACTCTGTTGAATTCAATGCAAGAACTTCTCTAGAACCGGGAACCATGGAAATAAGAATCAGGGCGACTGATATCTACCAATCCATGACCCCTCTTGAAGAACAAGACCATCAGATCACACTTGTTAGGGAGGAATCACCAGATTCTGCTAGCTGGCTGGGAAGCAATGCCGACATACTGGCAGTTGTAGTCGCAGCAATGCTGACAATGGGCGCAATCGGGGCGATAATCAGAGTTTTCATCTCTGATGAATCGATTGAATAGATGGTGCGAGCGCCGGGATTTGAACCCGGGTTCCCACGTTGGCAACGTGGGGTGATAACCACTACACTACGCTCGCAGTGAGGCGAGTGTCCGGAACTTGCCTTTTCTATGCGTCGGTCGAGAGGTCACCGACCATTCTTGAGATTCGAAGCAGAATTTCGTCTCTGGTGCTTCTGAAGACTTCGAGATTCTGACCAACCGGATCTTCCAACCCCCAATCTTCGTCGATAGGTATGTTTGGACATGAAACACCACACCCCATGCTGATTATCATATCGTAATCCCCCGGGTAAACGAGATCAATTGATTTTGGAGTAAGGCCTTCCGAGGAATACCCTCCTTCCAAAAGTGCCTCTATCGCATTTCCAGATACGCTGTTCCCGGGATCAGTGCCTCCCGAATATGCCTCGTGCCCAAGATATCTTGCAATCGATTCAGCCATCTGACTCCTGCAAGTGTTTCCCACGCAGACGAAAAGTAACTTCATATCCACATTAACAGGACATAACATACTTGAATATCGCGTACATAATAACCATACACGGGCAGACTCAGTTTGAAGTATCGGTGTCGATGTGAGCAAACATGGCAAAGGGCCCCGTTTCGTATCACACTGGCGATAAACCCGAGGATAATGAGAAGACTGCTGCCACAAATGAACAGGCTGCACAAATGGAGCAGGCATACGCTCAGATGCGTCGGAAGATGCGAATGGAAGAGATGGATAAGTCGATTAAACACAAGATAATGGTCCTCTCAGGCAAAGGTGGTGTTGGAAAGTCCACCGTTTCTGTCGGCTTAGCCCTCACTCTCGCACGCAGAGGTATGTCAGTTGGAATCATGGATATCGATATAACAGGCCCAAACATTCCCAAGATGCTGGCACTTGAAGAAGCCGAGCTACATGTCGAGGAGGGCCAGATATTCCCAGCAATCGGCCCCGAAGGAATCAAAGTCATTTCAATGGCATTCCTCATCGAAGATCCTGACAAGCCAGTCATTTGGAGGGGACCGATTAAACTCGGTGCTATTCAGCAATTCATAGGAGATGTAGCATGGGGCAAATTGGATGCGCTCATCATTGATTTCCCTCCAGGGACGAGTGACGAACCACTCACTGTTTCACAGAATCTTCCCGGGATAGACGGAGTCGTCATTGTAACGACTCCTCAGGAAGTTGCTTTACTCGATAGTCGAAAGTCGATTAATTTCGCCAAGACAGTCTCTCTTCCAGTAATAGGCGTCGTAGAAAATATGAGCGGATATACATTGACAGGATCTGCATCGGCTGGATCATCCGTATCAATAGACGCACCCGGTGGTTTAACCTTGGAGTTAGAAACTGACGAAAACGGGAGATGGGAAACTGTTCTGGATGTTTTCAAATCCGGTGGAGGGGAGAAAGCAGCTAAGGATTTGGAAGTCCCCTTTTTGGGCAAGATTCCTTTTGATCCAGGAGTCGTCAGGGGTGGTGATGATGGAGTACACCGAATTATCGCAGATCCCGAGGGGACAACAGCAAGATCCTTTGTCAATGTAGTCGACAAAGTTATGGAAATAGTCGAAGCAACAGAGAGAACACCCGTCAATATTCGGTAAAACCTCCTCACAGGGGTTCCATTCATGATGTGGACACGGGCACACAGGCTCGTAACATGGCGCAGACGGGCATCTATCTCACTTGGGTTACTGCAGCAATACTCTGTAGCATCGCATTGATGCCGTTGCTTAGACCGAGATTCATTCGCCACTCATGGAGTGCTTACGTGGACATGTTCCGAAGATATTGGTTCCACATGATCATCGTCTTCTCCGTGTATCTTTGGAAAGACCCGCTTGACCAAATAGATAGGGCTCTTATGGCTAGCACAAGAATCGAAATTACCCCGTATATCTATGCTATCGAGGGCGATGTTGTTCTCTGGGTTCAGGATGCCTTTCAGTCGAAATTCCTCACTGTGGGACTCACTCACTTCTATGTAATGGGATATATGACTGCAATGTTCTCATCTTTCATTTATCCCATTTACGCTGATGACAGATACATGGCAGATAGGGTATCACTGACAATTTTCTATGTCTACATCTTAGCTGTGCCATTCTATCTCTTCCTAAACGTGCGAGTCACAGGTGATGTCATACCCGGCATGGAAACATTGGCCTACGACTTAACTCCGGAGATTAGGAACTGGTTCGCAGGCATTGATCCGTTTACCAATGGGATGCCAAGCCTCCATGTTGGAATGCCCGTTGCCATCTGGCTGGCTTTTATCCGATGGGATGATGATGGGAGGTGGAACAGATTTACGAAACTACTCGGCGCGTTCATCCTCGTAACAAGCTTCACAATCGTGTACCTTGGCATCCATTGGATTGCAGATATACTCGGGGGCGTAATAATTGCGCATCTTGCAGTAGCCCTCGCAGATAAAACCAGAAAAGGCGTCTGGGGAGCCTTTGATGAACGCTTGATAGGAAGACGATTTGCTCTATTGATAGATAATCCGAAACTGGCTTTGAAGAAGGCAAGAAGAATTATTTCAAGAGCTTTGAGGCCTTATCGACAGGCTTCCAGGAAGCAGACTTCGGCTGCCATAGTCGCAGTCCTCTTCCTGACGACGACCATACTCGTCTATGATGCCACACACCAATCATTCCCCTTGGAGGGCGTCGAATTCCCATCAGAGGCAACAGGAGAGGGCGAGTGGATGATCGCAGTCAATGAAACACCCGATGAGACACCCACGATCACAGCATGGAACCTAAGCACATCTGAGTCATTCGTGGTTGGAGGTGCTCCATGGGCAATTACCCCGTCTGTCGAAATATCCGAAGATAAGATGGCAATTTATGCAGGTTTCAGATTCGACTGGTTCGCAATCGATACTTCCTTCGGTACGATTTCACCACAATATAGGAACGATGTGGAAATGAGAATACAGGAGCTTGCGATTGGTACAATGGTGGATGGCACTTCTTATGCTGCCTTACTGAACAACGAGGGAATATCGATTCTGTACCCTTCAGGATTAGAACTTGCGAAGATACCGGAGGCGGCTGGCGCAACCGCACTTGCAGCGTATGGTGATACAGTAATATGGGCAATCAATGGAACAGATGGCCCAAAGTTAGGCATATTCTCAGTATCGTCGGAGACAAGACAGAACATCTTCGTCAATGCCTCTGCTAGTGATGAAATAGAATCTGGACTAATAGATGCAGAAATCTTCGTTGACCCAGTTAACGGGACAATCACTGAGATATCAGCGGATGGAACATCCATTGCAGTAGTCGTGGATGTCGGTCAGATACGACGCGTTGTCCTCGTCGATAGAGTAGTTGGAAATTCTGCCATTATATCAGAACCAGCTTGGGATGCATGGAGCCCACATATGACAGATGATAGGATAGTTTTCACTCAAATCACAGCCTTCGATCCAAACAATCAAGATACTGATAGCAACTTAAATGATGTATATCTCTACGACAGAAGTGAAAAGATTTTGATTTCACTTACAAGTGGTTCAGAGGCATTTCACGAAGATCCAAGAATTGTTTCTATCGGCGCTGCATGGCTTGTCACTGATGAGGATGGAAACACTATACTGGAAGTATACAATTTAGAAGATCCATTTGAGCCATATTCATCCATACTCCTCCAAGCTGCAGTGGTGATACTCGCTCCACTTCTAATGGTCTGGACCGTCCAAGCAGCATCAGAGAGCAAACACTCTCAAGATTCAGCAAGTTCAAACATTTGATTGAGACAGTCTCGAGCTCTACCTATTACATCGTCCCCTATCTCAATGATTTGATCCCCTCTTGGAGATTCAATAGCTTGTAGGATGTCTTCCAGATGAGTTCTCTTCATGTGTCTGCACATTGAACAAGTACCCATCAGTTCAATTGGCTTTTCTGATTCAGCCATGGCTCGCTCTGCTGTGCCGCATTCGGTAATCATCATCACTGCAGCCTCCTCTTCGGATGCAATTCGCTTTGCTTCGATAAGTATCCTCTCCGAACTCCCAACAAAATCACTTGCAGCCAGCACATCGGCATCACATTCTGGATGGGCCAGCACTCGCAACTCAATCCCCCTCTTCCGCGCCTCTCTTCTCTGACGTTGGATGCTAGTCGTGTTGAATGCTGCATGAACTTCGCAATCCGCCTCATGCAGATACACGGTCTTCTTCCCCTCAAGATGGGTCCTCAGATGTTGGCCCATGAGCCTGTCTGGAACGAAAATTAACTCATCACCAGGAAGATTTTCTGCAATTGAAAGATAATTGCTGCTGGTGACACAAACATCACACTCAGCTTTAACAGCTGCAGTTGTATTGATGTAACAAGCCACGGGTACGCCTGGATGCAGTGCTCTAAGCTTGCGAACATCATCTGCATTGATTCCTTCTGATAGCGAACAACCAGCTTCTGGAGATGGATGGAGAACCGTCTTATCAGGACTGAGGATTTTGGCCGTCTCTGCCATGAATCGTACACTCGAGAACAGTATGATTGATTGAGGGGCATCTCTGGCTATTTTCGAGAGTGTGTAGCTATCTCCAACAGCATCTGCAACCCCATAGACAATGTCTGGTGTTTGATACGTATGTGCAATCAGAATCACGTCCTTCTCTTTCTTTAGATGATTGATTTTCAATGTTAACGGCGCGATTGTTCGACAGGCGTCAAGACTCCATCTCATTTTTTGCCCTATGCGTTCCATCAGCCTATGTGCCTCAATCTCCAACTCGTCATTATTCATCGATATAGGATGAACCAGATCTTTTCTCTGGGGCAATGGCGGTAATTTCAGGACCATGTCGACAGAACTCCTTCTGACTGCAATACCTTTCAAGCCATCTAATGTGGAACCCATATGGCCGGGGACGAGTGGCTGCCATGGGTTGCCCTAGAAACTATTCATCTTGGTGCTGAAGCTGAGGTCATTTCAGGCACGTGGATCGGAAGAGATGCCGTACTAAAGCGAAGAATTCCAAGAGGATACCGGCACCCCGCCCTCGAACGGAATCTTTCTCGCCAAAGGATATTCGCCGAAGCTAGGATTCTTGTCCGCCTCTGTGAAAATGGAGTCAAATCTCCGATTTTATTTGGAATTGACCCAGCAGAGGGATGGATAATGATGAGTAGGGTAGAAGGACGGAGTCTTGCTCAAGTTCTCCGAGAGGATTCTGATCATCAAGTCGAGTATAAACTAGGCCAGGCTATTCGGAAAATCCATTCAACTGGCATATCGCATGGCGATGTAACCACGTTGAATGCCATATGGTCTGACGATGACTTGATTCTGATCGACTATGGTCTTGGCCGTCTAGTGGCCGAGATGGAACATTTCGGTCTCGATCTGCATTCTCTTCACGAATGTCTTTCCGCACATCATGTCGATAGGCCAGAATCTATGGAAAGAGTTCTGAAGGGCTATCTCGATAACTCAAAATCGGATAATTTCGATGCACGTGCAGTTGTAGATCGATTTGAGGCCATACGAGGGAGGGTGAGATACCATGCATAGGGAAAAACCAGAACTCATATTCTTTCATACTGGTAACGAACACAAGTTAGACGAAGCCTCGCAAGTTATGTCTGAACTACAAATCAAAATAAGATCTCTGAAAGATATTTCTTCCAGTATTTCCGTGGTAGAGCCACAAGGGGAAAATTGCGCCCAGATTGCACATTCGAAAATAATGCAAGTATTAGATTCGGTAGAAGATGAGCTGAATGGCAACTGGCTTATGGTGGAGGATTCCGGGCTATTCATCGATGCACTTGGGGGATTCCCGGGAGTCTATTCCTCTTATGTTCATTCTACAGTCGGCAACGAGGGAATAGTAAAGTTGCTCGAAGAAAGTAAAGATAAATCAGCACGATATATCTCTTCAATTTCATTCTGGGACGGAGAAAGGATTCACTCGGTACAAGGACACTGCAAGGGAAGAATATCGTTAGAATCGAGAGGAGATTCTGGTTTTGGATACGATCCAATATTCATTCCCGAAGCAGGCGATGACCGGACATTCTCAGAAATGACTTTGTTAGAAAAGACCGCTCTGTCTCATAGGACAATGGCCCTGAAGATGATGGTTGAGAAACTCAACTTTCCGTCAATGTGAAGTCAGGCGACATCAACCGCCCCCCATATGGTGTCAGTCTCGAGGCTCATCGTCTGGTCGATGTTTCTACTGGGAACGCCCGCATTTTTGATTTTACAAGGGGCGGTGACTCCAATTGCTCGTTTGGCAGGAGCCACTACCTTGCTAGCACTGCTATCGATACTCATGTTCACAGGAAGACCCGCTCCGAAGATTATTGCACCAATTGCAGCAATCAAAGCCGTACCTGTAGCGAGCGCGATTGAAATCAAGAGCGACTCATCAGAACCACAGGCTCCTGAATCACCTGCAGCCCCAGTCCCCCTGGAGGATACGCCCGTTGTCAACAATACAAGTCCAGAATCAACGAAAGACTCAGCAAAGATTGCTGAGAAATACACTGTTTCGAGTGATGCTCAGATGGAATTTGAAGATGAAGTTGAGCAATTCGTTGAAAATAGACGCGAACGTCGCACGGAAATCAGAGAGAGAATCGCTCGCGAACGTCGTATTTCATTGGCACCCATTCGCAATAAGCGATTACGTCAATGGACTAGTACCGAGGATGGCGAAGGATTGCATGAATTGATTGAGGGCACTCAGCATGAGTTACAGATTCTCGAATACAGGGATGGCGAACGAGAAGAGGGGGCTAGTGCCTCAAGTCTTGTTCGAATCGATGATAGGAGAGTCCTTAGGATAACCAGAAGAATTGCTTTCAACTCATCAAGATCAACTATGAATGGAGAAACAATGGGAGATGACACTGAACATAAAGATCCAAACTCAGACTCCAATATTCCGCCTCCGCCACCGGATATGCCGCCTCCGCCTCCGCCCTCTATGTGAGCCAACTAGAGTGGTGAGGTTGAACAGCAAGTAACCTCACGTAGAGCCATGACCGGACACCTCGTGACTGTAGACAGGATTGAAACTCCATCCTTTCCAGAGGGAGGCCATATCGAGATATGGTCGCTCAACCGTCCTAATCGTCTAAATGCGCTCAATCGCGATATGCACGAGGAGCTCATAGGCCTCTGTGAGCGCGCTGAATCCGATGATTCAACCAGAGTGGTAGTAATTGCTGGTACTGAACCTGAAAAGAATGCAGACCGACCTAAGCCCGTTGCCTTTGCAGCAGGAGCGGATATAACTGAGTTCTCCGGTCAAAGTTCTGAAGATGTCCGTCCTTTTTTTGAGAGAAATGCTTGGGAGGGCGTCTGGAATCTTTCTAAACCAACGATCGCAATGGTCGACGGTTTTGCACTCGGAGGTGGAACCGAACTAGCCCTCTCATGCGATATGAGGATCGCCTCGACCCGAGCAAAATTTGGGCAGCCAGAGATTAATCTCGGACTAATCCCAGGAGGTGGCGGAACACAGCGATTAACCAGTCTAGTAGGATATGGGGCCGCCATTGAGATGGTACTCACCGGAGATATGGTTTCAGCACAGAGAGCATTGGAGATTGGCTTGGTCAACAAGGTCGTCCCGCCAGAAGATCTACGGGATTCAACACTAGAAATAGCACGTAATATCGCTTCCAAGTCCCCCTATACGATCAAAGTGGCAAAACGAGCAATTAGGGCTGCATTGGACCTCCCCTTGTCCCAAGGTATCTTGGCTGAGCGTTCTGAGTTTGTAGCACTCTTCGACACTGAAGATGCTTCAATAGGAGTCGAAGCATTTCTTTCGAAAAAGGAACCAGAATGGGTGGGTCGTTAATCGGCGCGATGCTCAATAACGACCTATCGAATCACTCCACGTGTCGGAGAACAGGATCATCGTATTGGCCGGGCCGCCTGGATCTGGAAAGGCTGCCGTCGGCCTTGTGTTAGAAGAAAGGGGGTGGAAGCTGCTTTCACTAGGTGACGTAGTTCGTTCTGAAGTCGCTTCTAGGAATCTTGAACCAACTTCTTCGAACATCGGATCCGTTTCCCAAGATATGAGAGACGAGTTCGGTCCGGCGATAGTGATGGAACGCCTACTCCATGACATCGAAGCGGCTGTGGAACACAATCACGTAGTAATTGATGGTCTCAGGCAAATCGAGGAATTAGAACGTTTACAGTCATCCCAGCCAAGAATGATTGTGATTGCAGTTGAGGCATCTGAATCACATAGAAGAGAGAGGATCAATTCCAGATTGAGGTCTGATGACGGTAATTTCGACGAAAGAGAAGCTAGAGAATGGGGATGGGGGCTTGAGATGGTAATGCAACTCGCCGATCTAACAATAAAAAATGATGGAACAGAAGATGATTTTACAGCGTCCATCATCCATTCACTACATTCTATCGGAGTGGAATAGTCAGGCTCTCCCTTCTGATTTCACAGCTCTCCAATCCTCTAGGAATTTCTCAAGACCTGTGTTCGTTAAGTCATGCTCGACCAATTTGGCGAATATGGCATATGGAATAGTCGCTGCGTGAGCGCCGATTTTTGCACACATTTCGACATGATGAACAGATCGTATCGAAGCTGCGAGAATTTTACATCCGGTTATACCTTGATTTTTCCATGTTTCTGAGATATCTTTGATTAGACTCAACCCCTCTCCTCCATTGTCATCGAGCCTTCCCAAGAAGGGAGACACATAGGAAGCACCTGCCTTAGAAGCAAGTAGGGCTTGAGCAACTGAAAAAACGAGTGTAACGTTCACGCCTATATCTCGATCTGCAAGATATCTGGTAGCCGACAGCCCCGCGGGCGTGCAAGGTATTTTTATGATCACATTTTCAGGCAATTTCGATTTAAGATCGAGGGCTTCTTCCACCATCTCTGGTGATGACATCCCTGTGACCTCTGCGCTGATAGGCCCCGAACATATCGTTGCTATGGAACGAATCGTCTCCTCGAAATTACCGCCTGACCTCCTGATTAACGTCGGATTCGTTGTAACGCCATCAAGAACGCCCCAAGACGCAATTTCCTCGACTTCTTCAATCACTGCAGAATCCAGAATTAGCTCCATAAAACTCCCAAATCGGAATAACACCTCATTCTTTCGGAAACTAACATTATGGTTGCTTTAGGATAAATAATGAAGAATTAAATCGACATTTATGCTATCATTATATGTCTGATATCCTGTCAAACAATTATGGCGGAGAAGCCCGAATCAATCAAGCTAAGTAAAAATGAACCAACTTATCATGACATAGATGGTTACACGATAAACGGATTCCTAGGATTGCTAATGCACCTCGCACTTGGTCTGGTCAATCTCATTCTTCCGATTCTCCTGGGGCCATTAACAGTAATAATCCAAATATTCACCGTCCCTCTATGGTTCGTTATGTTCAACAGCTACGTGATAGTCAATCCAAACGAGGCAGTCGTAGCTCAATTCTTCGGGAAATACTCAGCCACATTGAAGAACGAGGGTTTCCAATTCTTCCTCAATCCGCTATACCAGAAGACGAAGATATCTCTTAGAATAAACAATTTTGAGTCAAACAAACTCAAGGTGAATGACGTCAATGCAAATCCCATAGACATAGCAGCAGTCGTCGTATGGAGAGTCTTCGACGCTGCTGAGGCGCTTTTCGAGGTTGAGAATTACGATCACTACGTGCAGATCCAGAGTGAAGCCGCTCTTCGTGAGATGGCAACGAAGTATCCCTATGATGCCATCGAAGAGAAGGATATCGGAGGAATCACTCTCTCAAGCCACCAAGATGCCGTGGCAGAAGAACTACTGATATCTGTCGAGGCAAGGCTTGCTCGGGCTGGAATTGAGGTCTTGGAGGCCAGGATAAGCTATCTCGCATACTCGACAGAAATTGCTCAGGCCATGCTTCGACGCCAGCAGGCTGCCGCAGTCGTCGCCGCACGCCGTGAGATAGTGAACGGTGCCGTTGGCATGGTCGAATTGGCTCTGGAGCAACTCAGTACGAAAGGCATCATCGAGCTCGATAAGGTCCAGAAAGCCACGATGGTGAGTAATCTACTCGTGGTCCTTTGCTCTGAGACCGACACAACACCGGTGGTCAACACTGGCACTTTGCATCAGTGAGTAGCCCTTCGAAAACTGATATTGAGAAGTATGGGGGGTGAATCCTTGGATAAGAAGATCCTACTCAGGTTAGATCCGTTCTTGCATCATAAACTCAAGATTTGGGCCAAGGACGATATTGGATCAATTAACGCACATATCGAATTCATACTGAGAAAGGAAATAGAGGAAAGCAGAAGATGAATTTCATCGGAGATCCAGAGACTGATTTAATGACATTCAGAGCAAGCCTGCCAGTTGCAACAATCATCCTCATGATGTTTTTAACCCCCTTCTCCGGGTGCCTCGACAACTCAGGGAGCATATCAGATTCTTCAGAAAATCAAGCTTCAGAAGGACCATTGCGAATTAATCACATACAGATGAAAGGCACTCATAATTCGTATCACATCGAGCCGCTTTTTTCCCCCACCAGGGAGTACATGTATACCCACGAGGAGCTCGATATCCAAGCTTCCCAACTCGGAGTCAGGCAGTTTGAGATCGATGTATGGTGGGATGTAAGGAACGGCCTCCGGGTATATCACAACCAGTACGACTCTGGCACCACTTGCCCTACCTTTGAAAACTGCATGAACACGCTTCTCGAATGGTCCGATGCCAATCCGATTCACCATACTACTTTCATTTGGATAGAGCCAAAAGATTGGCCAGAACAGAGCATGGGCATAACAACAACAGTGCAAATGTCCGGAATCTTGGATGAGATAGAGTCGGAGATAGCTCAACTCTGGCCTCGAAATAAGACGATAACTCCAGCAGATGTTCAGGGGGATTATCCATCGCTCAGTGACGCCCTAGCCAACGAGGGTTGGCCTTTGCTGGAGGATAGTCGCGGCAAGGCCATCTTCGTATTGCTTGCCACTGGCGGCATGAGGGAAATCTACCTTCAGAATCACTTTCCGACGGGCCGTATGTTTCCTATGTTCACCTCGCAAGACGACTCCTCTTCTCACGCACACGCGATATTCTCGATGACTGATCCAATCGGTGATGGAGATGAGATTGAGCGATTGGTCACCGAGGGGCATATTGTGCGTACGAGAGCAGATAGCGGCGGAGAGGAGGCTGACAATAACGACACATCCAGGCTGGAAGCAGCCTTATCCTCTGGGGCACACAGCATATCGACGGATTATCCCGCAAGAGTCGAATCAATCGAGTATTGGGTCGAGATACCCGGGGGGACGCCTAGTAGATGCAATCCTGTAAGCGCACCTGCATGGTGCGCCTCCCAGAACATCGAATACGTCGATTAAACGATAACCGAGTTTCGACTCGCCGAGTATGAAGAATACATTCGCTCGATCGTGAATCGAGGTGTTAACAATGGATACAATCGTGAACATTGCAGGATATCGATTCATCGATCTCCCAGATAGAGACGATATCCGAGACCCTATGCTCGAACACTGCTTGAAGCTCAATCTCAAAGGCTCCATACTTCTAAGCCAAAATGGGATCAACTTTTTCCTCGCAGGCACCCAGCCCTCAGTAGATGCCTTTCTTCAGTATCTGGAATTGGATGAGCGATTCATAGGGATAGATCTGAAAATAAGCTACACCGATTATCAACCATTCAGGAGGATGCTGGTCAAACGGAAGAAGGAGATCATATCATTGGGCTTGGATGATATCAGACCCTCTGATTTCACAGGCCAGCATATTTCTCCAACCGAGTTCAAGCGCATGCTGGATGATGACGAAGATATTGTGATCCTAGACACGAGAAACGATTACGAGACCCGCATAGGCTCATTTGAAGGCGCCATAGACCTTGATATCCAGTCTTTCAGAAACTTTCCAGAAGCCATAGAAATATTACCTGAGGAGTATAAATCGAAGACCTTCGTGATGTATTGCACGGGGGGAATACGATGTGAGAAGGCTTCAGCCGTTATGCTCAATGCTGGTTTTGAGGACGTGCGCCAATTGGAGGGGGGAATACTCGCATACTTGGAAGAATACGGCGAATCGCATTGGAATGGTGACTGCTTCGTCTTCGACCAGAGAGTAGCCGTTGACCACGATCTCCGTGAGTCCAAAGTCGAAATGTGCTTCAAATGCCGAGAACCATTATCACAAGATCAGCAGCAATCCGACGACTACATCGTTGGAGAGCATTGTCCTTACTGCATCTCAAAGTGATGCAACATCACATCCCAGCAATCACTCAATGGGCTTCTGGATTGATTTGATTTCCAAGAACTCTTCAAAACCATGAACTCCAAGTTCTCGACCATTTCCTGATTTTTTGTACCCTCCAAAGGGTGCACTGATATTGAACGGACCTCCATTCACACTGACTTGACCAGTCCGCATCTTCTTGGCGAATGCCATGGCGCGACCAGTATCCTCTGACCAAACCCCTCCTGACAGCCCATATTCTGAGTCATTCGCTAGGGAAAGAGCCTCGTCCTCTGAGGAATATGAAGCAATACAAAGCACAGGTCCAAAAATCTCCTCTTTCCAGATTTTCATATTAGATTCAACATTCATGAATGCTGTGGGTCTGACGAAATACCCGGATTCGAGACCTTCAATCAAATCCGATCCACCAGCTACCAGAATAGCACCCTCTTCGATACCGCTTCGTATGTAGCCAAGTACACTCTCTTGTTGACTGGCCGATACCATCGGACCGCATCTCGTCTTGGGATCCATAGGATCTCCCGGCTTATACGCATCAACTCGATCGGCTATGATTGGAATGATGTCTTCCAAAATCGATTCTGGAACGATAAGGCGGGTTAGTGCGGAGCATGTCTGCCCAGAGTTTGCAAAGCACGCGCCGATCGCATTCTTCGCTGCTCTGATGCCGTTCCCGTCTTCTAGAACGACGTTTGCACTCTTTCCTCCAAGTTCAAGCGTAACTCGTTTCACACTCTCAGCCGCCGCTTGAGAAACTCTAACACCAGCAGCTGTAGATCCCGTAAATGAGACCATGTCTACTTCTGGATGAGATGCCAGATGCGACCCAACCGTGGACCCATACCCGCTTACTAGGTTGAAGACACCCTTCGGAAGTCCTATTTCGTCGAGCATTTCAGCGAGTAAGAACGCATTAAGAGGGGCCTCTTTTGATGGTTTTAGTACCATCGTGCATCCTGCTGCAATAGCCGGAGCTACCTTGCCGATTATTTGGTGGAGTGGGAAATTCCAAGGAGTGATGAATGCACAGACACCAATAGCCTCTCTGACTATTGTTGAATTTCGTACCTCCTTCTCCCAATTGTACGACTCAAGCAATTTTGCATATGACCGTGTAACAACACGGGGAGTACCAACCATGGCCATTTTCGAATATTCAATAGGCGTGCCAACTTCTTTTGTTATGAGTTCAGCCAGTTCAGCGGTCCGATTTTTGAAAGATTCTGAGAGGGAATTCAACACCCTGATTCTTTCTTCTATTGGAGAACTAGACCATCCTCCAAAAGCCTCTCTGGCAGCCAATACGGCTCTATCCGCATCCTCTAAAGTACCTTCAGGAACACTTCCAATTACATCTCCCGTTGCTGGATTCTCTACTGATATCCGGCCTTCTCCTTTGGATTCAGTCCACGAGCCCCCAATGTACAACATATCTCTGTGCATAATGGGCCCACGCCCGACAGTCACTTATCACATTCATGGAGTTCATACGTGTTGCCTTCTGTGACTCACCATGGTTCTCTCAGTAGACCGCCCGAGCCAAAGAACTGCCCTAGTTACCCTCTCAGAGTCTGCATCCAGAGATACATTTTCTTCTGGTACAATAGAACATCTGATCGATACAATAGACGGCCTAATTCAAGATGAAAACACCGATGCAGTAATACTCACGGGAACAGGGAGGTTTTTTTCTGCGGGCGGACCAGTAGACAAGTTCGATGATGCGATTGACGATGGTTCCATCGGGGACGTGGTCGAGGCCATGACTGGCCATCTGCACCCCCTACTTCTTCGCATAAGGAGATCTTCTACGGTTTTCATAGGTGCGATTAACGGCGCTGCAGCAGGAGGGGGCCTAGGATTAGTACTCAGCATGGATTACAGAATATGCGTACCAAATGCGAAACTTGCCGCCTCGTTCTTTAGACTCGGACTATCTCCTGATGGGGGCACGACCTGGCTCCTCCCAAGATTAGTAGGGCAACAAGCGGCAAGGAGATTCTTCTTCGAGAACTCGGTATGGGACGGTTCGACAGCACAAGAGAAAGGCGCTGTGGACGAGGTCGTCAATGAGGGCGAACTCATTCAAAGATCGATACAAGTTGCTGATAGATGGGGCTCATGGTCTGAAAGTAGCAGGAGGGGTACCAAGCAACTTCTAGACGCTTCTTCAACAACATTCTTTGAAACACAACTTGAATTTGAGCGTCAGTTGATGATTGCCTCGGCACTAACTCCAGATTTCAAGGAGGGAGTAAGATCGTTTCTTGAGAAACGAGAACCTGATTTCAACCAATAATCATGTCTGAGGACGTCTTAATCGTAAGACACCGACGATTATCGAGGAAATGCAGGACAATGCTGCTAAATTTGCCAGGATAATCGAGGGGGAACCAACTAGAATGCCATAGATTAGCCAAGCAACTAACGCTGTTGCCACTAGGCCGAAAGTTACTATTGAGATTCCTTCATGTCTTTTCAAAACCCAGACTTCTTTGATCTGTGGTATCCATGCGATCACTCCAAGGATGCCTGCGAACAGCCCAATCAACTCAATCCACAGAGCGGCCATTTCATTCACCAGGCCCCGGTATCACTCTTCCCTCCATTCCCCCAGAAACCTCAATCACCTGTCCAGAGATGTGACCGCTAGCCACATCTGAAAGGAGGAATGCCACTGCCCCAGCAATATCTTCGGGAGATGCAAGCTTCTTCATCGACATCGTCCGCATCGCATTGCTGGCAATCTCCAGGTCGATACCAGATTCGATTTTTGAATCTGTCAGAGTCCAACCTGGAGCCACTGCATTTACCCTGATCGAAGTTCCTGAAACATCATTTTTGAGGGTACGGAGAAGACCACTCGTGATCGCGCCCTTCGCAGTTGCATAATCTGAGTGCCCCCTCTCCCCATGAATCCCCGCTGTTGATCCAATTAGCACAAGACTACCTTTGCCACTAGCTATGGCACCCCTTAGGAAGCCCTGCGCCGTCAAGATGGTAACTCCAAGATTGGACTCGAGTGTAGAATTCCATCGGTCTTCAGAGATTTCCCATGCGGGCATAGATTCCGAGGGGTACATTCCCGCGTTGGCGACACAGCATTGTAACGATCCGATTTTATCTTCGATTTGACTGAACATTTTGTCAACCTCATCCTTTTTTCTGAGATCTGCATAGACAGCAATCCCATCTATTTCGTCAGCCAGACTTTCAGCTTCAGATTTCGAGGTGTGATAATGGACGATCACTTTGCCCCCCTTCCTTGAGAGATACCGGCATATCGCTTGACCTATGCCGCCTGCTCCCCCAGTCACTAGAACACTCATCCCTTCCAGAGTCATTAGAATCACATACCAAGATCGTCTCTATCTCTCTTCTCGCCTCTATCCCATTCGTAGATCCCTCGTCCAGTTTTCTTCCCAAGGTCCCCTGCGTTAACGAGTTGATTCAGCAGAGGATGCGGGCGATACGAGTCGTCTTCGAAAGATTCCGCTAAACCGTTTAGAATATCTCTTCGAACATCAAGACCAACAAGATCTGAAAGCTCCAGAGGGCCCATCGGATGACGATATCCGAGCTTCATTGCTGTATCAATATCTGATGCTGAAGCAACACCTTCTGCAAGCATTCTAATCGCCTCATTTCCAAGTACCACGCCAAGACGACTAGTCGCAAAACCAGGAACGTCGTTCACTACGATGGAAGATTTACCCATCTTATCTGCTGCATATTTTGCAATATCCACCGTTCTCTCGGAGATCTCCTCATGACGTATAATCTCTACAAGCGGCATTAAGGGTACGGGATTGAAAAAGTGCATCCCAACAACCCTTTTCGGTTTCTGGGTCGATTTTGAGATTTCTTTCACGCTCAGGCTGGAAGTGTTAGTCGCAAGAATGGTATCCTCCTTCGCCAGATGATCAAGAGATCTGAAAATATCACTTTTCAGATCCATCCTCTCCGGAACCGCTTCAATAACCAAATCGCTTCTCATGGCAGCGTCTTCGAGGCTGGATGGAATAATATTCATTCTCCACTTTTCAACCATATTTGCATCGGTTTTTCCTTTTCTAATACCCATGGACCAGAATTCTTCGATACGAAGTATGCCCGCTTCAACTCCTCCTGGAAGAGCATCGTGAAGCCGTACTTCCCAACCTATCTGAGAACAAACTTGAGCAATACCAGCACCCATTGTGCCCGCGCCAATCACTCCAACTACGCGTATCGGACTGTCACCCATGTGTCTGCAACACCATGGCTAGGACTTCAGGCTTCTCGGCCATACTGCGCTATGGCCGCCTGAAACAGACGTTGGCGAGGTACATCATGCTCAAGGAAGCATGTGAAGGGTGCCAAATCCTTGATCAGCTCGATAGTTCCAACATATGCTCCATAGATGAATGGGTCGGCTTTCTGGGTATCTGGGATATCGAACCCTAGTAGCTTCAGCCCCCTCCTCGTGTCTTGGTCCCATATCGTGTAGGTGTGGCTAGTGAAATGCAGATATGCCGATATCCTTCGAACGTCTTCTGTGATTACATCATCCAGACTTTCCAACAATAGGGTGTCGGGATATCTGATGGCTAGAAGAAAGAGTCTGAGCATCAAATCCTGATCCTGATTGAATCTTCTGTGTTCAAGCCCCATCCAATCATCGATCATATCGAGCATATCGCCCGAGAGGGGCCTGTGAATTTTATACAGGAGTTCTTCGTAAACTTCTGGATTTGACTGGGGATCATTGTGATATCTATCGAAGAGTTCTGGAACTCTTTCGAAGAACGGCAAGAGTAAATCCCTGTCAACATTTAGGAGAGCATGAGTTTGCATAATCAACCACCTTCTCGAAGGGAGAGTTACTCCTTCCACTCACGGTACTGTATCCACTCTACACCCGGAGCCATGTATTCTTCCACCAGCTTCCGCTCATCTTCGTCAGATGGCAGGACGCCTGCAAGATATTCGGCATATTCTTCCTCACTGCCTTCGAAATCTTCTCCCGTTACAGTGTATAAATTTCCAGAGTACCTCCCTATCCCGCGGTTAAATTTGTCCGAAGGGATGTAAAGTTCCGGATCCCCCTCTGGTCGACCCTTGCTTATGCGAGCCATTTCGGCTTTTATTTCGTCAAAGTACAGCCCACGGCTGGCTTCATTCAGATGGTCTCTATCAGCATCATCACCAGATTCGCGCTCATCGTACCGACCCTTTACCCCGTATACGTACGCCCATTGCGCCGAGGTAGACTCATCGGTTCCGAAGAGGTCGAGGCCTGTACTAACCCACTTATTGACATATTTCTGAAGGAATGTAGTCGGTATAACGCCTGCCTTGACTATTCTTCTGAGACCATTCGCCCCAGTTCCGAGGTGAAAGGACTCCTCCTTTAGCATCGGGCCCATTGATGCTGCTAGGGGTTGGAAGGAGCTGGTAGATAGCATCTTCAATTGGTACTTCCCATCCCTATCGATAAAGTGTGTAAAACAGAAGAAGTCGAGCCAGTGATCGATTGGAGCATTGAATGAGCCCAGAAGCCTCGTACCATCCTGTGCATTTCTTTCCAGCAGCTTGGCCGCCTCACGAACTCCCTGTTCACCGAAGTAGGTGCAAAGAAGATAGGCCATCTGCCAACCATGACGCTGCTCTTCGCACATTATCCTCAGAGCAGATTTTCGATCATATTCAGTTGGTGCAGTCGCAAGAAGATGATTTTGCTGCTCCACGGAGGCAAACTCTGTGTCTCCCTGGACGCTGATCATTGTGATAATGGCATCTCGGATGTTTTGCTGGGGTATCTGCATCCTACGACTCCACTTCGGCATTCCTTCAAAATCTCCAAATTCAATACTGTCTCCAGCGGAAATCCAATCGAATCTAATTTCAAATCGATAATCTCCAAGCCACGCTGGATCGAATCCAATCCTAGTTTGCCATTCATGGAACTCTTGAACCCAGCCTTCGAAGTTTGGAGTGTAGCCCTCGACAATTTCAGTCCTGCTCATAACCTCTATGACCGCTAGGTCGTATTTCAAGTTCAGGCTTTTACCAGCAAATTTTGAATATCAAGGATACAAAGAAACTATTGCCCACTAAATTTGGGAGTTTTCTTGTCCACATACGCCGCTATACCTGCTTTCGCGTCATCTGATTGGAAGAGGTCAGATTGCAACTCGCGTTCTAGTGCTAGATGATATTCTAACGGTATTTCGAGACCGCTTTGCACACTTCTCTTGATATTTCCAATCGCCTTTGCTGCAGCAAATGGCAAGGAGAACTGACTCGCATAGTCAAGGACATCTTGACGGAACTCTTCCAGACTCATGCTGTCATATACATCGTGCACGAGAGACATGTCTTTTGCCTCCTCGAATTGGAATTTTCTACCAGTAACCATTATTTCCATTGATTTCGCTTTTCCAACCAGTCGTGAAAGCCTAGCTGTACCACCAGTACCAGCCAAAACCCCGAGCGAGACCTCTGGAAGACCGACTTGGAAATTCCCTTTGCGAGCAATTCTGATGTCTGCTGCCATTGCGATCTCGAGCCCCCCTCCTACTGTGTGGCCATTCAGTGCGGCGACAACGAGCTTAGGCGTCTGCTCAAGTCGGCTCAATGTCTCATTGGCATGGAGGCAGAAGAAATACTTGTAGCGAGGAGTAAGCCGATTTAGATATTTTATGCTAGCCCCTGCTGAGAAGAATTTATCTCCATGCCCTGTTATCAAAATCACACTTACTTCGTCATCGAAACGTGCGCTCAAGATTGCATCATCTATGTCGTGCCACATTTCTCTGGTGTAGGTATTGACTGCAGTTTTTCCCTCTTCAAGAGGCGCACCATCGGAGTCTGATATCAACTCAATAATGGCAATACCATTGTCAGTCACGCCATAGTTGACGAGTCTATTCTTCATTGGGGTAAGTTCGGGCCATTCAGCCATGCATCGTCGGCCTCAAACGCCCATATCAACCAAGCGATTAACGAATTTAGACCTCGCAAGGTCACTGATCAGAACTACTGAAAGAAGTCTTAGCACCTTTCTTCTGTGTCTTCTTCCACTGTTCTGACACTCCTAGGGCCTCAGCGCTTGGTTCCCATATATCTCTCTTGAGCGCCTTTCGAAAAGGCATACGGAGATGCCGACGCCCATCTGAAGATGCCCCTCTTCTCAACATCGCCAACCGAGCCACGGGCCAGATCATTCTTCTCAACAGGCCTGGTTCGTAAATCCGTCTCATGAATCCCAACCCATCTCCTGAACGCTTCTGGTCCCTCATCCAGTATCTTGCTACTGCCTTGAATCCCCTATCGCCCATTCTGTTCATCAAGAATCGATTAGTCGCACTCGCCTTAACCAATGGGAGAAGACGTGTACGAACCTCCTCTTCATAATCCACCTCTCCCATGATTGATTTCGCTGCTAGCACTCCGCTGGTTATTGCATAGCGCATACCGAAGCCCCACATGAAGTCCTGAAGCCCGCCTGCTTCACCGACGTAATGGCGACCATCAACGATGTAACGATCTGGGATTGAGAAATCCCCCTTTCCCCCGACTCGCTTTATGGGCACCCTATCTAATTCGTAATTCCGATCATACCACGCTATGGTCTCATCAAGGAACCGTCCACTCTTACGCTGTTTCCTCCACAGACACGTACAAATCAACCCGATACCATCTATGATAATCATGTAGCTGTAGGCTCCTGGAGCTAACTTGTCATTGAGTTGAAATGTCACATGATTATCATGGCTGGTCTTGAATATCTCTCCGAATGCCACTGCACTCGATTGCCTTGGGCCAGCGGCTATTATGTCGCATTCCAAGGGATCCTTCTTCGCGCCATAGTGAATTTTCGCACCAGCCGATTTCGCCATTTCTTTGAATCCCTGATCTATGCAATGCTTATCCGTTCCACGCTCCACTACCCTAAATGCGATATCATCTGTGATTGGATTTGTTATCACATCATCTGGGTGAACCAGGTCGATTATGCTGAATGGGTTTGATTTGAAGGCCCCCGGATCAAGCCCCCATTCGCGCATTTCATCGAAGAAGTCTTCTTGAGAAGTCCAATTTTCAATTCCTTGGAAGTCCCCATCAAAACGAGCTCCGCTGTCCTTTCGTACCTCATGGACATGAACTTCTCTTCCTGCCTTGGCGAGAATAGTCGCAGCCGCAAGGCCGGAAAGACCGGCTCCGAGTATGTCCACTCTTTCACCCACGCTATTCCACCTCGTCCGATGGAGATAGCCCTATCCCTCAGATTCACGCCCGACGGGCATGGTCGTCGAGGTTATCGTCACAGAGAGCCCACTTGATCCTTCTAATTTGATGACTATGATTAATTCTGATGGTGCTGGAGCAGTTGCGTCTTTCATCGGCCTTGTACGAGCTAGCCATGGCGATGAAGAAGTGATGGGGCTCGAGTTTGAGGTATGGGGAAGCCGCCTCCCCAAAGTCTTGCAGGAAATCGGAAAGAAAGCTGTCGAAGAACAGAATCTAAAATCAATCGTCATCGCACACAGAATTGGCTACGTCGAACCCGGTGAAACGATCGTGTGTATACATGTGTCTGCGATTCACCGACACCAGGCCTTCGCTGCTTGTAGTTGGACCATCGATGAATTAAAGCGTCAGGCGCCAATATGGAAGAAGGAGATCCGTTCAAGCGGCGAATATTGGATAGAGGGGCTTGGTTGAGACATGTCCGAGCGCCTAAGTACCCCCATGCGGAGAGAGACGTATGCCCAATAACCCGTCAGTCGTTGATATCGGTTCAAAAAAACCGATGTTCCGCCGAGCAATAGCAACAGGAGTTCTAGCGGTCCCTCCACAGGTATTGGAAGTAGCACTGGAGGGCACGACCTCTAAAGGAGATCTCAGAACGTCTTCGACGATTGCTGCCATTATGGCCGTGAAGAACACACCCACATCTCTTCCGCATTGCCACCCCATCCCGATAGACAGCTGTACTGTAGACTGGGAAGATGATGATCTTGGTTTGAGGTGTACGGTTACTGTGTCCGCCACGGCAAAGACGGGGGTCGAAATGGAGGCTCTGTGCGGCGTATCAGCAGGATTACTCTGCGCGCTCGACATGTTAAAACCAATTTTAAAGGACTCAGATGGCCAATATCCGGGGACCTCAATTGAAGGAATACGGGTGCTATCTAAGCACAAGCATCCTGCGTAGGATTGAATTGCTGTCCACCTCTACAACAGGCTGTGCCAGTTCGCGATTTGACAGAAGATTTCCTTCGCGCTACATCTTCAGCTGCAGCTGCAGCCTACGGCTGGATAGGCAAAGGAGACGGAAAAGCCGCCGATGGAGCGGCTGTCGAGGCAATGCGTGCCGTCTTCGATACAATTCCATTCGATGGCAGAGTCGCTATTGGAGAGGGAGAGCGAGATGATGCACCTATGCTTTGGATTGGTGAGCCATTAGGTTCCAGTCAAGGATTAGAGAATGCTCAGATGATAGATATCGCAGTAGACCCTCTTGAATGTACCAATCATGTTGCAAATGACAAGCCCAATGCCATGGCTGTTCTGGCCGCAGCCCCAAGAGGTGCTTTACTCCACGCCCCTGACTGCTATATGGACAAGATTGCAGGCCCCCCGATACTGAAAGGCGAGATAAGTCTAGAAGGATCCACACAGTACAATCTAGAAGCTGCAAGCCACGTACTTGACCGCCCAATATCTGATTTGACAGTGGTAGTGATGGATCGTCCTCGGCATACAGGCTTGATATCAAGAATAGAAGGAATAGGGGCCAATGTCCGGTTGATTGGTGACGGAGATATAGCAGCGGCGCTCGATGCAGCAGACCCCGACTCCAACACCGATCTTCTGATGGGCATAGGGGCAGCACCTGAGGGGGTAATCACTGCCACAGCACTTCGTGGACTTGACGCCCCTTTCGAAGGACGACTTGTAACCACAACAGAGAACCACCAAGAGAGAGCACTGAAGATGGTTGGAGACCGAATCAACGATATTTGGGGCCGGGATGAACTCTGCGCTTCTAGTGATGCAGTATACATCGGATCAGGAGTTTGCGCCGGAAGGGTCCCCGGGGTGCGTAAGAATCCAGAAGGCAATATGGTTGTAACTTCAGAGATTATTGATGTCAAATCATCAACTAGATCGTTAGTAGAAATTAATCTTTGAGGTAGCACTTCAAGGCGATGCCTTCATTGCCATGTTTCTTGTAGCCGTTTTGTAGAATATGTCGTCCCTGTCATTGGAACAAATCGCAAAAAATCTAGTCGCACCCGGAAAAGGCATTCTAGCAGCCGATGAAAGCAACGGTACAATGTCAAAACGATTGGAAGCCGTGAATGTGGAACCGAGCGAGCACACTCGCAGGGCATATAGATCGGCTATGTTTTCATCAGAAGGAATCGAGGAGTACATTTCAGGAGTGATATTGTTTGATGAGACAATACGACAGGAAATGGATGACGGTACTACGATTCCCGATTACCTGATTTCTAAGGGAATTATTCCAGGGATAAAGGTGGATACGGGGGCAAAACCACTTTCATGGCACGAAGGAGAGACCGTCACTGAGGGTCTTGATGGATTGAGGGGCCGATGCGAAGAATACTATCGCATGGGCGCAAGATTTGCCAAATGGAGAGCCGTCATCAAGATATCAGGAGATCTTCCAAGTGCCGCTGCAATCTCAGTAAATGCACATGCCCTTGCAAGGTATGCTGCCATATGCCAAGAACAAGGTATAGTCCCGATTATAGAACCTGAAGTTTTGATGACAGGGCCTCACGGATTAGATCAGTGCGCTTCAATCACGTCTAGAATATTGAAGGCGGTATATTCGGAGTGTAGGATTCAATGTGTCGACCTCAGAGGTACTATTCTCAAACCAAATATGATACTACCAGGCTCAGAAGCTGAAAAAGCCGATGCAGAATCTGTTGCAAGGGCAACTGCAGAGGTGCTCAAAGAAACGGTCCCACAAGAAGTCGCGGGAGTCGCATTCTTATCGGGAGGACAGTCGGATATCGATGCAACATCCCATCTCAATGAGACCAATCTGACTATTGGAAATGCCCCTTGGCCGTTGACATTTTCATTTGGCCGGGCACTTCTTGCAGACGCGCTCTCTCTATGGTCGAAGTCGGACGTTGAAGGCGCCCAAGCAAAGCTTCGTCATCGCTCCAGGATGAATTCGCTGGCAGCAGTAGGTGCTTGGTCATCAGATCTCGAAGTATGAGATCATCCTTGAAGCTCAGAATTCCGCTCATCCTCTCGAAGCGTCCAGACACATATCTCGTATCTGCCCGAGAGGGCGCCTCCACGCTTCGTTGTGGCTATCTTGCGAATATCTTTGTCCTTCGAGAGTACATTGCCGAGCTGCTGAGGAGTAGTTCCATGACGCATTGTCGAATTAACATGTTCAAGGATTTCAGTAGTATTTGCCTGCCCCCTCTCATTCAGGAATTTCTTGATTTTTTCTCTGAGTCTTGTTGTTCTCATTAATCTACACCTCCGCTTCAAACGCTTTACCAGAAGGCTATTTGAAAGACCATTGAAGCCTCTCTCAGTAACCCACCGCCTCAGCGTTATAGTGCAGGACAATCGACCACAATATAACGCTTCTTGGTCGAGTCTGCATTTTGGTTACATCAAGTTGCAGGAATAGGCCCCATCTCAGCCATCCAATAGGTCCATTGCACCGACGATAAGTTATTTTCTACTGGAAATATGTAACTTAATATAACAAAAATAACATTTTAATACAATAAATGGTTAGTAAAACACATTATGGTTGACAGTGGGTGTCATTGATGGTCGAGATCGTATCTCCCAACTCTGAAGTCAAACCTCGGAGAATCCGGGGGCTCCACCGTAGAAGAGTTCTTTTCGCCCTGTCTCATTCTGATTTGACAGTAGCCCAGATATCTCGGCAGACTGGTCTCAGGATGCCTCATGTTTCTGCTGAGCTGAAACGCCTCAGAAATGAGGAAATGGTCAGTAGTACTGCCGATCCAGGAACCCGCGGCTCCTCGATATACCTGACACACAGGGGTAGGGAGGCAATAATCCTGGATGAGGCTCACAGAGTTCAATCATGTACGCCGATTCCTCCTTCAAGTAACGCAGTGTGCATGATATCGCGTGATCAGGATCAACTTCTACTCGCCTCTACCTTGCCATTTGATCAGGCTTCGATAGCAATCCCCGATCGCCCATTCTCCATTAAGGACTCCAGTGGAAGCGAAGGGGTCATCTGGACACTTGCCGAAGTAGAAAATAAAATTCATCGATGGATTAATCCACATACGGGAAAATTACGCCCTGAACCGAGTACTTCAGGAGATCCAAACAAGATTGAGTCATTCTCCGAAGTCGATAGACCATTATGCATTTTTCATGCTCGAATAATTGAATCTGGAAGGCCGATTTCAATAACTCCGGGAACTTGGTTCACGCCTAGGTTCGATTTGGCCATACACCCATTTTCTTCATATTCTGAATCGAATATACGTTTAGGAACGATACACCCCAATTCCACGCCCGTGTTTTCACCTGAAATACTTGTAGTCGATATCGAAGGACGCATGGGTAGATCATTAATATCAAGAATCACTCCTGATGAATTCCTTATTATTGGCAGAATACAAGACAACAAGAATCGCCAATCAGTATTCCCTCTGGAAGTACTAGATAATTGGATACGTTTAGCTCATCCGAGAACAAATCCTTCTCAGCTCCGCCGAAGGACCCAGGCCTTGAAAGATAGAATATTATTCAGAAGAAGATCACGAGTTCCGGAAGAGACTCTAAGACGATTCAGACTAGACTGGGGGGATTCCATTTTTGAAAACAAAGAAATCGACACCAATCGCCTGAATACTTCCAATCTAGGTCTTAGAGCGAGACATTCCTTGATTGAGTGGGCCATCCAAACAAATACTCAGATTCCGATGCTTGTTGAAATTGAAGAAGATCTCCCAGAATATCTAATTCATGATTGTATGAGACATTTGGATAGAGGCATCATACTTACTCACCCTTCAGTCAATATCCCCGGGGTAGCAAGATTGAGTGCCGATCCTACGAGGCCTCTCCCTTGGACAAGATATTCAGATCCCGCCGGATTATCGTCCCCCGTTCGCATCGACGATCGGAAGCCAAATCGGTTTCCCACGACACCGGTAGATGAAACAGACTCAATTCAATCAAAGTTGGAAGTTCAATTAGACCCTTCAGAGTCTTCAGACCCCATTATTCTAGAATCTATAACTGAGATGCTCGGTCGAAATGAGGATTGGGCCAACTCTATTGAAGCGGAGCACCCGGAAGCATCTCTGATAGCCACGCCCCCTGGCCTCAGGTGGCATAGATGGAAACGAATCGGGGAAAGGGTGGACATCAAATGGTTAGCAATGATTCGCCTTGAGGATATACCTGAATACGAAGTCCATATATTGATGGATCAAACCACTCCCGAGCTTCAAACAGCATATTCAGAACAATTCAGCCAAGTAATATCTGAAAATCCGAATTTCGCTTTCGATGTGCGACCAATGACTCCCCCTGAATCTTCTTCCCATGGGTCATCATGGGTCGCTTCACGATTGCTAACCTTTGCAAATCATCTCTCAGGAGATATAATCCAGGATCTCAAAAGTTGGGCCATCCCTGCATGGCTCCAGAATCCCCCCCTCATATCTGTTGACACACTTTCCGCTGCGATGAAAGTACAAGATTTAGAAAATCTTGATGAATTCTTCAATGAGGTGCACAAGTCAGCGAGTAGACACCCAAATTCAGATCTGAGCACATGGTCAAGATTCGTCCGCATAACGCAGGGAAGAGGCAGATTAACCCCCTCTTTCTCAAGCGTTGTAATCCAGCATCTTCCCATGGAGTGGTACGCACCACTCTCTGAACAATTATTGTTGAACATTATCAAAATGGAAGATTGGTGGAATCTACCAAAGCTATCTTCCGTCCCCTGGGCCGCATTAATACTCAGACCCAAGGGCGAATATCACTTCCTTCCTGGAACAGATGGATTAGAACATCCTGGGCCGAGTAATGACTTGCTTCGAAGACTCGAAGACGCAATACAATCTGAAATGGGATTAGAACATCTCGAGGATTTACAATTAATTCACATATCTGACCTCTTAATGGCCTTGGAAAAGGCCTCATCGGAATCACCTCCAGTATGTGGAAAGAGCCACAAGATGGTTGGATGGCTAGCCCAACCCTTGGACAAATGGCCCGATATGGCGCATATCGATACCATGCAGGGTAACTCTATGGTTACGGCCAGATTACTCATGGGAAGGAACAGATATGGTATCGATATACGCCGTGACTATTAATTCCATGACTTGATATCCACAACATTCTCCGGGTATAATGCCCGTCCGGCAACACCGCGTCGACGAAGCCCCCACGCCGGAGGCTTAGGATGAACCGCGGTACCACGGTTCGGGCTACCGGACGACGAAGACCGCCGTGACCTTTTGGGATGATCTGCGGAGCAATCGTACGGATGGAGGATGATGGGTCCCCAGATGACTACGGAATGACTCATGGGACAACCCCATCCTCCTACAGACGTCCCGGGGTGGGTCAGGGCCCGGAGCCATCGCGATGATGGCGCCCGTTACGCCCCGGGGCACAATACCCGCAGCCCTAAAGTCCGAGACTCAAGATGAAGGTACATGTTCCAACGCGGCCTTCTCGGCGGAACCTTCGATCGTGTGCATGAGGGCCATGCTTGGCTAATCAATCAAGCATTGGGGTATTGCGCTCATCTGGAGATATGGATTACCAGCGATGATGTTGCAAAGAAGAAAGATGAGAGATGCTGGGATTGGAGTAGGCGACGTTCAGAAATTGAGATGATTATCGAACCAGATTTCAGGAGCAGAGTATCATTTGATATCCTTCATGATTCATTTGGACCTGCCATTGAACATTCAAATGCAGATGCCATAATATGTACAAAAGAGACTCTATCCGGCTGTGAAGAAATAAATAGAATCCGAATAGAGCATCAAATGAAATCCCTTGAAATCATTGTGATAGAGCACGCCAGAGGGCCTGATGGCCAAGTAATATCGAGTTCGCGTATCCGCAATGGTGTAATAGATCAGTCAGGAGAGTTGTTCGTTCATGAATCTGATTTCAAAGGTGCAAGAGTTCTCTCGCCAGAGGTTGAGTTGATGTTGAAAACACCTTTCGGCACGTTACATAAGGGTCCAGAATCAGATCATGCCGTAGCTCTAACCAAGGCTCTCGAATCAATTCAAAGCGATTCGAATATTGTCGCAGTCGGAGACGTGACCGTTTTGGGACTACTCAAACTTTCATGCATTCCAGATATTGCACTAATAGATGGAATGACAAAACGAAACAATTGGCCCAATACAAAACTCATCGACCATTCAAAATTCGATATAGTTTCCACCGCTCAAAATCCAGCAGGAAAATTAACTCCACAATTATTCGAAACTTGCAAGAGTGCTGTCAATTCACTAGACCATGGATTAAAGTCGCTGATCGTAGTTGAGGGAGAAGAAGACCTTTCACCAATAGTACTTCATTTGATGCTCCCTATTGACTCAGTGATAATTTACGGACAGCCTGGTAGGGGGGTTGTAACCCGAGTGACTGATCTGGAGACCAAGAAAAATTGTAGGGCGATTCTAGAATTAATGGCTCTTGAAAGTCCATGAGCGAGGAATAACATTACTCGTGCATGGCTTCAATGCCTAGGCCACTAGCAATCGCTACTATGGAAACTGAATAAACACCGGGATCAACCCACGTGGTATTAATCGTGGACCAGATTACATAGAATACAATCCCGCCGACTACCATCCAGTTTGCCACAATAAGGGATAACTCACCTTTCGAACTCATCATTTGACGAGGTCTTTGTATTATTGAATGTAGGAATGTGCGCAATCCAGTGGAAGATTCTATCCCCCTTGCTCCGATTACAATTAGGATCGCTGCAAGAGCAAATGCAATGATATCGCCAACGCCGATAGATATGGAAGAATGCGCTGAATAAGCTTCAGAGAGACTTGAACCATCCATGAAGCCCAGCCATTCGATTTTCTGCCCCGGGGCGAAAGCGCCGAATGCTACGTTGATTAGTGAGACAAAGGCAAGCCACGCCCCTATACAGAATGAAACAACCGACAAGAATCGACTAGGCTTGGTTACTTCATCCTTCCAAGAACTCTGTGCCATCGCTCGCGGCACCTTGGCTCTCTGTTTAACCATTACCGGCCCAAATCATAATTCAGAGCGGCCTCTGAAGACGATATTTCCCCTTCGAAGCCTCTACAATAAGTGGTTCCGAGTCTCTCAATTCAGTCATAACGTCAAGAGATCCTGGTATTGCTGAATTGATCTGTTTGCTTCTTCCACCACGACCTTTGCTGACATTCCTTGCGATTATAATTCCAAGACTATCTAATTCGTTTAGAAGCGATGATATCCTTCGAGGTGTGAGGGGCTCTATCATAACCCTCAGACATACCTCTGAATAAGTTCTGAATATTTCCCCGGTGGAAATATTCCTGAGCCCATTGTCCTCATTCATGCAGATTGAAAAGAGCAGAATCTTTTGTTGAAGGGGAAGAGTTCTGAGTACGGGCGTCAGTTGATCATGCTCTAGTTGACTCTGTGCAAGTCTGACATGCCCCTTGTCCACCAAATCATGACCCATTTTTTGCGCCTTCTTGATTGCGATTCTGAGAAGATCAAGAGCCCTTCGCGCATCGCCATGTTCTTGAGCAGCCAATGCAGAACACAGTCCGATCACACCGCTCTCAAGGGCACCAGGTCGAACCCCTCTCAGCACTCTATCTTCGAGAATGTCATTTATCTGATTTGCACCATAGGGGTGGAAGACGAGATCAATCTGGGCAAGCCTCGATGCTACTTGGGGCGTCAGCATCTTTGTGAAGTAAAGATCGTTACTAATGCCGATAATGCAGCATCTGGACGACTCTAATTCCAAATTGAGATTGGTAAGATTGTATATTATCGAGTCTCCAACTTTAGACACAAGGTGATCTATTTCGTCAAGAACTATCACATGGATTCCGCCCCTTCGGTCCATTCTTCTTCGAAACTCTTCGAGAACTCTGTCAGTTGGCCACCCAGTGAATGGAATCTTCACATCTTCGTCCCGCTCAAGACGATTTGCAAGAGCTTGAACAACTCGATATTTGGTGTCCACAGTTCTGCAGTTTATGGTGTACGCTTTGACAGCAGTCCCATTGGCCCTTCCTTTGGCTTTGAGCTGTTTTAGCACCGTCTTGGTGACTATCGTCTTTCCTGATCCAGGAACCCCGTACAGGAGCATATTTGACGGAATATGCCCTCTTAGAGCTTCAACAAGATTCTCCCCAAGAGCCCGAACTTCCTTTTCACGATGAGGGAGGTTCTGAGGTTCGAAACCATGCTCGAAAGCTCCACGATTCACAAAAAGAGAATCATTTTCGATAAGAGAATCGAAAATATTCTCACTCATTTTTTAACACCTTAATCTTCTAAACCACGACTCATGATTATCCCAGGTCAGACCCGGGATGCTCTAATGCGCAGGTCTCGACCGATGCACTCTTCGATAATAAACGTCCCCTAGAGTTCATTCACTATGGAACCAGTTATCGTCCATAGTGCGGATATAAACGAACGCCTCTATTAGACCTGTTATCGTGATTTTATTAACAAAATAAAACATCATGAAGATTAGAATATATACGATATGCCGAGACATAAGATCCGACTCAAACAATATGGACAAACCCAGTGATGAAAGGTACCTGAGGAGAAGGTTAGACTCATTATTCATCATATATCGTTCATCTCAATCTCAAAGATAAACATTGTAATGATGTTATAAAATATGTAAATTAATTAACAGTAAAAGAACCGTCTTCATTTACTTGCAACCAATCGCCATCTTCCAGTTGATGTACTGATTCAGGAAGGTCCGCCATCCTGAAACCTGATTCTACACCCTTGCCAGACGCGTAATTGTGAGTGACTAAAACTTTGACATCCGGGTGCCTTTGAACGAATGAAATCACATCAGATGGCCGATGATGATAGGGAAACTCTCCAATGTCTGGAACCCCCATTTCAAGAATCACCACATCAGCTCCGACGGCCCTCTTTTCAATCTCCTCACAAGGTCCAGAATCTCCACAATGCAGTAACCGGAAACCACTATCATGAATCAAATCGTATCCATTAGGATCTGTTTCAGGAGTGTGATGCACTGGAAACCTCTCATATGCCCAACCTGTACCACCAAGATGCCCAGATTCATCCGTATTCCAATCTACTGAGCTCTTCAGAGACTCCTCAAGACTTCCGGGGAAGGCCATATTGCAAAGTAAAGAGAAAAACTCCTCTCCACCTGGTCTCAAATATACTGTTAGATCACTATCGCCATTCGGATCTGATATGTATTTCCTATCCAGTAGAATAAATGGCATTCCGAATGTGTGATCGCCATGCCAGTGGGTTATGAGGACGTGGCGAATATTGGAGATATCTGTGCCATTCCTCCTAAGCTGAGCCATGATGGTTGGGGGCGTGTCAATCAAGATATTATTGTCAATTGAAAGACATGCATGGAGCCTACCATCGGGGGAGAAAGCATTCCCGGTTCCGATGAAGGTGATGCGGGACATGGCCAATCCAGAAGGTCAATCCGCTTGACCGCTTCGATTGATTCAAGGTATGCATTTCCTAGCGATTTTGATAAGGGACCTTCGACCCAACATCAATTGTAGAAGGGGTCGCAGGCATGACTGACTGGAGCGCAAAAAACCCATACAGTTCAAATTTGACTCAGAATTTCGTCCTTAATGGAGAGGGTTCCGGTAAAGAAACCAGGCACGTAGTTTTCGATTTGGCTTCGTCCGGACTAGAGTACAAGGCAGGGGATGCTCTAGGAGTAGTGCCCGTTTCACCTTCGAAACTTGTTGAAGATTTACTTGCAGCATCAGGATTTTCCGGGTCTGAGGTAGTTGATACTCACATGGGGGATATGGAATTGAGGCAGGCTCTAACGTCTGCCTATGAGATACATCGTCTATCAAAGAAATGGGTCCGGAACCTTGGTGAGCGTCTTGAAGCACCTGAAGAAATTAGTATTCGACTGGTCTCCAGAACTAGAACTTCCACCAATGACGATACTGTACTTTTGGATTGGAGCGGCTCAGGATTAGAGGGGGACGTCCCCTCGGAATATCATGAAATTGGCTCTGTTGCAGATCCTGCAATCGATTTATGGAATGGGATGAATGGTGACGACTCAAAGCTTGAAGATTACATCTGGTCAAGGGACTACATTGATGCTATCTCTGATTTTGGACACATAATATCAACTCCCCAACAACTTGTGGATGGAATGGACCGACTCAAGCCAAGACTGTATTCTATTGCTAGTAGCCCTGATTACGAGCCCGGTACTGTCCATCTTACTGTGGGAATCGTCCGATACAACCATCATGACAGAGATAGAACCGGATTAGCTACTGGCTTTCTCGCAGATCGCTGCAAGGTAGTAGAGACAGATATTGGAGTCTTCATGTCCCCCACTCGATCTTTTATTCTGCCAAAAGATCTCAGTACAGACATAATCATGGTAGGCCCAGGAACAGGAATAGCACCATTCAGAGCCTTCTTGCAGCAGAGAGACATCGACGGGGCTACTGGAAGAAATTGGCTATTCTTTGGCGATTGGACGGAGTCTGGTGAAAATTACTACAAGGAAGAAATGGATGATTGGAAGGAGAGGGGGATTCTGACCAAACATGACCTAGCCTGGTCCAGAGATGGCTCGGAGAAAGTGTATGTTCAGCACCTCATGAAAAAACACGGGGAAGAAATATGGGCATGGATAGATGGTGGTGCTTATTTCTACGTCTGTGGAGATAAGTCTCGAATGGCAAAAGACGTTCATAAGACGCTTATAGGAATTTGCGGCGAACATGGGGGCATGTCTGAAGAAGACGCTCATGAATTCGTTGAAACCCGAATGATGAGGACCGAGAAGAGATATCTCAGAGACGTATATTGAGAACTGATAATTTCAGATGAACTCAAACGTTGCCCTCCTGTCGTAGAGTCAATGGGATTCTCACGAGTGCTTATCGCAAATCGCGGTGAAATCGCATTGAGGATAATGAGATCTCTTAGAACACTCGGCATTGAGGCCTCAATAATACACGGAAGAGAGGATAGAACGAGCCTGCCTGTTCGCTGGTCCGATTCGGCAGTACAGATCTATCGCGATGATCCTCTTGCGAGTTATCTCGATGTTGAAGCAGTTGTAGAGGCTGCAAAAAATGTCGGAGCCGATGCAGTCCATCCGGGGTATGGCTTTCTCGCGGAAAATCCTAATCTGGCTCGAAGACTCGCTGAAGAAGAAATCACCTTCATCGGCCCTTCTCCCGAAATTCTCGAACTTCTTGGAGATAAGATACAGGCTCGTTCCGCGATGACTGCCGCAGGCCTCCCTGTCGCGCTAGGGTCAGAAGAACCAATAGAGAGCTCTGAGAGTGCCATGGCTCTTGCAGTAGAGATTGGCTATCCAGTAATCATCAAAGCCGCTGCTGGAGGCGGCGGCATAGGGATGCAAATAGTACGCAGCGAAGACGAGTTCGACTCTGCATTCCGTCTATGTTCGAGTAGAGCCTCTTCAGCCTTTGGAGATGGCAGAGTCTTTGTCGAGAAGTACATAGAGGAAGCACAGCACATTGAATTCCAGGTTCTTGGCGATGGGAAAGACGCAGTTCATTTTGGCGAGCGCTTTTGTTCCATACAGAGGCGCCATCAGAAGATACTGGAAGAGGGACCATGGCTGGATGATGAGACTAGAGAAAGAATCGGATCCAAAGTTGTCGAAGGTGCGAAGGCAGTAGGATACCGCGGCCTTGCGACATTCGAATTCCTGAGGGATGCTAAAGGAGAATTCTACTTCTTGGAAGTCAATCCAAGAGTCCAGGTTGAGCACACGGTAACAGAGGCTCTGACAGGCTTTGACCTAGTATCATTGGGGATTAGGGTCGCTGCAGGCGAATCCCTTCCAGTAAGCCAAGAAGATATATGCTTGCGAGGCCATGCAATACAAGCTAGAATAAATGCCGAGAGATCTGAAGATTTTACACCTGCGCCAGGGAGGCTATGGGAGTGTATCCTTCCCTCTGGACCCGGTATAAGAGTAGATTCACATGCCTGTTCCGGATATTCTATGCCAACTTGTTTCGACTCCCTGCTTGCCAAGATTATAGCACACGGGAGTGATAGAAAAGAAGCCATTGAGAGATTGGATGCAGCGTTGAGAGAAACCGTCCTTGATGGAGTGGAAACGTTAATCCCATTGCATAGGAAGATACTCAGAGAGCCCGATTTTGTAAATAGGGAAATTACAATTTCATATCTAGAAGATCATGATTTTAGGTGACGGCATGGATCTTGTGATTGTCGGTAGCATCGGATATGACGACATACAGACGCCAAGCGGAAAGGTCAGTAGCATATTGGGTGGGTCAGCGTCATATTCCGGTCTTTCTGCAGCATTCCATGCCCGTGATATGGGGCTGCAAAGAGTAAGTGTTGGTCTAGTGTCAATTATAGGGTCCGATTTTGACGAGACGTCCCTTCGAAGAATTGTCGATGCGGGTTTGGATATCGACGGCGTAAAACAATCAGATGGAATGACATTTCGTTGGTCAGGAAGGTACGAGGGTTCGATGGACCATGCCATAACTGTGTCAACAGAGGTCAATGTCCTTTCAGATTTCAAGCCGACTTTGCCCGAATCTTGGAAAGACCCTCCGATTTTGTTCTGCTCCTCTGCAAGTCCTACCACGCAGATCGCAGTTTTGGATGCCAACCAAGGCTCCAAGATCACTGCCTTGGATACTTTTCAACTTTGGATCGATTCAGAATTTTCTGAATTAAGCGAGGCACTTCGAAAAGTCGATATCGCCATTTTTAATGAGGACGAGGTCAATGCTATAGGAGATGGCTCAAACTTCCTTGAATCGGGAAGAAACATCATCATGGGCAAGAGTCTTCAAGGAGGTGAATTGGCTGGTTCGGGGCCCCAATGTCTGATTATCAAGAGAGGCAGTGCAGGATGCGTATGCATTCACAGAGACGGCCTCATCATTCTCCCGGCTTATCCCACAGAGTCGATAGTTGACCCCACTGGCTGTGGCGATGTTTTTGCTGGCGCGTTCTTGGCACAACTCGTCCCCCATGAAGGAAATCTTTCAGATATCGAATCTATCCGTAGAGCGTTGATACATGCTACAGTGACTGCATCGTTCAACATAGAATCATTTGGATCAGATTCCATCTCGGCTTTGAAACGTGGAAAGTATCGAGCTAGACTTGATCGTTATCGGAGAATGGCCGGCATCATCTGAGATACCGTACACCGGGTATTCCAACTTCCTCTCCGCCGTATGTGCTGGGTCTTAATTCACTGAACCTTGGGAGTAATCCATCTTCTTCAACAGGCATATCGCCGATTCCGAGTCTTTTCTTCATCACTATTTCTCGCAATGCATTCTGACCACTTGTTTCAGGATGAACACGCGTTGGAGCCCTTCCAAGATTAACCTCGGACTGATGTTGATGATCAGCACGCAGCCTCAGTTTCTGTGCAGATCGTAGTCTGGAGTCCGGATCGAAGTCTTCTACTACATTCTCGTGCCTCTTTCGTTCCTTGCTCCTGTTTGGAATGGGAACTAGCATACGTTCAACCCAACTACGACTGCGGGGCTTATCCGAAGAAATAATCGATGAAAGCTTCCTGCGTCCGGGTTCAATACTCTTCATGACTCTCTTCGCTCTAGCCTGCTTCACAATACCCGGACGGCACTCTTCTCTGACAGCAGCGTCTGTAGGGTCAGGTAGAACACCGCTGCCCATTGATACTGGTTCGTATGATTTAACTGCGCGACTGAGCATCATTGAACTCGATGGGGGCAACTCATTAGTGCCAGGAGAAATTTCGCTGCTGCCCCATCCAGTCATAGCCGCTGGCTCACTCGACACAGCACTCTCGACAGATTCAATGGCAGGTGCAGGATCATCAAACATGCCCCATTGCATTCCTCCATCATTCCCCTGATTATCAAATCCGAAACTTGCATCAAACGGAAGCGCCGATTCGATCATGGACGACGATGCCGATGGCAAGGAACCCACCTGAGGAGCTTCTGATCTGCCCTCTGTGCTCGAATAATTCATAGTGGGTCTCTGAACTGACACTGGAGACGAATTCCTAATGGATTGATGGTTTGTTTGAATGGGTACCCCACTGGCCATTGAATTTGTAATCCGCTCTTCTTCTTCGTATATCCTCGATTTCCTGATATCACGACGAGCATCACTGATTGTATCCCCGTGCATGACTCTGTTAAGCATCTGATAAAGATACAAAAGATCGCTCTGTGAACCAGATATGAGGTGACGCATCCCATTTGAATGATCAATGGCTAAAACCGGAAGTCTGAATGTAGTATAAGTCCCAATCGATACGATACCTGCTGCAATTGCGATATACGAGTATGGTGCGACGAGTATTCTGAATGCCGAGAAGATAAATGCCAACCCAAGTAGGAGCCATGTGCTGGAGAATTTCTGAATATCTGTCTGCCTAAGAACATCTATCGATCCGAGATCTATCGCAGTCCCCATGCCTCGAGGATCTTCGAATCGTAGCCTACGCTGATCGAGCACGGCTCTGAAGTGTCTTGATAGCCCGATCAGAGAGAGCTCGTCGAACCATTCCGACTCACTATTCTCTGCTCGAGCCTGTGGCCCGGCTGAGTACATCCCGGGGGTGCATCAAAACTTTCACGATTTATACTCTTAGGCTGGAAAAGATATCTCAGGCCCCTACAAGGGACAATATCATCAGACCGGACGAATGTCTGTTATCGCTCCAATAATTCTCATTGGCCCCGCATCTAACTGCACTAGAAGCGGCGGTTTTTTCGAAGCCGTCCTCACATCTACAGGTCTGTCCCACACAACTACTATGCTCTCCTCGCTTACGGATTCTATCCTTCCAACGATGAATTGCAAATCACACGACATATGGACTATATCTCCAGCTTTCAGAACATTTCTTTGGAATACTGAAATATCGACTTTAATCTCACTTTTTTCCATTCGAGTCAGAAGTTTCGATCCAACACTTACGATCTGACTGCCCTTGTCAAGAATATTGTCTTGAACCCCTCTAAGAGCCACACCTACACGGTCACCTGTTACTGCGAAGTCAACATCGTCATCCATTACTTGCAGCGAACGAACCACCCCGACATGTCCTCCTGGATGAATTTCAACAGACTCATGCTTTCGGATTATTCCGGAACGAACATACCCAATTCCAACCAACCCAATTCCCCGTACTACGAAATGTTGATCGATGGAGACAAGAACCTCCTCCTCTGTAGTATCAATCCTAACCCTGCTCAGAAGATCCGATCTAATATCATGCGGGTCTGGCAAGGAATCATGTATTTTCCAAGATTCAAGACCGGCTTGATTGCGAATCAATGACAACTTCTCGGGATCTATCCAATTACCATCTTTTGGATTGATGATGATGTGCCCATTCTCTACCTTGGATGAAGAGAATGCCACCATGGCCTCCCCAAGTGCTGCATTGATTTCCTTGACCTCTATTATTCCAGATTCAGCGACATTTAATGTTGATAGGAGAGGTCGCAGACTCTCCGGATGTTTCAGGGGTCTAATCATCGAAAGAATCCTTCTTTCCGCTCCTTCTCCTTCTTTGTAAACATAAGACTCAACATCCCTTGAATCCGAAATCTTACCGAGACTCCGTAACAGGCTCTCAGTAGCAAGTACAGCCACGTTCAGAACAGGCATGAATCAATGACCTCTGGTGATTACTTCGACAGCCGGATCAAGAACCCTCGCCCCTCATGCCGTCTCTTGCTTGCCTTGCCATGTTGTATAGACGACCCTCATCTTCGCTATTCGGTGTGAATTGAGGCACCTCCGTAGGTTTCATTGAACCGTCCACTGCAACCATGAAAAAGAACCCAGAACAAATCTCTTCAGGATTCCACTCCTTTCGAGAAAGTCTGCAAGATGTAACGTGCACGCCAATGGTTCTCGGAGAAGTCCACACCACTCTCGCAATAGTTCTGATTATATCGCCTTGGAATGCGGGCCTCTTGAATTTAAGAGCATCAACTGAGATAGTGACCACGTCCTCGCTACAAAATTTGCTGGCAGCCATGCCTGCGGCGGTATCCATAATTGACATCAGTCGACCACCAAATAGTGTGTTCAGCGCATTCGTGTCGCCTGGAAATACTTCATTCAACTGAATGACAGGGTCAGACTTCTCGCTCTCATCCATGTATGTTCTATGCCGGATGCCCCGCTCTCTTGAATCCACCCCGCATAATGTGCCAAATTAAACAGATTTGACCGTGGCGTTGATTTCACCCCCTCCTTTCTTGTACTCGTGGACCGAGCAGACCTTGCATGGGAACCAATTCATTTAGCTGACCCGGACGGTGGCAATTACATCCTCTGGCCACATCTTCCGTGCATCGAATCTCCTGCAGAGCTACGACCCAAAGGAGATTGGAGCGCAATAGCGATACTAGCATCTTCGGAGGACATTTGGAGATGGGAACAAGAATCCTCAGAAGATAAGAAAAATCCAGGTGCGCATCTTGCTGCTGCTATGGCTTCCGGAACCTCGTTGGGACGTTATTTGGCTGATATCACCACTCTTGATTTGAAGGGAGTGTCAATACCGGATCCTGAACCAATGAGACTTGTAGATTCATACCCCTCATCAAAGATATTTCCATTAGAGCCTCCAAGCGATGATCCCGAGTGGGCAGATTTGATGGTGGAGCATGCCGATCAAGCCGCTAAAGCCTCTAATTTGATTGCCCTTCTTGGTACTGGAAGAAGATGGAGGAAAGCTAGATCGGAAGTGATACCCCAAATAGCCGTGCACCCACATGCAGACTCTGAGATGGGTGCAGCAGCAGCGTCCGCAGCAGCTTGGTGGAGAGAAGAACAGCGTACATGGAAGAATGATTTGGACCTCAAGAGGGATACCCGTCAGATGTCCAGACTCAGAGGCGCCATGGCCCAGATCAGATCCGATGAGCCGGCAAGTACCATCTTAGTCCCTATTCACCAGTCAAGGCTGAAGCGTATCTCGGAGGTGCTTTCTATGTGGCCCGATGTGGAAATCGTGGGCGGAGGTGTTTGAATGAGTGATGTCACCGACCGACTTGAGGTGAGTGTTGAAGATCAAACTTTCAGATTCACCCCGAGGGACGTAGTATCACAAGTAGAGGCCCTTTCTCTAAAAGGAGCTTCACAGGTGGGAGACGAAGTCGTCTTGGAACGCTCAGATCCTAGAGCCACTTTGGTGTTTGAAAAATCAGGGGGGATATTGGTCCATGGCATAGCCAGACCGCAAGTCGCGAAACTCGTAGCAAGAGAAGCATTACTGCGTCTCGGCTATCAGGAAGAAGGACTGATGATGGAATCCGGCCCCATCCTCCTTGGATTCAGAATCGGCCGATCGATCATCTCTAGTGTAGCAATAAGTCGTTTGAATGAGGCGTCCATGAACAATGACTTGGGTGCAATTGAGATTGCTGCCACTAGATTTGGAGGCACAATCATCCTCTTCCCGAGCGGGAGAGGATTCGTGCTCGGAATGAACTCCAGAAGGATTGGTGAATTGGCAATTCATACATATCTGGAGATTCTTGGGGAAGAAGGAGCGCTCGCGTGATACCCCCTGCCAGAGAATGGTCCTGGCAGGGCCCAATCGTCGATCATCACATCCATCTGGACAAATCAGGTCAGGGAATTGAGGCAGCCAAGGCCTTCAAGGCCTCTGGAGGGACCTCGATGTTACTGGTCCACAAACCCGATTTTTCTTCATTACCTGTCGATGGAGAAGGATACAGGGCCGCCTATTCATCGACACTTGAAATGGCCGATTACGTCCGTAAAAAAGTCGACATAGACGTAGGAGTCATACTCGGACCACATCCCGTGGCCTGGGATCATCAAGTAGATGAGATGGGCATCCAAGCAGCATCAGAGATCCATCTCGAGGCAGTCTCGATTGCGCTTGAACATGTGAATGAACGTGACGCAGTTGGCCTCGGAGAGGTTGGAAGGCCACACTATGCTGTTTCAGAAGAGAGGTGGAGATATGCAAATGATTTGTTACTCGATGTTTTGAAAATGGCCAAAGAGGATGACTCGGCTGTTCAACTACACGTCGAAGAGAATGCTGAAGAAACCTGCAGAAGTATCGACGAGATAAGATCAAAATCAGGTTTGGACAGAAAAAAAACGGTTCGCCATTATGCTCCAGCAAATCTTTCTGACGCATTCAGATCCAAACTTCCCTGTACGGTCAGTGTAGGGCGTGGAAGTATCGCTCAAATTATTGATTCATGGAACGAGGGTGCCGCCTACTGGGGTATGGAAACTGACTATCTTGACGATCCCCGTCGTCCTGGTGCTGTTTTAGGCCCACGTACAGTTCCACGTAGAACTAAGGAGTTTTGTGATGAATGGATTAGATTGGGCAAAAAGGAACAGATCCTCGATGAACTCCTCCATAGGGTAAATCGAGATTGGATCGAGTCAATCTATGGTTGGTCTCCGGATTGAAACAAACGAAATATGCTTATCCTGGGCATGAATGCAAGAACCCCGCCCGCACAGAAAAGAATGAGAAAAGACAGTCCTATCAACCAGTCAGGTTGGTCTATGTTCCATCCTAACGATTGAGTCGTGAGAATAAACAATGGAGCATTCACAGGCAGGAAAAAAACCATCATCGCGATGCCAATCTTGCGCCTCCACATCATGCTTCTCATCGCTTCAAGATGTCATGAGGTGCATAACGACGACGGATACAAACGACCGAATCGATTTAGTGGAGCATTATCTCCGGTCGGTTCAGAGCGCCTGTAGTGAAGTCTGGTTATCACCTGAGGTTTCCAACCTCAT
>DANO01000024.1 GCA_002497295.1 Euryarchaeota archaeon UBA171 | reverse complement strand
GCATGGGGTCGCATGGGCGACGCGGTACTCCGAGCACTCGAATCGGAGGGAATCGTCCTTGATACCAGCGTAGGTGCCTTGGCACCGATCGGGTTCTCCTTCCTCGGCGAGTGTAAATCAATCCCGGGCGTTTCTCGAAAATCGCTGTCTGTGTGGCATGCGCCCTATTCCCATCTACCTCTCACCATACAAGACGCAGAACGACTCGTAATGCAATCTCCAAGTCATTCGAGGTCACTGCTTGCAAGCGAAAGGCCCGTTCCCCCGCCTGTCAGGAAAATTTTGGAAGGCAACGACTACGAGGTATGGGGCCGTGAGGAGATAATACGCATATTGGGGAAGGCACAGCTCTCCATCGAGGAAATTCCTGATGAGGCGGAAGGAGAAGGTGAAAATGCCATTCCCCCTCTGAACCCAGACTCAGTACTGTCTCCCAGAATAGAGCTTAGAACCATCCTCGAAACACTTCGCATAGAAGGCATAACCAGGCCGATACTCCTCGAAGTCAGGGCTTGGGCTGCCTCTGCTACGTTGATTGCCGACCACGGAGAAAGAATGGCAGGATCCGTGATTGTAATCGAGAACCCATGGACGGGGCTGTTCCACAGCATGGCAGAACAGGGGAGGCCCAACATACTCATGGAGAGAATGGAGTGGGCCGGAAGGTGGAGCGAAGAAGGTAAAACAAGGAACGAGATCACCGCTAGGTTGGACACGAGGGCATCACCTTCTGAACGAGGTAGCTCAAGGGCATCCCTCCTGCAATGGTATCGAACTGATCAGGACTCGCTCAAGATGAGTAAATTCAGAGCATGGGTCCCTGGATGGGTATTGACTGCCTCAGACACTGGCAAGACCTACGCGATCGAGGGGCTCACTGGAAAAATAGTGCAACAGAGCTGATATCAGCCTTTGCGCTGCATCATCATCAGATCGTCTGTGGAGATGGTACCGCCAGACATGAGCTGCTCCATGATGTCGGAGACCCCAGTTCGCTGATCATCCGAACTGTCCATTTCCCCGCCGCTCTCTTTAGCCTTCATCGCGTATACCAGGTCACTCATGGAGTGCATGCATTTCAGGGACACGATATACCTCGAATGCATCTTGTCAGCCTCTCGCTTTGCCCTTACAAGTCCCGAGTGGGATTTATTCGCAGCTTCTCTAAGCTTGTCAACCTCGTCAGAAATCCTAGACATAACGTCGTGGGCTTGCTGAGCAGATTCAACCGCCCCCTCAACCTCAGTGTGGGCCTTGTCCTGAAGCTGATCAGCCCTCCAAAGCTCTTCTTTTAGCTCGCTCAGCCCGCCTCCTTCAGCCTTAGCCTTCTTGGCCTCTTTGAGTTCAGCGCTTAGCTCCTTCATCCTCTTCATGAAGGCCTTCTCCTTCATGTTGAGCATATTACGCTCGAATTTATTCTCGAGTTGAGTCATCTCGACCCTGATCTTTGAGACGGGCCTCTTCTTTGTGCCCTTTTCTGACTCCTCCGACTTCGTCACTGCCATTTTTTCCTTGGTAGCCTTTAGGGCTGCCCGCTTTTCTCTAGCAATTTCCGTACGTTCGGCGCGTGCCTTCTTCAGGTCCTTCACTCTCTGATTCGCCTCATCCCGGACGGCTTTTTTGTTCTGGACTTCCGTTATCAGCTCCTGAACCTGGAGGTTGAATCCGTTGCGCTCCGCTATACGCTGCTTGACTTTCTCATTCCACTGATCCCTCATTTCCTTGAACCTGGTGGCCTCCTCTTCGACCTCATCGGGCTTGGAACCGAACAGATCCAAGAGGTCGCTGGAGGTCAGTGCGCTCATCAGTGATCGTTTCCGGGTCCGGTATCGCGCATATAAGCGAAACGTCACTATCTTCCCCGATCATGGCGCAGACGGGTCTTTCTGGCACCTCTCCTCGCAGGAGAAATACGCCTTCTCTTAGCCTTTCCAGATGGGTCCTTCTCGTCCTTGTCCTCGGATTCGGCCCCGGTATCAGATAGAGACCCGAGATCGACACCCCTCTCTAGGATCAACGCAACATCCGTGGCGTCGAGAGACGAGCCGCTCATCACCCGATCCATCGCATCCGAGACCTTGCTCTCGGATTCCAACTTCTTAGCCATCTTCCTAAGTTTCTTCACTTCTTTGGATATCTTATCCATATCTTTGTCGATTTTATCTATCCTCTTGGATATCTTGCGCACTTCCTTGAATTCTGAACTCTTCTGGTCCTGCTTCTCGTTATCGAGATCTTCCTTTGGATGCTCGGAATCCAACTTCTCGATTGCCTCGATTTTCAGCTTGTTGTACTTGACATAGCGACCATGGGCTTCCTCCCCCTTCTCTTTAACAGATATCGCGGATACCAATTCAAAGAAGAGGCTGAACTCCCTTATCTCCCTTGCAAGTGTCGGCATTGTGGTCAGATCGTTGCTCATCACCGTTAGTTTCGCCAGACTCTTGTCCGCCCAACTCTTCAGAACATCGACGGGAGGGGGGACTGACTTGTTGATCAGATCGCGCTCCTTCTTCGCCTCATCGGCAGCCTCCTTGTTCTGATGGAATGATGATAGATGCTTTCTCCGTGAGTCTGATTTCTCTCGCGTGACGGATACAGAGGCTCTCTTTTCCTTGACCTGTCCAACAAGACCTTCCCGTTCGTTTCTAAGACTTCTTCTGGTCTCTTCCAGCAAATTGGCCTTCGAAATGAGGTCCTCAGCAGATTCCGGTGATGAAACATCGCTCATTCCTCTTCACCGCCCTTCGCGCTCTTTTTCGGAGGCTTTCGCTTCTTGGCCTTTGTTGCGAAACTCGCAATCCCACCTTCTTCGACCATTCTCGAATTCTGGAGAAGGTCGTGACCTGCCCCCTTCTTGAAGCCGTTTTTCACGACTTCCTCCCAATACTTGACCGATGCCTCTGATTGCGTCTCGAGTTCCATCGCCCTATCCAGCTGCTTCCTTATTTCCTTGTGCTCCTGTTCGAGCGTGATTCTTTTGGCATATGTCGGACGACCTTTCTCGCTCAATTCCACCATGGCTGCATGCTTCCTGTCGGCCTTCTTGAATAGACTCGACATTTCCTTCCGCGTTGCTATGTACTCGACCATCGAGGGATTCGACTCTTTTCTGGTTTGAAGCCACATTTCATTCTCTTTCAGCAATTGGGAACGAGCTGCAATAAGACTCCCTTCCGCCTTGTGGTCCAATGCCTGAGTCTCTATCTTGTTCTCAATCTCAGTTATCTTCTCCTCGAGACGTTCCTTCGCCCACTTGGGCTCGAGTGTGATCATGCCGCCGGATTCGTCTATCGCCGTCCTAAGCTGTTTGAGCCTCTCAAGCTTTGGACGCGCCGCATCTCGCAACTCATTGCGATCCTTCTTCAGCCGCGCAACCTCCTTGTTCGACTTCTCGTTACTATCAACAGACCTGCGCAGTTTAGGAAGAATAGCCTCCTCCTCAGCCTGTAGAGTACGTATTACCCCCGGCAGAGCATCCCGCAGCATAATGCGCCTCGCAAGTAGCGATTCTGCGAGTTTAAGCGGAGTTGGCACCCCCCCCTCTGCTTCGGACACGTTCGATTCCAGTACCTGCTCTGCTTAAACTGCACGTAAAGACTCCAATCAGCCGCTGAATTGAAACAGGTTGAATCAGGGTGGGGCACGTGCGACCAGCGGATATTGCTCCATCTCTGTTGATCGCGGCCCTAATCATCACCTCTGGGGCAGTATTAGCTGAAACCGGTGACGACTCCATCGTCGATTGGTCAATATCCGTCTTAGATGGGGTGTCTGGGGAGCCTTCAATCAACGGCTCACTGGTACTTTTGGGGGATATCGTTGATGTCAATTTTGCCGTACCTCAGGAATCATCACAGGAGGATGAGAGATGGGAGCTTTGGATCAAGCACAATGAAATTTGGAACCTCCTTGCACAGGGGGATTTAGATGAGGAGAACCCCACTCTTGATGAGAGCGTCGAATTGGGCGCTAATTCCACAGGCCTGCATGAAGTACATCTTCGCCTCTTTCCAAGTAGTCGAACCCAATCTACAGAATTCTATGTTGACTCGAATCCACTCGATCTGGTGCCTGCGGGGCAGTTAGGCGTGGCAGTCAGGGGCGAACCTCTTCACAGCGGCGATTACGCCAGAGTATCGGCACTAGTTCACAATAGGGGGGCTGATACAGTGTCGGCCCACCTCTATCTGGAGTCGGGCACAGATTCTTCCACCGGCTCAGACGTCCTCATACAGGCCGGCTCATCGAAGGAGCTAGACTCTTCGATACAATTGCTTGAACCCGGCTACCGTGAAATATCCTGGAGCGTAGGAGGAGGTGGTATCGGAGTTTCCCATCAATTATCTGGGACTGTTTCTGTAACGGTAATGCCGATGCAGACGATAGACATAGCATCCGTCAATCACGACCAGGATTCCAGTACACTGGATATCGCAGTTATGTTGAGCGAAGGGCGTCAGAGAGACGTCGAGGTCACGGCAACGCCGGCATCGCTGGACGGCTCCCTAGGAGAATCGTCCAGATTGATCGTTTCCATACTTCCAGGTTCACAGACAATATCTCTACCGATACAAGAGTCGTTCTCGGGCCAAATGGATGTAACAGTCGATGCACTGAACTGGCCTGGTGAACAGACCAGCACTCAGATTGGAATCGATGAATCCACATTGTCTGCTACGATCGTGGCCACGGCATCTCAAATTTCTGCAGTCGAAGAATCCGTCGAGATAACCTACACAATACGGAATACTGGCACAACGGAGCTCGATACAGGAGTTATCGAGGCAGTTTGGGTTTTTGATGGAAGGGTGCTCGACTCCAAGACGACTCCTCTGATCGGTACATCAGAAGAGCATCAGTCCTCTGTGGATGTGACTCTACCTTCGGATACATCGTCGGGAGAAGTTAGGATCAGATACTCCTCAACAGGAATCATCGCTTCGGGAACCGTCTCCGTGACCTCGCCGGGGGGCAGCTCCTCAGCATCAGAATTGCCATTCCCTCTGGAGGCTGCTGCATTGGGCGCATTAGCGGGACTGGTGGTCATACTCCTCATCGTACTAATCATGCGTACCTTCGAGAACGAAGTAAGTAGGACATCTGAGGACGAATCAACGCAGGTTGAACACACCGAGTCCAACTTGAAATGCTCGAATTGCGGCATGATCCTAAGATACTCATCGAATCAGCAAAGAATCACCTGCCCAGCATGTTCGACATCAATGGAGAACCCGGAAAATGAGTCGAAAACCGATTCAATTCCAACAATTCGCGAGAAACAGGACTCGACACCCGAGGTCTCGTCACCAACCGATGTAATCGACTGCCCATCATGCGAACAGACCTTGAAGGTACCAATCAATCGGAGGCCTGTGGTTGCACGTTGCCCTGCATGCATGACGACCTTCCGCGCCTTAACGGAGGAGTCCTATGATGAGTGACATTTCAGAAGGGGAAGAGGCATACCTCAAGCGTGCCTTAGAGGCATTCGAGGAGAATCCCAGCCAGATTGTAAAGACGAGTGATTTAGCAGCCCGGCTGAACGTCAGCTCTGCTTCAGTCACAGAGATGATCAAGAAGTTGGCAGCAAGAAATCTCGTGACACATGTGCCCTACAAAGGCTCGAGACTGACTTCCGAGGGCTTCCTGCATGCCAATCAGGTCAAACGAAGACAGATGCTCATCGAAATCCTTCTTTCCGAGGTAGTTGGTCTTGAGGGGAACCTTTCCGAAGTCGCATCCAAAATGGAATTCGCTCTCGAAAAATCGCATGAGTTGACTCTTGACAGAATGCTTGGATATCCCGCTGAATCCCGCGATGGGAGAAAGATACCCTCTCTTGGAAGAGAGATTGTCGACTCAACGCCCGCGTGTTCAATTTCTGAGATGACAGACGGTCAGGCTGGCACTGTGACGGCGATAAGAATCAGCAAGGAGAACTCAACACTCATGATGAAAATCGATGTCAGCATAGGGGCCACGGTTGAGAGAACCAATGACGGATTCACAGTCGATGGCACGGAATATCGAGTATCGGAATCGATCCTCGATTCGATATTGGTGGATACGGGGGGACAATAGATGGGCGATGAAGATGACCTTGGGGAAAACCCTTCAGATGCCGAGGTAACTCTCGATGAGAAGCGAAGCGATCGTGAGCAGAACCTACATCAGATTATACTGAGGATTGAGCGACTATTCGTAACAGGGGGTCTTCGAATGGACTTCCTAACGCCCGCCGTACTGCTAATCGTACTCGGGTCCTCGGTAGCATACGCAGATTCCACGCCTACGTGGTGGGATGGTGGCCTCCAAGAGCAGTTCGGGGTCGAGCTATCGGTCTTCCTGCTCTTGATATCGGGATTCATCATCATCGCAAACATATTCCTCATTTTCATCCTGTTCTTCAGCCTCAGGCTCAATATCTCCATGTTCGACGAGCATGAACGCACGATGTCCGAACAGGGCATGACCATGACGAACTCGCAGGGCTACGCAGAGGTTAGAAGGATTTTCGACGTAACCAAGAGAATCCTGAGAGGGAGGACATTCGTACTCATCGTCAGCTTCATGCTTGTCGCGATGTCCCTGAATCCTCTCGTGGATGATTACAGAACGCCTCTCTCCATGTTGGCGCTTTCTTCCATACTAGCCTCCCTCGGACTGCAGGTCACAGCCCCTCTGGGCACATTCAACACATTGGAGCCATGGGGCCTATTGGACTCATATCAGCCAGCCGTCCATAAGACCCTCTTGTCGGATCCATTTCTGGATCTGGTGAGAGCTCACGCAGACCCTCTTCTCCACACCAGAATGTCTCTCCATCTTGGAGAGATAGCAAGAAGGCTACCCGACCTCGACATGGTGGTATTCCAAGAAAGACTCCTGCATCTCCTGCATCTGAGGGCATCAACTGCCATAGATGACGACGAGATGAGGAAAAGACTCTCGAAGTACATAGACCAGGATATTATGGATGAGCTATTCAACCACCCTGAGTTGGGGGAGGCAACCTGGGTTAGGCTGCTATCACACTCAGCAATCGCATGTCCCCCCTTTTTCAGACTCTACGATCGTTTGAGGCGCCAGCAAGTAGGCAACTCATTCGAAGACTTATGGTTCGATGTCGATATCGAGAACCTAGCACAGGGTAGAACGAATCTGATGGCTGTCATCCTCAACAGGGGGAAATCCGATGTCGATCTCATTCTAAGGGTCCAGACTCCAGACTTCAGACCCAAGGAGGGCGTCTACAGGCTCACCGTGCCACCTGCAGAAATCTCCTCTAAGGACGACGTAGAATCCCAGATAGAGGCGTTGGGGGAATCTATGATTGTCTGGCAAAGCCTAATTCCGAGCGTTTTCGGTGAGGCCACCGTCTCGATCAGACTTGAAAACACCGAGGGGAGCCTCGTTAATGGACGGGTTCTGAACGTACAATCGAGGGCGGATTTGACAACTAGGTTCAGGAGGAGCCTCGGTTCTGCAATGATTGTGACTGCGATATTCACCGCGCTTATACCGGCGATATCTGCGATCACCGCTATCCTGCCATCGCTGTCTTGATGCAATCGATTCAAGAATGCGGTCCCCTGCGACACCTCGTGGACGAGGAAGAGGGGGGCCGCGAAGAAGACGATCTTCGTACTAGGCTTCACGCCATGGAGACCAAAGCTAAGCGCCTAAGGAACCAGAGGAATTCCTTTAGTGACGATGCCAGATCAGCCGCTGAGCAACGCGATGCAATACAGGACCAGGCTAAGGAAATCAGGGAATCGATAAACTCAATGATGGAAGAACAGAAAGAAATCAGGGAGAGGGCCAAGGTCCACAGGACTCGAAGAGACGACATACAGACAAAGATCCGGGAGCTAATCGGAAGATCGAAGGGTCGCAGAGAGGATAACAAGAACTCCAGATCAGTAGTCGTCCAACTCGCCGAGACAGAATCAGAGATAGGCAATATCGAGGACCGAATAATGACTGATGGGACATTGGGGCTGGATAAGGAGAACAAGCTGCTGAAGAAGCTGAAAACTCTCCGTCTGAAGAGGAAGGAACTCCTCCCCTCGGTCGATGAGCACTCGATGATAAAATTAGACCTCAAGAACCTAGATGGAAGCATCCTGACCCTCAAGGCCGAAGCAGACGCTGAGCATCAAGCTATGATAGATGCGCACGAGGAGGCTGACAAGATATGGGAGGAGATTCGACCCATGTTCGAGGAGCGTGACTTCCTTCGGTCTGAGGGGGATAGATTCCATGCACTGTTTGTATCGAATAGGAAGTCGGCCGATGAAGTCCACGCAAATCTGGTCGAACTCTACTCGGAAGTTGACGAGATCAAGAATGAGTTGAAGTCCCAAGCGGATGAGCAGAAACGATTCATCGACGAATACAACTCAGCTGCAAAGGAGAAACTGGCCACACCAGGTGACTCAGAAGAGTTAGCCAACTCACTCGCAGAGGAACTCATGGCATCCGGTTCGATAACACTCGGCGGCACCGGCGTTGAACAGCCCAGCCCTAAGAATGAGAGCAAGATAACTAGAAAATCGACAAGAAGGAACATCCAGGCGAGAAGAGGACGTTGAGTCACCAGCCTCTCTGATCCATCCTCACAGGAAGACCCTCTATCTCGAGGCCGGGCATGGCATCTCCGATCATGGTGGAGGCTTCTGCGACTACGGAAGGATCGTCGTAAGAGTGGGTGGCCATGACAATGGCCTCCGCAGTTCTCGCCGGATCAGACGACTTGAATATCCCAGACCCCACAAAGACGCCGTCCATGCCCTGACGCATCATGAGTGCAGCATCAGAGGGAGTGGAGATCCCTCCTGCGGAGAATGTAACGACCGGAAGCCTGCCAATGCTCTGCACATCCCCAACAACTGATCGCACCTCTGCTCTAACTTCTGCATGGGTGCCAAATGGAGTCTTTGAATTTCCAAGATTCATTGCGGATGCAGAGTTGACCCTCCTGAAACCGGTCATTATCTGATCAACGATTTCTTCAATATCGCCGTCGTTCTGGAGATGTTCAATTTCCGAGGCAACAATTCTGGCATGCTGTACAGCGCTGACGACGTTGCCCGTACCGGCCTCGCCCTTCGTCCGAATCATTGCTGCTCCTTCTGCTATCCTTCTCACTGCTTCTCCGAGATTAGTACAGCCGCAGACAAATGGTACGTCGAAACTCTTCTTGTGTATGTGGTAGAATGGGTCTGCTGGGGTCAAGACCTCGGATTCATCGATCATATCGACTCCCAACTCCTGGAGGACGCGCGCCTCATCCTCGTGCCCGATGCGTGCCTTTGCCATCACGGGTATGCTCGTCGTCTCGATTATTCCCCTAATCATATTGGGATGACTCATTCGAGCAACTCCGCCTGCAGATCGAATATCTGCAGGGACCCTTTCTAGAGCCATGACTGCGACTGCGCCTGCATCTTCCGCAACGGCCGCCTGCTCAGCATCCACCACGTCCATGATGACTCCGCCTTCTTGCATCGTCGCGAAACCCCTCTTCAGAAGCTCCTGGCCATACTTCATGGAGGATAGATCGATAGAAGGCATCTCTAGACCCTCCATCAGTCGTTCGCAAGCACGGGGGAATCCCCTTCTGCTATTGGGAGGTCCGGAGATTCATTCTCGTTCCTTTCTATCCAAGATTCCATCTCATCGGGAACATCCGTATCGGCGAATATCGCCTCCACAGGGCATTCCGTCACACATGCGGCACAATCGATGCACTCATCAGGGTCTATTACGAGATAGTCGTCAGCTTCCCTAAATGCTTCAACGGGACAGACTACAACGCAATCCTGGTATTTGTGCTTCACACAGGCCTCGGTAACTACGTGCGTCATGATATCCCTATCACTCTCACCGCGACACTCGTTCTTGAAACCTCGTCTCAATCCTTGGCCATTTCCGCGTATCTTCTCAGTAGCGATGTGGCTTCATCGATGATTTCTTGGCCGGGGTAGCACTCTATCTTGATTCGAAGTTTTACCGAGTGCCGTGACCGGGGCCTACTGGCGAGAACATGCTCTCCTGCTACGAACCTCTGAAGATCGAGTCTGGCATGCAGGAATTTCGAATCGTCCACTCTCGACTCGACCCCCGTCTCTAGGATTGAATCCCACAAGCCTTTCTGCACCAATGACATGGAGCCACGAATATCTCTTTTACGATTAAGTCGCGATCTGAGCATCGTTTGACCAGCCCCATGGTGCGATTTCACATTTTCATATTCTATTTCTACACCCTCTGGGAGGATCGACTCCAGGGCCAAGGCCATCATATCAACATCATCGACCGAAGAAGATATGATCGTCCACTCCATCGAGTGTGCACCCATGCTACGGGGTGTAAGCCAATGCGAATATATGCGACCCCTCATTCCCCCCTCAGAGGCGGCCGTTTGAAATACTGGTCCCGGCTGGGCCGGCTTGCATACGGGGAAGCCCCCGAAATACTGAGGCGTACCACATGGCCAAAAGCGCGAAATCCAGGTTAGCGGCACGTAAGCAGAGAGACAAGTGGAAGGCAAAGCGGTGGTACACTGTTAGAGCCCCCAGAAATCCATGGTCCTACAGGAATATCGGCGAGACAATCGCAGAGGAAGACTCGATGCTTGAAGGTCGCATATACGAAATGATGCAGAATGAGCTCGATGGCGATTTTTCCAAGATGCATGTCAAGGTAAGATTCAGGATCACACACACCATAGGTTCTGACGCCATCACCGAGTTCATCGGTCACGAGGTTGCAAAGGACCACATCAGGAGACAGGTCCGCCGTGCGAGATCCAAGGTCGACGATACGGTTGACATAGTCACTGAGGATGGCTTCTACATACGAATTAAACCACTCGTAATCACACATAGGACTGCAAAGTCAAGCCAAAAGCAGGAGATAAGGTCGAGGGCCAAAGAAATCATTCTCAAGGCAGGAGCAACGTCCACGTGGGTCGGAATTCAGAAATCTATCATGGACGGCTCTCTGGAGTCCTCCATCAAAGATGCAGTTTCCGCTATTCACCCCGTTCGAACCGTTTTACTCAGAAAGACGCAACTCATACAGTCCGGAGTTACTGTTGACGATGGCCCCACTCTCGAGGACATAAGGGCCGAAGAGGAATCTGACAACAGCACATCTGCCCAAGAGGAGATCCAAGACGAAACCCAAGAGGGCGATGAGATTCAAGAAATCGAGGTTGAAGCATCCGAAGACTCAGATGTTCCGGAAGTAGAATCCGAGGAAAAGGGAGATGAAGATGTCCCTGATTATGCTTCAATGAAGGTGGCAGAACTCAAGGAACTTCTCAAGGCAGCTGGAAAGCCCGTCTCCGGAAAGAAGGCCGACTTAATCGCTCGACTAATGGAGTGACCATGACCGAACGTCTGGCGATTATCGCCGGAACTGGCATGAACCGTCTCTCTAAGTCAATATCCGCGTCAGAGACATCCAGTGTCAGATCGGATACGCCTTGGGGGCAAGTCCCAATTACCATTCTGAACATAGACGGGTGCGAGGTATTCCTCGTAGATCGACACTATTCAGATGAGCCCGGATCCAGAACGCCCCCTCATGAGATAGAACATCGTGCTGTAGTCCACGCCATCAGGAGCGTAAATCCCGACCTCATTGTAAGTGTGAATTCGGTTGGCACGATGATTGAAAGCCTCCCTCCAGGGCGAGTAGGTGTTGTAACCGATGTTCTCGACCTATCTTCGAAGGCAATCACGTTTCATGCATCTAACGCAGTCCATGCAGACAGAACAAACTCATTCTCTAGACGGCACATGTCGCTGCTCGAGAATGCTGGCATAGACGGGCTAGTAATCTCGACTAAGCTGGTATCCGCACAATCTATCGGGCCACAGTTCGAAACACCTGCAGATATCCGTGCGCTTTCCATGTTGGGTGCCGATGTCGTGGGCATGACCCTGGGCCCTGAATCTCGACTGGTATCTGAGACAGGGATACCTCATGTTGCGATATGCTGCTCGTCTAATTGGGCTGCTGGAATGACTCCAGGGGACTCTACTGCGCCAATAGACCATCGCCAAGTGGAGGCTCTAGCGGACTCAATAAGGTCGATAGTAGCGAATTGTGTCATAGCTCTCATCGAGGGCTGAGCGACTTTCCTAAATTTTCTGGAAGAAGACCCATTGCATCTGTGCGGATAGAGTAAGTTCATGCATCCTTTGGCACAAGTCCAGCCATGAGACCCAAAGAAGTGGCCGACTGGATGAAAATCGACACTGACCTGCCATCCACTCCGGACGGATCGTGGCTGACGATGATGAGGAGGGTCGCCGCGTTCCATCACAAGCACGCATTTTCATCGGAAGACAGCAATGGTCATGATATGGGTTACAGAATTGCATTGACCATCGAGGAGTTGGGTGAACTATCTGCAGCCATAACGAAGGGAAAACCATCTCATGAGGCGGCGGAGGAGCTTGCTGATTTGTTGATTTTGATCCTAGGGCATTCTCTTGCTATGAATATCGATCTTGAGAGCGAATTCCACACTAAGATGGACAAGATAATGACTAGGAAAGCCAGAAGAGGAAACCTTGGAATACGTGTGACTGAGTACGGTGAAGAATGACGGCCATTACAGCCATTTAACTATACATTTCAGTTCGTAGTAGCGTAGTGGCGGCACTATATCGAGGGATTGGGCGTGAGTGCGGCTATTGTCTGGCTCAGAGGGCTGCTCAGGTTACATGACAACCCAGTCCTAACCTGGGCTTGCTCGAACGATGAGATCGACACGATAGTCCCGATATTCATAATCGAGGAATTCGACAGTGTACAGAGCAGCCCAGCTACAGGGGATAATCGCATGCGATTCCTTTACGAATCCATAGTCGACTTGGATGAAAGACTCAAAGAACAATATGACTCGTCTATTCTGGTATTTTCTGGAAACCCAAGGGACGTCATAACTTCCATTGTCCAGAGTCTAGATTCTGATGTGAAGCTGATTTTGACCGACTATCGGTCGGAACCCAAGATGAGAGTTGAAATCTCAGATATCGAGAAACTCCTGAAGCCAAGCGGAATCGAAACAATCGTCTTTCCCGCTGCTAACACGATACTAGATATCGAGGAAGTCACAAGATCTGAAACCTACAAGAATCCGAAGTCTTCCAGGGACATTGAAGCCATAATGAGGGAATATTTAGACGAAGGTCCAGAAGGATACACGGTAAGGAAACCCCTTCCAAATCCAGTTGAAGTTCGTTCTGATTCGAGAGCCCTCCACACCCTCGCAGGTCAAGCTGGGATTTCTGATTACCACATTGAGATGAATGAAGTTAGACGTAGGGCCTCAGAGATCGGGGGCCATGGCTATTTTCCAGGAGGAGAAAGTGAGGCATTGAGGAGGTTGAGGTGCAAGGTCATAGAGGTGCCTGATTATGTCAATGAGTTTAGCAAACCTGATACATTCAGCACCAATGAAAATCAAAACCCCCTAGAGCCTACAACGACCGGTTTATCCCCCTACATCAGTACGGGCTGTCTATCAGTAAGGCTGGTTTGGAATGAAGTCGTAAGGGCGAACATCAATTCAGAGCATACGAAACCCCCGCAATCTTTGCTCGGACAACTCATGTTCAGGGAGATGTTCTACCTGCTATCAAGGTCCGTGGAAAATTGGGATGATGATGTCAATAATTCGAATTGTAAACGGATTGAATGGGGAAGTTATGACGAGGTTCTGATGACTGCTTGGGAGTCTGGGATGACCGGTTATCCGTATATCGATGCTATGATGCGTCAATTGGATACTACGGGGTGGATGCACCACCTTGGGAGACATGCCGTCTCCTGCTTCCTGACAAGGGGGCAGCTGTGGCAGAATTGGAAGCATGGAAGGGATGTCTTTGACAGGAAGCTGATAGATTCTGACTGGGCCCTCAACAATGGAAACTGGCTTTGGCTAGCAGGCGTTGCGCCCTTCTCAATGCCCTACTACCGAGTGTACAACCCATGTCCTGATGCTAAATCTAGTTTGAACGTCGAAACACGTGATGCCTCCTTCATCCGTCATTGGGTCCCAGAACTCTCAAGATTTCCATCAAGATACATATTCGAGCCTCATTTAGCCCCGATCGAAATTCAACGCTCTTCGAAGTGCATCATTGGTAAGGACTACCCAGAGCCTATAGTCGATAGAAAAGAAGCTAGAAAAAGGAATATATCCCTATTCAAGAAGAGCTTAGAAAACCTATCTTAGATTTACCTAAACTCCCCATGGAAGATAGAGCTACAACTAGACATATGCCCGGTAGTATCTCAGTATCTCGTCCTAAAACCCAATGCTCTAACCACGCACCAGCCAGCCTTCGCTTCAAAGATCGCAAAAGCTCCGCCGATAAACATCGCAAGCACTCCGAGCGTTCCTATCGACTCTGGAACGGGCATTATCTCTAGCATTAGGACGAGGTAAGCGAAGGCTCCTCCTAGTATGGCAAGAAGCCCGGCAAAAAACCTCAATGCTCTCCCTTTGGAGTCTATGTTACACTCTAGGACCATGTTTGTTCTAGTTTGCATCCAGATATGAAGAGATGTTCGTAACCCAAGTCATATTCTGCGCCAAATGCTGTAGGTCGACGCATGGTCATCATGCTCGGATGAGACGTTTTCTTGGATTACATCTTCAGCCCACTGGCTTCTATCCCAATCAGGGAACATCGCATCACCGTCTACTGACGTGTGCACTGTAGTAACGTGTATCTCATCGCATCTCTGAATCATCAGATCGTATATTTCGGCACCGCCGATCACCCATAACTCATCACAACCCTCGGAGTAACCGATTTCCACAGCTCTTCCGTCGTAAAGAGCGATTTCCGCCCCATCTATTTGGAGGCTGGAGTCCCTGGATAGAACAATATTCGTTCTTTCTGGAAGCGGCCGATACGAATCTGGAAGAGAGTCCCAGGTCTTCCTGCCCATGACAACTGCGTTGAAGCCGTCTCCTGTAGTGAGATCTCTGAAACGCTTCAAATCAGAAGACATTCTCCATGGCAAATCACCGTCCTTTCCGATGAAACCGGATTCGTCCATTGCTACGATCATTGCAATTTTCATAAATTCACCTCAGATGCTGATGGGGGCCGGAATATGCTCGTGGTGGTTATAGTCCACTACCCTGATATCTTCATACGAGAATCCATCAATCTCCTTTATGTCCGGATTAAGCTCGATTCTGGGAAGCTCTAGAGGCTTTCTCTGGATCTGGAGACGAGCTTGTTCCGTGTGATTGAGGTAAAGGTGGCAATCGCCCCCGGTCCAAACGAATTCACCAGGCGAGAGATCGCATACCTGGGCCATCATACATGTAAGGAGGGCGTATGAAGAGATATTGAACGGGACACCGAGAAACGCATCTGCACTCCTTTGGTAGAGTTGGCAAGACAGCTTTCCATCTGCAACATAAAATTGGAAAAGAGCATGACAGGGCATTAGGGCCATCTCATCGAGCTCGCCTACATTCCACGCGGAAACGATTATCCTGCGACTTTCAGGGGTCTTTCGCAACATCTCAACAGCTGATGAGAGTTGATCCAGCACCCTGCCGTCGGTTGCAGCCCATCTCCTCCATTGTTTGCCGTATACGGGTCCAAGATCTCCATTTTCATCTGCCCACTCATTCCATATTCTTACTTTATTTTCCTTTAGATACGCAATATTCGTATCTCCGCTGATGAACCACAGAAGCTCGTGTATCACCGATGGCCAATGCACACGCTTCGTTGTTATTGCTGGAAAGCCGGCTTCAAGGTTGAAGCGCATCTGGTGGCCGAAGACCGATATTGTGCCCGTGCCGGTCCGGTCTTCCTTCCGAACTCCCTCATCGAGAATCCTGCGCAGCAGGTCGAGATACGTCTCCACCTTCAACCCACGACAGCACAAGTCCTTGAACGATGTGCTCATGGAGCGCCCATCGATCTTATAGTGGACATCAGTTGATTTGTGAAATTACGGTATATTTTGCCCATTTTTCTTTCAATTTCCTCAGGCCCCCGCTCAAGGAGATCGAGTAATTCTTCCTCATCCATCGACCCCCCTTCGGGGGATCCAATCCATTCGGCGAATGAGATTGGTCTTCCGATTCTGACAGTAACGGGCGCAAATAGTCTGATCTTCATTTTTCCAGGTGGCATGAATTCTCTGGCCCCGATTATGGCTAGAGGCACTATCTTCGCATGGGGAAATTTCACTCCCAGGCGTGCAATACCTGTTTTTCCTTGTTGAAGGAATGGGGGCTCTTCACGTCTGGATCGGGTCCCCTCTGGAAATATCCCCATCCATCCACCGCCCTTCAGAACATCAACTGCTTCAGACAGAGCCCCGCCACCTCCTGCTTCACGGTTAGTCTTGATCTGACCTGTTGTCAACATGGCTATCTTCGTGATACCTCCATTGAAGTGCTCACTCTTGGCTAGATATCGGACGGGCCTTCTCGAACCCATTATCACTGCTATAGGGTCAATATGCGAGGTGTGGTTGCCGGCTAGGATGACGGGGCCATCTTTGGGCAAGTTGTGAAGTCCCTCGTATCTGACATTGGTCAGAGACCTGACCAGGGGTGGAAATATCCTCATCAGGATTCTATAGAAAAATGGCGGTGGACGCTCTACGCCAGTACCGTTGAGTCCTGTGAGCCCTGCTAGACGCTCGAGGACGTCGGTCATTACCCTCACGCGTCAGATAATCGATTTCATGCTTTTTGTATCGCAAGCCTTCATGACGCTCATCGATACCGACAATACGTGGATGCGAGGAGACGATTGCTCGCTGTTACGTTGGCGCTGATGCTGTCATCAGTGACCTCTTTGCCAGTACAGGCAGAATATTCAGACGACACATGGCTTGAGAATGTAATAGGACCCGAGCTTCTCGCGCTTGGCGATGAGTTCGGATGCCAAGGAATCGAAGATATCAGTCCGGAAGAGGAAATCGAGACAGTAGGCGCATGTTCTCAATATGTCGCTTCCAGTATAAACGCCTCAAGATGGGGTCAGAACCTCATTTCCTTCGGAACTCCTGAAGGCGAGATATCTGAGAACCTAACAGAAGCTCTCATTGAGGAGGGATTCAGAATTGTGGGGGACATGTCTGAAAGTGACGATCCAAGATTGAGAGTCATCACTCGAAACGGAGGCTCGATAGAGTCTGGCCTTTCAGACAGGTCATTAATCGAAAATAGTGAGTCTGGGGAACTGGTTTCTCTCTATTGGATCGCCAGAATCGACGATCTGAATATACGAAGGGATAGAGACATGGTGGATTGGTTATCAGAGCAACCATACTGGTTCACAACATGGGGCGAATGGGTAACTCATGAGGAATCCTCGTCACGAATAACTGTGAATCTCATCAATGGAAGTATCGAGATAAGGAATCCAAGCAGCCTTGGATGGACCACTCCCGGCACGATCAAGATCACGGGATTGGTCGACAAGCCAGACATGGAGTGGTCAGATGGGGGGTACGCCCCTCTAGATCTGGAGGAGAATCGTCTAAGGGGGGGTTACAGGTATTCCGATGGTACTTTGATAATCACGATACCTCAAGGAGAATCCGTGATTCTCGAAGGGGTTCAAGAAGACGATATCCAAGTAGAGGCTACTCTGTTCAACGATCTCGAGAAAGGCGTTACCATCGCCGGTCACCATGCCACTAATATGAGAGAATGGAGTCAAGATTTCAGAGACACTCCCTTGAGGTTCACGTGGCTGATTGAGCGTTCCGAAATACCGGAGAAGACATTGATCCTGCCGCTTCTAGCATTGAGTGTATTGATTGCAACGCCAGTCGCGATTAGGTGGGTTCTAATCAAGGACGATGAAGACTCATCATACAACCGGCCCAGTAATCTCGACGCCGTGAGAAACCATCTCCCGGACAACTCTTGACAACACTTCGTCGGACAAAACCTCGGGAGCATGAACTCCCGGAGGAAGCATCTTCGAATCCTCAATCCATGCTTCCGTGCATATCGCAGTAACGAGCCCAGTCGTCCTTGCCATAGAGTGCCCGTCATCCCCTCCGTAGTCTTGAACGGTCCATTCCATAGTTTCCCCGTCACTGCCCTCTGCCAAGACACGAAGCCACGTGAATTCGGGCACCTTGGGATCATACCTCCATTCTTCGATTAGCTGTAACTCATCAAGATCCCCGGAATCTCGATGATCAATGAATTTCTGAATATGCCCCGGCCACCTCACGGTGTATTCTGACATATTCTCGCATGGGATTGAATTCAACAAGGACCTCAATCCATCGGTCAAGAAGGCCTCCATTGTACCCTGCTCATCTACATCCACTGAATGGCGATCCGACAGAGCAGGTATGACGACCGATTCTCCGTCTCTGATGACTCGTGCAGGCCTCGTATATTCCTCGATAACATCTGAAGGTGAGAATGGAGCCATGTACTTCCATTCCCCTAATGGGCCTGTTGGATTTCCACCCACCCATATCTTCAGATCTCGTAATGGCCCCATTTTTCTGTAGGCATGTGCAGAAAGCATGTTTGAGAGACCGGGAGCAATTCCAACATCCCACAAAACGGTCGCCCCGTAATCCCTCGCTTTCTGATCATCCCTATCAGGCGTGAATTTACTGAAACTAAGGTCTACGAGTGTACAGGGTCGCTCAGCTAGTAGAGTGGTGCATACGTGCCCTATGGATCCAGGTAGCATGTTGATGATGAAAGAATCCGTGACTGAATCCTGAATCAACTCGTGAGGATATTCATCGTGCTCGACATAATGCACCTCAACACCGGGCACCCCCTCTACCCTATGCGGCTGTTGATCGTATGCATGCACTTCATGCCCCTTGCCCGCTAGATATCGGATAACGTATGATCCGACCAGCCCAGAACCGAAACAATGTATCTTAGCCATGACTTACGAGGCTGATGGGTTATTTTTGCTTCTATCGGTCAACTCAGTCAAAGGCTTGATTGCCATAATCGGGCAGCGAACGCCATGGCTGACATCGGAATAGACCCATGGGGATCCGATGACTCCACGGATTACGATGCTCTCTCAGAGAGGTTCGGACTCGAGAGAATGGACCTCTCCGCCATCAAGAACCCAAGTATGCTTCAGCGGAGAGACCTCGTTTTTGCACATAGGGACCTCAATGTGCCGCTATCCGCAGCTGAAAGAGGAGACCCCTTCGGAGTTTTAACAGGCCTAATGCCGAGTGGCAAGATGCATCTCGGGCATACGATGGTCATAGAGCAAGCAAAGTGGTTCCAAGAGATCGGTGCCGATGTTACAGTTGCTGTCGCAGATCTCGAATCAGTCGCGACCAGGGGAATGTCTCTCGAGCAGGGTCGAAAGGTCGCATTGGAAGAATATGTTTCGAATTATGCAGCAATGGGTCTAGATCCTGACAAGACCAGTGTTTACTTCCAGAGTAGCCGTCCAGAAGTACAGAGGCTCGCCTTTGTACTTGGGAGGAGAACAAATCTTTCCGAATTGGGATCCATCTATGGATTTGGAGGGAACACCAATCTCGCGCACGTCCAGGCGCCACTCGTTCAAGTAGGGGACATTCTTCACCCGATGCTCGATGATTTTGGAGGACTACGTCCAATTGTAGTTCCCGTGGGCGTCGATCAAGACCCACATATCAGGCTCACACGAGACATTGTATCGAAAACACAGTGGTTCAACATAAGGCATGCAAAGACCTCCGGCCTCCTTGTTTCACTCAGCGTTCAAGAGGATAACAAGGCGGTATTCGGGATGTCGGAAAGCGGACGAATCGATAAATCAAAGAGGAAAGAGGTGATATCATCAGTTGTTGAAATATTAGTTGATCTGGGTTTCGCTGACGTTACTCCTAACCCCTCCCATGGTACGGTAACTATTCCGGCCGCCACCAGATCCGATGAGCAGGCAATCAGGAACAGGCTATTGCAACTGGAGCGTTCGATGGGGGGGCTTGGTCTGATGGCCCCTGCATCTAGTTACCACAGGTTCGCCATGGGGCTGACAGGCGGAAAGATGTCGTCTTCCAAACCAGAAACTACAATCTTCCTAAATGATTCAATTGAGAGTATGAAAAAGAAGATTCGCAAAGCCCATAGTGGCGGCCAGCCAACAGTGGAGGAGCATAGACGATTGGGCGGCAATACGGATAGGGACGTAGCTTACCAATACCTTCGATTCTTTTTCGAACCGGATGACTCCGAACTCGAACGAATCGCCTCACAATATGCATCTGGTAGTATTCTAGCAGGTGAGATGAAGCAGATGTGCATCGAAAGAGCAGAAGAATGGCTATCAGAACTATCCGAAAAACGCTCCCAATGGTCGGATAGGCTGGAAGAATTTCTTTCCTGATGGCTAACATAATCGGATGTGCAGTCACTCGGAATCAGACATATCGAAGACAGGCACAATAGGGCCTGTGTAGAGCCCATCGACCTCCTCATCCGTTAGATTCCTGCTACTTGCTGCATCGTGCATTATCTTGGAATGCCCAAGTGGATCGAGAAGAACAAGAGACACTCCATCGCCATGGCCCAACTTCGCATCGGTGAGACGTTGAAGAAACGCCTCACAAGATTCGACATCTCCTATGTCGTTCTCTGATTGTGCCTGCCTCATGAGCATACGTATCGCATCTTCAAAGCGCGATATGACTCCCTCGACATTGGAAACATAGCCATCAGCGGATATGCCTGGCTCTACTTCTATATCGAGCTCAGGTATCCTAACGGTACATGATGACGACCTCACCACACGACTATCGAGAGTATCGGCATTAATCGGAATCGTCCAAGCCACGGGTTCCCCACCATCCCCAGCTATGAAGTCAGTTTTCCTCCAACCGCATGACTTGCACGCGAGTGTTAACTCCGTTTGCTCCCCGAAATATGGTATCTCATGAACGTTCACCAGCATGAAAACCGATGACTCTTCGTAGCACATCGGGCATGATTGCTCAATCAAAGTCTCCACTTACACCCCCCCGGTTCCTCTGGCTTGGTGGGTGGAAGGTAGTAGAAGAAGCCTCGAATGTCCAAAGTTGAGGAGTTGCCCCCCCATCTGTTGTTCCACGAATACCATGAGGGGGTCTATCACCTCGGACAGCCTTCCAGGTTGATCGATGATCGGCGACACGTCCACGATGACCATATCTCCCTGGGAAACCCAGTCCATCAGCGTCGAAAGACCGTCTGAACCGTCAATCACAGCATTTCTCAAGATTTGACCTCCTTCCTCTGGTATGGGGGCATCTGGATACATCTTCTCGAGATCGTGAAATATAGAGCCGTCACCCAATTTTGACACCTCTCCGAGTTCATCAGAAGGTCCCCTCATGGGGCCCTGTCTAGACCTCACCGCTTGAGCCCATCGGACGAAATAGTCTGAATGGCTTCATAAAGGGGTCCGGAGGTTCAGAATCAGCGGCGATTCGCCCGCTGGTGTTTACATGTCTATTGAGTCGCAGGTTATCAAAACTGGAACGAGTACGCTAGGAATCACCTTTAATGGCGGAGTAGTCGTTGGCGCAGACCACCGAGCAACCATGGGGAATTTCATTGCAAACAAGAACGTGAAGAAGTTATTCCAGATATCTGGAAGAGTTGCCCTTACAACGGCAGGACTTGTCGGCCATGCGCAATCTTTGGCCAGGATGTTATCTGCCGAGTTATCGTTGTACGAGTTGAAGAGAAACACACCCATGACAGTCAGAGGCGCTGCTACGTTGACGGCCAACATCCTTGTTGGAAGGCCTCATTATGTGCAACTACTCATAGTGGGGGTAGATGAATCGGGTTCCAGTGTTTACAGCATAGACTCAGCTGGTGGTTCGATTCCAGACCTGTACTGCGCCACTGGTTCAGGGAGCCCATTCATGTACGGCGTTCTCGAAGACCAGTTTTCTCCTAACATGACTAAGGAAGAAGCAGTCGCTCTTGCCGCAAAGGCTCTTCTGGCATCTGCTCAGAGGGACAGTGCCAGCGGAAACGGTATGGACCTAGCAGTTATCACTATGGAAGATGGCTACATACAGCTATCCGAAGAAGAGATAGCCTCTGCACTCGACTCACTTTGAAAGTATCAGATTCCCAGGGCATCAGCCCAGCACCCCTGTTGTGCAGAGCCTGTGGAGACGAGGTTTAGAAATGAGACTCACCTTGAATGAGGTTAAGAAGAAAATTGCTGGCATGGTTCCAGCCGGGCTAGAATACGATGTCGATGTAGAAGCAGGCTCCATAGCCATAATCACTAGTGACCCCCAGTCATTTGGAAAAGGCGGCGGGGAGAGCCTCACGGTGAGAATTGCGAAATCTATCAAAAGAAGGGTCGTTGTAAGGCCCCACCCAAACCTTCTCCTTTCTGAGGATAAAGTTGAGCAGAGGGTGAAAGAACTCATTCCTGCTGAAGCAGAGGTCAGAAATATCTTCATCGATCCAGCACTTTCCGAAGTCACCATCGAATGTGACGATCCCTCTGTTGCTGTTGGCCCCAAGGGGTCGATTATCCGAGCACTCAGGGACGATATAGGCTGGCTGGTCAATGTTGCAAGGGCCCCAGCATTCGAGAGTAGGACTCAACACGACATTAGAAGATACAGGAGAGAAATGGCCGACGAAAGAAGGGCACTTTTGAGAAAATTCGGTACAAGGATATACCGTCCAAAGAGAAGGGGCCCTTCATGGGCCAGACTCACTGCTCTCGGCTCATATCGGGAAGTAGGCAGGGCAATGCACCTGGTTACTACCAATGAATCTCGAGTACTTGTAGACGTTGGAGCAAAACCCACTACAAATAAGAATGAGATACAACCATTCTTTACAGCACCAGAACTGCTGCCTCTGGAGAATATCGATGCTGTAGTCTTAACCCATGCTCACGTAGACCACATAGCAATGCTGCCCGTATTATTCAGATACGGCTACAGAGGCCCTGTTTATTGCACTCCGCCCACAAGGGATCTGATGACACTACTGCAGATAGATTACATCAAAGTCGCCAAGGCAGAAGGAGTGGAACCGCCATACAGCAAGGCGGATATACAGGAGTGCATCAAGCATGTTGTTGACATCAGTCATGGCGATAAGACCGACATAGCGCCAGACATCAAGATATCTCTCGAGAATGCAGGCCACATCCTCGGATCATCATCTGTTTACATGCAAATAGGCGAGGCTAATAACGAACATCGCCTACTTTTCTCTGGGGATATAAAATATGAGAAATCTTGGCTATTCGATGCAGCGACTGTAAGATTTCCTAGGGCTGATACTCTTGTTATTGAGTCTACTTACGGGGGCCCGCAAGACTTCCAACCGAATCGAGTAGATGCAACTCAAGAAATTCAGGATTTGATTAAACTCGCTGTATCGAGGAGTGGAAAGGTATTCTGTCCTGTATTCGCAGTCGGTAGGTCACAGGAAGTGATGCTGGCGATAGATCAGTTATTCAAATCGGGAGACGTATCCCCCGTCACCGTATGGCTCGATGGAATGATATCCGAGGCTACGGCGATTCATGCTAGCCATCCAGATTTTCTCAATAGAGATCTACGGAGACAGGTCCTCAAGGGCGGTGAAGAGAATCCATTCAATTCACCATGGTTCAAGCAGGTTGACTCCAGGGAGCAGAGGGAATCGATAATCAACGATCCTTCCCCTTGTATCGTATTGGCAACTTCCGGAATGATGACTGGTGGCCCGATCATGGAGTACTTCAAGAACTGGGCGCCAGAGCTCAACAACACTCTCTGTTTCGTTGGTTATCAGGCTTCTGGTACCCTTGGACGTAGACTCCAATCAGGCCACCCAGAGGTCCCCCTTGTGGATAGAGGCCAGACTCACATGATCCCAGTCGCATGTAACGTGGTTACGATAGACGGCTTTAGCGGACATTCAGACAGAAGGCAGTTGATGGACTACGTCAAGGCACTAAACCCGACTCCAAGACGCATAATCTGCCATCACGGCGATCCACAAACATGTAATGCATTCAGACAAGGTCTCCGTGATACGTTCAGGGTACAGACACATGCACCTGCGAACCTCGAAACGATAAGGCTGATGTAATCATAGAACAGGTAAATCATCAGGTTCGATTTCCCGCTCTTCAACCGAGAAGCCCCCCTCTTCATAATTGGGAAGCGAATCGATGAATCTCGTTTCTGTCCCCATTCCCGAACCACTCAATCCAATGGCCATAGATAATGGAACAGTGAGCATCAAAGCCCAAGCGGATGTGGTGAACGATCCATTGCTGAATACGATGTACAGAGACGATAGAGCCGCACTGAATGCGATGAAGACGCCAAGCCTCCTCCTGGTTCGATCAAATCCTCCTTCCATACTAGAACCGCCCCTGTCAACACTCATGAACCCCCTGTCCAAGTCAATACCGCGTGTCAACCACATACATTCTCGTACGATGCTCCTGCGGCACAGCGACAGGAGCGATCCTCGGAAGGAGAGTATCTTGTTCCAGATGTGGTTCTAGAGATGGGCTGTCTACTGAGTCTACCTTCAATTCACCATCCAAACTGGCAGAGGCTGTGATGCTGGCGAACACGCCTAGCGAACTCAGAAGTGAGATGATAAATCGGATTAATTCGAAATATAAAAAACAGAATAATCAGTTTGAAAAATCCGATGGGGGCAAAGCACTCGAGATTCTGAGGAAGGCGATGAAGAAAGACGGATCCATTGAGCGTAGGGATGTGGGCCAGCAGGCAATCAAAGAAGGAATCGATGAGCCTGAAATAAGTACGATTCTAACCAAAGCTGAGGCAGAGGGAATCTTAGTCCGTGCCGGCAAGGATGTTTGGAAATTGATCGAGCCCTAGGTTAGGTTCATGTCCTCCATGGTGCTGGGCGGGTTACTCACGGGCCTGTGGGTTAGTCTGGTCTATGCTAGATGCTTTGGGAGCATTTGACCCTGGTTCGAATCCAGGCAGGCCCACCATCAATCAACACACGCGACTTTCATAGGTACAACCTACACGCCGGCGATGCATGACTGGTGGTGAGGGCGCTAGTGGGAACTGGCTTACACAGGGTTTCAGCCTAGGTATTCTCATTGCATGGTTCAAAGACGCGTCAATTATCGACTCAACCATAGTCTCGAATGCCGACGCCTCAGATATGATGGTATACGGAGCAGTATTCTCTCTTGCATTCGGTTATATCGGACGATTCTTGAAAATAGTGACGGATCATCTCAAGTCAATCGAGCAAGAGTCGGATTAGTCCTTGCTCGCTAGGGTCGCTATCGCGTCTCTGTCGAAAACGGATATTGCTCGTGAAATTGCTTCTTCGACATCAAACCATCGGGCCTCCTCGATTTCATCATCCTTAGGAACTATCTCATCTTCAGCGCCATCATAATTCGCCTTGTAGGTGAATGAAATCCAGTCAATACCCTCATCATTGAATATAGCTTCTTTGACGACACTGTTCTCCTTCTCTAATGTGATATCCCCGCACTCCCCATTGTGGTCGGCAATTTCGATATCTATTCCAAGCTCTTCTCGGGCTTCCCTAACAGCCCCATCCCGTGGATGCTCACCATAATCCACGAATCCGCCCGGGAGTGTCCAGTGTCCAGTGAAGAAACCCCTCGTGACCTTTGCCATCAAAACCTGTCCCTTGGCATTTATCAGAACTACCTTGCTGACGACTCTGTGAAGGGTTCTGTAGACGGACTCCCGTGCAACCGGATCGACCGCATCATCAGAAATCACGGAGTCCTTCCAAGCCCATTCTGATGGCCAGGGTATGTTTGGAGTAGCTACTTCTATGCTTATTCTCCTATCGCCCACTGAAAAGCAATTCACTCTTCTTGGGGTCCATTCTATCCCCATAATACGAGCTTCTTCAGGAGTTGGAAGACGTAACATTTCCTCAGCGGAGAAACCTCTTCTCCCCTGTACGGGTAAACACGGCCCCTCCCCATTCAGGTTCACGAGGAGCAATCTGCCATCATGCTCGAGATGGGCATACCTCTCGAGCACCTGGTAATCACGCCCCATAGTCCAGTACATCAGTGAGCTGAGTCTTGTAAAATGAGCCAGATGCCTGCAGGCTGTCAAGCTCTGACTTCTCGAGATCTAGCTCCACAATCCGTTCTACTCCGTTCTTGCCGAGTACAACGGGAACACCGATGTAAACATCTTCCATGCCATATTCTCCATCTAGATATGCGGAGCAGGGGAGAAGTCGCTTCCGATCTTCTAGAACGGCTTCCGCCATAATGGCCGCGGCACTTCCAGGTGCATAGAAAGCAGAGCCGCGCTCAAGAAGTTTCACTATCTCGCCGCCTCCACCAGCAGTCCTTTCCCCGATAGCACGAATAGTTTCATCGTCGAGTAGTTGGGTAATTGGTATTCCAGATACAGTGGTATACCTTGGAAGAGGAACCATGGTATCGCCATGTCCGCCGAGAACCATTGCTTGAACATCTTCATTCGAGACGCCCACTGCCTCAGCTATGAAATGGGTCATTCTTGCAGAATCCAGTATTCCCGCTTGCCCAAGTACTCGTTCAGCGGGAAATCCTGTAGTCTTCCACATATGATATGTCATCAGATCGAGAGGATTGGTGACTACGATCACGATTGAGTCGGGAGCATGCTCCCTGATCCCCTTCCCTACTTCAGAGATAATCCCGGCATTCTTGGAAATCAAGTCCTCCCGAGTCATTCCCGGCTGTCGAGGGAATCCAGATGTCACTACTACTACATCTGCCCCTGCTATGTCTTCGTAAGATGAAGTGCCGGAAATCACGCCATCGTAGTTTAGAATCTGTCCTGCTTGACTCATGTCGAGAGCCTTGCCCTTGGCAAAGCCCTCGAAGATATCAAGCATCACGATGTTTCCTAGTTTGCGTTCAGCCAAGGCAAATGCGCACGTAGCGCCAACATTCCCTGCTCCTATCACTGCTATCGTCCGACGTCCGGCTGGCATGTTCCTAGCGATGAAGCAAGGGGTACTTGGGCTTTGGCGAGGTAGGTGTCCGCCGATCTTCTCTCCGACGTGTTCAAGAGTCGCCCTCGTAACCGAGCATCATCCAAAAGGACCGGACTACTGGAGTTGGGGATAATGCGTATTGGAGTCATCACCGAATCTGAAGGCGAATCTAGAGTCGCCATTGTCCCTTCTTCGATTAGAAAACTCGCGAAGTCTGGATTTGAAGTTGCTATTCAGGAAGGCGCTGGAAAACTTTCCAATTACTCCGATCAAGACTATTCCGATGCCGGCGCAAAGGTGGTCGATAGGGAAGAGGCCCTGAAATCCCCCTTCCTCATATGCGTCAGATTTCCTGAGGGAATCGATTTCTTTGAAGGGCAGGTCATCGCCTGTATCGCTGATCCATTCAGACACCCAGAAAGGATCAAATTTTGCAATTCGAGAAAAGCCACTCTCTTGAGCATGGACATGATTCCTAGAAGGCTCTCGAGAGCACAATCCATGGATGTCAACTCCAGTCAAGATAATCTTGCAGGGTACAAAGCCGTGTTGTTGGGAGCATCGATGGTGCCCAAGGGAATTCCTATGATGACAACATCTGCAGGTACTATCCGCCCTGCCAAGGTGGTGATCATGGGTTCAGGAGTCGCAGGGCTGCAAGCAATAGCAACGGCAAAGCGGCTTGGAGCAGTGGTATACGCCTCTGACGTTCGAAAGTCTGCCGCTGAGCAGATCGAATCGGTTGGCGGGAGATTCATCGAAGTTGAGGGCATGGATGACTTCGAGGACGAATCAGGATATGCGAAACCACTTACCCCCGAATTCATTCAGAAAGTAAACGATACTGTATGTCAAGTCGCTTCAGATGCAGATCTTGTGGTCACTACTGCTAGAATTTTCGGACGCCCTGCTCCCATAACAGTCCCCTCGTCAGCTGTTTCATCATTCAAATCTGGCTGTGTCATAGTCGACATGAATGCTGATGTCGGCGGTAACTGCGAACAGACCGTCTGCGATGAGGTTCATCGCACAGATGGTGGAGTGATAGTCGTAGGGACTAGCAATCTCCCAGGCACCATACCAACAACTGCAAGCATGCTTTACTCCAACAATCTCACTACGTTTGCAGTTTCTTTAATGAATGAAGGTAATTTCACACTCTCTGAAGACGACGACATTCTCGTTGGACCGCCCGAAGGTTCGGATTTCTTCGTCCAGGGCATGGGTGGCGTACTGGTGTGCTCGGGTGGAAAAATTCACCAAAAACAATCTCGATTAGAGGGGGTCGTCTGATGGAACCAGCAACACTTATCGGAAGTCTGACACTTTTCGCCCTTGCCATATTTCTTGGCTTCGAGTTGATTACGAAGGTTCCCCCTACGCTGCACACTCCGTTAATGAGCGGCGCTAATGCGATATCAGGAATCAGCATTGTCGGAGCAATCTTGGGTGCAAATGTACTGTATGATTCGGGCCATACAGAAATTTCCGGAGTCATCGCCTTCTTCGCACTCATTCTCGCCACCATAAATGTGGTCGGCGGATTTGCAGTCACCAACAGGATGCTACAGATGATTGCAGGAAGAAGGAAAAGAGGAGGTGACTAGATGGATTCACAATGGTATCAGATAGGATACCTCCTTTCTGCATCCTTCTTCATATTCGGTTTGAAGATGCTTGGCCATCCTCGAACCGCCCCTCGTGGCAATCAGCTGGGGGCACTTGGGATGCTAACGGCTGTTGTGACTGTCCTACTAGAGACAGATTTGGTCAACAATCCGCTTCTCATAGTAGCTGGAATCGCCATCGGGGCACTCATCGGCGCATGGCTGGCTGTTCGAGTCGAGATGACCGGAATGCCCGAGCTCGTCGCTCTTTTCAACGGATTTGGAGGGGCTGCCAGCGCACTCGTCGCTCTTGCCGAGGCCTATGCTGCGATAGAATCTGAAAATATCCCCGAGGGATTGGAGTTGCACGTAGCATGGGTGGCCATCGGACTTTCTGCTCTTGTTGGGTGGATGACCCTCACTGGCTCATTAGTAGCTTATGCCAAGTTGAAGGGAGGATTCATGATATTTGGCAAATGGAGGAAAACACCTACATGGGGCCCTTCGTGGTTGAATCCGATCAAAGCACTGTCTCTTGGTGCTGCCTTTGTATTGATTTTCATGACAATACAAACGCCATCCGATCTAGAATTGGTCTGGCTGCTGATCGCTCTTTCGTGTGTAATTGGAGTCATTCTGGTTCTACCGATCGGCGGTGCCGATATGCCTGTGGTGGTCAGCCTTCTAAATTCATTATCTGGGATTGCTGCAGCCTTCACAGGATTCATAATTTCTAATTCAGTACTCATCATTGCAGGTTCACTAGTCGGTGCAAGCGGCCTTATTCTCACATTCATTATGTGCAAGGCCATGAATCGAAGACTGTTCGATGTTCTGCTCAAATCCTTCGGGGGCACTGAGAAAGAGTCCGTAACTAGGACCAAAGTGGGCAGCGATCCCGACGAGGTAGCCATGATCCTTGATGGCGCTCAGAAGGTCATCATAGTACCAGGATACGGGATGGCCGTCAGTCAATGCCAACATCAAGTGAAGGAGTTTGCAGATCTCTTGGAAGAGAAGTACGGGACTGAGGTGAAGTATGCAATACACCCTGTTGCAGGCAGAATGCCTGGCCACATGAACGTCCTTTTGGCAGAGGCCAGTGTTCCATATGAGAAGTTGATTGAGATGGATGAGATAAATCCCGAGCTACCCGAGGCAGATGCTGCAATAGTAATAGGTGCCAACGATACATGCAACCCGGTTGCAAGGTCAGGCGAGGGCCCGCTGGCCGGGATGCCTATAATCGACGTAGACAATGCCAGATCTGTTGTAATAATAAAGAGGAGTCTTTCCGTTGGTTATGCTGGAGTGGATAACGATTTATTCTATATGGACAAGACCATGATGCTGTTTGGTGACGGGAAGAAGATGATGACCGCCTTGAACACCGCCATCAAGGAGTCGTAGGCAAACGAATACTAATCGGGGAACGGTTATGAGCGTCCAGATTGACCCGAGATATATGGGAAGAGCGACAATGCGCCGCGCAATGGTCGCACTTCTTGTCATAGGCCTACTTTCACTCCCTGCTTTGGCTAATAGTGGCGGACCCCCATATCTCAACAGCAATGGGGATCCAACCGCCGAGTATGGTTGCAATTGCCACAATAATGGCCAAATTTCTGACAGGGCGGTGATAATGGTGACGGGAGTCCCTATCCAGTACTCTCCTGGCGAGGAATATCCTCTGGTGATCAAAGTAGCAGATGCGCATGTCCTAGCGGGTGACGAGGGCAATACCCAAGCGGGATTCCTGATGACTTCAGGAGGAGCCGGATCTTTCTCTTGGTCCGATGATCAGCAAATACGCGTTGCAGAGGATAGTGATAATGATGTATCTCATTCGGATACTTCTGATGATGGGATTTGGGCTTTGACCTGGATATCCCCCACAGAGGACGAAGGAGCCGTTTACTTCTGGCTAGCTGGAAATGCTGTGAATGGCGACGGCGCACCTGGCGATGATGATTACTGGAACATGCTATCCTTCACGGTGAATGCGCCAGGTACCCTCGCAGAAGACGACTCATCTGCGACTCTGGAAACAAGAACTGTTTCTGTTGGTGCATATGACGCCCTATTCCTGATCGAAGAGTCTCCTGAGAAGGAAGAAAAGGAGAGGCAGATGAGAATCGCAGATGCCGTTTTCTCGAACGGTAATCAACTCTACTGGGCCTCACTGGTCGCATTGATCATAGGCGGAGTCTTCCAGCGAGAAATATTGGAACGGAGATATGACGAGGG
>DANO01000010.1 GCA_002497295.1 Euryarchaeota archaeon UBA171 | reverse complement strand
ACTTGTCATTTACCCATGCGTGCCAATCAGCCAATAGTATAGTGACGTTGACGCCCTCCCTAAGCATATTACCGATGCAGTCTGCTATCAGCATCCATCCAAGGTGCGCCTTGCCGCTTGGTTCAAGGCCGATATATGCTCGAATGATGTCGTCGCCTCCCGCACTTGGCGAGCCATCGATTACGGAAGCGACGTGATTGGCGCCGACGACCTCTTCGACATTAGCAAACATACGGACCATGACGGCATTGGCAGCCTCGCTGAATCCGTCTGATTTTTCCATATCGAATCCTCACGCGCTCAGTAGTTTACCGAGCTTCTCTGCTCTTCCAGCCGCGCGGGTGTTTTCCCCGTTCTCCAATGCCTCTTCTATTTCCTCAATTAGTGCGTTTGCCTTTGACTTCACATCTTCCGCCAAGTTCTCTGACATCGACATGAAATGCCGAGCTGATGAGACGCCTGACTTTGCTTTTGTTGCCTTCTTGGCCCATTCTTTTGCTTTGTCGCCTCTCTGCTTTGAGTTGTATCCTGTTGCCTCATCGAGAAACTGTGTCCATCGCTTTCTAGCATCCATAGCAGCGCGTACCGCATCCGGATCATCGAAATTTGGAGGGACGTTTGTTATGTCGACTCTCAACGCACCTGAATCGTCATACTTTCCTTCGATGGAGGTCATGATTCCGTGGGAAGCTACAAATGCATCTGCATCAATCTTTTCGACGTCGTCGAAATATCTCTTTGCAAGGGCCGATAGCCCTCCGTCTGCTGCCACTGTCTTGACTACTCCTCGCTTTACATCGAAGCGCTCCATGTGCCGTGGGATGTCCGAGGGGATTTGAAGGCTGTCCGTGGTGGGCATGCCTACCTGCTGAACGCAGTGGCTAAGCGGGATGAGTCGTGTCGAGCATCATGGCCGCAAGGTTGCTGGTGTTTCTGATGTTGCTAGGGATGGCCCCTACAGCGAATGCAGAAGATGGTTCAGTGATGAGGATAGATCACTCGTTTACATTGATGGAATATGATCCAGGGATAGAAGATGCTGCTATTCATCCGGCTTCGAATTGGGTTGTGATAGTAGGTGCAGAAGGATATGCTGTGTCGATGGATAAGTCATCTCCAAGCACCATGATACCTCTTGCAGATATCTCGGATTCGGATCTGTTAGATTCTGATTACCACCCTGGTGGCAACACAGCGCTGATTGTGGGTGAAAACGGATCAGTCCTCAGGTATGCGATTTCAGACCATTCGATAGAGAGGGCGACATCGGCTCAGTCAGTAGGGTACGACACCATGCAGGCCGTATCCTGGAATGCGAATGGCGAATGGGCATATCTGGGAAGTTCGGATGGCACCCTGTATCGCATGCGTCCAGCGGGAAATGGTAGTTCGGAGATTGTGCCCATGCCAGGCACTGGCGGATCACCAATATCGAGTATAGACTGTCTTCCTGATCCGTTTGTGTGTTTGGTGGCATCCGCAGAGGAGGGCATCGGGATGATCGATAGGGACCACATTCTATCTTGGATCGGGGGGAGTGGCTCATCTTGGTCGGATATTGTTTGCAGATCTGGGGGGGTACCTGTTTGTATTGCGATATCCATGGATCGATCGATTGCAGAAATTAATTTTGAGTCAGGAGTAGTTGGGTTGAACATGCAGACTTTGGAGGGAATCGATGGAACGCCTCGCTCTATCTCGTTGACCTCTTCGGATCAAATTCTAATCACGGCAACACCTGCTGAAATCATGGAACACCGGCCTTTAGGGGGCGGCACATTCACCTGGCTCACCAATGAGGCGATTGTTGGCCAATCATTCGGCGTGAGTGGTTCCACCATAACAGGGGTGTGGGATGGCGATAGCGGCAACCACTGGATAATGACTCGAGATGGAACTGTTGCGCTACTGGTTCCTGAAGAGGCGGGTGTGGCTCAAGGATTGCCGAAATTGGTGACCATGCTATCATTTGGAATCATGGGCGTGATGGCCATAGGGATATGGTCTACTAGATCGAGTAGATGAAATCGAAGTGCGAACCTTGAAGGGACTCTGCCTCGGCGGGTGTAACGATATTATGGGATACGAGGCACTCGACTTCTACGATGTTGATTCACTCCTTACAGATGAAGAACGCATGATTCGCGACGCCGTGAGAGACTGGGTGGATGAATCAGTTATTCCAAAAATAGAGAATGCTTGCAGAGAGGGGGTCTTCCTAGATGAGTGGCGCCAGGAGCTTGGCGGCATGGGGATATTGGGAGCCCCATTGAAGGGATATGGGTGCCCCGGACTTTCTTACACTGCCTACGGCGTGATTTGCCGGGAATTGGAAAGGGGAGATAGCGGAATCAGATCCTTCGCAAGTGTGCAAGGTTCTCTTGCGATGTACCCAATATGGGATTTCGGAAGTGAGGAACAGAAAGAGAAGTATCTACCCAAGATGGCAAGTGGAGAGCTAATCGGTTGCTTCGGATTAACTGAACCAGACTACGGATCGAATCCCGGCGACATGGTGACCAAGGCTGAAGAGGATGATGACCACTATATTCTGAATGGTGCGAAGATGTGGATCACAAATGGGACTATTGCCGATTTGGCAGTAGTCTGGGCCAAACTAGACGGAGTCATCAGAGGTTTCATCGTCGAGAAAGGGGATGAGGGTTTCTCTGCACCAGAGATGAAAGGGAAGCATTCGCTAAAGGCTAGCGTCACATCAGAACTTGTATTCCAAGACTGCAAGATTCCAAAAGATAGAATCCTTCCGGGCGTTAAAGGGCTCAGAGGGCCCTTTTCATGTCTCAACAATGCTAGATTTGGGATCTCATGGGGCGCGGTTGGCGCTGCTCAGTCATGCTTCGACTCAGCGAGGAGCTATGCGATGAGTCGGATTCAATTCGATCATCCAATAGCGGCTTACCAGTTGGTGCAGAATAAATTGGCCTGGATGCTTCGCGAGATCACAAAGGCGCAACTTCTCGCATACCACCTGGGCGTCAAGAAGGATTCAGGAGAATGGGTGCCTGAACACATATCTCTTGCGAAAATGAACAATGTGGACATAGCTCTCGAAATTGCGCGGGTTGCTAGAGACATCCACGGTGCGAATGGTATACTGGATGAATATCCTGTCATGCGGCACATGGCAAATCTCGAATCTGTCAAGACGTACGAGGGGACTCACGACATACACAATCTGATATTAGGAAGACACATAACCGGCATTCAGGCTTTTACAAGAGAAGCCTGATTCCGTTGTATTGATAGGGCTGCTACTGAAGCGACGTATGGTGATCGCATGAAGGTAGCCGTCCTAATCAAGCAAGTACCAGACACAACAGCAAGAATCAGTATATCCGGTGGATTGGTAGACGAGGGCTCTATATCGAAATGGACGATCAGCCCGTATGATGAATACGCCCTTGAAGCCGCACTTAAATTGCAAAGCGAATCAGGGGCGAAGGTAGTTGCAATTACGCTTGGACCGCAGCGTTCTTCCAAGTCTCTTATCGACGCCGCAGCGGTTGGCGCTGATGAGCTGATGCACGTATTGTATGAGGGGGATACGGGGTCACTATCTCTTCAGAGTGCTCTGGCGGCTGCTGTCCGTAAATCAGAAGCGGATATCGTTCTCGCAGGTAAGCAAGCAGCAGACACCAACTCTGGCTCTACAGCGCCAGGGGTTGCACAGATGCTAGGCCTTCCCTGTGTGGGCCTTGTCTCAGAGGTAAAAGTGGTTGACGGCAACTTCGTGGCAACTCGGTCGACTTCTTCGGGCATGGAACGTGTTTCGGTGAATGGCCCATGCGTATTTGCATTCGACAAAGGTGATGAAGAGCTACGAAGGCCGAATGTGAGAGGCATCATGATGGCTAAAAAGAAGCCTATAGAGTCGCTATCACCTGCTGATCTCGGTGTTTCGATGGAAGATGGCGGCGTAAATGTCGAATCAGTCGGATACCCTCCAGAGAAACCTGCCGGGCAGACATTCCAAGGTGCGGCTTCTGCCTCTGAAGTCGTAACCAAACTGAGAGAAGAGGCTAACGTAATCTGAGGAGGTCATGACATGAGTGTAACAATCGTTTCAGAACCGCATGAAGAAGGAATGCACCCTACCTTGCCGCAATTAGTGAGGGCGGCATCGATTATCGGTGGATCATGTACTGTAATCATACCCGGCGGAAATGGTGCTGATGAGGCGTCGAAAATACAGGGTGTTGAGAAGGTCATAAAACTCAATGGGGCCTGCTTTTCAGTATTCGATTCATCGACATGGTCAGCGGCAATATCAGGTCTTGTCGATGGCACTGTGCTGATGGCTACTACCCCTATAGGGAGGGAGCTTTCAGCGAGTATTGCAGCAGGTCTTGGGCGTTCAGTTGTGCAGGATGTGACGTCTATAGCCCCAGGGTTAAAGCTCGAGAGACCATCCTACTCCGGCAAGGCTGTAGAAAGTATCTCCGTGAGTGGTGATGCAGTCATTACAATCCGTCCGAACGCAATTGAATCAGCGGAATCTGGGGGTTCTGCAGATGTTTCGACGGTTGATTCCGGAGAGAATTTGAAAATTGCAATCTTAGAAGCAATTGCCAAGGCAGGAGAACGTCTCGACGTCTCGGAAGCTGACATCATAATTTCAGGGGGAAGGGGCCTTGGAGATCAATCTAATTTTGAAAAACTGGAATCTGTTGCTGATTCTCTCGGTGCCGCAGTAGGTGCTAGTCGTGCAGTTGTAGACGAATGGGGTCTTCCCCACAGCATGCAAGTTGGCCAAACGGGTAAAACCGTCACCCCATCCCTCTACATTGCAGTCGGAATATCTGGTGCGATTCAGCACCTAGCCGGTATGCGATCAAGCAGATACATTCTCGCCATCAACAAGGATCCAGAAGCACCTATCTTCGGTGTTGCCGACTACGGGATCGTTGCTCAGTGGGAAGACGCGCTGCCAATCCTGCATGAGGCCATCAAGTCTCTTCCGTGATCCTCAAAGCGATCACGGCGATGTGATCTACGTCTGAGATTTCGATATCATGGCTATTTATCGACCATCTTGATCCCATAGCGACCCATGATTTTCCATCATACGTGATGTCCTTCGAAATTGACATGCCAATACCGAGGGCTTTCGAAATAGCTTCTTTCGACATCCATATCAGGAGTCTTGAGCGCTCGTCATAAGCATCATTTTGTTCCTCTTCATTCAATATCAGATTCAATGCCCCCTGGGATACTTTCCGATTTCTAGGTTCCAGATCCACCCCCACAGGCATATCGGGGGGCGCTATCACAGCCACAGCCCCATGATCAGAATGAGATATGCTACATCTCTGAAAAATTCGACCATCACGAATCAGACAACCGCCTAAGTCAGGCACAATTTGGAAAATGTCGCCGTCTCTAGACTGCGAAATTTTTGAAAGAGCGTGTCTCCCTGAAATATGATGTAGTATTCTTTTGGGGCTCTTGGAGGCCATTATTTTAGGATCTAGAAGAGGGGGTTTGGTTGTATCTTCAGAATGAGCAGAATGCTCCACAAAATGGATCTTAAATGATTTTTCATTTGATACGAGCTTAGAGGCACGTTGGAGCATATTCCCTACTCCACATCTATCAAACCTGGGCGCTCGCTAGCATCCAGGGTTGTCATTGATTTCATCATGAGGTCATCAATTTTGAGCACAGGAGTGCCATCGAGTCTTATTACTGAATCGTGAAGAGTGGAAGAATCGGGTGAAGACCCGGTTCTAACGGACAAGACGGTTATCGAACCGTCTGAAATCTCTCCTGGCAAGACTATCCTGCGTGCGCCCACGGGGAGCGAGTCGGTACCATCGATATCCATTGATGTTAGACCAGCTGCCTGGAAACATGACTCGATGAGCATAGGGTGTGCTATCATCTTGGGTTGCTTTTCACCCGCTCCCATATTGAATAACTCTGGATTGGGGATGTCTCCGACAGCGTGTACACGTGCTTCGATTCCCCGGCTGTTTTCATTCTGAATGGATGCTACCACTCCAATCAATGGTTGGAATCTTGGCCCATGAAACATGTGATTGTAGATATCTGCTGAGGCAAGTATTCTTGATCCGTCTTCTTCCTCCGGGATAATGTCAGGAATTGATTCAATTTCCACAGAAGGACGCAATATTGCAATGGCCTTGTGATGGATTATCGATTGCTTGAGCCCTCCGGGGGCCATGGACTCTATGGTGCAAGAAAATGCTATCTCAGCGCCATCGTGCTGGATGGATTCAACAGTACAACGAATTTCCTTAGTCCCTCTAGTAATTTTCACGGGTATTCCGAACTCAACATTCTCGAAGCTGGCAACTTTGCCATTATTCGAACACAGGCTAACAGTCTCAGCCATCATCTCAAGAGCCATTACCCCTGGAAAGTATGGCACTCCAGATATTGAGTGGTCTCTGAGATATGTGTGTGAATCCGGATCCAGGACGATAGAGGCAACTGCCTTCACATCGATATCGCATTTGAGTATCTGCTGAATCATCGGGAAGGTAAGAGGGTCACCATAATTAGAAGACGCGCTTGGAGGCAGATGGACTTCTTTTCTTCTTACTGATTTTCTGTGATCTAGAGAGCCCATTTTTCCCGCGATAAGGACTGGCGTGCCTGCTGACCCCAATACCTCTTCAACGAACATACGGGCACCTTCGTCGACGGGTATCATATCCACTCCTGCACGATCAAATACAGTTTCCAGCGATCCCCTTGTAGCCATCCCCGCACCGGCCCAAGGCGACCAAGCAATTGAGATAGAGACCGTGTCTTCCGAGGATATCCTGGTATGTTCGGCATCCAATATCCTGTTCGCTGCACAGTAGTCTAGTTGGGCTGCATTGCCCAATCTTCCGGCTACGGACGTGAATGAACATGCGAATCTAACTGGCTGCTTTCTCGAAGATATCGAATCATAAATCGACAGCCAGCCGCCTACTTTTACGCCCATGACCTTCTGTACGATTTCGTCCGACTTTGAATCGAAAGGTGTGGAGTCCTCAATACCTGCGCCGTGCACTATACCAGTTATGGGCCCGTAATTACGGATGATTGAGTCGATAGCTGTATCTACAGACGTCCTTGATGTGACATCGACTGAGACGTATTCTGCGATGGCTCCGGCGGCTCTGAGTCTCGAAAGAGTAGAATGAATCCCGATGGCCCGTTTCTTAGATTGCCAGGCATCATCCCACTGCTTTAGAGTGACTTTCCCGGAGCTGCTGATTGAATCTAGATGTTGCTTTAATCGGGTCTTTTCGTCCTCCATGTCCTCCTCATCTGAATTCGCTAGATTGGCCAATTCCGGGTCCAAGGCGGTCCTGCCGAGCAAGATGAATGTAGGCGAATCGGATTTCTCACTTGATGCAAGGCGTATCATGCATTCTGCAGTAACCCCTGCAGCCCCACCACTCACAATCCATACGTCGCTAGGATTGAGGGATATCTGAGGTGAAGGAGCATCTGAAATTCTTAGGGCAATTCTTTGTCTCTTTAGATCGGCATCGATACCCACCTCAATCGGCCCTGTCTTCCTGGTCATCTCTGCAAGTATTGCGAGTGCGGCAGACTCAGGATTATCGAGTAATTCTGGATTTAAATCGACTGCTCTGATTGTCACATTGGGACGCTCTCTACCGTAACTCATTGCGACTCCGTGTGCCCCTGCAGCTGCTGAGTTCAGGTCCCCCCCAGAAAAACCATGGACACCGTCCAATGCAGAAACTGTCACAAATGTTTGAAATTGAAGGTCGGCATTGGTGTCGAAATCTTTCAGGAGCGAATGTGTCGATACGGCCCATCCCAATGGGTCCGGATCGCTTGTCAATGTCCCCTCTGCGTCAAGGGGAGTCAAATGGATAACTGCTGTATCCACGTTTCTTATCTCCTCATTTCCACCCTCGTCCACGAAAATGGGGCTTACACCCAGTGGCTGGAGTTTTAGTGATAGGGCGTCGGCTACGCCCCTTTGGTCCCTGGTGATAAGAATCTGCGAAGGCAAATTACCCATAGCCAGAGGAGCCATATTTTCGATTTCGATCCTATGTCTGTGGATTTCAGGAAAGTCATAAGAATCATTCTTGTTTTGGGTACCTGGGTTGCGTGGGAGAGTGGTTTCCCCGCCATTGAATCCAGACACGTAGGAGACGACATGCCCCAGTGTAGGGTGATCTCTTATCTGAAATCCCTCATCCACTTCTAGATTGAATTCAGATCTTATGTCCGACATTATCTCTGCCTGTTTGATCGAGTCGATTCCCAGCTCGCCCTCCATGTCCGCATCCATTTCAATGAATTCTTGAGGGTAGCCGGTGTGCAGCACTACGATTGGGAGGATTCGGGAAAGTATCTCTTCATCGGATTGTGATTTCACCGGCTCAGCAGTCACATTACTATTTTCACGCGGAACAGGCGCATCAAGAGATTTCTGTTTGCCGGAGTCTGGCTGTTGAGTGGTTTGGACTCCGTTCATTGATGAGATGTAAACTAGGATATGGGCTAATGTTGGGTGGTCTCTGAGTTGGAATTCTTCATCCAAAGGCAATGCAAATGACGATCTTATCTCTGCCATTATTTCTGCCTGCTTGATCGAGTCGATTCCCAACTCGCCCTCCATGTCCGCATCCATTTCAATGAATTCTTGAGGGTAGCCGGTGAATTCAGCTACGATTTCCAATACTTTAACGCGAGTGTCGTCAATATCGGAAGGGATTTTCAAAACGGCAGATTTCGGCTTGGTTGCAGGTGCTATTTCCAGAGTTTTGGTCTTAGCTGGTTGAATGATTGGCCTGATATTTTCATCGGGCTTTGAATGGATGATCAGTTCAGAAATGGGTTCTGGCGAATATTCCTCGCCTGCGATGCCCCCGACCAGATTTTCATCAGCATCGACATATGCTACGAGTTTCCTTTTGATGACTCTGAGGTCGACGTTGGTTCCTCCACTTGCCTGAAGAGTCCAATTAGATATCCTGTTGATATCGAACCTCTCTGTATCGGAAACAGCAATTCTACGCACAAGTGTGAGTGCGATCTGGCTACCGAACCCTGCGCCGTGCCTCAGTGCAAGATCCAAATTATGTTGGCCGCCTTTGCAGAGATTGAGAGTTCCGAGGGCAGGGTCGTCAACCATGTGATTGGCAACAGGCGGTAGGATTCCTGCAGCGAGACCCCTGATAACCACTGCATCCTCTAAACCAACACCCATCGGGTGGCCTGTGTATCCCTTTGCATTAGTGATTAAGATATCAGATGCATTTCTCCCGAATACATGTCGAAGAGCGCTTACCTCAGCTGATGCTGAGCCTCCTCTCGGTGGGGTATATGGCTCATGAGACATGAATGTCATACGATTTGCCATATCGGTTCTTTCGAGGCCCCATCGATCTTCCATACGAGAGACGAATGATTCCATTACGGATGCTGCATGTTCTGTATCGAGGCGTGTTGGGTGGAATGCGCTGTTGGCAATCTCTGCCCCAAGCAGTTCGACATATGGTACGATGCCTCGATCTTTCGTGTCCTCGAGACGCTCCAATACGAAACCGGCTCCGCCCATTCCGAGAAGCATGCCGTGGCGACGTGCGTCGAAGGGCAAAGCGACTTCTTCCACGGTATTACCCATCGCATGGGCGCCGGCCCCAGCAAATCCTGAACCAATCCAAGGCATCAACGTATCCGAGGTAGAGTCGTCTCCGCTGACAATTATTACCCTGTCACATCGGCCTCTTGCCATCCAGTCCTCGGCTATTGCGAATGCTGCTGGAGTCGATGCGCAAGCATTGTTTATTGCCAAATTAGGGCCTCTTGCTCCGACCCATGATGCGAATTGGCTGTGGCCCATGGACAAAACCTGGAGCAGATACTTCCTATCGAATTGTGATTCTTCAGAATTGCTATCCTTCAACGCATGCTCAATTGCTTTCTCAAGTCCTGGGAAAACTGACGCGAATATCACTCCAGTTCGATCACGCTCACTTTCTGGGAGTGCCCATCTTCGAATTACCCTCATCCCAGAGCTATTGGTTTGCTCGATGGGAAACAAAGGCAGACCTGCGTCTCTCAGGGCCTCGAGTCCTGAAGCGAATGCTAGCGAAGTAGCGATATCAAAGGCTTCAACCAACTTTGGGTCGATACCATACTGCTCAATCAGGTCAAAGACTCCGCCTCTGCCAGCGAGTTGGGGTACTGTCTCGAACGTATCGGCAGAAACCAATCTTGAGGTTCCGTCCTCGCTTTTTACAAGACGAACAATTTTCTTGTCGACTAGCTTTTGCTTCATTTCAGTCGAAAGCTCAGAAATCAGATTTCTGCCTGCTAGAATCGCATCCCACACTCCTTCATCGAAGACCTCGCTCATTCCGGGTACGCCCAAAGATACCCCGCTTACCACGGGGGCCTCTGGGATTGCAGACTCAAATTTCTCAGGGGTTGTCTTCGGACCGTACCACTCGACTAAATCCTCTACAGTCGAAATTCGCTCGGGTTTTAATCCTGTGAATTTTCCATACTTCGAGAGTTTTTCTACTACTCTCGGAAGCATCGAATCGTCGAATCCTAGCTCCGTTAGATCCACTCTACCCCTCAATACATTGGCAGGATAACCGGTTTCTTCTGCAAGTATTCTGGCGACCGTGTCTGCAGATTTCAACATGGGGTCAGAAGTTACGACATAGCGGCCACTGCTGTTCTCCCTCGGTGCTCTGGGCAAGGGCCTGGAGCGAGTTCTGAGAGCCTCTAAATCGTTAGACTCCGAACTCATATCGATATCTGAAGGTCTAGATCTAAATTCGGAAGAGAGAATATTGGCTCCCCACTCATCCATGATTGGTTGTTTCCCATTTATCGAAAGGAATGCGAGGGCTCCGAGGAATGTTGCTATGCCTCCTACCTTTGGATGATTTGTCGTTGAAGATTTGGCATTGTCCCCCAGTATGTCGCTAACCGTTGACGAGAGTGCCCGCTTTGGACCGACCTCCAGGAATAGTCTTGCACCAGAGGCATACATGGTCTCTATCTGATCTATCCAGTTTACAGGGGAAGACATCTGTGGAGCCAACTTCTCCAATATGGATGATCTGACATTCTCGGCTTCTAATGGGTAAAACGAGCCATCCACATTGGCTGTTATCGGAATATCTGGGAGAGATATATCGATCGATTCAAGAAATCGCTTCAGTGGCCCATTTGCAGGTGCGACTATCTCTGTGTGGAACGCATGACTGGTCTGTAACGGGATGACTGTTGCTCCAGCATCAGATAGTACTTTCATTGCTAATCTGACTGCTTCGGTTTCTCCTGCAATCACTGTGGAATTTGGACTGTTTCTATTAGCGGCTATCACGTACCCATCTATCTGGCTAATTGCCTCTATGACCCTGTCTGCAGGAGCTCCCACAGCAGCCATGAGCCCTGGGTCTGGTACATCCACGGAACCCATCTCGGTCCCCCTGGCTGCTGCTGCCCTCATTGCGTCTTGGAAACTCAGAATTCCCGAGACCATCAAGGCAGCATACTCTCCGAGGCTATGTCCTGCAACCATATCTGGCCTGATTCGGTGTTCTGCTAGGAGTCGATCTATTGCTAAATCTGCAGTGAGCATGGCTGGTTGGGTGTACTCTGTTTGGGTAAGTCTCCTCTGTGCCGCTTCCAAATCGGCGCCAGCGAGGTCGTTCGATAGAACTAGCCGCGAGAGAGAGTCTTGGATTACGGGATACATTATTTGGTCTGCTTCGGCCCATGTCGAACTTACCACTCGGTACCTCTGTGCTAAATCTAGAGTCATTCCTAGATACTGACTTCCTTGACCCGGGTACATGTGCACTAGTTTTGCATTGTCATCAACGGGTTTTGTCTCAATCAGAATCTGTTGGCTCTCCAAAAACAGATATCTTTCAGGATCTTCTATGCTATCTATAGCGATTGAAAGTCTCTTCTCCAACTGAGTCCATGTGACTGCAACCAATGACAATCTGATTCCTTTTGCTTTGAAGTCTGAAGAGTATAGAGGTAGTTCCCTAGAAAGTCGCCTACCAGCCGGACTTTCGTCGAATGTTGGCTTTCCGTTGAACAATTCTGAAGATGCGCGTTTGAGTTTCAAGAGCATGTCTTCTAAGCTATCTGCATTGAGAAGAAGTACTCCTCCTTCAAGGGCTTTCAGATGGTTCCATGAAAGTCGTTTGACATCTTCTGAATCAACTCTTCCAGCGAGTAAGTCAAGTCTGCTTCTCCAACTATTGGATAGTTCAGTGTGGACCTCTGGGTGGTATTGCTCAAGAGCGATATGGAAATTTGTACCACCGAATCCGAAGGCGCTTACACCTGCCCTCCTTGGATGCGAACTTGGCTCGGGCCAAGTTCCTGAAGTGGTCGGGACGTAAAATGGAACATTTGCCCATGGCACAGTGTCGTTAGGTTCCTCGAAACCGGCTGATGGGGGTATTGTCCTATTATGGAGCGCTAGAACTGCTTTGAGGATGCCTGCAAGGCCTGCTGCTGCTTTGAGATGTCCGATCTGGGACTTCACAGACCCTACTGCCACCGAACCGGGCAGCAATCTATCGCCATATGCTTCGGCCAAAGAAGCCAATTCTGTGGCGTCCCCTACAGATGTGCTAGTGCCGTGGGCCTCTATCAACTCGACACTGGAAAGATTGTACCCCGCCTGGGCGTACGCACGGTTAATCGCCTGGATTTGTCCTCGTTGACTGGGGGCAGTGATTCCCTTTCCACGGCCATCGCTACTTGCCCCTATCCCTCTTATTACAGAGTATATCCTATCATTATCAAGCAAGGCATCTTCGAGTCTCTTGAGAATTAAAGCCCCTGCTCCCTCCCCCATAACAAAGCCATTCGCACGACGGTCAAATGGAACTGAATGATTTGGGGACAGTGCTCCTATCGCACTAAATTTAGCGAATGTGGATGGATCCATGGTTCGATCTGCGGCGCCTGCAATCATCATGTCTACCTGTCTGGAATGCAAAAGATGGCATGCATCCAGGACGGCGGCAATTGCCGAAGCGCATGCTGCGTCTGTAGTGTAATTGGGACCTTGTAGATCTAGAAGATTGGCAACTCTTCCAGCAACGACATTAGCAAGTTCACCGGGCATTGTATCCTCATCAACTCGCGGGGATCCGTTCAGTATTGACTGCTTCAATTTTGAGAAGTCTTCTTTGGATATCCCCGACTCTCTAGCATGCCTCTCATACCTGTCTATGAGTACTCTCTCGGTAGAACGAGTTCTATTCTCGCCCCCCAACGCATTGGCGAAGATTACACCAGTGGTCTCCCTTGGAATTGAAAGCCTTGCATTTTCTCCGAGATATCCAGCGTCCTCGAGAGCTGCTGCTGAGACGCTGACAGCCCACTGCTGACATGGATCGATTTGAGGGAGTGAGCTTGGAGGGAGTCTCCATCTCCTCCAATCAAATTCATATCCATCGATCCATGCTCCAATTTTGCTGTAGGTCTTACCCTCGTCTACGTTCTTTGGGCCGCCTATGACCCAATGATCTTCAGAATTCCATCGATCATTAGGGAGTTGCTTTATGGAACATCTAGCATCCAAAATATTTTGCCAGAATTCAGAAGCATCATTTGCATCTGGAAGCAGGGCTCCCACGCCGATTATTGCGATGGGCTCGAACGCTTCATGGTCTGTGCCTGAAGATTTCATGCAATCACTCACTTATGTCATCGGGCACCATCGTAGAACTGTATCCGGCGTCTACGTGAATTATCTGAGCAGTGACTCCCGATGAGAGTGGACTTGCCAGCCATGCGGCGGTTCCAGCAACGTCCATTTGATCGACATTCCTGCGAAGGGGTGCGTTTCGTTCAACATGGGCCAATATACCGTCAAATCCAGGTATGCCTGAGGCCGCAAGAGTACGAATTGGGCCTGCACTGATTGCATTTACTCTGTGACCATCGGGGCCAAGCCTGGCAGCGATTTCTCTCACCCAAGCCTCTAGTGCTGCTTTTGCTACGCTCATCAAACCGTAGCTAGGGACATGTCTGGTGCTTGCAGCGTATGTGAGGGTGATTGTGGAAGAGTTTGGGGCTAAATGCGGCAGAGCGTGTCTGACAATACCTTGGAGGCTATGTGCACTTATTCTCAATGCTACATCCATCGGTTCCATATCTACGAAGAGGAGGTTCCTGTCGAATGCTTCTCTCGGAGCGAAACCAATTGCATGGACGATGATGTCTGCTTTGGCTCCGGGAGAATTTGCCTGCCATGATTTGAAGAAGGAAGCTGTTGAGCCCTCCACATTAACGTCTATTGGGTGTAATTCGGTCCCTTCGGGTAATGTGGCAACTAATTGCTGTATCCTACTTCTGAATCTTGGTTGGAAGCCCAAAACAAGGGAGCAGCCTGCTTGTGCGAGTCTCTGGCATATTGCATAGGCAATGCTATCTTCGGAAGCGACGCCGAAGACCAGTGCTTTCTTGCCATCGAGTTTCATGATGGAATCGCTCACCGTATCGACCGTAAGAAGCACAGGGAGAGGGGTTATTGACCGTTGGGCCTCAAAATAAGGGCTAGATGCCTTATATTTCACATAACTCTCAACGTCACAATAGCCTCGCTCATTGCATTTTTGTCATCTTTCACACGTAAACGAAAAACATGGGTTCCCTTTCTGACTCTGACCTTTATCCTGGAGGTGGAACCGACAACTCGTTCACGCTCATCCAGCCATTCCCAGACATTAATTTCACCATCTGGATCATATGATGCTCTCCCATCCAGTAATATTTCTGCAGTACCATCTTCGTCGGATGTTACCGTTAGGTCTTCGCCGGCATCTGCTACTGGCGGTAAATTGATCATTTTGGCCTCAGAAGCTAATTCTTCGAGAAGGTCGGTGTCCTCTTCATCCACTATCTGATCTTCGACCTCTTCGCTCATGTCGTCGAGAATCCTAGTTACCTCTTCGCCACTGTGCTCAAAACGGATGTTTTCTTCATCCTCGTAATTGGGGGCATCAATTGTTTCCTTGTTTTGAAATCCCACATTGGCCTCGTGCTCTACATCCCCTTGTGGATTGAATACCCATGCGGATACAGCGTCCGTTGAAGGATCCACGCATACCGCGATTGACCTCCCGTCGGATAAACGAGTGATTGAACGAGGGATGCCGTCCAGTTCACACTTCCAAAGTATTCGCCCGTCCCTGAGGCCGATTATATTGAACCAAATCCCTATACAAATTATCTCATCGGAGCATGACAATGTGCTAATGCGCTGGTCGTCTAACTGAATCCTACCAGATAGTTGACCAGATATCTCAATTTGAGTCACTCCACCCATCACATCGCCCACGATTACACCGCTTCGGGTGGGTGTCATTGACGATAATGGATGGTCCGTCTCAGAGCAATGTATCCGTCCACTGGAGACATCCCAACATTCTACCCTATTCTCCGGCACATGGCCACCAATTCCGTCCAGCGACCTTCGTGAGGCGACAAGGATTCCGGATGGACGGAATTCCATGCAGCTGATTGACTCGATCGATCCATCGGAAGGAGTTGATGTATGAACGATCTCGCCCTCATTCGCTATCCACAATGTTCCAAAAACACCTGAAGCTGCTATTGATTTGGAGTTAAGTCGGACGATTTCAGATTCGCCGAGCCCTTCGATGACACGAACGTTTTTGTCTTCATCCATCCACCTAACTTCTCCATCGCTGTCGAGTATCACTGCGCATTTATCTCCACTCAATATTGTCTCGATGGATGCTTCTGTCATACCAGAAAGTTCGATTCCTGACTCGGATAAAACCTCAATTCTGCCATCATTATGACCTAGGATGATGCCCATTTCAGTTACCGCAACTGCAGACAGAGATTCAGGAGTCACATGGGATGGAGGTTTTTCGGAAGAAAGTAGGTATTCGATTTTCGAGCCGTGTTTTGCAATCGCCAGGCCCCCGTCCGGAAGAGTACTCCATATGATGTCTGCAGATGGCTCCAAGATGAGTTCGGACTCCAAAAGGTGCCCGGGCATGATTCAGGGGGACGGGCTGAAGGCTTCATCGTTGTCCAGTATTCAAGATATAACAGGTTCAGCATCTTTCGCTGCGTCTTTCCTTCTAGATTCCAAACGATTCAGATATTCCTCATCAATGGTGCCAGCAACATACACCCCGTCAAAGCATGAGCAATCGAAGGTCACTTCTCGCTCTGCGGCGCCCAGACATGCAGTTACTAGATCATCGAGTTTCTGATAAATCATCCAATCCGCTCCGATGGCGTCACCTATCTCATCTACAGTTCGGTTATGAGCGATGTACTCTTCCCTAGCAGGCATATCAATTCCGTAGACATTGGGATGTATCACAGGGGGTGCACAACTGGCGAAAAAGACCTGTTCCGCCCCTGCGGACCTTGCCATCTCAACAATCCTCTTCGAGGTATTTCCGCGGACTATGCTATCATCTACGATCAACACATTCTTGTTCTGAAATTCGCCCAGAATAGTATTGAGTTTCTTTCTGACAGATTTCTTACGGACATTCTGTCCCGGCATTATGAACGTCCTACCAATATATCGATTTTTGACGAAACCCTCCCTGTATTGGACTCCCAGAGTCCTTGCCAACTCCAATGCTGCTATACGACCGCTATCTGGGACGGGTACAACGACATCGATTCCATGGTCGGGATTTTCCTTCAGAATCCTCTCGCCCAAGATCCGCCCCATCTCGAGCCTGGCAGCGTGCACAGACACCCCGTCTATGGTAGAATCAGGCCTAGAGAAGTAAACGTGTTCAAAGATACAGGGCCTAGGTTCGGCGACTGGGGCGCATATCCTGGAGGTGATTGCACCATTGGACCTCACTATAACTGTCTCACCGGGCTTCACATCTCGATCTAGTTCGAAATCTAGTACGTCTAGAGCGACACTCTCGGATGCGAATATCCTCTCTACCATGCCATCTTCTGTACGGGATCCCATACACAATGGGCGTATCCCATGTCTATCCCGTATGGCGATAACCCCCCAACCAGTTATCATGGCTACGACAGAGAATGAGCCGGTTGCTCTTCTGTGAAGGCGCTCGACGGCAGTGAATACGGATTCCTCATCCAATGCGCTCTTGCCTGAGGGGGTATCCGGTATAGCGCGTTGGATCTCCGCTGCGAGTAGATTGAGTAAGGCCTCTGAATCTGAATCCGTGTTGATTCGTCGTCGGTCTACGTCAAATAAATCCGTGATAAGTTCTTCCGAATTTGTAAGATTTCCATTATGAGCAAGACTGATTCCAAATGGGGAGTTTGTGTAGAATGGTTGTGCTTCTGCGGCTGAGCTACTACCTGCTGTGGGATATCGAACATGCCCTATGCCCATTGAGCCTTGGAGCAGTTCGATGTGTTTTAGCTGAAATACATCTCGAACCAATCCATTCGCCCTGCGATGGAAAACACGTGACTCGGTGCTAGTCAGTATGCCTGAAGCATCTTGGCCCCTGTGTTGTAACACGAGAAGCCCGTCGTAGAGCGTGGGTGAGACGGTCGACCCCTCGATTCCTACAACACCGATAATGCCGCACATCGAGAACACACGGACCTTTGGCTGTCGGGACTTAGGCATTCCCCAGAAAATTAGGCGTCATTCAATCCGTCATTCGACGATTCTTCTTGGCCCATCTGTAGCCTCGCATACGGGCTGAGACACCGAATCCGCAAGAGGCACATCTGGCCTTTTGTTTGTGATAGGAGTGCTTTCCACATCGCCTACATCGGATGTGGGTTTGCTTCTGCCTTTTCCCCATACTAGGTGTTCCCTTTGACATATGCAACCCTCCTTGACGTTCGCGCCAACTGCCTTACTGTTATGAGGCTTATTACTCGCTATCCGATACAGAATCTGCCTCTTGTAAGGCGATTGGATCGAATTCATTCGAATGAGAAACGGTGATTCTCAAGAGGAAGGGAGCGGCAGCCAAGGGAGTAAGCGCCAGGAAGTAGATTAGAGATTTCAACGACGAAGAAATCGACTCATACGGCACAGAAGTAAGAAGATACAGGGCCACTACAGAGGATATCGTGGAGATGGCAACGAGTCTGTCAGGGGTATTTCCTCTTCTGTATGTAGAGAGGACGTGGATTGTTAACCATACAAGCGAAATTGTGAATCCCACGGCAAACTCCTCTAAAAATGAGCCAGACATCAATTAACACCCCCAAGATGATCTTCCACAATCTTACGAACGTAAATCCTCTCATCATCATCGAGCCCGGGCGCGGGGGGCAGCGGTGGTTCGCTATACTCAGACCAGGCCACTATTGCTACAGCTACGATTAGCCCTGAAATCATGCCTAGAATGATTGGCGCTGCGGATAGGGCGTCCCATATGCTGAATATGCCTCTCATCGGGTCTAGTAGATTGGTTCCAGGTCTGAAGACCATGGCCACGGAGATCGAAGAAATCACAAGTAGCCAACCAGTAAAGAGGGTTGTAGGCGAAATGGCGCCATAAACTCCGGAGCCTCTTATCGTCAACATCGAGCCGAGCGCGAGAAGGAGGGCCCATATGGCGAAATGGAGAATGACTACACCCATGTCCTGCGAGAAGTCGTCGCTGGATAACCGGTCATAGAGATCGAATGGAGCGAGTAAGTCGCGACCGATCAAAAGAGCGATTCCGGCAGAGGCAATTACGAGGGCAATTCTGTATCTGGAGTCAGAGGGGCCCATCCTATTCCATGAAATAGAAACCAGTAGCAGGATGACGCCGGCGACTCTCCCAAAAGGGGCATCCATGGTACGCGGAGAGGGTATACGGCTTGAAAGAGATGGGGGATGCAGGGTCCTATCGGATGACGAGTGGTATCGCCACACTCAAATAGGAACCGTCGGTGGACGGCTCGCTGGTGGTACAAATGGTAAAGCGCCCACGTAAGGTAATGCGTTACAGCCCATCTGCTGGTAAGCACACCGAACATACGGTGGAGCGCGTCAAGAAGCGCCGCGCAAGTGAGCTCAAATGGGGTCAGCGTAGATTCCGAAGGGTTACTGCTGGTTACCGTGGTTTCCCTCGTCCAAAACCTTCAGGAGAGAAGCCCACAAAACGTGTGAATCTGTTGTACAGGTGTACTGAAACTGGCAAGGCACACCAACCTGCAGCTAAGAGGGCGAAGAAATTCGAACTCGTGGATAGGTGATTCAGATGGCCGGTGCAAATTTTCTCAGAGTTACTTGCAATGACTGCGGTAACGAGGCCGTAGTGTTCAGTCGTGCATCCTCCGTCATATCTTGCCCCGTGTGCGGGAGCACTTTAGCAGTGCCAAAGGGCGGCAAGGCCGACTTAGTGGGTAGCAGCTTAGTAGAAACCCTCGAGTGAAGGGGGTTCGACATTGGCTCGTAAGGAATCGTGGCCCGAGGAAGGAGATCTTCTCGTCTGCGTGGTGAAATCCGTAAGCGACAAGGGCGCCTACCTAGAGATAGACGGGATGGATGGCGCAGAAGGATTCGTATTCATAGGAGAAGTCGCAGCAGGATGGGTAAAATCCGTAAGATCTCACCTGAGAGAAGGCCAGCGAGTTGTGGCGAAGGCAATAGGCGTGAAGCGTGATCGTGGCAGGATTGATCTTTCCATAAAATCAGTTTCCGAGGAACGTCGCAGAGATGCTGTCCAATTCTGGAAGAACGAGCAGCGAGCAGGGCAGATAATGAAGGTCGCTGCAGATAGGGTCGGATGGTCCGAAGACGATTTAGATTCGACATCAGATGATCTGGTGGATTCTTTCGGATCTTTGTACGGGGCACTGGAAGAGGCCGCGGCTGATTCGAATGCCTTGGATAATGCAGGATTCAAGGGGAAGTGGATTTCTACCGTGGTAGAACTTGCTGTCGAAAACATTGTTCCCGAATCAGTTCATCTGAAGGGAAATTTCCACGTAGAGATATGGTCAAGCGAAGGTGTTACGGGGATCCAGGAGGTGCTGGAAAAGGCTGAGGCCAGCATAGAAGGGATGGATGAAGTCGTACTTACATGCCATTACGATGGGGCGCCGAATTACAGGGTTGAAGTGGAAGGCCCGGATTATGATTCTGCCGAGTCAGCATGGAATGCTTGTATCGAAGCTGCAGAGTCCGCGATGAAAGCATATGATGGCAATTTCTCCGCTGAGCGCGTCTGATGTCCGCAATACTTCATGAACCCGGTGCGAGGGGTCAACTTGCGTTCATGCCTCGAACAAGGTTACAACGATGCCCCGTATGTTCGTCATACGGATTCTCCAGAAAATGCGATTGCGGTGGAACCAGAGTCGCGGTAGCGCCACTCCGCTTCTCTCCAGAAGACCCCCAGGGGAATAGGCGACGGCAAAGAGAGGGCTGGGGCTCAGAAGAATGGGTGAAGAGTCTCCCTACCCCTAGAAAGGAAGGTGAGGAGGAAGAATGAGTCGTACAAAGATTCAGTATATTTCCGATGTCCCCCCTCATGATGCTATTATCGAGGCAGTTCCCGGAATAGGGAATGTGGGTAAGCTCGTAGTTGATGGCCTGGTAGCGTCGTATGATTCGAAGATTATAGCCAGAATACTTCATCCAGATATGCCCCCACATGCAACTCTTGATTCAGAGGGCCTACTTCGCCCCCCGCATCTCTCAATTCATTCGGTGAGTATCGGGTCTCAGACAGTTCTCTGCATCTGCTCAGATGCCCAGCCGACTACTGCAGCAGGCCAGCATGAGGTGGCAGAATCAATTCTCGATTTCGTAAAGGATCATAGTGATTCTAGGCTGTACGTTTTAGCTGGCCTTGCAATGGACCCCGAGGCCCAAGGAATCCATGTTGTTTGCTCGGAAGAAGGTACCAGGAGATCGATGGAAGATCATGGTATCGAGGTTAGAACGGGTCAACCGGAATCGGGAATGATAGGACTGGCAGGGCTATTGGTTTCTCTTGCCCCGCTCCACGAAGTGGAAGCGGTTGGTCTTGTTGCGGACACCGTTGGTGGTGCTACAGATGCCAGAGCAGCGGAACGGCTATCCATGTTCGTTCAGGATAAGTTCGGATTGAACATTGGAATGGATCTTGATAGGACGCAGGCGATTGCATCCAGACTGTTAGAGAGTGTTGGGATATCCGAGGCAGCTATTGCAGAGATATCGGGCGAGCATAGCTATGGCGATTTATACGTCTGAGTGGTCTTATGAGGGTCCTGCTGGGAAGCGGTGGAATTGGAACTGAAGAGCGACGATCCAAGTATGGTGATTTGATTTCGGATCTCTTCAGAGATTCAGACAATGTAGTTTTCATACCGCTAGCGACACATGATCATGAAGGTCGGACTGCACGGTTGAAGGAGTCTCTCGGACCCATGGGGGCGAAGTTTCATGGATTGAATGTGAACCATGGCGTCGAACAGATACTCGCCGCTGACGGAGTGTACATGGGCGGGGGTAATTCCTTCCTGCTGAACAGGGATCTGCACAGATATGGATTGATTAATGCACTGAGGGATGTTGTGAAACAAGGAATGCCGTATCTCGGGGTCAGTGCTGGCAGTAATGTCGCTTGTCCAACGATGATGACGACTAACGATATGCCGATAGTGATGCCGCCTTCGTATGAAGCGCTGGGTATAGTTCCCTTCCAGATAAATCCGCATTATTATCCCGGGAAAATAACCTTCTTCTCAGAGGGCAAGAGCAATGATCACTTTGGGGAGAGTCGTCGGCAGAGGATATCCGAGTACCATCAACATGAGTCGATTCCTGTTCTGGGTTTGTGGGAAGGATCGTATGTGGAATGGGATGGTGCCAGAGGCCATCTGATGGGTCGTGCTAGGGCATTTTTCAGAGATTCTGAGCCCATGGACTTCGAGGAAGGGGCATTATTCGACGGAAACCTGGCTCCCAAGTAGACATTCATCCGCCTGATGAAACTATGACTAATTCGAGTGTCAAATCTCCTTCTATGACGGAATTGTGAGGTACGATTGTATCTTCGTATACTGCTAGAACAGTGGATGCGTGTATGCCCAATTCTTTGAGTACATCCAGGATTGTCGCAGGGGCTTGGATGTCCACAACGTGATCTTGATTCTGATGGTTGACTGTGACGCGCATGGAGGGGCTGCACCTGAACAGGCTTATGTCTGATTCGCAGGACGGTTGGACGCTGCCGAGATCGCATAGCCCGGTATTGCGGTGGATTCGAAATCCACTGTCCCTTGGACGCGGGGGTTCAAATCCCTCTCTCGGCGCCATTTGTGGAAGGGCGTAGCGATTGAGGCTGTTATGCCTCGTTCTCAATAACCACGACGCGTGTACCAGGGCCCATCTTGATTTGCGGACGTCCCGCCCATTCCCCGACTTCCCCATTCAGTACACCGATAACATCCCCTCTGGAGATAGATGCTGCTGCTGTTGGTATGAACTGCTTGAACGCGACTGCGGATGCGGACCCGGAGGCGTCGACCAATGTGATTGCCCATCTGCTAACTGAATCTCCGTCAGGATACGCATCAATCGACCAGACCCTTCCTACAACAGAGACTCTCGTCTCTATGTCCACTATGGGTGCCTCGTCCCCTTCCTCTGCAGGCGATATGGATGACAAACTATCAAGATCGAGATTCAATTGTCCTTTCCAAAGCGAAGGCATCGCATTGTCCACACGTACCCTAGATCCTTCTTTGATTGATCTAGTTACACTCTTTGGGCCGCCCATCCGATGCGGCCTGACAGTGGCTCTATCCCACCCGTCCACCATAGTGAACCTCACATCAACGGTCTCGTCTTCATTTAGATCTGGACCGGTTAGCCTGGATACGTCTCCAATTGCAGAGAAACGGGTTCTAATCGCCTGCAATGGAGTGATGTCCCAGGTGTGTCCAAAACGCTGAATCGTTTCCATGTGTATCAGATTTGGCTCTTGGCTCGATCCTTCACAGAAACCAGCGTAATCGCACCTGTTGCATCGGGCTCTACTGTCGGATTCGACTGGTTTGCCATCAGGGACGCCGCCATCCTTGAATCTCCGAAGAGGTGCTGGCTCTGCAGGGCATTCTTCGATAGATGGATTGTTCCCCCTTATTTTCGAGTACAACTCGAAAAGATCTCTGTCCATCGATTCCATTTCTTCCACAGCGGGCATGACGACGTCTTTCGGGTCTCCAGCACCAAGATACCAGATTGCTAAACCTGTTGCAGTTTCTTTACGCTCGTGAGTGGCCCACCAGAGCCATCCGTACATCCTTAGTTGGTCCAGATAGCCATGGGACCTATCTCCTCTTCCGACTGAGGCCTTGATGTCGATTATCCGCGTGGTTCCATCCCATCTGTAGACAAGGTCGTATTCTCCTTGGAACCATCCGTCTGGATGCGTTGAGGTCTGAGTGAAAGATGCTGCATCGGGGTCCACGAACCATGGTCTTGCGATCTCCCAGGCTTCTACGACATGCATATGTGACCCGACGTCATATGCTGCATGGCTAGGGCTACTCCAATCACGGGGAAAACCATCAGGGGCTGGCCAAGCAGGTCTAGATTTCCCTGAACGCCATGCATCCACATCCGCCTCCTCTGAATTTAGGCATTCTTCGACTTCTTGCAGGTGCAGATCTATGCCCCTCAGGACCATTGAGAGGCATTGGTCTGGGTCTGCATCTTCAACCGTGCCTTTCCTATTCGGATTTGCTGCCCAATCATCACACGCCTCGTCCCAGCATCGCTGGAAGTGGACCCGCGCACGCGCATGTGCCCATATTCTCAATGAGTCCATGTCCGACGGGCGAAGAGCCTTCTCTACTGGTTCAATTCTCGGGCCGGGCCAATTAGATGGGTCGTCCCATTCAGGGGCCCCGTCCTCGTTTAGAGGGGTGGACATTGCGTCTTCATCCTCTGCAAGATGAAGGGACGGCGAATCACGCATGACTCTGCATATACACGCCTCTGCTGCATTTCCGCGTATTATTTGTGGTGGCAGCGGGGTCTTGAGGCGACGTTCCCATCCATAGTACCAGTATCTCGGACAGCTCCTGTAAGCGATCACCTGTGAGGCTGAGAGCCTTCGATAGGGATCTACAGAAGATGCCTTTTGATCGATGGTGCTTACCGGCATCGAAATTCCCTTTCCCTCATGGCTCTTAATTTCAATCGCCTGAATCCGCACTATTGAGATAGACAATTGTCATCTCAAGTCGTTCGTGAGTGGGATGTACCTCGACAAATGCTACTGGGGCCTCGACGGCATCGCTGATTTCCTCTGCTGTGGAAAGGGGAATTTCTATTCGGCCCCTCTCAGAATCATGATACAAGAATCTTCGAGGTAGGCCTGTTTCCCTGATTATTTCGTCCATGTAGTCCTCAGCTACTTCATTTCCGCATTCGATCACTCCGAAGATAAGAGTTCCATCTTCTGTCAGTAATTCATGAGGGGCGATAGTAGCCTCGCCACGTCTCAGGAATCTGTTTCTGAGTTGTCCTGCATCCTTGTAGACCGCTGTGCAGAACTTGAGATGGAAGCCGTATGGCTCGCGCACCACCCCATCGAGGGGATCTGGCTCCCCGAGAGCAGCGGCAGCAACTCTGTCGCGCATATTGATTGCCAGCTCGGCGGATCCCGCTGCTCCCGCGGTTATCTCATCGGAGAGATTGAATCCCCTGACTTCCATGTTGCCATGATTGCCGACCGTGATTTCGAGCTCATTCAGATTGAGGAATTGAATATCCATCTCCCTCATGTCTTCCAATGCGCCCATCAGCTCTTTTTCTTGGTCTGGCTCGCAGGGAATCTCGATTCCCGTTTGTATTCCTTGGGCAGTGCATGCCGAGATGACGCTGTCGTATTTCTTCGCATCTAAATCGAGGAGATGGAATCGTATCTCATCGAGTCCCGCTTCGGCGAACTCTATCGCGTATTCCGGTTTGAATGGGATGCTCGTATACATGTGCATGTGAAATGAAGGCCCGAATTCCTGTCTGAGTCTACGGATTCCTTCCAAGGTGTGTTCCCTGTCCATCAACGGATCGCCGCCGGTGATTCCGGCACCGGTTGCGTTCATCGCCCTGGCCTCCTCGATTACCTCGTCGAATGAGGTGCAGGGACGCTCATTGGCAAACATCATCTCAGCCTCCCTGCGATTCTCTGAAAGGGGGCAGTAATCGCATTTCCAATGGCATTTTCCCGTGATGAACAAAACCAACTTTGACCCCATCTGGCACTGTATGCACCCCTCGGCCTCTTCGACTTCAGGGGCATCGAATAAAGTAGGAATCGTGGGGAGCCTCAGAGTCACGCTCATGCACTGGCCCCCCTTTGCACCGACAGAGCCGCTTCAATTAGCATCTCATGAAAGATCGTCGTTCCGGAAAGTTCGGGGTGGAATGTCAGTGCAATCCTGTTACTTTCCCTCACGCCTACTGGCTCTCCGTCGAAAGTTGCGATTACTGATGGTTTCCGGACATCCGTGAAGCGCGGGGCCCTGATGAATACGCATTGAATGGGGCTGTTCGCGTTATCAACGGTCACTGGACCGATGAATGAGTCAATCTGCCGCCCCCACGCGTTCCTATCCACCTCGGAGGAGATAATCGAATCGCCTCCGTCTTGGGGATCAGCAAGAAGAATGGTTCCTGCACATGTTGCTAGAACGGGCATATCGCTATTCTCCCTTATGGTCGAATATAGTGGCTCGAGGAGACCCGTGCCACCCTCTCCTCCGACTATCC
>DANO01000033.1 GCA_002497295.1 Euryarchaeota archaeon UBA171 | reverse complement strand
CCGGTACGGTGGTTGGGTCTCTAGTGAGGTGAAAGGGCGCTATTCTTGGGTCCATCTCGGAATCGCCATCCACAAGAACCAGGGCAGGTGTTCTTGCAGACGGTTTCTTCCTATCGCCCAATGCAAATATTCGAGCAAATCTTTCCCGCGCCTCGACTGTTCTGCCGAGTGCAGCCTCGTCGGCCATGAGCGTGGCCGCAGTATCATCTGCTTGAAGGATTCTAAGGTGAGAGGCTGGTCGAAGAGTCATGCAAAACACACGATCTTCGATTTTTTTCGTGGTGATGATGCTTTGTCTTCTACCTCTTTCTACCGCTCAAGGTAGCGATTCTAGCCTTCTTGAACTCGAGGCATATGGGCCGACACATATCGCGATAGAATGTGAAGATGGGGCTTGTTCGGGTTTCTCTCTGGAAATCTCAGGTTCCGATCAAGTCGTATTCGAAGATGACTTGTCGTGGTCAGGGAATGCTAGTGGACGACTAACATACAGCATCGAAAAAGAGTCCCATGCTACAGGTTCTGCATCTATTATTATACTCACATCGGAAGATGGATTCATCCATGAGCATACGGATGTTAATGGATCATCTGGGACCCAGGATGGAGTCAACTCCATCCCTCCATCAGACGTTTGCCTGGATGACTTGTGTGAAAATCACATATTACCAACTATGAAAATGTCCGGATGGTTCGAATCAGGCGGTGATTCCGACGCATGGCTACTCGTCAGCGATGGAGTTGCATTGGTAAATTCAATAGTCTCAGAAGCACCTTTTCTAGTAGAAATATGGAAAGAAAGGACAGATGACAGTAGAGAAATGATCAGTAGGAGCCCATCCGTCTCCATCGAAGGGATTCACACGCATTCTGGAATCGCGGTCAGTGCCTCTAGTGATGAAGAAGCGTGGATGGTTTTGTCAGCAACAGAGCAAGATAGACGCAGTTCTGTTTATGCAGTCGAATTGATAGCTTCCGACAAGGACGGAAAAAGGATCTCCCCCCATTCGGATCAGAGAATGACGACGAGTTCTTTCTCATCCTACGCCAGAGGACTTTTCCATTTCCCTGGAGACTTTGATTCATTTACAGTGCCTGCAGGAGGGGGGGTGGAATTCGAAATCTCCTCACTTGTAGGCCATGGCGAGGACGAGTCGATTGAAATTTATGAGCATCTACTGGATGGTAGTATCTCGGAAAAGATAGATCATTTGTCAGGTGTGACTTCTCATGATTCGATTTCTCTAGAAATTCGTATCGGTTCGACTATTGAAGGCGAATGGGGAATTCGAGTCATGCTTGAATCGGAATCTTCCGATTTCTCTGGCTCAGTCGGGACGGATAAAAGTGCATTCATGGGAGACGCTCCCAATCGTCTTCCAAGTAACTCCGCAGAGTCATCTCTATGGCCGATGTGGACTGTTGTCTCAGATCAAGGGTATTACTCTTCATCCATGCTTCGCCTTCAAGGAGACGTATCTGATCTAGATCCAATCGACATATATCTGGTATCTATTGAATCAGATAATGGAACTATAATACGAAGTAATCCTGAGATGGGGGGGGCGAATATTCAGATTCAGGAATTGCGGGGCGAGGATGATTACTTGATCATGAATTCAACGAATGGCTCTCAGATGCTTCTTCCGATGGGCATGCATGCCATCAGAGTCGAACAGGGCTCGGGGCAAGAAGGTGCTTATTCATTCATAATCTCCGTAAATAGCCCTCCAGAAGAAGACAGTGGGGCCTATGTTGACCTTTCATCACAGGCTAGACCCTACTACATCTTTGCAGGCGTATTCCTACTTACGCCTGCTTTTCTGGTGATGCTGATGATGAGGAAGGAAATAGTATCCAAGATATTTGGCAGGGAAGAAACAAATACACTAAATCAAGAAAAGATAGACTCGATAAGAAACAAGCTGGAAATGGGTTTCTCCGACAGCGAACTAGAGGCGGCTCTAGAATCTGTAGAGGGGTCTGGTTTAATCTCTGCACGTGCAGGTTTCATTGTTGAGAAAGGTCTTGTGAATCGAGAAGTTGCAAATCTTTCCACCTCTACCCCGCTGGGCGATATTGGGCTCTGGATCGATGATAGCGAGGAGGGGGCCATTAGTTTCGGAATGGCCTCAAACGCTGTTTGGAAGATGACTTGTCTAAGACTTTCATTCCCGCATGGCCCCCGATCTGAAATATATGAGGTAGATGGAGAATGGAAGTTCCACGGTGATGAGATTCTAATCGGGGACTTACAAGTGGGCGAGTGCGTGATGATTTCGATTGGAGTCGCGCCCACCCCACAAATAGTCGAAGTGGAAGTTACAGGCCGTGTAAAAGGCGAACCAGTAGCAATTGTTCCACGGAAAGCCCTCAGATGGGAGTGACCCTGTCCGTCTACTTTCTTCGCCGTTCAGCCTCATCCCTGGCTGATTCCTCTGGAGTCGCGCCATCGTCTATGTGGCTCCTCAAATCTTCAAGGGCCTTCTTCGCAGCACGAGAAAGACGGGGTGGCGACTTGAGCCTTAGAACTATTGTAACATCTCCCCGTTGTCCTCTTCGCCTTGAATTTGGAAAACCTCGGCCCTTGACAGTAATGGTCTCGCCGGGCATGGATCCACTTGGAATTTTTATTTTGAGAGGCTTGTCGTCTACATGGGGTATCTCCAATTCACAGCCTAAGACAATATTCGAATAATTGACAGGAAGGGCCATCAGAAGATCTGCGCCGTCGCGCTCGAACCAAGGGTGTTTGTCGTGCTTTACTTCGATGTATAGATGGCCGGCGGCGCCTCTAGAGTCCTTGGAAGATTCCCCATATCCGCTCATACGAAGTCTTGTGCCAGAATCTATTCCTGCCGGAACCGTGAATCGAACTCTCCGGTTTTTATTGAGGCGGCCCTCACCATGACATTTCTCACAGGGATTTGTTATGGTCTTGCCTTCACCGTTGCAAGCAGGGCAGTCAGAGACAACCTGCTGAGTGAATGGGCCTACACGCTGCATTCTCCTCAGACGTCCGTGTCCCTCGCATGTTGAGCATTCCCTAACATCGCCTGGACTGGATGCGCCGGTACCCGAACAATCCTCGCAAGAAGACATGACTTCGATTTCTATCTCCGCTTCGGTACCAGTGAATGCATCTTCGAACGATATCTGATGGCGATACAGAAGATCAGAGCCCCTCTGATTTCTACGAGTCTGACGACCTCCGAATAATGTGCTGAATATACCGTCAAACCCCCCGCCGAACAAATCGTCTATGTTGATGTCTACCCCTTGAAACCCGCCCGGCCCAAATGGGCTACCGTCTGGTCGATTATGTCCAAAACGATCGTACTTCCTACGTTCATCTGGATTCGAGAGGATGGCGTATGCCTCCTGGACTTCTTTGAACATGGCTTCCGACTGATCATCATCAGGATTCTTGTCAGGGTGGTACTTCCTCGCTAGAGATCTGAAAGCCTTCTTGATTTCATCCTCACTGGCGCCCCTGTCGAGGCCTAGGACATCGTAGTAGTCCCTCTTCGCCATGCAGCATTCCCAGCGATGCCTCGCGGGAGGGCTCTTTCAATCCGACGCAGGCGTCACAGCAAAGACCCGCAAGTAGTGCAGTATGAAGTACCGTAGGGTGATGTGGATCCGCATGATTTGCATGAGACGGTAGCCATCGCACTATTTTCAGATTTTTTTGACCTTATCTTCTCAAGTCGTTTCCTGGCTACTCTCTCGGCCCTTCTATCGAGCCATGCAGAAATTCCTCTCGATTTTCGCTGAATAATGGGTTTCTTTTCAGATTCCAACAGATTTTGTTCCTCGGCGGTGTCTGTTGATACCTCTACCCCTGATACGCGTATATCCCCGGGCTCTTCATCGCCGATATCTAGCTCTCTTGACTCCGCGTTAATGCTGGAAACCCCGCCTGACATTTGGATCGTGTTCTTCTTGTTGTTTCGACGTTCCAGTCGGGCCAGTGCCTCATCTGCACGAGACCAAAGGCCCCTGTCTTCAAGCTCATATGTCCGACTTAATCGATCTATAGCACCTGATCTTAGAAATTCATGGTCCTTATTTCTAGTACCTCTACTCGCAAGAATCAGGCCGATTAGGCCAGCAGAGGCATGAATCCCGATAAGTGTATTTCTGTCAGAAACCAATATTGAATCAACGACTGGAAGGGACATTCTGACGACGAGAAGAATGATGGTTGGAGTGAGCAGAAGTCCGAACATGATCGGGAAGGACCGTCCGGCCATGGTAGCTGGCCTGCAACTTTCGACATGAATGTCACCTGTCCTCGCATAGGTGTGATGTATGACTAGCACATGGGGGTGACAATGGAAATTGTTGTCGCGACCACCTTGTTGAATCATGAGCGTCCTGATTTGGTTCTTGATGCGGTTCGTAGGATGTTCCCAGACTGGTCTCCGGGGAATGTGCCGGAGAGGGGGATCTTTCCCACCAATTCCCCATCAATCAGGCTTGTTTCGAATGTCGAGAGCTTAGATACAATGATAGAAGAGGTCCGAAATCATAAGATCTTGGACACCGCCCTCGATGCGATGACCTTGAAATCTGATGGTGAAATATCGACATTCTCCCTCTCCAGACAAGCTGCATCGGCAGGCAAATGCTCCTTCGTAGTCGATGAGATTCCCCCTGGGGGGACAATTGACATAACGATAAAGGAAAATGATCTCGATGGCTACCTTACGAATTTGACAGACCACCCGGGGAGAGACAGTGTCCCCAGGCGGCCGGGTGACGATCTTGCAATGAACGAGGACGGAAGTTCGACGGAGTGGATAGATACTCGGAGATTATGATCTGGGAAGACCATTGGCCATCCAGGCTTCGATAATTGGGGCATCGGCAGGAAGCCACTTTACCTCATTGAGATCTTCTCTGTCTAGCCAAGCAGATTCATCGTGTTCGATAAGGGTGATTGAGTCTGAGTCTATCACGCCACAATCAATTATTCTTAGATCCACAGCACGATCTTCGTATCTGTAGAATTCCCTGGCTACCTCTTCTCCAGGCGTTATTTGGATTCCAAGTTCTTCATTAACTTCTCTAGACACAGCATCCATGAGAGTCTCTCCTTCCGCCACTTTCCCCCCGGGAAATTCCCACCATCCAGACCATTGGTCTCCAGGGGGCCTCCTACAAGACAATATTCGGCCGGATGAATCTCTTAGAAGGGCCCCCACCACCAACATAGAAGGAGGTGTCGAAATTGCTTCTGCGATATCTGAAACGACCTTTATTTGACGATCAAGGGGTAATAGACCAGTTGGGGGAAGGTGTATGAAAAGAACAGGAAGAGGCCTTCCCCCCACACGCATATCTGATTCCAATACGGAATTCAATGACCTGAAGTAGGTCTCATTGCAGATATATCCGCCACATTCAGAACTCAGGACTAAGTCTTCCGACTCCTCGATACATTCGTTCAGGACGTGTCTACTCAAAGTCGTAGCAATATTATCTGGAGCTCCATGAACTATTTTTTCCATACCCAAAATTCTACCTGAATTATCTATTCTACCAATGTCATATTTGTTCTTGGCTCGGATCTCTATGCAAACTCTCTTCCTGTCCATCGCTATACCAAGATGAAGAACTCCTGAATAGACTCCTAACTTGATTGCTCGTGAAGATATCTTAGACCCCTCCTCATCAACGGGGAGAAGTTTGCATATGACTCCCTCAGACCCCATTTCCTCGGCTATTGCTCTTGCAATATCCCACGAATGGTTAGCATGCATACCATCGAATGGCTCGAATCCGGTTACTAATATTGGTCGCTTCCGACTAGGGGGTTGAATCTGCATGTCTGGCCTCCCGAGGTTGCATCACATATTTGTCGAGTCGCTAGGCCCGTAGGGCATGGCATCCGGCGAGCTTGCAGTCACAATGGACCCGAAAGGGCCTGGAAGAGCGTCTCCCTTGGGAGTCATGAGGGCAATCTGGAACGAGTTGAGCGGGGGTATCGGCCCATGGGGCGCATTAAGGCCCGTGTTCTCTACGCTGCTTGCCATGATTCCGTTCCTCTATCTCGGACAGCACTTCAACAGGCAACATAAGAAGGGCGCCTGGTGGTTCATACTCCAACTGCCGCTCATACTCACAATTGTCCTTTGGCCTCTAATCTACATCTGGTCCATCATTGACTCCTGGTGGGTATCGAATGGCATAGTATCCAGAAGTTCGGCCCGTTAGACTAGAATGTCTCCGGGAGCTCGATTGGGCTGAATAGATGACCAGGGCTTCGAGACGTAGAGAGTTGGGTTCTGACTAATCTCTCCCAGTCCCTGAGGAGTGCGAGCACGGATGCAAATGGAGCCTCTACGGAGTTAATCGCCGTACGCATCAGCGTATCGAGAATGTCCATCCTATCTTCATCGAGAGAGCCCAGCAGACGATCTAACGGAAATGAGTCGATTAACGGGGCCTGCATATCATCTTCCAGAGACATTGGTTTCAGAAGGTGCTCTGGCAGTTCTTCATTGGCTGATTCGGCTATATTCTTGAGTTCGAGGCTGATGATCCTGATGTACTTCGAAAGCACCAGTGCAACCTCGACTACGGGCATGCCGTATTGTTTGACGAATGACACCATATTTTCATGGATGAAAAGTATCCTTTCCGCGACGGGTTGATCGGTCCCCGGAATTCGAATATTCTCGTCCATGCCGTCTTCCTCATTCATGGCACAGATCTGTCATCATACCTGATGGGGGAGCCGGAATTCCCCCTGATGCCGTCGAGTAAATCGTCAGCAATCTCAAAACGATCATTCAGCCAGTCTCCATCAGTATCCCAATTCGTCGGATCTGTTCCATCGGCTATTGAATCGCCATCGAAATCTAACAACCACCAACCGTATGGGTACTCTCCAAGACCTATATTGGGGAGATGGAATTCATCCCCTGCAAAACGGTTGTAAGAATCTGTCCAATTGCCGCTGAGTAGGACCTCGTCATTGCTGGTGTCTATCTGAGTGTACCCTGCATCGTTATCGTCCACAATTAACGCATACAGTCGGTCGCTCATACTGATTCGATTCATCCTGAAGTAGTTCGAAGAAAGCGATGATGTCTGGCCGCATAAGCCGAGGACCACCTCCCTGAACTGCCAACCCTCTTCAACGGGATCGCCCCTACAGTCGAATAGGGGTGCAGATCGAACGAGTGCGGGCGAGGAAAGTGTGGCATTCACTATTCCGAAATATTCCTGGAAATTTGTGTATGGCACGTATTGACAGGCCCCTGACCCGCAATCATAGTCTCCATCCCGATCAGCATCGCCGCCTACATCCGATGCATCTGTCGCATCGAGAGTGAACCAAGTCCAGTTCAAAATTGGTCTTGAGATAGCGCCGCCATTGATATTCACAGGTTTCCAGCTATTGGAAGATATCTGTTGCCAGACCACTTCAATCTGCATCAATGAGGACCAGTTGTCATTCATCTCATTCCAACCCATATGATACTCATAGTAATCAGGCAACATATCCCCATCAGTATCATTATCTAGAGCATTTGTGCCATACTTGAGTATCTCACGACCATCAGAAAGGTTGTAATTTTGAAGGTAATCTAAGACTGAGCCATCGATTCCGAAGATGGGTTCCATCAATACGGAGTCGGAGTCCGAATCGTTGGAAAGCGGGAGTGTGCCATTACCGAATTCCATTGAGTTCGTGAATAGTAGTGGCGAGTTCCCGAATCCGATTTGCTCGGAAAAGTTGGCGGATTGGAATACACGGTCAGCCCATACGCCTTGCTCTGCTGGGGAATCCTCTGATGTTCGATCGTACCAGCCATCAGAATCGGGATCATAAGCGCCATCTAGAGGATTTAGTGGGTTCAATGACCATCTAAGCTGTCCCTCTGGGAGAGGTAACCAGTGTCCAAAAATAGAGTAGCAGTATTCCCATCCATCGGGAAGTCCGTCCATATCTGAATCGTCATGTGTCGGATCGCTTATGCCCAGCAGAGTGCGATTGAAACTATCAGGATCGAATGAGTTGATCAGGCCCATCCTTTCGAAGGATTCTTCGGACTTAGTTGCAAATATGTTGTACATCTCATCGATGGAGTCATTTTCAGACAGGCCAGCCTCATACTGAAGTGCAGCAATCGCATCGGACCCATAGGAAACTGTACCAAGGCCGGAGGGGATTGTATCTATGGCAAGGAGCTTGCCATATACTCTAGACTCGTATTCAGCAAGGTTATGAAAAGACTCGGAAGGGGATATCAGGCCGTCACCATTACAATCCCAAGAGTCCCCGTCAGAGTCCCTTTCAACATCCGTGGAAGTAAGTGGATTGATCGTCCACTCATTTGACTCCAAATCCCACTCTGTGAACCAATATTCGTAACCATCACTCATCCCATCGCGATCAGTGTCGTCTTCACTGGGGTCAGACACGCCCATTAGCGCTTCCAGGAGTGGTCGCATGAGGCCGCTTGATTGCCATTCATTGAATTGGGAGATTGCAATATGCGCCCTACCTTGTTTCGTGAACAAGACCCTGTAAACCCGATTCATGGACTCAAGTGCATCTAATGTGGTCGCTTCCTCGTGGAATCTGGGTGCATCCGGTGGAGCGAGAGCGCCATTGGCAGGATTCGTATTAGTGAGATTGAGTTCTACAAGGTCGGTTAATCCGTCCCTATCTGAATCGAAATATCCGTCAGACGGCACAAGTGGATTTAGAGTCCATGTTTCAGCATCGTAATTCCATTTGGTGAATATCATCTCCACCCCGTCGAGTAGTCCGTCACCATCGGTGTCGGGGTTGTTTGGATCGGCTGTCAGAGGGCTGTCTTGATTGATTGATCTAGCTGCTTCTCCGAAGGAAATTATGGAGTCGGCTGTTAGCCATGGGGTCGGTATCCAGTCGCCCCCATTGCTGAGGAGGTAGAATTGTGGAGAGGTCACAAGAGAGTCGATCTCACTCATATTCCCGGGTATGCTGCTATACTCCTCCCAGTTGGTGAGTCCGTCGCCGTCCGGATCACCAGCGTCGTCGTTCCCATTTACCGGATTGAGGGTCCAACGCTCATCGAAGACAGCCCATCTTGCATGGTATGCTTCCCATCCGTCCGGCATCCCATCGGAGTCAGAGTCTGGGGAGACAGGGTCAGAGGAGCCAGTATCGAGTTCTGTTATCCCGGCCAGAAGGCTCGTGACTTCTGTACTTGCCAATTCCCCGAATGAGGCCTGAGGATCGCTAATCTGTTCTGATGCATTGAAAATCCAGGTATCGAAGCCTTCAGGGAGATTTGATACTGATGTCCATGACCCTCCGACGAGTATTTCCGATCTTAGATGATATTCTAGCCAATTTACGAATTGCTCCTCGGGAGCGAGCATTCCGTCTCCATCAACGTCATATCCATCTCCATCAGGATTACCCAGTGCATCACTCCCGTTGAGAGGGTTGATTCCGGCATTAGCCAAATTCCAAGAACATGCATACCTAGCCTCCCACCCGTCTGGAAGGGTGTCGCCATCCGAATCTACCAGATTCGGATCCGTAGCGACCCATGATGCCGCACTTTCGGCTGATTCGCCATGAGTCACCAGACCATTTTCCCTCACGGTCTCGAGCAGCACGGACCATCGATATTCGCACCCATTAGTCAGGCCGTCGCCATCTGCGTCTTCATCCGCATCACTCGGGTCCAATGGGTCCAATGTCCAGGTATTTCCGCCCGTGTATGAATCACCTATCCATCTCCGGTTCTCAATCTCCCAGCCATCCGGCATCCCATCGCCGTCGGTATCGGGATTGGACGGATCGGTAGGGACGTCTGCACCACCGCCCGAACCTGAGTTCAACCAGCCTGAGAGATGCACCTGTCTCGCAAGTATGCCATCAGACTCATCGCATATCTGCTCAGGGATTCCTGGGCCGCCTGTTGAAAGATAGTGGCATTGGAAAGGCGTTGAGTCGTAGAACCACCCCCAATACTCTTGACCGTCGGTCAGACCATCCCCGTCACTATCCGTGAGTCTAGGATCGGTTCCGTTTGAACCATTTTCAGATATCGAGATATAGCGATATTCGTCTAGATTGGTCCAAGGCGCCTGGAATCCGAATGGGCCTCCGACATCGAAGCCATCGAGATCGGCATCTCTTGGCGCGTCGAAGGGATTTGTCGGATCCAATCCGTGATGGAACTCCCAGCCATCAGGCATGCCGTCGAAATCGGAATCCGTAGAGGTGGGGTCGATTGGGAGGATATTCATGTAGCGTCCTGATTCAAGTCCCGCAGTTATCCATCTCTCGCCATCGGACATCCATGATGCAATATCGGAAATTGGGCCATTCATTTTCACAGGGGGATCTATCATCCCAAGTACTCCGCTGCCGTCTCCCTCTAATGCCCACATACCTTCTCTTGATCCGACCAGCACCATTCCAGGTATCTGCTCTATGGACAGGACATCGTTGCCCCCTGAAAGCCATGATTCTGAATTGAACATCCTGTCATTCGAAATAGCGTAAGCAGGTTCTGTCACAAGATCATCGAGATCGATGATGTGGATGCCGGAGGGGGTACCTAGCCAAACACCAGTGAGTTGCGCTATATTTCCGCTTGCATCCAAGATACCTGCGAGTTCAAGGACGTTGACTACGGCTGATTTCGAAGTATTGAGAAGATCTGCTATCCCGACGAATGATTCTGCGTTTTCACCGTCGTAAACCCATAGTGGTGATCCAAACGTTTCAGAGAGATCGCTTGTGGTCCATCGGATAAGACCCGTATCTGTTCCAACCAAAAGTATTGGCGGCTCCCCTTGCCTGACGACGTGGAGGGCGACGGTTCCAGTGGCATTTTTGGTTGACAGTGCCTGTTCAAGAGTCTCGATATTTTCTAATCCGTCGATACCCAGAGCACCGTTGTCAGAATTAACAACTATGCTGAATACAGAGCCGCCTGATCCGAATAAAATCATAGCACCTGGACCCATTGGTGGCAGGGGACTTATCGAAAGAAGGGGTGTTGTGGCCAAGAAAACGGCCGAATCAGAATTAAGTTCTCCTCCTGATATGGATATTGCTGTGATTCCGAAGTTTGTAGACACCACTACTGCCTTCGAACCGTCTGAGAGAGTTGCCACCTCTGCATCTGATATCTCTCCCTGCACTAATCCCTCGTAAATTTTGGTCGATTCAGAGAGTGGGTCCAATACTGTAATTCCATATTTTGAGACGATCAGAACGATGCCTTCTGAATCGATTGCTTCGACTACGACTATCGATGAGTCAGCCAAAGAAGGATTGGACATTTCTGTTAAGAAAGAGGGTTGATCAGGATTTTCTATGGAGGCTAAATGAAGACCTGGTCTAACGGAGAATCCGTCATCTATAGAGATCAGGTACTCCTCATAGCTACTGAATGCCTCGCCCCATCTTGATGTCGCAATTGAACTATCTTGAGAGACATATTCGTCGCCATCTGAGTCCCAACCATCCATATCGTGATCCACTATGGCGTCCGATGCATTTCTCGGATCAAGGCCGTAATGATACTCCCAACCATCTGATATTCCGTCTCCTCGTACGGCAAGTGGCGTTGCGACGCCGTCATCTATCACATAGTGGTCTGAGTCAGGATACCGAGGATCGCTTCCGAGCCACCCGGGTATTCCTGTTTCACTTTCTTGAGAGGTTTGACATGCTCCATCAGCAATTCCAGGGATTGGTCCTTGGCACCAAAGCCCATCTCTCTCATCCACCCAACCATCTGGCTGGGAGTATCTGTATTCTTCAGGACTTGTGAATCGTTCGCCGGGCTCCACGTCTCCGTCACGATCGAAGTCGAATCCATCTCCGCAACCCCATTCAAGGAGGCCGAAGCACTGATCTGGGTCTTCTATGGAGTCTCTAGGGTCAAGTGGGTCGAAATAGAGACACGTCCAAGCAGTGGAAGATTGATCTATGTAACCTGCACCTCCATCAGTGCACATACTTATTTCGAATCCATCAGGTAGACCATCCCCGTCGGTATCTGCTTTTCTGGGGTCGAGATACTCTCTAAAACCACTTTCAGTTTCCTCAGGAGACTTCCCTGTCAAAGATAACCTAGTGGAAAAGCATGATTCCAGCGAATAAGGCCAGCAAAATTCCTGTAGAGCTGTGGCGCCATCTCGATCTGCATCGCTAGTATTGTCTGTTGAGTCAAGCGGATCGAGTCCTTGCACTGTGACGTCCCCCAGAGGATCGAAAATGAGTAGGGGCTCTGCGAAGGCACTTTCGTGGACATCGGGAATTTGATCTTCATCGGTGTCTACCGCAACAGGCGCTCCACCAGTGGCATCGTCTGGGTCTGTTGATCCGACTGGACTTTGTGGCCTTGTTTGAGAGAGAAAGAGGACGCTAGATAGCATGATGATGGCAAGGAAAGCGGCTGTCTGCTTCCTCCTCATGGCCTTCCCTCGGCCAGCATTCTCCCAATATGGCTTATCACGGTGATGGAGCGGTGTTCGGACGGCGGCATGATGTAATGGTGGATTGGAAGTGCCGATTGGGGTGTTTCTGACAGATTTGTTCATTGAGTACTCTTATCGTCGTCCGCCCTGTGACATTGGAAATCACACATCTCGGATCTGGTAGCAGCGGCAACTCCGCAGCATATAGGTCGGAAGATGCGATTGTAGTGATTGATTGTGGTTTTTCGATGAAGCAAATGGAGAAGCGCCTTATTTTGGCTGATATTGAACCTTCTGAAGTTGACCACATCCTAGTTACCCACCACCACGTGGATCATTCGAAATCCGCTATGAGAGCCTCGAAGTCGTGGGGGGCTCGTCTTCACAGCAACCTTGAGACCGCACTTAGGATGGGCTGGGAGCCCGTATCGGATGTGAGAACTTTTGCCGACTTGGATCGGGTGGTCCTCGGAGACGATATCAGCGTGATTCCTATTCCAGTGCCCCATGATGATGCTGACAATGTTGCCTTTATCGTGTCTTCAGGAGGAGAAAGGGCTGCATATGTAACTGATCTTGGCGAGGCTACTGAAGAATTGAAGAGTCATCTGAAAAGATGTGCACACATCTCAATCGAGGCCAACTATGATCACTCTCGTCTCCTTTCCGGCCCCTACCCTGATTCGATAAAACGAAGAATCAGCGGCAGAGGGGGGCACTTGTCGAATCTTCAGACTGCAAAGATTCTCGAAGAAGTCGTTAGTGAGAATACAGAGTCAATCGCATTGTGTCATCTCTCTGAAAAAAATAACGCTCCCCACATCGCAGAGAGTGAAGTTCTAGTCAGAATAGATCAGCATTTTAAGGGTGATTTGACCATATCCAAGAAGACTGGGCCAGAGTTTGTTCATCATCTTGGATGATGCTAAAAGATATCTCCAGACTCTGGTTTTATCTCCCCATTAGAGCTCTGTGAACTGAGTTTTGAATCTCCTTCATCCTGTTTAAGGCCCCGAGATCCTTGAATACGGTAAGCGATCTTTGCAAGTAGGCGACTCGTTCTGAACGATCATTCTCCATGTTGCCCAATCTTGCAAGAATTTCAGCCTGGAATAGCCTGAAATCGTTAGCCTGTGCAATTGCAAGAGCGTCCAAATAATGTTCTGAAGCCTCGGAAACCCTCCCTGCATCGACGAGCACTTGTCCCAGTAGCATCTCGGTTTCCACTGCGCTAGTTGGATTGGCCTCTTCAGAAAACGTGTCCAAAGCTGCATTGTAGTGAATAAGTGACAGTTCGATATCTTTCGTGCGGGCATAGTACCTCCCCAATATCACTCTCGAACGTGCATGAGATTGCATGTCATTGACTTCAACTGTGTAATCATGCACAGCTAATGCGTGTTCTCTTGCTTTCTCGATTTCTCCGATCTCCAAGAATGCGTCGGCGAGTCTGAGTCGGGCTGCTGTGAGTAGGTTATTATCCTCAATTTTGAGCATCTCCTCGACATTTTCGTATACCTCTCTCGCTCTCCTGTCATCACGTCTCTGACGGAATATCGCACCCATGCTGATGTAAGAGTCGGCTGCACCCTTGGCGTCGTTCGTATTGATTTGGATCCCAAGTGCCTGCCTCAACATCTCAAGAGCGTCGTCTAACGCCCCGCGCTTGACTCCAAGATCTGCTTGGCTGGAGAGAATCCTCGACATTGCCTTTGGATCTTTGATACGCCTTGCAATTGACCCTGCAGAGTCGAATTCCTTCTCGGCTTCGTTCCACACGCCCTGTATCAGGAGGATCTCGCCCGATAGTTCGTGCACCATACATTCCACGGAAGGATCTAGGCCATCGTGTTCTATGGAGCGAAGAATACCGAGCAATTCCGTGTGTCCCCCTCTTACTAGCTCTAGACCATGGGTCGTGAGGACAGTGGAGAAACCATCCCAATCGCCTGCCAGATTGAGATGGTGAAGATGTTCGATTCGATCTTCTGTCGTCATAGAACTCCTCGCATACCACTCGGAAGCTCTCTTGTGGAGGTCCTTCTGGATTTGATCGTCCATTGAGCGAGTTGAGAATTCACGCACGAGGTCGTGGACATCTAGTTCGTCTTGATTGGCCCTTCTGGCGAGGCCTCGTCCAATTAAGCCATCAATCGCTTCAGCCGAGATGAGTTCGGGCAAAGCCTCTGCAGGAATTGGTTCTCTGAATACGGATATTGCTCCAAGAATCGTTTTTTCTTCGGAAGAGAGTCTGCTGAATATCTCTTTCTCGATAAATGCCTCGAGTGTTGTGTGAACCGAGTCTGCTAAATTGCCTCTATTAATCAGTTCGAGGACCAAGGGGTGCCCTCTCGATAGGGCGTAGATGTGAGAGAATCTAGGGTCATCTATGGAGGGCATTGAGCTCAATAGCATCCTACTAGCATCTCGGTCTAAACCATCAAGCCTCAGGTAACTGGATATTATTTGGCCCTTTGAATCAGTTTCAGGTACTACTTTCCTGAATGACCTGGTGAAGAGAACCAAGCCAGATTCATCCGTCTCATCGATTCTCTCTGCAATGGACCTGAGTATCGAGACGAGCACCTCATCCCCGATTTTGTGCACATCATCTATGACGATGAGCGTGGGAGTGGACTTGAGCCCCTCCAAGATGAGATTGGAACAGATAGAAGGGTTTGGGGCTTTGGCGCCTTGCAGGTAATCGGAAAGTGCAGTCTGGCCCAACAATCCCAACCATTCACCCACAGCCTCAAGGAAGGCTCGTGCGCCATCCCATTCCTGGCATCTGTGGAATAGAAGGTTTCTACGATGAGTGAAACGTTCTACTACCTTGACCGCTAAAGCTGTTTTTCCGATACCTGCGATACCGGGAATCACGACAGTCGTAGACGATTCGTCGAGAATATGAGCGATTCTATCGAGTTCCGAATCCCTCCCGAAAAATTGGCGAATTCTCGGCATGTCGGCCAATGAGGAGACGAATTGTCTCTCAATATGCTTCGTGAGATCCCTCTCAATTAGACCAGGAGTAAGAGTGGTAAGATCGATAGTGGCATCATCATCCATGTAACGGAGTATATCCACATGTCTGAGTTCCATCTCAGATTGAGAGACTATGTCTCCTATTGTCGTCTCCTCTACCTTTCCGCCGGGACGTATTGCCTTCACAACACGCTCAGATACCGTTGACCAAACCTCATCAGAAAGAGAGATTCCTTCATCAGTGAGGAAGTACGCTTTCCGCTTCCTAGTTACGCCTGTGATGTGTGCTTGGCGTTCGATTACGTATCCTGAGTCCTTGAGTGACCCGATTGCACGAGGCACGTTCGATCTGGCGATGGAAACTGCATTGGCTATGCCCATCTGAGAAAGAGCGAAAGGGACTTCGACTCTATCGCGATAATCTGCATAGTCGCGAAGGTGGAGCAGTATGCGTATTTGGACGCCAGGTCGCGCGGTGCTTGGGCGTGACATGAGCAACTACTATGTTTGTCTCAATGAAAAGGATTGGTATTTCCCGGGCGCTTCTTGATTATTCGGATGCAGCTTCATCAGGAATCCATTCGCCAGCCTCAATGTCCCATTTCCAACCGGGATGGTCTGGATCACGCGTGTATCTCTCAGTATTGTCGTCCCCAGTAGCCTCATGTGGCTCATCTGCGTCGAACTCTATGAATCGTACGGCGGTAAATCCGAGAACTGCCAGCATTAACAGCACCGCGACAACGATGCCTAGGGGGAAGTCACTGCCCTGATCAGAGCCATCCGAGATTGATTGACCGTAAATTGAGTCGCCCACGCCCATCGTGAACTCAGGCGTGACTGTACCGACTATCCTGTTTGAAGGAATCAGCAGCGACCAAGTGCTGTCATCGCCGACAACGGTCGAATTTGCTGGATTTGCATCAATATAGGCAGTTACTGCGCGACCGGGTATGCCTGTCCCTTGGAATACGATTCCCTGGTCTGTGTCGGATAGCGTATCTTTGTCTGGTGGATCGACAGAAAATATCGTAGGGATGACGATGAAATCTACTGGATCAGATTGGACCTTGGATCCGAATTCATCCTGTGCTAGGAAAACCACGTTCTCCATATTCCACTCAGAAATTTCAGTAGTATAGAAAGCCATTACGTCAGGATCGTAGGTTGCGACCCCGTTGGAATCGATTCTTATCCCGATTGCATGTTGATCATCTGCTACGGCTAGTATGATGTCCTGATCGATGTCTGGGTCCGAGAAATATGCGGATAGATCGATTGTGGCAGCAGTGCATCTGTCGAGTATGTCGTCATTTTCAGCGTCGCAATATAGTATGAATTCGCCAACCCATGCAGCTCCGTCGAATACCGGTCGGCTGTTGTCTTTGTTTGGGGGGTTGTCTGCAATTATCTCTATCTGATCCCACTGGGAGTAGTCAATTCCGTCGAAGCTCCTTGCCAGTATTGCATATGGTCTATCGTGAATGAGTCCTCGAGAATCCCAATCTGTGGTCCACCTGTCTCCATCGATCTCGGATCCAGTCAGAGTGATTGTGTCGATCAATATCTCATCCACAACGTCCCTTATCTCGATATCAATTCGATTCACATCCCCATCCGGGTCCTGTGCTACTCCACTGATGATTGTTGATTCACCTGTCTCGACATACGATCCGTCATTGGGATCATTGATCTGGATGAGTGGATTTCTATTTGCGTTGTCGATACTCAACGAGATAACCTCCGGAACGCATTCATCCACTAATCCGATACAAAAGTCCGAGTCGGATGCCCATATCGTGAATGTATAATCGTCCGATGTTCGAGGCAATGCGGCATAGCTCCAATCGTATGTCCAAGTATCTCCGTTCCAGACGGCATCTGCTGGTGTATCGCTGTAATACTGTGGGCCTTCTATGACGATGTACACGTTACCAATATCAGATCCACAATTGCTTGGGCAACCGTAGTCATCAGTGGCTACGCCGCTGAATGTAATTATCTTCTCATCGTTTCTATGCAGCGTCCCATCGGCCGGTTCACTCACAGTGAGTACTGGCGGCTGTGTATTGAGCTTGATTGTCTTTGATATGATCTCGCTGTAATCCAGACCGTCGAATGAGCGGATCTCAAACACGTAATCATCTTCCGGATACTGGGTCATGTCGAGCGAGTATGACCATGTTCTGAAAGGATGGTTTGTTCCAGTGACGACGCCGGGCTCCATACCAGAGGTATCAGTTGCCATCCCTGCGCCGGCCCAACTCCCGGTAAACGGATCTTTCACCTGAATGCTGTGCACGTATCCTTTCTGCGCCCACATCGATTCTTCTGCTGAAGGGTAAACTCCCACCCATGACCCATCCCAAGCCGTTCCTGAAATAGTAACTATTCTCCGGTAAGATATGTCGCTAGACGTGTCTACAGTAACTGAAGGAGCCGTATTCTCGAGGACTACGGTCCCCTCATATGTCGATTCTTGAAGAAGGAAATCTTGAGTGGCGTATCCGAATCCGAACTTGTAGCCGCTTACAAAATACTTCGACATCTCCCTGGTTCCTGCAGTATAGTCACATGAGTCGTCCTGCATGTCATAGACGAGATCTCCATCGTTGTCTACACCATCCGAGCAAGAGTCCTCGTACTCGTCATCGGCAAATCCATCAGGATTATCTCCGCCTTCTAAGCCTCTGAAATCTAGATGAGAGTTAGAAGGCAAAGATACCCAAGGAGTCCTGCCATCGCTAAGAGTCTCGAGGGAATACAAGTCGTCCCCTATCCCGTCCTCGATTAGTATATTCGTACCCGGCACGGCTGTGCCTTTGGAAATAACCTGGAATCGGACTAGCTCGGCCCTCTTTACCTGCACGGAGTACAGAGTTGGCTGCGTGGCAATCTGTATCTTTGAGAGATTGAGATTGACGACATTTGAGAACGTGAAGACTGTGGAGTTGTTATCCATGTTGAGGGCCAATGGGAAGTCGCGAGGAGTGTAATCGGGGCATATGGCGCAGCTTGTGACTTGGTGTGGTATGATGTTCGTATCCCAATCGCCGTCTGGTTCCCCATCATTGTCATTATCGACTACCCCTGGCCACGCTTCCTGGTCGTTCCATGATAGTTTTACGGGAACTTCTCCATCGTCCGGATTCGGTATAGTCTCAGACTGTACGGTGACAGAGGACTTGGTAATATTGTACGTACTTGTAACCCCATTCCACTCATTATCGCTGAAGAATGCTAGGCTACCGTACTGCTGGACCCCTGCAAATCCAGTATTGTAGTTCTGAATAACAGCTCCTTCGGCATTGAGATTCCACGTATTTCGCTGTACATTAAGAAGTGCTCCAGTTGCTCGAATCCCATCCGCTGAGCCTCCTGCTGTGAAAATGTTGTCAACTATTGTTGCACCTGCCCTGTGGACTTGTACGAGCGAGCAAGGGAATTCTCCACCCCAATACTTGCTACTCTGACACACTCCCGTTCCTGGCACAGTTACTTGGTTGTTAGCGAAGTACAGGCGGCGAACGTCGGGGTTGTCCCCTGCCCAGTAATCTCCTGCCATGACAGGTTCCTTTGCAGTATCGATAATCGTGTTGTTCTGCGCGTCGACGTCGAATGAACCGTACAACCAGATTCCATTCCAGCCCCCTATGGGCCCTATCGAATTTCCATGGATTGTCACTCTGCTTGACTGCACTCCTATGCCTGACCCTTCCGATGCGCCGGATACGGTATTGTCGTATATCTCTGCCAGTGCCCCAGCATATGCCGTTATTGGCGTACCCTCAACAGTCGTAATCGTGTTGCCTGAAACATTAGTAGCATATTCATTGGTTCCAACGGATATCATGCCATTGATATCTATACCATTACAATTCACATTGATAGTCGAGCCCGACACCTTGCCGGCAGAGGACCTGTAGCTCAGTCCAAAGTCCCCACTTACGACTGTTATGTCTTTGAATTCCGCAAAAGATTCCTCTATCCAGACCGCTGATCGGCCATTATCTTGATTGCTGCACCCCCTATCCGTGGAGAAGAATTCCGAATCCTCGAACAGAATAGGGATACTGCCGGTACCGCCTCCGTAAATTTGTACTGCATTTCCAGTGACTCCACTCTGATCGTCATTTCCTACGGTGTAAGATCCTCCGATGAATCTTGGTTGTGCAAGTTCTGTCGCAAGGACGCTGGAGGTATTTGTGTCGGTGAATTGTAGTTCGATGAGCTCCGGCGATGCCCCCTGCAGAACTAATGCGCCGTATCGAAACTGATTCACGATAGGCACGGGGAATGGAACTCCCCACGCAGAATTAATGTCAAGATGGCGAAGTGCAGTCTGAGCGAGGTCGATTGTGCTTCTGATGATGATCCCCTCTCCGCATGAAGGATCTTCTATCCCCAAGGTAGAGGTGCCAAAGGTCATACCGTCACAGTCCCCTGAGGCAGAGGCGTTTTCAGGATCGGTCCAAGTCATGGTTATTCGCGTAGCGGGAGTAGCATCTTGAGAAGCACCGCATGATGCGGCCCCGATGCATAAATTCCCCCTTGCTTCCAGGGAAGTCCCATTGGAGAATATGACCTCAGTAGATGGTTCGATTATGAGTTTAGCACCGGGTGAAATGATGATATCACCAGCGACATTGTGCGTTCCAGACCACACTTCAACCGCATTGATATATCCTGCACTCGTCTCATTATCAGCGGCTACAGAGGCTGCAGGACCGATTAAAGCTGAAAGGGATGAGATCAGAAGGATGAGGACAATTGCGCGGCTTCTGGAGGCGGCACGGTCATGCATGTCCTTACTGCTGGCGTACATGGATATAAGACGAAGTGTGCCAAGTTTATGCCTAAAGCCACGGAAAGGAGCTACCATTGGTCGGCTGAAGACTCTACCCGATCACGCCACTCAACTGCATCTAACATGCCGTAACCTGATCTTACATCGTGCCCGATTTGTCCGCCCATGGGCTTTGCGCTCTCCGCGAGAGCTTGCTTGACAATGTCGATTCTGTTGTCATTGAGTGAGGAGATGTCCACTATATTACGCTGCGATAGATCTTGGAGAATTAGGGCCAGAGAGCCAGTCACAAACAAGGTCGCATCACTCGTACCAGTGGAATATGCGTATGGGGGGGATTTATCGCTTGATACCGTTGAAAGAATATACGACCCTGGGGCGAGTATCTCGGGTTTCTGATTCGGCCAAGCCCTTGTTGTATCTGAATAAGGGTCGATCTGAGATCCTACTGAGCTATTCGACCATGGCGTCAAGAATCTATCATATGCGCCAACACTAATCACACGATCGACATTAGCGGGCGTGGATACGTCTGAGTTATCGGGGCCGGCATTTCCAGCTGCTGCAACGACGAATATGCCGGCATCTAATGCGTCTTCGACCGCTCCCGCTACAGATCTCGATGCAATTTGCGAGGTTGCCTCGAAGGGACCGCCCAGGGAGAGGCTGATGATATTCACCTGTTGGGATACCCTGCACCATTGGATTGCGTCTGCAACCCTCATACTGTTGCCTGTTGTTCCTTCGGGGCCGAGACCTACTGCTACGCTCAACTCGACATTGGGGGCCATGCCCCTCATTGGCCCCGATCCTTTGGCAACCAGTAAGCCGGCCATGGCAGTTCCGTGGTTGGATTGGCTCACATCCCTCACTGTACCATGATCAAACGAATAAAAATCCCGAAAGCCCATCAGATTCATATCTTTGAAATCAGGATGATTTGGATCGATTCCGGTGTCCACTATGCATACCTTGATTCCTGATCCATCAAGGCCTTCATCTCGAAGTTCATCGACCCCAGAGGATTCGTAAGCCCATCCAGAAGCGGGGAGATACGCTGTTATGAGCGGTTGGATCATCGGCCACATGAGGATCATGATGATGATGCTCGCAGAGGCTCCGACTGCCCCATAGGGCCATATGAATGGCTGGAACGAAGTGGTTGGTCTGCGCAACTTCTTTGCAGCCTCATCGGATACGCCATATGCATCGCCAGAATAGCCCTTGGCATCGGGGTCGACTGCTGTGAATATCGCAGAGTCCTCAGGCTCGGGCATCAGTTCGACGCCGTCTAGGGGCATTGCCGGTCACACCCTCCCCGTATATGCTTTCAGAATGGGGCATTTGGTTTCCGGCCCGGACGCCTCGTGAGCATGATCAGAAGACCTCCGAGGAATATTATGAGGACGACCATGAGTACCTGAGTCGCATTGCTCGCATCTTCAACTGCCGGAGACAGGAGGTTGTACTTCTTCTCGTGCTTCTCAGAGGAAGATTCCCCGTCAACTGACTCGATGGAGAAGACGATCCATGCTTCGCCTTGTGTTAGGTTGGTGAAATTCAGATCCAGGTACGCAGTAGACTCTCCTCCTGCAGGAATAGTGATTACTGCAGTGTCATTTATTCCTGTGAATTCGGTGGTGGCCGACGTCTTATGGTCTGCTCTGACGATTACCTCTTCAGCCGACACGAGTCCATCATTCTCGACTGTGAGCACTACGGTCTGCATTGATCCGAAGACTGGATCGATTCCGCCGCTCAGCCATGATATGGTGCTCTCTTCGATATTCAAGTCGGGGTACTCCGCGCTTACATCTATCTCCACTGGTTCGTACTCTGTCTGGTCATCGCCTACAACGTACATCATCAATCTGAATGATTGGCCCTCTGAATCGGAAGGCGCATTGAGCACGATTGATGCGGCCTGAGTTTCGAAGGCACCCATTGTGATGGTTTGGACGCCGGTCCTTGTCCAACCCGCGGGAAGTGCATCGTCATCGAAGGACAGTGAGAAGACGTCGTCTGCATTTCCATCATTGGAGAAGGAAAGCGAAATAGGCGTCTGTGATCCTGGTTTGACTCCGTAGATTTCCTCGAGAGGAGTAGCGAGAGACCAACCTGAAGACTTCGGGACGTTTACCTTGATCTGTACGTTCTCAGAGACGCCCGAGTCAGTTGATGCCTGTATCGAGATGGTTCTTGCATTAGGGAAGTGCCGTGCAACAGACGCATTTGGAGGGGTTATCTTCGCAGTGATCGACGTCTCATCCTCGTCTATGGAAAGTGTGACTGTTGATGTCTCGGAGTATATTCCGCTCCCATTGTCGAACTCGACTGTCCATGAAGGGCCATCGGTGCCCGGGACGATAGCGTTCAGAGTGAATACGTCGGATGATTCGTGGCCCTCATAATCGAGCTCTATCTGAACGGTCATGGGTTCGTATCCGTCTCCGCCATCAGTTAATGCGTAGAGGACTCCTTCCTCATCCACAGTTGCCGAATCAGAAGAGATCATCATTGCGGACATCGAACTGTTTGAGATTCTTGTGAAGCGAAGGTCGACAGGCGCAGTCTCAATGGAGTCGGATATAGTTGATGAGGGCACTAGTACCGACTGACCCGCCTCATATGCCATGATTCTGTCCTTCTGATCAACGGTGAACTCGCCTGATACCGAGATTGGTCCTGCCGGCATTAGAACCCTTACATCGCCATCACCTGGGAGGTCCATTCTCCAATCCAATGATGGGCCGGATGATACCAACAAAGACAATTCCTGATCAACCACATCGGCTCCAACGAGATCTAGATCAGATGTAGAGAGGCCGTGGAGGTTCCCGTCGTAGTCGAGCCATGATCCGGACAGCAAGAGCCATCCGCCCGGTGTTAAGTCTACATCTGCAGAGCCGCCATCGACAAGATCCGCGAATATTTCGCTGAATGCGACTAGATTTCGAGATGTGTCGCGTACTTGGAGGACGTATCTTCCAGGCTCTAGATCTACGGACCATGTTCCGTCCCAAGAGCCCTCGCCGCCCTTTACTGCAGCTACCTGTGGGGCAGCGAATCCATCCTTGGGGACCAAGATGATTTCAATATCATCCGACCAATCGGGGTTGATTGTGTCGCCAAGGTAATTCACTGACCCAGATGCGGTTACGGTCCCGGCTGTGAGTTGTATGTCCGACTCAACGGGGAATCCCGTCACAGATGCATCCTGAGTAGCATCGGAGAATCCGTCTTTCTGGACGCTTATGGTGACGTCGGAGTTGTATGGAAGCATGGTGGAATATCGCCCATCTTCGTCGGCTACAAGTTCGATATCGATACCATTTCCTGTGATGCTGACAGAGGCATTCGCCACGCCCTCAGCGACATCTGCGACCCCATCCTTGTCGAAGTCCCAGAATACCTTGCCTGAGAGTTTAGATTCCCTATTGGCATTGAGGCTAAGAGCGACCGTTTCTCCTGCTGAGACATCGCCTATCGTAGTCTCTTCAATTATCAAACGGACTCCTTGATTCTCAACGTCATACGAGGTACTCCATGAGCCGGGCACTACCATCGCAGAGGTACTGCCTGATTCATTCGTTATCGGCATCTGAACGGTTCCTATTCCATCATTTGAATCGAGGATTAGCTTCAACCCTTGTGAACCATTGACATTCAGGTCGTCGGTGATTGTCAGATTGACCCATGCCATCTCAGTTAACTCGATAGTTCTGATAACGGCTAGTTCTCCCGCGGATACATCAACAGCAATTCGAGCGCCTAGAACAGAACCATCGCCTGGTTCGTAGCCTTCTATTTCGATTATCGTGGCTCCAGCAGGGAGCAATGCGAGTATTGAGCCGTTCTCATCCGTGGTGAGCGTTGATATGAATCCGGTTTGTCTGTCGATATTCCTGAATCGGACTTCAATCTCGGAAACCGGGGATAGCGTCTGGTCCAGCACTGTTATGTTGGCGACCCCCTCTGGGTCGAACCCAATCTCTCGCTCTACCGAGGAGCCATCCAGACCGATGTCGAAAGCGGTTTGCCCAGTTAGAATTCTGGTCCCGAAGAGAGTCTGATCAGCATTCAGAACAGTGGTATCTATCCTATATGAGCCCGGTTCGAGGTCAACGGATCCAGTGCCTTCTTCTGAAGTGGTCAGATTTACCCCTATTCCCTCATTTGTCAATGCTACGATATTGAATTCGACCGATACGCCAGTCCCGTTGTCCCTAGCCCCATCTCTCGAGTTGTCAATGAATGCAAACAAGTCAAGAGTTGCATTCTGAGGATTGATCGTCAGTTCAATCGTCTCACCAAGGGCAGTAGATGCCGCCGTGGATGGGTGATCGGATTCCAAGACCTCAATCGACCACTCGCCTTCTGGCAGGGCTATTTCGAAGAGTCCTGTTGAGTCCACCTTTGATACCCATGTGACATCAGTAGTATCATTTGACGCGATGACGGAGAGGGGCTCCCAGCCCAGGAGGCTCGATGTATACAGGTAATTGAGCCGGTTGACAGTCAATACGCCCTCGTATGTTGATCCCTTCCTTGCGACTAGATCGAGATCGGGGTTATCCTGCAGGACCTCTACGACCTCTCCATCTACGAGGTTGTTCAAACCAACTACTACAGTTACAGTTACTGATTCGCCGACAGGGAGTGTGAATTCGTAATTTCCATCGTCGTCGGTCAGAGTCTTAGTTTCGAATCCGGCCCATCTAGCGACCACCTGTGCGTATTGTACAAAGTCCTCTGGTTGAGGTTCATCATCGCCATCAGCAACAAAAACTGTGCCTGAAAGGGTAGAGCTGATCTTGAATCTGAAGGTCTCGTCCATGTCAGACTGCAAATCGAAGCGTTCCCATATCTGAGTATTGTCTAGAGTATGGTTGAGGGTGTACTCGCCGGGAGGTACCTCGGCATCATATGTCGATGTCGAGGCACTGTATGTGAGATCATAGGTGCTGGAATCTATCTGATTCGTGATTTGAATATTTAGCCCTGGGACATCCTCGTCATCGCTGGAGAGAATTGTAAGAGATAGATCGTATTTGACGGGTACAATAGCATCGATCGAAAGTACACCCGATGTTGCCTCTTCTGGGAGGACCTCGACTACAAGGTCATCAAATCCGTCCGAGTCTGCATCATAGGACACTGTATGTGCAATCGACGGGATTGGGCCGATGTTCACTGTGCCGCCATCGCCTATCGCAAAGGTGCATGGTGCCAGATTTGACTCGGAACATGCGTCAGATGGTGACGAACCTGGAGCCTCTGCATCTCTAAGAGTGACTGTTCCTTCAAAAGGAGAGCCGTCCTCATCAGAGATTAACATATTCAGCAAAATTCCTGAGACATCGACCGCCCGTGCTCCGGATGTTGATGAGCGCGGTATTGTGAAGGGAGTATCGACCTGGATGGACTGACCGGAATTGAGCATTACTTCCACCGCATAGTCTCCAGGTATTGCACCAGACAGGTGGAATGTTCCCTCGCTGACCATTGGGCCGCTGAACGTTCCATCGCCCTGGAATGTCCCATCGCCTGTGATCGTGCCGTATGGCCCATCGCCATCAGTGTTCACATCGAATTTCCCTGCTGCAGTGAAGGTTGCATCGGAATAATGTCTGATGAATAGGGACTGGCCGTCAGAAACAAATTTGCCCGTTCCGTTGAATGTACCGTTCAACAGGTAGGATGTTGAGTTTAACATGCATATTTGATCTCCTTCCATGAGTGAACCCGTCATGCCGCCCACTAGGCCATCTGGCTCACATTCTGGCGCTGCGTCGTTGTAATCTAGTTCGCCAACGAAGGATCCCTTTCCATCGAAAGTTCCGGTCCCAGTCACTGACTGGTTGTTTCTCAAAGTCTGGCTGAGACTGCCTGTAAACTCGACGGCCGTAGCGGGCAGGGATGACTCGAAGGAGCCAGGGCCATCGAAAATAGCTGTCCCGTCACCTTGGAAGTATAATCCGTCTCCCCCTATTGATCCTGATGAAGTTGAAATCGAATATCCTTGGTGAGTCGCTTCTGGATCAGATGGCTTGAGGATCACTGTCGCGTCAGCAATTGGCTGCCCGTTGAATGAGGGCTCGCCAGTCCACTGGAGCTGTCCCGTTGCAGTTGCGGACGGCACGGTGATTGTAGTCGAGAGGAGGGCCTCTCCCCCGCTATGACCTTGTTCTCCGGTAACCATCAGAGAAGATGCGCCGATGTATGTAGCTCCGGCAACCCCTCCTAGGATTGCGGATATTGGGTTAATGTTGCGATCTTCGGAGTCGGATTGCTCCCTTGTAATGTCAGATAGCATTTCAAATGCGCCAGATTGAATCTGTGCTCTGACGGCTGTGTTGTCTACTGCGCCATAGAATGCAGAAACCCGTATCTTTCCAGCAGGAACTGTGGCTGTGAATAGGCCTTCGTCATCAGCGACTTCGGAAACGATAGGTATCCAATACGTACGAGGGTCAGAATCTTCTTGCCCCTCTCCGCTGAATGCATCCCTCTCGATGAGTATTCGTGCATTGGGCACAGGTTCGCCTGACTCGAGAACGACCTGACCCTCAAGAGTGGCTCCGCTGTAATATTTGACGATCTTGACATTTGAGTTTGCACTGCCTATTGCGCTGTAATACTGGCTGGGATCTACTCGGGGGTCGCTCCATTCGTAGATATCAGGCACCCCGTTGCCGTCTTCGTCAGGAGAGTCTGCTCCATCGTCTTCGTAGTTGGCGATGACGAAGTGGTTCATCATGGCGCCGGGTAGTGCGTATGAGTTGCTCAGAGGTGTGCCTGGGGTGCCGGGCCTTGCCCATGTTGGGCCGGGTTGACCAGAGGCTCCCGAATCCAATCCGAGAGTAGATGTCCCGTATCCAACGTATATGCGTGCAAGGAATGTATCAAAGAAAGCAGGCTGCTGGATGTAGTCGATATCTTCCAGAGCTATTATCTGATTCGGATCAGTAATGGCCCCTGACTGCTGTCTGACAATATCATCCAGGTATTCCTGCTCATACTCGCCAGAGGTTCTCGGGATAATCGGTCCATCACCCCTCTTCGTCAAGTAACTACTGGAGATGTAGTCTTCCGGATCGAGGCCGGCGAGAGTGGTGGGCGCGTAGAATATACCTGTCGTCTGCCCTCCATGATATGAGTAGTCCTCGTAGAAGAGTCCGCCAAGGGGGTAGAGCCTGTCATCAATTGCGAAATAGCGTACTTCCGTGTTCCTCTCTACCGTTTCGCCAATACGACCTTCGAAGGTCTGTACGTCCCATCCGATTGAGGAAAGCTCTCCGAGAAGGTCGACTATCTGGTCTAAATCCAGGACATGCGTGATGAATGCCCTGCCGACCGCCAGTTTTGCATTCGTTCGGTGGATTCCTGTGGACAGGTCATCGAAATCCTCGACAAGATCAGCGGTGTACCTGTGATCCCCTATGAGGTAATGAGACGGCACGCTTGAGAATGGGGATGAAGAGCCTCTCGTATCGTTAAACAGAGCCATGGCATCTTCTGCATTGTCCAATCTCTCGCCGACAATTTCACCTTGGTCTGTGACGAACCAACCGAACTTTGAGGGTAGGCCCGATTCCGCCATGTACGCTCCTCGAAGAAGTTCTACTTCGCCGTCAGAATGTATGATTGCGAGGGATCGCTTCTCGACGTCGTCCGAGGTCATGCTATGGATCCGTTCGAGTTCCCTGATCTGGTTCACCTCGAGATACGAATTGAGTATCTCCTGATTGCTCTCATCGGAGACCCCTCCTATCCTCAGCGAGTTCATAATCAGCAGTGCAAGGACATCTTCTTGCGAGTGACTTAGCAACGTATTGCCTGTTACAGGGATGCCGGACTGGAAGTTGTCGGCAACAGTAGGGTGCTGGCCCTGCGATAGAGCCTGGAAACCGTAGTCCCACCACGAAAGGAATGCAGGACGCTCGGTGAAATCAGACTCTGTATCCTGATTAGCCAGCCAATCATAGGCCATGTTCCATCCGCCGCCATTGAATCCGGGCCCGAATGTTCCAAGATACCAACAGCCAGTGGTGCATCTCTCATCGGGAGAGTACTGGTTAGAGTTGAGCACTGAGAATCCTAGAACCTCGTATCGTAGAACGTCCGGCATGATTCCCTGGATAGCACCATCTACGTCACCCGAAGCAGAGTCGCCCCTAGGTATTCCAGAATCTATGCCATATGTCGCGTGCTGGGAGAATACGATGAGGAGGATCATCATCACTGCTGGAATTCCGGGTCTTGATCTGCTTGCCGAGAAAGTACTGTTGAATCGTGCTCTAGGTGATCCGATTCCGCTCTTCTTCCAGTGCTTGACGAACTCGCTCGGATTCGCTGCAACCCACATAGAGGTCAATCCAACTGCGCCTACGACTGCCATGGGTGGGCCTGCATTGAATATGAATCGTCCAGCGGTCCAAGACATGTACGATGCGACAACGATCCATGCCCCTAGCAAGAACGAAGCATTGTCCTCTTTCCTGCCACCCCTCCACATGAGGATGAGCCCATAGCCTATTGCTGCGATGGCCACTATCGGGCCGAATGAAGCAAACAAGATGCCTCTATCTGGAGCTTGGGCCTCTCCAATCGTTGAGAATACCTTGTTCTTGGAGAAGTAGAACCCACCTGTGAAAAGAATATCCCACCCGGCATATAGGTCTGCGGCTTGCAAGGTGTAAAGGATGACTAGAACAGCTCCAGACAGAGTTGCAGTCATTGAGAATACAAGTAGCCAGGGCTTGTCTCTGGCGGCTGAGATGACATAACCCAAACCTAGTGTGAATCCAAGCATGTAGATCATAGGTGCCATCCCGCTTGGATCAGACAGGAGATTCATCCCGGGCCAAATATAGAATGGGAGGGGGATCAGCATAGATGTGATTAGCATCTGATTCATTGCAGATGTTATTGGGAGAGTGTCCCTGCCCCTGAAGAGATTGAGGATAGCCACGCCAGAGAAGGCCAAGAAAATGATGCCCGGAGCGTAAACGAATCCTTTCCATGCAAGACCCGCTGTTGCAAATGAGATGCCGGCAAGAGTTGCGAATAACATCACTGTTCTTTGATTGGCCCACATAGAGCGGATTCCTGCAATGAGATAGGCAGGATTCCAAGAAGTCCTTGCGAATAGCCTGTTTTGATTGATATCGATCATTGCACGGACCCACCAGTAGAACCCCATCGTGAGGAAGAACATCGCGAAGGAGTCGTGGTCCGCGAGACCGAACGTAGAGTGTGATATGTGACCAGGCATGAATGCAATTAGCCATGCAGCGGCTATTCCTGCGAGCGGGCTGTGGAAGCGTCGAGCCATGCCGGCTACTGGGAGCACTATGAGGGCGCCCCAGATTGCTGGCTGGGATTCCACAGACCACCAGACTGCCTCGGACAAAGACATGTCTGCAAGCCAGGACAGCAAGATGCCGCCGAGTGCGAGTGACCATGAGAAAAGAGGTGGTCTCGGGTTGAGTCCTCCTACAGGATAGTTCCTATCAGCATCGAAGACGAGATGGGCTCGCTCGACCGCCACATAGTCGATAATTCTCTTCATGTACCACGGATCGGAACCTCCTGAAAGATCCCATTCGCCGATTATCGAGGCGTTCATAGCAGGGATGACGTTCCAAATCACTCTGACAACAAGGCCTGCGACAAGTGCAGTTCCAACGAGTATCGTGTAGTTATGATTCTGCCACCATCTCCTGAATTCCGAGGGTTCTCTTAGAGGGGCCATCGGACCAATATAGCCTCTCGAAGCGAGCATTATGAAGCCGACATTTGCCCATATGGTGATGAGTAGCCAAAGTATCATCGAGTAGGATCCGCTATCGGAAAGGGCATTTGGGAAGCCTGATACCCCTACGTCCTGAAGCCTACCGACAGTGTAGATTAGCCAGTTCAATGCTACCACAGAAGCCAGCACATTCCAGCGCTCGGACCTGCAGAATGTGACGAATAGGGCTATGGCGGCTGAGAAAAGTCCCCAGAGGGGCCCTAGATGTGCTCCCTCCTCGTATTCAACTGGGTCCGAAATGGATGAAAGCCAGATCAGGGGGATGATTGCTGATGCCATCACTGCAATGGCTGAAAGGTGTGCCATCTTGTTGCGTGGATCAAACGGTAACTCTGCCATCATGCCCTTGTTGCTAATTCTATCGATAGTTCTCGAGAAGACCAGTGCCAGATACACCGAGCCGAAGAGCATTACGATCAACATCGAGGAGAATCGGGCTGCTAGAAGGGAACGTGTAGAATCGTCGGAGATTGCATCTTCCAGACTAGAGGTGGATGCGAAGAGTATGGCAACATGTAAGCCAATGACTGCGCCGGCGAGGAAGTTTGCCTCCATCGGTCTTCCGCGAGACACCATGAAATGTGTCCCCAGTGCTACGAGGAGGAAAGTCATGGACATCACCACAGGGATCATCAAGGTTGAAGCCAATGAGACAACAATCAGAGAAGAAACGAGGATTGAGGGGTCGATACCCCTAGCAGAGGGGTGCTCCGAGCTAATCCTCCCGACGACCGACCCGAAGGCGGCCACGACAGGCAGTGCAAGGAGGATTGTTTCGTCCATCCATCCATTCTGTCCCGATACCTGTGCAGCAACTAAGAACACTAGGAGGGCTGCAGCCAGCATTACTGGACCGCCAAAAATCCCCCTGAGAGATGCCACATTGGTGTTGTCGTTCTTGTCTTCCATTTCATTCACCCAGTACAGCCGACGCTGTCCAGCATCGCGGCCACCTTGCTGCTGCATTTAAGCGGGACGGTGCGAGTATCCGCCCTAGTCTTACGATTTGGAACTCGACCCAAGCCTGTCGAGGGCTCTTGACCCAATGTCTTGACGGAAATGACCGCCTTCCAAATTGATCTGCGATAAGGGTCCGTACGCAGCCTCGATGGCCTCGCTGAGACTCTCGGCGACACCTGTTACGCTTAGCACCCTACCGCCAGACGAAATTACCCTGCCGTTCGACAGTTTTGTTCCAGCGTGATGGATGATTGCCCGCTTATCGAACTGAGTGCTTTCAATACCCGATATCTCCCTCCCCTTGGCTGGATTGTGAGGGTACCCTTCAGACGCAAGGACCACCGTAGCTGCGTAGTTGTCGCTTATCTTCAAATCGAATTCCCCTAGTTTGCCCTCGGCTACGGATAACAATAGAAGTCCCAAATCAGATTCAATGAGCGGGATTGTAACCTGCGTCTCCGGATCTCCCAATCTTGCATTAAATTCAACCACACTTGGAAGGCCATCTCGAATCATCAGACCCACATAAAGACAGCCTCTGTAGGGGGTCTCACCCTTAGAGAAATACTCGTGCATGGGAGCAATGATGCTGGATATAGCTCGCTCGATGACGGAAATTTCAGCTACGGGCGCCGGAGCATAAGCGCCCATGCCCCCTGTGTTCGGACCGTTGTCGCCATCGTTCAGTCTTTTGTGGTCTTGGCTGGCAGGGAGCACGACGAAATCCGACTCATCCATCAAAACTAGAAGTGATGCTTCTTCACCCTCCAGAAAGGACTCGATCAATACTGAATCGTCTTTTTTGATGGCCGTGGAAGCTGCATATTCTGCCTCTTCAATATCGGATGTCACTGTCACCCCTTTACCAGCAGCGAGTCCGTCTCTCTTGATCACCCACGGTGGGCCCATGGAGTCTAGCGCCCCCATTACTCGATCCGTCTCTCGGACCATTGCAGATTCAGCAGTAGGTATTCCGAGTTTTCTCATTATTTTCTTTGCATGCTGCTTTGAGCCTTCGATCATAGCACCGTTGGCACCCGGGCCGAAGCAAGGTATCCCGATTGAGCGTAGATCATCGGCTAGCCCTGCTACAAGAGGGGCTTCAGGGCCAATTACAACCAAATCCACTTCGATTTCAACTGCGAGTTTTGTTATACCTTGTATATCAGTTGCTGGGATGTGGTGATTTCTGCCTATTCTGGAGGTCCCTGCATTCCCAGGGGTCACATGTATTTCGCTGACGGATTCCGAATTGGTTAATCCAATTGCAAGAGCATGCTCTCTTCCGCCGCCGCCGACAATCAGAACGATGCCCTCTCGCATGACACTCCGTATGATGTAAGGCATATGACCTAAATGCATCAGTATGGCACGGACTTCAGGCCCAATTTGTATCCAAGGATGTTGGTTGCCCTGTGCATGACGGGAGTCAGTATTAGGAGGGCAACGACATATGGCCTGATAGATGGCTGGAAGAATATGGTGTCATGAAACAGTAAGGCAGTTGTACCCAATATGCCAAGTGCGAAAGGCAATGTGTCCAATAGAGGAGCTCGTGAAGAAATCTCCCCCTCTCGTTTCAGACCTCTTCGCCTCTTGATGAACGATCCTGCGCTATCCCCTGCCATACAAGCCAGACCGAGTATGAATCCGATCAAGAAGGCAGAAGCCCATCCATCGTCAAAGTGATACCAAGCACCCTCAGGAATCAAGGCAGAAGGATCTAGAAATGGTCGCTCGGATGCAGAATGGTGTCCCTCCCAGAGAATATGTGCGAGTGTCATCAAGCCTGCTGAGAAGAGAGCGCCACCGAATAGGCCCTCCCAAGATTTTCCATCCCCGAGTACCCTGTTCCCATCGGACCATGTCCTTCCAGCATCGATTTTATGATTCTGGAATCCGGAAAGATCGGGTATCCACTTCCCAAAGAGCATAGCCCCCGTGTTTGCAAGATATGCCGGGCCGTAGAGAATGATTACTGATACCACATTTAGGACCATGCCATTCAGGTCCTCTGCGGGGAATATGGTGGCTTCCATGCCTCCGGACTCCCCAACATGTGCTTGAACATACCCCGGGCAGGGAGGGGTTGATGTTCGCCCCACTACACGGAGGGCCATGCGCACCTTTGCCTCTATGCTTGTGCTCACCATGCTGGTAACCTGTTCATTCCAAGTTTCAGCGCAAAGTGAATCCATTTACTCAGACATAGTGTGGGATACTGATCGTACACATTCTGGAGAGATTGTTGTCGCGGAGGGAGGGTCGCTGACTATCGAAAATTCAGTGGTTACGATGGCAGAGGGTTCGCGTATAGTCGTGGATGAAGGCGGGGAATTAATCATAGATGGGTCAACGATAACCACATCTGGGCCTCTCTACGACATAGTCGGGTTCGGATATGGCGTAGGGGAAGACGGGTCTGCATTTTTGATACCGGCTTCAGACTACTCCGAATCATTTACCGCTGTTATCAGTGCTGTTGATGAGGGATCGTTCTTTGGCATGGAGTTTATCGCTGAAAATGGTCAATCGGCCTATGGAAATGAGACAGCAGCTGAGTTGACATTTGACGCAGAGGGTAGCGATACATGGGTAACAGTCACTGGAATCCCATCTGCTTCCATGGGAATATCGGGAGTCACCATAAATCTGGACTCCGGAGGAGTTGGCGATTTGATTCATATTCCATCATACGATCTTCAAACACGTAACATGCGCCCATATGGTGATCCTAGTTACGAGATTGAATCTAATGGGGCCGTCCAGATAACATCCAGTGATATCGACAGAGGCAGATGGATGATGAATGGGGATACCACGATCACTGGAGGATCGATCAATGATGCCGGGCCGGTATTTGCAACGGAAAACTCGGCCTCCATCTCGATCAATGGCACTCTGATTAATGGTAGTCTTGATGATCACGATGTGCGGATGGGAGGTTCGACATCTTCTGATTTCATGGATGTGGATTGGACGGATGGGCTCACAGATCGATGGGAAAGAAGGGTGGGAACTCAACAAGTTATTTTCGAAGCCTCTGACGTCGTCTACAGAATAGATGGACTTGGTTACAATCAGCAAAATTCTGGGTCTCAGATAACTGATCAGAACGGCATTGGAACCATCGGCATGGGTGCCGAACGTGTTGTGGAAATAGGATGGGCAGTTGATTCAGAAGAATATCATGAATCGCCAGTTTGGTCCGAAAAGGCCGTTCTCGTAACTGAATCATACCGTACTGCATGGAATGCTGACCCCGCCATGAATGACTACGGCGGAAGTCTAGAGATTGACTGGAACGTTACGGCCATAGATGCTTCTGGAGGTGCCCCCGGCATTGTCGAGTGGGTCGCTCCCATTATCTCAATGACATCGATTGAAGGTACGGATCCGGATTCTGCAGACATCAATGCCGGATGGGGTGCTAATGTTACAATTTCAAATGACGGGAATGCAGATGCAGTTGTCTATTTCGTGTGTGATGATGCGGATACGGGGGAACGTCAGAGTGTGGGCGACATATACGTGGGCGGGCTTGTTGAATCTCAATCGGAGTCTATATTCGCCATATCTTGGACTCCTTCGGAAGAGGGAGACTGGGCGTTGATATGCTCCATCATGACTCCGAGTCAACTAGTATCCGAAGAAGCGTGGGGCGGAGGTTCGGTGACGACTCCGTACATCTCATTCGAATCCGTGGAAGAAGAGGTAGCAGGGAGCGTGATACCGATACTCGTGGCGCTTGGGATAGGCGTTATCGGGGTTGGCTGGTTCCTCGTGAGGCGTCTGTGATCAGCAGGAGCTTACTTCCATCCAGCTCTCAGACGTATATTGGCCTGAGTCGTCCCTGTTCGTCTCCTCGTACACGTAGTACGACGTATGTTCAACGACACCATTAGACCAAGGGGACGTGTTTGAGCCCTGTATCTCGAGTTCATAACAGCCATAGCCAACATCCTCCCAGTCTTCCTTGAGGATGATCGAAGAGGATACATCAGTAGCCTCGGTGCTACCACCGAGCTTCATCGTTGCCGCGTCCAATCCGATGTACGCACTTCCAGACCCATATGCGCCTCCAGATGAATCCCATGCGGCAACCGTATGATCCACGCTCACGCTGGGGTAGTCTATGGCGACTGAGCCCTCGTAAGTCATTGTGACCTTGAGGTCGAAATCGGCTAACGGCATTGGTGCTATGTATTCCTGCGACGTGCCCAGCAAGCCTGCAGTGACTCCCAAAGCGACACCACTCAGACACCGATCCTTTGCACCCTCGCAGTCTTGTGTGGAGAATGAAGGGGCTGCAGAGACGTCAACACCAGTCAGGGTGCGCGTCAAATGATTCGCATCGAGAGTCCTTGTCCATGAATTGGTATCGACCTCTATGGACATGACGTAATCTGTCGAGGGGAGCGCATTGCCGCTGTAGAAGTCGGATACAGGGATCTTCAGCCACCCATAGTCCCCTTGGCCGTCTTCCCTGTCTATGGAGAAATCCAACGTAGAGGCATATGCATTGGTGCCTCCATGAGTTATGCTCACCAATGCCTCGTATGAGCCGGAGCCTCCGTTCTGCCTTATCTTGACCACAATCATATCGTCATCCTCATCGAGATCGATCTCTCCGAGCGACATTTCTCCAGTGAATAGGATGGCAATTGCGAAATTACTGGACAGAAGCAAGAGGAAGGACATACCAATTGCGATGGTGGATGCTGATGCAGGTGCTGGTCTCCCAATGAAGAACCAGGTGACTCCAGCAGAGAGAAGTAGGACTGCTGCTGACAGATATCCCGCGTTTTCGCCAAGGAAGACGCCTCCGAACCACATGACGATGAAGAATGGGACTACCATCCCGCCCGCAATCAAACCGAATGTCCTTGATAGCGAATATGTTTGGACGTTTTCAAGAGATCTTCGCTCACCGGGAGGAGTGCTGCTGGGAGTCAAATTCGACTCTCCGGTCTGCTGTTCTGCTGCCTTTTGTAGAAGTCCGCCGCTCGTCATGCTGAGCCTAGACGTCCAAGAGACGGTTATGAAACAGTCGACGAGAAGACTTCGGTCGAGGGCTTTCAGAGAATAGAGGCCTCGAGCGGGATTACGTTACCATCCTCGTCGATGGGTTCGGCATCACCCTGATCCTGCCGTCTCCCAGCCAGAGCGGCTGCGGCTAATGCGGAAATCATCATTGTGCCAACCAACTCAAATCCTGGAAGATAGATTCCTCGTATGTATATCGTCATGGTTTGGATCTGATAATCCGGAACCCCGACAGTCTTGATAGAATAATCGCTGACTGCTTTGAAATTCAGATTGTAGTACTTATCCGTCCAACCTTGGTTCTTGGGGGTCCTCATCTGAACGTATATCTTCTGAGGAGGGGCCAAGGACTCTATCTCGACGGAAACAAGGGGGATACTCAGTTGGAAGCCCTCGTCATTGAGCTCTTCTCGATTGTCTATTCCAATTGCAAATCTATCCATCGCGTTACCGTCATTGTGTACGGCGAACACCAGATTGGTATCGACCTTGGGCCTGAGTTGGATGAATGCCACATCGCTTTCGACGCGCAGACGGCTGAACTGACGAATGATTGCCAACACCGTATATGTGGAAGGTGAGCTTGTGACCGGGACGCCATTTGCCTGGGTGACCTCGGCGGTTATTGCGACGGTCTGAGAGCCCTCTGGCGCCCTGAGATCTGCCCTGAGCGTGACCTGGAACGATGCAGAGAGCCCATTACCAACAGTTACGCTAGCAGGTCCAGAGTATGCCAAGTTTCCAGCTTGTATGCGAATTTCCACCTTCACCTGGTGTATCGAGGGGTTTTCCAAGTTACAGTTCACTATCGTCGAGCGTGGTGCCCCTGGCTCTACGTCTATAGCTGAAGGTTGGTTACAGGTAAGGGTGATGTCTGGAACGGCTCCCTGTGCTTGAACCGCCGCCGCTCCAGCCCACGTACTGAGGACATACACAACGAGGATCATGACGGCCCCTCTTGCTGACTTCCGCCCTGACATGACGTGTAGGTCCGGACAAGCCGTATTTAGCGG
>DANO01000032.1:3937-10511 GCA_002497295.1 Euryarchaeota archaeon UBA171 | reverse complement strand
CAGCTGCACTAACCCCCCGAGCATTCTTGACAATTTTTACATGACAATTTATTACATCCTGGCCTAAGGTGGGCCTCTGTCCAATAGGCTTCTCGATTCATCACATTCGAAGATGCGGTGTGCACGGCCACAGCGGAGGGGCAATACCCGGTCCCATCCCGAACCCGGAAGTCAAGCCCTCCTGCGTCGATTCCTGTACTGTGGTGCGAGAGCCCACGGGAACGTTCGTCGCTGTGCCACCCATCTTCATCCCCGCATCCTTTTTCCATTCCCAACGTTAGCAAGAGTCAGAGGCGACATTGTATGGCTACGGTAACTGGGGATGTTCTCGGCCATTCTCAGGTCGGAGTCCACGTATCCATAGTAGGGGACGTACTGTTCCACCCGCTATCCATAGACGAGGAATGCGAAGAGCTACTCAAGACCACCTTCGATCTCGAGATGGTTCCCTTTTCGATAGGGGGATCTACTCTACTTGGGAGCCTGCTTCGCGGCAATAAGAATGGGATCGCAGTGGCAGACATAGCCACTGAGCAAGATCTGGATAAGCTGACATCCTTCGGTGAAGTGGTGATTATGGAATCGGGCGTGAATGCCGCTGGAAATCTGATCGCGTGCAACAACCACGGAGCCGTGGTGGGCATGACTATCCCTGGCCCTGGTTGCGATCTTATCTCCGAGATACTCGGGGTACCGTCCACACGGGTCAGGATATCCGGGCAGGATACTCTGGGGTCGGCATTAGTCGCCAACGACAAGGGCGTTCTTGCACATCCGGACATCACTGAGTCTGAGGCAGCAGTGGTTTCGGAGGCTTTGAGCGTCCCTCTGATGGTAGGCACGGTATGCTTCGGCTCGCCATATGTCGGTGCCGGTTGTATAACCTCGAATGACTCCGTTCTTGCGGGAACGGGCACAACCGGTCCCGAGTTGAATAGGATAGAAGACGCGCTAGGCCTCATCTGATCATATGGCCGTAGGGGCGACGTGGTCGTCAGACTTGTCCCCACTATCAGACACCCTGGACCATACAGATTTCATAAGCCCATCATGGCATTCGGCGCAATACGAGAATCTCTTGTAAGCCTCTCTGAATGAGTACGCCTTGTTCCCCGTTCCAACAAGGAAACCCTCTGGGGAAAGCCTGCTGACCTTGTTGGCATCGTTCGAACACCCCTCAACGTCACACTTGACCATAGTGTACAAAATACACTATGACACTTAATCGTGTGCTTCCTTCATGACCGATGCAAGCTCAAAGTTTGACTCGACAGATTGGCCCTCTTCTACGAATATATCCGTGACAACGCCACTTACGGGTGAGGAAATCTCATTCTGCATTTTCATTGCTTCGAGTATGAGAATCGTCTCTCCCTCTTCCACACTATCCCCTACTTTAACATCGATTGAGACCACTTTACCGGGTATCGAAGAGACGATGCTTCCAGAATTCTCATTATGAGCCCCAAGTCGGCCTCTCCTGCTACGCACAGGCTTGGAAGGGCCGATATCCCCATCTATCCTGACCGTATGCGTCTCTCCGTCCAATGTTATTCTCAGATCGTCTCCATCCCTTTCGACTTCTGCAGTTATTTTCTCGCCATCGATGACGAATGTACGCTCTTTCTTCATCTCCTATTCACCCCCGAGGACGCCCTTTGCCGATGTGCGTGCCCCCATCGATTGCCTTTCCTCCTATGGATATCTGCTGTGACGTCCTCTGATCTTTGCTCCTCGAGGAGTGCCGCAACGATGCATGCGACCAATCTTCTCGATTCTTTTGACATGATATGCGCCTCATAGAGGGAGATTGCCGTGCCTTCGACGTGGCCGCTCCTCTGTCTTATCCATATTGGTCTTCAATGCTAGAATCAATCTTTTTCGTGTTTCCGATGGCTCGATTATATCATCTATGAAACCCAGGGCAGCGGCCTGATACGGATTCGCAAAGGCTTCCTCATACTCCTCGATAAGACGGCCCCGTTCCTCTTCAGGATTCCCCGCTGTGGCTATTCTGTTCCTGTGCAAGATCTGTACAGCACCACTGGCACCCATCACTGCCAGCCGTGCAGTGGGCCAAGCGACGTTGTAATCTCCTCTGATGTGCTTTGATGACATGACGTCATAGGCGCCACCGTACGCCTTCCTGGTGATCACGGTAAGTTTGGGGACTGTGGCTTCAGCATAAGCATAGAGTAGTTTGGCACCATGTCTGATTATTCCGCCCCACTCTTGATTGGCCCCAGGGAGGAATCCCGGAACATCTGTAAACGTCACTAGCGGGATTCCGAACGCATCACAGAATCTGACGAATCTGGCGGCTTTTACTGATGCATCGATATCTAAGCAACCAGCCAGGACCTTTGGCTGATTAGCGACTACTCCCACAGACTCCCCTCCAAGTCTTGCGAATCCGACTACCATGTTCATTGCAAACTCGGGTTGCACCTCTAGGAAACTCCCCCTGTCGAACACCTCCTCTATGACGTCAAGCATATCATACGGAATCGAGGGGTCTTCTGGGACTATGGAATCAAGTGATACGCAAATCCTGTCTTCCGGATCGTTTGGAATGAGTTTAGGAGCGCGTTCGAGATTATTTGATGGGAGTCTGCCCACAAGGTCCCTCACTATTTCCAGCGCATCTGAATCGTCCGATGCCACGAAGTGAGTCACTCCTGATTTCTTTGCATGTGTGGAAGCACCACCCAGATCGTCAAAACTCACATCTTCGTTTGTTACAGTTTTGATTACCTCCGGGCCCGTGATGAACATGTGAGATGTGCCATCAACCATCACTACGAAGTCAGTTATGGCCGGAGAGTAGACAGCACCTCCGGCACATGGCCCCATTATCACGGATATCTGGGGGACGACTCCACTCGCTCTCACATTCCTGAAGAATATCTCTGCATAGGAGCCCAGGCTGGCAACGCCCTCCTGTATCCTTGCGCCCCCGCTGTCATTTAGGCCTATGACTGGTGTTCCTGTTTTCACCGCAAGATCTAGAATTTTACATATTTTGAGGCCATGCATTTCTCCAAGCGACCCACCATAGACAGTAAAATCCTGCGCGAAACAATGCACTAAACGCCCGTCTATCGTACCGTGGCCCGTAACCACGCCATCCCCTGGAATCACATTCTTGTCCATTCCAAAGTCTCTGCACCTATGTTCGACGAGGGCATCGATCTCTACGAACGAATCAGGGTCCAGAAGATCCTCTATTCGCTCTCTCGCCGTCATCTTACCCTTTGCATGCTGTGCCTCGGTTCTAGCTGCCCCGCCGCCGGCTTGTGAGCGAGACTTCCTAGCCCTCAGATCTGCTATCCGCGAATCGCCGCCGTCCATGTCCTACGAGAAGGCCACACGGATATAGTGAATGAGCCTTGCTGAAAGCCATCTAGATAATCTGACATGCGGTTGGTTGAAATCGACTGCTTTCACACGCCAAACCGAAGCGCATGAGAATAATCATCGCAAAAGCCGGTCTCGACGGTCACGATCGTGGCGCTAAAATCATCGCGAGGGCCCTGCGGGACGGCGGTCACGAGGTCATCTACACAGGACTCAGAAGAACACCCGAGCAGATAGTCTCCATAACGAGGGACGAGGATGCATCTGCAATTGGTATCTCGACTCTATCCGGGGCTCACTCACGGCTCCTGCCCATGATTTGCAGGATATTGACTGATGCTGACATGGGTGACATCGTGGTTTTTGCAGGAGGCATAATCCCCGATCCTGACAGAGATGCGATCTACAGTGCCGGCGTGAGAGCGATATTCGGCCCCGGAACAAGTATGTCCGAACCAATCAGATTCCTTGAGGAAGTCCAATCAAGAAGAGGAGATGGCAAGCCCACAGGAGTGGGCGAGGGAGGTGAATGGAGATGGCAATGAATTCCTCCAAGACTCTCTTCGACTCAGCCATTGAGGGAGATAGGAGAGCGCTTGCGAAACTCCTCACGATCGCGGAGGAAGGGGGTAGTATTGGTTCATACGAACAAAAACCCTCCTGGATCCTCGGCATCACCGGACCGCCCGGCGCAGGAAAATCTACTCTCATTGACAGATTGGCCTCAAATTGGTCCGAGAAGGGGGAAAGCATCGCAATATTGGCCGTTGACCCTTCGTCACCCGTTTCAGGGGGAGCGCTTCTCGGAGATAGGGCGAGAATGGTATTCTCGGACCCCTCCAAGATATACTTCAGATCAGTTTCCTCGAGGGGCAGTTCTGGAGGCATCTCTAGTGGAGTGCGGAGAATGGTCGAAGTCCTACAGAGCCTTGGGTGGGATAGGATTCTGATAGAAACTGTGGGAGCAGGGCAAGGGGAATTCGCTATTGCTTCCGTGGCGGATCGCGTGATGCTTGTCGAGGGCCCGGATAGGGGTGACATCATACAAGCTGAAAAAGCAGGCATCCTAGAAATAGCAGACATCATAGCATGTAACAAATCCGATCTTCCGGGTTCGCTGGAGTCTGCCAATTCAATCAAAGAAGGCCTCTCCTTCTCCGAAGGTGCCCCTGAAGTGGTATCCGTATCGGCACTGAAGGGCAGCGGTCTAGATGATTTGATGGAAAGACTCGATCAAATAACTCCGAATCCAGATCGTCTGCTAATGAGATCTGCCATTCTGCTCGACTCAATCCTAGCAGATAGGATGAGGAGCAGGCCATCGTACGAGGGCGCGATGCGAGCAATGGCCTCGAGGACGATAAAACCGGATGAGGCTGCAGATATGGTGGAGTTTGACAATGGAAGAGTATGATGTAAACATTGATCACGCGAAACACTCGGTGGGTGGCGACTACGGCCACATATTTCGGAGATTCACTCACGTCTCCATGGCTCTGATACCCGTTCTGTACTATGTCTATGGCCAAGAAATATCCTCGCAACTCAATCTGGACCCACAGGAATTCGTGAGTCTTACATGTGTGGCGATACTGCTCGTGGAAGCAATCAGACTCAAATCGGGCATCGTTATTGTAGGGCAGAGGGAATACGAGGCTAGCCAAATATCCGCCTTGGCGTGGGGCACATTCGCAGTCTCCATCGCATTGCTCATGGCTCCGACGATGGGTAGGGAAGGGATGCAAGCAGGAGTCTTCGGAATACCAATCATACTCGGGCTATGTATCGTCGACCCAGTCATGGGCGAGGTCAAGAGGAGGACAAGCGGCCTGAGGGCGGCGATTCTGATAGGAGGAGCTGTGTCATACGCAATATGGCTGGGGTGCACATTTTACCTAGACACCCCTCTCGTGGGGTCAATCCTTCTTGCACCGCTGACCGTAATCGGTGAATTGCCCAGAACCAATGTGATTGATGACAATGCTACAATGGTGCTCATACCCCTTGCCGGAGCAATATTGCTCAATCCATTCCTGTAGTATTGGTTAGGTTTACATCCGATATTGCACGCCATGTAACAATGAGCGAGGACAATTCGGACGAGGGCCCAAGAAATCTGTCTCAGAACACATATGTCTTTGTCTGGATGGTGGCATCTCTAGCCTCCTTAGCGATCTTCGTCAGGTTTTTCTGATCGAAACGAAATTCTGCGTCTATCTCCAATCCCTCGCTAACTAGCAGGGATCTCTTTGTTGATATCCCCGAACCTGCGCTGTAAGGCCCTATGTGACCATTGCTTCGAACCACCCTGTGGCATGGTACTACCAAGGGCCATGGATTGGACGATAACGCTGAACCAACTGCTCTTGCAGAACCCGGCCTGCCCGCTGCTGAGGCCAACTCGCCATACGTAACCAGACTCCCTCTTTGCACATTGTCTAGAAGAGTCTCGAATACGAGCCTCCTAAACGGCGTGACCATACTCCAATCGATATCTTCAACCAAATTAGACCAGTCAGGACTTCTTTCCGGGCCATCGGCAGGATCCCCTTTGCCCCCGTCGATAGATATGCCAATCAGCTTCCCGCCTTCGATGATCTTCGAAACTCTGCAATGTGCCATTTCGACGACCAGCGTCTCGACAGGCATCAATCATTCCTCTACGCGGGCATCTGCCTCGCTACCCGCATCCTCGAGATCTTCCATCCCGACTATCTCATAGTTAGATGGGAACAGGGCTATCGCCACGCCTGCTATGATGCAACCCAGGCCGATATAGAATGACTGTTGGACAATCATGAGTTCGAGACCTATCGCGAAAAGCAAGAGGCCGCCCAAATTAGAGACCCAAACGAGCGATTTGAACGTCGAGAGGCTAACACCCGTCGAATTAGCACTCCTCTTAGGGCCGAACTCAGCGCCAAAGCGAACGGGGTCTGCGGACTCCTTTGCCATGACTCCCATGAGGCGACGTTCCATTTGAACGGTTTGAATGAAGACGCATTTCATGGCGATTCATTCAAGCGGATGCGCTGGGGCCATTAGACGGGCCTGATATGCACGTCGCTATGATTTCGGCAGAATACCCTCCTCGATGGGGGGGAATGGGGAGCACGGTCTACCATCTATCCAGGCATCTCGTCGAATCAGGCAACAGAGTCACAATAATCACTCGAAATGGCGCCCAAGAAGAGAATGAAAAAATCGAGAATATCGA
>DANO01000032.1:0-3544 GCA_002497295.1 Euryarchaeota archaeon UBA171 | reverse complement strand
GCTCTGAAGGAGTTGGAGAAAGTCCACAAGGCAGACCCATTCGACGTGATCCATCTTCATCTTCCGATGGTGAGTCTGAACAGGGAGCAAATCAGGCGATGCAGGTCAATTGCACCAGTCGTCGCCTCGCTTCATGGTTCGTGGATGGGGGAGAGGGACGGCCTGGTTACGGCTAGAAGGATGGGCGAGCCAGCCGTCTTCCGTAATCCGAATGACTTGGCAATCCTCCTAACTGCCAAGCACTATTCCAAATTTGAGAAGATAGCTGCCTCGATGGCGGATATCGCAGTATCCAATTCCGATGCCACTCGACAGGATTTCGAACAGAGATACGGACTTGCAGGGGCCTGGAACTGCGAGACCGTCCATTGGGGGGTCGACAATGAACTGTTCAGCCCTTTCGACGAGAGTATCCCGGAGCATGTCGCGTCTAGGGAGTCGATAAGATCGAGATATGGCGTTTCTGAAGGCTCGCCCCTCATCCTGGCCGTAGGGAGATTGGCTGCTCGCAAAGGCTACACGACGCTACTCAGAGCATTTTCTCTAATACTGGAAAGCGAACCTCGTGCAAGACTACTCGTCGTGGGCAGGGGCGGCATGAAGTCGAAACTCATGTCTCAGGCTTCGAGGATGGGATTCTCTGATGCACTCACCATAGAGAGCAGTCTTCCGTTCGAGGAATTATCCGAGGTTTATCGTGCGAGCGATCTGACAGTCTTCCCCTCGTACTACGAGGGCCAGGGGCTCATCCCGCTCGAATCAATGTCCTCGGGCGTACCAATCGTCGCGACCAATGAGGGTCCCATCCCAGAGATGGTCGATGAGGATGTAGGGGCGCTATTCGAGATGGGAGACCATCGCTCCCTTGCTGAGGTGGTGATAGGGGAGTTGTCGGATAAGGAACGCTTGGCTAGGAAGGGGGACAACGGCAGGAAGAAAGCGCTAGATAAATTCACATTCAGGCAGTCCTGCCAGAGATTCGAGTCAATTTACCAGCATGTTGTGGGCTCGAGGCTCAACGATCAATCATGACTATCGCGTCTGTAGGGCAACTCAATACGCATAGCCCGCATCCTGTGCAAGGCTCCCTGAGTATCTTCGCCTTCTTGTTTATGTCGACGTCTATTATCGGGCTACGCATTTTAACATCGTAGAGCTCAATCGCATCATCATCACAGACAATGGTGCATTGATCGCATCCTATGCACATCTCTTCCTTGACCCATGCAACGTGCTCCGGCCCGATCTTCAGCTTCGCGCGTTCTCCTGCCCTTTGAGCCGTCATCATCGCTCTAATGCGGTGCTGCTCGACCGCGCGACGGGCTTCAAGATCGCTAACTCGCGTCATGGCTAATATCCGCATTTAGGGCACACTCATGAACGCATGGTTGTGGCGATAGGCATGGATGAGCAAATTTCGTGGCCAAGTATCTCCAAGGACATGCTTGCGATATTGATGCCTATTTCCATATGGGGCGTAATCGTGGTGGTCTCGAGATTCGAGGCGGGATGGTTTTCTTTCTCCTGTTCAGGACTCATTGGATTGTTCATCTGGCTGACAGCATTGGCCTATGGGGAGAAGCGATTCGCGAGACTCACCGTCATCGGCGTTCTGGTCGCTGCGATACTCTCACTAGCCTCAGGGATGGTTGCACTGAGAGGGTAACCACCCAGCCCCTATTCAGGCCCGCTTTGACTCGATCTGCCTTGCAAGGAAGGATACCACATCGAGTATTTCGAAGTCATGCCTAGGGTCGCCCTCGAATTTCAAGCACTCGAAGTGACTCACGCACTTCGGGCAGGACGTGAGCATTATCTCGGCCCCGGTCGCCTTGACCTCGTCGAATCTCTGAAGACGCAGGGACCTCGAATTCTCGTTGCATGACATCATGCTGGAGACACCGCAACAAAGGCCGTCTTCCCCGTGATGCTCCATCTCGACGAGATTGACCCCTTCCACCTTGCGAACCAGATCTCGAGGCTCCTCGTAGATGTTCATCTGACGACCGAGCCTGCACGGGTCGTGGTATGTCACGGTGACATCCTCTTCAACAGCCATCTGCACGTCGAATCCTTGTTGGGTGATGAATTCCGTAGTGTGCATCACCTTCATCTCATCCAGCTCGTAGTCCATTGCGAATGTTCTGAAGCACTCTGCGCAGGACGTCACCAGCGTCTCTATCCCGCTGGCCTTGAGCTTCTTCTGGTTGTAGGCCTTCAGCTTCTCGAAGACCTCGCTCATGCCCTGCCATTTCTGATCGTGGCCGCAGCACTTCAGGAAGTCCCTCCCCAGGTATGAGACTCCGACGTCCATCTCGTCGAAGATGGTGAACGCCGCTGTAGTGGTGTCTCCCAGATTCATCGATCCCTCGTTTACATGGCTGAAGACCATTTCTTGGTCGATGTAGTCGACGCAGCCGGGGTAATATCCGATAGTGGAATCCAGAGGGTAGTCTTCCACTGGTATGAACGACTCATCTGCATCCTCCTCGGCCTCAGCCGCGAGAACGGCCTGTAGGACTGTGTGGGGTATCTCTGCCGCTGGAGGCCCACCCACAATCATGCTCCTCCTTATGTCCACATACGAGTCATAGTCTACCAGTTGGGGGCAGGCATTGGTACAGGCAGTGCAGGTGAGGCACGAGTAGAGCGGAACCCCGTCATCCTCATTGTTCCATGTGTTGTAGATGATGTTCAGCTTGTCACCCGCGTTGAACAGCCTCACTGGGCACGCGTCATCGCAAAGGTCGCACCCGTAGCACTTGTTCATCTCCCACTCGTAACCCCGGGCCATGCTCCTCAGCGCCATGTAGACCAATGCCCCGAACCCAAGACAGGGTACGAACAGGGAGTAGATCAGCTTAGCATCCAGGCTCTTGGGATTCTTTTCGAAAGTGGGGTTCTCGACCATCATGGTCTCCAAGTCCCCGCTTCCCCAGTTGCCTTCTGTGCGCAGGATGGCGCTGCCGTCCCCGGTAAGCATGAGCGGTTGGTACGCACTCAGAGTCATGCCGATGATGACCTCGACAGTATCGTCAATGCCCGCAGAGGTGCTCTTGAACGTCAAGGAGTACGACTCCCCACTGTCTAGCTTGAGGGTGGCAGTCTCGCATTCATCCTCTGAGAGCGACCATACCACGTTATTGGAGGAGTCCGTGAGGACGAGGCTTTGAGTGTGAACTCCCGCGCTTCTGACGGACGTTCTGAAAGAGCAGCCCACGTCAGCGACGACCTCGTCGTCGCCGATGTCCTCTACGAACAGATTCTCCGTGCGTTCGTAACCCGTGTCCCTCCCATCTTGGAATCCCGTGTATGTATGCTCATGGAAGGCCCCATTCAGCTCGTTGCCGGGATCTATGTGCCCATTCACGTTGGCGAAGTCAATGAGATGTCGTTGAGTCGGCTGCCATATGCCCCATGCCATGAACTGTTCAGCGGGCATAACGCACCATTCAGACGCAGGGTCCCCTTCCGGCAAATCGTCCCAGGCGCTTAGGTAGCTACTATCCGCATAGCCTAGGCAATGCTCTCCGTATCTGTCCCA
>DANO01000016.1:556-19728 GCA_002497295.1 Euryarchaeota archaeon UBA171 | reverse complement strand
AGCGGATGCAGGCACAATGGCATAAAGGTCGTTCATGTTAGGATTGATTGATCATTAGGGTATGACCTTTTTCTTTAAACGGGGCCGAATCTAAACGTTAGGAGTTGCAAGTGCATGATCGCGGCGCCGACAAGAATGGGCTTGATGGATGAGTTCCTAAGAATGCGGGGCGCTAGGTTCGCTACCCCCTGATTAGTGGTCAACTCATAGGGTTGCATTTGTCCCCTGTCTGAAAAATGCAAGAACATCCGCATATACTTCATCATCTGAAAATGGCAGATGGTGATCCGCAGTGCTGCTGATTATTATCGTCGGCTCCTGATAAACACCTGCGAGTTCATCCGCCCCGAATATGAAAACATCATTGCCCCCCCCGAAAATAAGCGCATCTACACTCAGAGGGGCTACTTCATTGATGGTGTCGTTGAGGCCGGAGTGAGTCGTGGGCAGGTATCCGTTGAAAAGGAACGCTTTCTCGAAGGATGTATTGGAGTTGGCGATGTAGACAGTCGCCATTGGGCTCCCTTGTGAGTATCCTAGGATGCCGTAGAAGGGACCATGCTCCTCCACTATTCTGTCTAGATACTCTATCGATATGTCCGCCCATGTCCTATCCTCATTAGGTTCTCCCTTCCCCCCCGGGGGATCAGCGTACCAGCATTGATGGCACATGCTGTCGTCATTAGGCGCATCAGCGAAGAAGAACTCAAACTCTGGTAGATCCGACATCATGTCCTGCATTCCAGGCTGGCCCATTAGCCCCTCCGGAGTGTCTCCACCTCCATGCAAAGCAAGTATCTTGAGCTCGCCAGTGTAAGCTTCTGCCTCCACAGAGCCTTCTTGCGAGCCAGTGCACCCTGTAAGAGTAGCGAGGAATATGAGTGAGATTAAATTTAGTGCCCTGACCTTCATGATGGTTGCATCATATTCTCGTTTATGACGAGTGCGTCAACTTGGGAAGCCTATCCTACACTTTAGTGGATCACTCTCAAAACTCTCATTCATATTTTCTAAAAAAATCAATTGACATTAAGATGCTGATAGCCCCGACCCCAATCGATATCAACCAAATCAATTCTCCCATTCCCCCCAGTCCTAGATCTGAACCCTGAAAAAGAATCATAAAAACCAATCCAATGATGCCAAGAATGATTCCTGCCGATAACAAAATTATTCCAACTATTCTCCTTATTTTCAAAGGGAGCATCTCTGCAATTGCTTCTGACCCAAAAAAAAGTCCGAACACGATAAAAGAAATTCTCTGAACAATCGTTTAGAATATTTTCCTGCTTTCAATTTAAAGGGCATCTTTTGGTCAGAAGGGCAAGCAAGGTTCTCCTTGGGTGCGCAGGCGTTTTATTGGGCACCAGATGGATAGCACTACAACGGTTACTTCGTATTACTCGGCTGTTTGCACTTCTTCATTCATGTGGAGGTAACCAGAGGCCATTAAGCCACCCAAGAATATGAATGGCGGAATCAAAAAGCCTGCACCCGGCATTTCATACCCCGTCGAAGGAAGAAAGAAGAACATGGTTACAAAAAACAGGGAAATAACGGCGCCATTGGCTATAGCAAACTTCGCTTGGGCTTTGCCATCAAGGGCAAAGGCACAGGTAATGCCCATGGCCCCAAAACCGGCCATGAACAAGCCGAAGAGCTTCTCCATAGCAATGCTTTGATCGTTTACTCCATCGGCACCCCAAGCTCTTTCTGCCCATGATTCGGCGTTATAGCTATTCTCAATTCCACCGATAAGCGCCATTGCGCCAGCGATGATGTACCAGATTTTTGGTTGGAAAATTGTTTTTGCATCCATATTATCACTTATCTGGCTAGTTTCAATGATTACGAGTACTTATTGTTTAAGGTTATATTTTGTATAATCTGTTGAATCTCTTCCCTTCGGAATAGAGCCATCCTGAATACGGCATACAACGACTTCCACGTGTCCAGAAACCAGTTCCCACGGCTGACAAGGTGGAATTTTCGTACCCTTATTTTCACAGTTAATTTATGTTGTATGTGTTCTTAGGAATTACAATACGAAGCATTTGATTCTGCGGCCGCCTCAAACAAATCATTGAACGCATCGATGGTATGTTTTATCGGGTCTGAGTAACCACCGCCCATGAAGAAAATGCACGGTGTTCGACGGTCTAGAAATGAGAATACCAAGTCATTTCTTATTTTCATTCCATTCTTGGAAACCTCCAGATTTCCAAGGGCATCGAATTCTAGTGCATCGACCCCTGCTTGAAACAGGAGAATATCGGGCGAGAAAGCTTCGACAATTGCTAGAGATTCTTTAACGGCCCCTAAATAGCCCTCGTCCCCCGTACCATTCGGTAGTGGAAAGTCGTAATCACTAACTGCCTTTTTGAAGGGAAAATTCTTTTCGCCGTGGACTGATATTGTGATTATGCTTTTCTCGTCTCTTAATATTGTAGCAGTCCCGTCTCCCTGATGTACGTCTAGGTCAAGTACAGCGATTCTTTCATACCCGTGTTTATCCCTGGCCAGCAAGGCACAAATTGCTAAATCGTTGAACACACAGTAACCCGATCCGAATGATCTGTGCGAGTGGTGGGTCCCTCCAGCCATATTACCTGCAATTCCACCGTATCGTGTGACGTGCGTGAGAGCCTCAACCGCCCCCCCAACGATTCTCATTGTACGAGGTACAAAAGCATCCGTCCAAGGCTCCAGTCCTATCCTCCTTATTTCTCCAGACTCCAGTGATCCGCTCAGGAACCTTTCCACATAATCCCGATCGTGAGCTACCAGAAGTGTGGCCTTATCAATTGGTTCGGAATTCAGGATTTGGATTAGTCCCGTTCCTTCCAGGTGATTGAGCCTTTTCCTAAGTAGCCGATAGCGGTCCCTTGGGAATCTAGCGGACCTATCAATCCCTTCAGTGTAAGTCTCGTGATACCACACCGGCATTGGTCGCATGGGGGGAATTCATCGAATTGACCATAGGAGTTTTTCGGTACCTTATTCTCTCTTATCGACGTAACATTCGGTACCTTTTGATTCTTAATAATGAGGAAAAGAGAGATCGACAATACCTCAAGACTTACGGAAAATCGTTATTCGGGTTTGACAAATGAAGGAGTTTGTTATACCCATTATTGATATTGAATATGTTTCAGCATCAGTTTATGGATTTGGTACTGATAGGCTCTTTCATTCTATTCATGACTGCATTTGCAGGAGTTGGTCTAGCTAGTATGTGGGTCAAAGAGGACACTACAGATGACTATCTTGTTGCAGGACGCGGGATGAATCCGGCCTTAGCTGCATTGTCCGCAGTGAGCACTTGGAATTCAGGTTACATGTTCATCGGTTACATCGGGTTTACTTTTACCATGGGCTATTCCATCATATGGATTGGCCTTGGGAGTATGTTGGGGCAAATTGTGGCATGGATATGGCTGTACAAATTTATTCAACAGACAGCGAATGATCGAGGAATACGGTCGCTTTCTTCATTGGTATCAGACGTCACAGGTTCGCCAGAGGCCAAACTTGCTGCAATACTTTCTGTGCTTTTTCTAGCAGTTTATGCCGCAGCCCAACTAACCAGTGGAGGAAAAGCCCTCTATGTGATGCTCGGTTGGTCAGAAGTTTTTGGGATATTGATTGGTTTTGTTTTGGTCGTTGCCTACTGTTATGCGGGTGGGATTCGTGCTTCCATCTGGACTGATGCCGCCCAATCTAGTGTGATGATAATTGGTTCAAGTCTACTTTGTTACGTAGCCTTACAGGAGGTAGGAGGATTTTCTGGATTGAATAGTGGTTTGGCTGCTCAAAATGCGAATCTAACTAGTGCGGTACCTGCAGATCTCAACTTTGGGATTAGTCTGTGGGTTCTCGCTTTCTTTTTAGGTGGATTAAGCGTTGCCGGCCAGCCTCAGGTAGTCAGTCGAGTCATGACTCTTGGAACCGATCGGGACCGAAAGACGGCCATGCTCTGGTTCTTCGTCTGGCAGACTCCATTTCTTCTGATAATGACCTTAATCGGACTTGCCAGTCGGGTTGTTTTCACTGAGGGTGATTTCGATCCGGAGCTCGGCCTCCCCATGCTAGCCATGGAAACACTGGGCCCGATTTGGGTTGGCTTAATTCTGGCCTCAATATTCGCTGCCACAATGTCGACAGCGGATAGCCAAGTTCTGGCCTGTACAGCAGCATTTACCGACGACATTATGCCCAGTATTAGTCAAGATCACAAGAAGACCAAGATCGTGACTTTGATTATTGCTGCATTTGCAACAGTGATTTCGATTTTCGGTTTGTATGTTCCAGGTGGAGATTCCGTTTTTTTGTTAGTCGTACTGGCAGTTTATGGCCTGGGTTCAATTTTCGTTCCGATATTAATCATAAGATGGGCCGGTTATCGACCTGATACGATACACACCATGGCAATGATGTTGGCAGCACTATTCTCAGTATTATTGTGGTCTATTAGTGGATTCGGCGACGATATATTCCCATCTGTCCCAGGCATGGGTGCCGCTTTCATAACGCACATAGCGATGAATCAATTACGTAGCTCAGATGTTTCCCCACTAGGCCGTTATGAAATACCCGACCCTAGAACCCTGGCAGTCGGTGCGATGGTGATCCTAGTACCACTTGCCGCAGTAGAGACTACCTATTTCATCTCAGGACCGGACTCGTTGGAATCGAACGGCGGCCCATCAGGGGATTGGCTGGTTGAAGGTAACTTTGGCAGTGAGCAATTATCTGATGGGATCGAGTATGTGAATGATGGAGATACAATAGCGGTAGATATGCACACAGATTCAGTGGCAGGAAACGAGAATCTGAACGTGGTAGGTGTTAGAGTTACTCTGCAATACTCGGAAGATGAATCCAACTCAGGTTTTGGATGCGGGGTTCCTGGGGCCTCTGACCCTGATCCAGATACAATAACTGGGACAATTTCCAATGCCGAAAACAATGGAACATCCAGCGGCCAAAATTCAGGTGATGGCGTATCGTCGCATTTGATTGAAGTTGTATGGTTCGATGAATCTCTAATTGGAAATGTTAGCGGTCTATCTAAATCAGATATTATTGATGGCCTAGAAGTCGGCGACTATGGTTTGGGCCCGTATGTTTTGGAGATAAGTGTCACAGCAGAAACAGGCGGTTCGCCCGGATGCTCTCACTCGGATGATGGCGAAGAGGTGGAGTATCTGGTCGAGCTTATCACGCTGGAATATACGATTGAATCGGCATAGGCCAGGGAAGATGAGAGATATAGCAGTCAGCTGAATAGACTTCCGGAGCTGAATACAGCGTAAAGTGCCAGCAAGACGAATGCTGTTATCGCCACAGCCAGGATAATCACTATCCCAGTGAGTCCCACACCGAACCACTGCGCCAATGATTGAACCATCGAGGCGATACCGGATTCGAGGGGATCCTCGGATTTCTGCCCCTCGAGATCAACATTCCCGGATTTGACCTTCCGCAGGGTTACCCCAGCAGTGGTCAGTAATGCGGAGAGGGGGACGAATATACAACAGGCCAAGAAAAGGCGAACTAGGACCCCACTCCACATCCCCGCCCCCTCACATGAAATTACGGTCTCGCCATCCCTGATGACCTCGCTCCGATTTTCTTCTGGGCACCACGTTTCCAAGGTGAATGAGGTCATGAAGACGTAGACGGCAATCAGGCCTATCGTCACTCCCAATGCAGATAGCCCAAGCGATGCTTGCCTCTGCTTATCCATGTTGTTTGGAATACCGAAGTACGTTTCATATTTAACCCGGCATTGTTGAAAAAATTCATTTCTCCATGACGGGAGGGAATCCCATGTCGGATAACTCCGAGTGGGATTTTATGAATCAAAAGAGTCCCTTGAACTCACCAGGAGAGTCGCAGATCACAGTAAATTACATCTTCGGAGTATTCTGTTTATTGCTATTGATTCCTACTTTAATGGTCGCTTTCGGCGAATTCATGGATATTATCGACTTTTTTGAATACGGGGGCGATGGAGGGGATATTCTCGTTTGGGTGCTGTATACGGCTACGATATTTTCGATATTGCTGATCTCTGGATTGTACTTCACAGATTCAAAATTCATGGAATCTGATTCTATCAGAATTAGTTCTGGGTTTTTTATTATCACAATCTCAATTTTAAATCTAATCTCAAGACTCCATGACCTTCGGGAGGAGGGGATGAATTACGGGTTCAGCGATTTTTGGTTGGATTTCCTCTATTGGCCGAGCACCCATGAAAGACTGGAGTTGGTTTTTCTCGGGATTATAATCGGATTTCTAATAGTCAAAAAAAGATGACCATGTGTCAACACTCCGGGTAATTCCTCGATAGGATGACCTGACGCTAAACCATCAATATGCACAACTTCAATTGCGCTAATGGGAACAGGGCTCCATGGCACGGAAGTCATTGAGTTCACTGTCATGGAAGAACCGGTTCATTGACGGGACGCCCGGGGATAAAGAGGCGGGAGGAGGACCTAGGCAAGTGCCTGGAGCATGCTGGTCCAGGGTTAGGCCCGAACCGATGCCAAATCCTGTTTTGAGAATGTGGTCTTGTGAGGTAGCCGGCATGCTCGGATTGGACGTAGCGGATGAGAAAATTCTCGGCGGAAATAAAATCGTTATGGGGATGGACCCGTATGCACAGAGGTACGGAGGACACCAATTCGGGAACTGGGCTGGGCAGCTTGGGGATGGCAGGGCGATCACTCTGGGCGAAGTGGATACTGGAAAAACATCCCTAGAAATCCAACTCAAAGGCTCGGGAAGGACGCCATATTCCCGTTTCGCAGATGGAAGGGCTGTGCTAAGATCATCGATCCGAGAGTTCCTTTGCAGCGAGGCGATGCATCATCTCGGGGTCCCTAGCACAAGAGCGCTGTCCCTCGTCACCACTGGAGAAGAAGTCATTCGTGACGTGATGTACGATGGGCGGCCTGCTGCAGAGCCGGGAGCCATCGTGTGCAGAGTCGCAGATAGTTTCATCAGGTTCGGGAGTTTCCAAATTCATGCTAATACTGGTGATTTTACCACTCTGAGGGCATTGGTGGAGTATACTATCGAGAGTCATTTCCCAGGTCACTCTGCGGACTGCGATGATGCACTTATTGAGTGGTTGAAGGAAGTGGCAGATAGGACTGCATTTACTATCGCCCATTGGATGCGCGTTGGGTTCGTCCACGGTGTGATGAATACAGACAACATGTCGATACACGGATTTACGATAGATTACGGGCCCTACGGGTGGCTCGAAGGATACGATCCAACATGGACCCCCAACACAACCGATGCCATGACTAAGAGGTACAGATACGGACAACAAGCAGAAGTCGGTGCTTGGAATATCGCTCGTCTACTAGAGGCAATCGGCCACTTGATGCGGGAGCCGACGAGGCTGCATGAAGCCCTCGAGTCATACTACGACGCCTATAGAGAACACAGCACTGGGATGTGGTCTAAAAAGCTAGGATTAGGGCATTTCGAGGCCGGTGATGACACTCTGATAAGCGATCTGATATCCATGCTACAGCTAACCGAGACTGATATGACAGTTTTCTTCAGATTGCTATCGAACATCGAGAAGCCGGAGGCTGAACATCTTACGCCCGCCATCTACAATCAAGAGGAGGGGGCGCCCTTGGAGTGGGGCGCTTGGCTGACCAGATGGTGGAATAGGGTGAACGGCGAGCCTGCAAGAGCTATGATGCTACGGGCCAATCCCAAGTATGTCCTCAGGAACTGGATGGCTCAAATCGCTATAGAATCAGCAGAGAAAGGGGATTACTCTGTTGCCATGGAGCTTCATGAGATGCTTAAGAGCCCATATGACGAGCATCCAGAGCATGAGGAGAAGTGGTTCCTCAAGCGACCCGAATGGGCGAGGAATCGAGTAGGGAGCTCGATGCTGTCCTGTTCGAGCTGAGTTTTTGTATGGTTTATTCCAAGATAGCGATGATTTTTTTCGCTACGAAACAGGGTCTGGCCTGTAAAGAATCAAAGCGATACTGACAAAAATTGATACCAAGAGGGGGCCAGTGACAAACATCTCCTCGGTCGCAGAGAATTCCCATTCTAAAACTGACCATCCTAGCGAAAGTGTCTCTAGGATCGAAGCGAGCATGACAACATCGTACAAACTGCGCTCCCCTACAGGGTCCCTGGCTGCTATCAAGGCCCCTACTCCGTTGACTGCGAGTAATGCTGCTCCAAGGCTCCTTAGCCATGCGATATTCTCAGTATTGGCACCCTCTAAATTCACGTACCACTCCGGCGTAAGAAGAAAGACCAAACCCATAGCGATGCTCGACCAACCACAAATCTTCAAAGTAAAAATAGTCTTATCCATAGGTATCTACCACTTCAGTATCCGGAAAAAAATTCGGAATTTCCATATTTTGTTCTATCCAGCCCAATGGGGATTTGTTTTAGATCAAAAAAGAAAAATCATTTCTCCCTAATTAATTTCTTATCCAGTCTCCCAGACAATCCTACTGCAAAGGGCTCCCACTCGTCATTTTCTAAAATGAAATAGGCTAATGTGATATTATTTTCATCCATCAGCTCAACCCTGTAGTTCCAATATCCGCCTCTGCGAATGTTGCTTGAATCATCATCACCCTTAATCTCGACATAGACTTTTTCCATTATGACAACATCAACAACTTCGGATTTGATCTGCTTGTGCGAAAATGATCTAATTTTGAAGGGAAGATATCTCTGGAGGGAGATTTCATTCCCTTCCATGGTTATGCGAGACCATTGCTTGTTTAACCTACTCCAAATACTCAATAAAATGATTAAAATCGCTAGGAATAGTATACCGAACATTGAGATGTAAAACACATATTCCTGCGGAAAGAACTCCATCTCCGATACGGGATTGGTGATGAAACCGGAACCGAAAATAGAGATTACCGCGAGAATTAGAAAATTGCCTGGGGACCTATTGGCCTTCAAGGTCAATGTTGCGGTATCTTTGTGAGGCTTGATGGAGCGATCTTGCTCTTGTTCATCGGATTGATTATCCCCCCACCAATCATCGCTCATAAGTCGCATTAATTGAAGCAACTTAACACACTTTCGCTAAGATCTCGTAGATCCATGTGAATCGTGGTAATCAGAATTTAATCTTCGCCCATTCTAGATTTCAAGTCGTTGGCACATTGTATACAAATCTGCATCAATGACGACAACGATTCCTCCGATAGCATCATCTGCTGCAATTCGACATCATAGCAAAGAGAAGAGCAAATTTTCCAAATAAACCTCGACTGTTGCTCCTCGTCTTCTGTCTGCGACTCTTTTTCAAAATCCAGAGTTTGGCCCCTATACATGCAGCTCATCTCTAGAATCGACTTGATGGGCGACAAGATTTCTCGAAATTCAAGGAATTCGGTTGCTGCGTAATCTTGTCTGGGCGGATCGATTAATGTGACATTTGCTCTGAGGTACAATTTGCCATCAACAGGATTACCTGCCCTCTCCATCAGTTCCTCGACACTGGGGTAACTCTCGGAGTCCATCGCATTGGGCAGAACTGGTTGGATAATTTCATTTACATGAAAAACCGACTCTGATTCTATATTTATGATTAGGTTCGAACCGGATTCCTCGTAATCCGAAACAGAGCATAGCACCCCTACTTTGGCAGGTTGGTTCCAGCCATTCAACTCACCCGCCTTTGGTTCTGAAGATATGTAGCCGAATGGCTTCGAGTCGAGTATGCAATCATTCATCATCTGCTTGTATCGGGGCTCGAACACTCTCAGAGTAGAATTAAACCCGGGAAAGAAATCTGGCCCTAACAAGAATAGTGGTACCTTGCGGTTACTTTCCATAATGTCAACAGAGGACTGTGAAATTTAATCATCTGTATCCAAGTGATTCTTTATTGCAGGGCAGACAGGTCAAAATTTAGGAGAACCATGGATGTTCTCCAAAGTGGTTCCGAGGAGTCCTTTTCTGATTTTTCAAGTAATATTTGTACCCCGAGAGTACTGATTTCAGATATTTTTTGAGTCGGGGCCTGACCCATGCCACATGTGCGAAATACGCGAAGAAATAGGGTATTTCCACCAATATGTAAGGATATACTGTTATCGTTAATCTTGATTTACCCGCATCAAGGGAATCAATCTCCCATACTACGTATGATTTCGGGCCGTCCTCCTCGCCAATCAGGAGAGTGTACCCTGATCCCTCATCCCAGGTTTTGAAATCTCGAATATAATTGAGCCCATTGAGGTAAACGAGACGGTCGGAATGGTCTTTATCGTCCCATTGGATCACTTCATTGGATTTGCAAAACGGATGGGAGAGATTGAGGTTTCCCGGTTCGCTGATAATGCCCCATATTTCATCCGAATCAAAGTCAAATTCCAGTGATTGGGATACTGGAAGCCTGTCCGTGAAATCTTTCATTGTTCATGACCTCGTTTTCACAGGTTGTTTGTGTGTGAATTGCGTGGCGTCATGATCTGGCTTTTCAAAGCCATTGCCCCTCTGGGAGAAATCACTAGCCAATTCTACAACTGAGCCCCTAACAGCAGGACTTCTCGACACTTTCTTGGGCGCAGAAGCATGTCTTTGCCGGTTTGATGTCGGCTCTAACGCTTCTTTCCTCAAACAACTTGGCGACCTTCTCTAGTTCGCCAGTCTCATCACCCCGAGCCTCGAGGCAGAGCTTCAGTCCGAGCAAGCCCCACATGTTGTCTTTCCATAGTTCGATGTCAGCACGGTACACTTCCTCGGCTTCTTCTACCTCGCCTTGTTCAAGGAGCAGTGCGCCTAGGATATGGCGAACAGGCTGCATTTGCCCCCATGGCTCATTGTAAGCTAGGTTCAGCGACAGATCGACTCCGCGTCGTAGCTCTTGGAATGCAGCGGAGAAGTCGTAGGATGACCCGTTTTCCTTAGAGATGTACTGCCTCCGATATTCGATCTCGGCTTCGAGAATGGCGTCATTGACATTGAGTATCGAGGGGCCCTCTGCAGGATCCTGATACATGAAATTGTTATGCATCAGACGGCCTGCGAGTGCTGGATTCTGAAGGGCCTGCTTGAAGAGGACCTGTTCAGCCTCTGCCTCCTTAACCATGCCCTTGGAGGCATAGGCCACGCCACGGGCATAATGCTGAGTAGCGATAGTTGCTGGGAAGACGTCCTTGTCAGAGTACATGGGTTCGGCGATTATTTCGTCCCACTTGCCGAATCTGACCATCACATGCCAAGGCATGGTGACATACGATTCCAAGAAGATAGCCCCCATCGGAATGATGCCGGCGAGCATGAACTGCGCGCCACTGTTCTCATCTCCAGCAGGGAGGGTATCGACAGCTTTCCTAGCATATTTCAATGCAGTCTCATACTGTCCATCGAACATCGCGCACCAGACAATGAAGTGATGGTTGTGCATACGATAGAACTTGTAGAACTGCGATTCGTTGCCAGTGATCTCGACATATCTGTCATCGGCCTCGACAGCGGCTATATTGCACTCTATGGCCTCTTTCCACTGACCGACCCATGCGTCGATGTGGGATGGCATGTGAACAAGATGTCCGAGCCCGGGCATACAAGTGCGCAAAACATCAGCAGCTGGAAGAGCCTTCTCCGGGAAGGGTGACAGTTCCAGAGCGTGGCAGTACAAGTGGCACAAAGCAGGGTGTATCTTCGCTTCATCACTGCTCTCGAAGGCCTCTTCCATGATCTTCACAAGCAGTAGCGTGTTGTCATCGGCAGGGGTGATTTCCCCCGTGTCTGTATTCTTATCCCACAATTGCCAGGCCTTCAGATTCATCAAAGCCTCCACATAGATGGCAGTCACGTCCAAATTCCCCTCATACTTTTCGTACAATGGCGCCATAGCCTCGGCAAAGGCGACATTCAATTCAGGGTCATTGCCCATATTCAGCACAGACGGGTCTGCTGCATCGCGAGCCTCTGCCGAGTGACGGGTTGACAAAGCTCGAATCAAATCTTGTTCCAGCTCTGTGCAATGGCCCATCACTGAAAGAGCCTGTTGAATGGAATCGTGTCCAGATCCGAGGCCCGGGGCCCAATTGTAATTGGAGGATACGCAGTAAGAAATACCCCACCAAGCCATAGCGCAGTTCGGGTCTTCCTCGGTGCATGCCGAGAAACAGGCGATTGCTTGCTCATGGTTGTAATTCAACATGTGACCAAAGGCTTCGACGAACATTTTCCGTGCGTCATCGTTGGCGCAAGTCACGTTCATTGCGAATGAATAATTCTCTTGTTCTCCGAAATCATATCCTTCAGGTGCATAACTCATACCTGACCGGATTGAGGAGTCAATATAACTCCGTCTAGGATATACTATATGTGAGAAAGAATAATTACCAAAATCAAGTTTTGTGTGTTATGAACTGGAATAATGCTTGGAGATATGTCCATTTGGCATTTGCGCTTGTGTTGGTTGTCTACCATTCTAGGATCGCGTACTTCCACTATGGACTGATAGATACGGTTTGGGATGCATCTATCGATAAGTGGGTTTCGACGACACTCATTTTCATAGTCATGTGGACGGGATTCGCCAAGTGGCCAATTTACCCTTTGTACAAGAAGCGTCAGAACAGGAAGAAGCGCGAGGCGCGGGCCGCATTGAAAGCGGTAGAATGATCGTACTTACCCTTTGATTGGCCCGTTGTATTCTATGTCCTAGTGAAATCTCAATTTACAGACGGGTCGATCAACTCACTCTTCATCATCTGGAAGAGCATTTTCACCCATCAGACGGTCCAAGTCCTCGAGAGCCTCTTCGGATGGCTCTGTGAGTTCCTTGGATCTCAGATGTTCGGGGACTCTCTCGTCAGCATCCTCGACGAATTTGGGCCTACCCGAGAGGATCCTGTAGACTAGGAAAATAGCAACCATAGTGAGGGCTACCAGGGCAATGTCTGCTGCCGCGCCTTCGCCCAGAATAGTGACCATGATATCGTGGTGGCCATCGACCGGATAATCACTTTGGTTAGGAGGGCAATTCAGTAGGCATTCTGGCAGTAGTATCCGGAGGCCCCTCAGAGAGTGGTTTTGCTATGTGCCTCCTGTGGCTGGGAGGCGGCTCGGCCCACAGACCTACGTTTCGAAGAGGCTTGGATACCCATGACCTCTTGCGTTTCTTCTCGCATTTTGAGCATCGAAGCACGGATCCCTTACCTGCGCTTTTCATAGCAGTGCCACAGCATTTAGGTCGGTTTTTGATAACAGGAACCGGATCAATCAAACACACTCTCTCGAGATGTATTGAATCGTCGGGCGAACGGAGGCCGGCCCAACATATGATGTCCCCGGCACGCATTAATCGGACCTCTGTATTTACTGGTCCTCCTTCTTTGAATGCGAGAATGGTCTCGCTCTTTCCCCTTGACATCGCTGTCAGAGAGACATGTCCTCCTGGGCCGATAACGGGCTCACTGGTCACAGTCCCGACGAACGTATTCTCGAGATGGTCATCGCTGCATTGATTCGTCTTGTGAATCCCGTATTCTATACTCTCCTCGATGGAATCATACGATTGCAGGTCATTATGCGCATCGATTACTGAAGACTCGTTGAGACCTCTTATCCCATAAAGGACTGGGCAGGGTGTCCTTGGGGCGATCAGGCATCTTCCAGTAGTAGGGTCCCTGTTAGCAAATGTGCCCGGATGTTTGACAGATATAGATCCGATGAGTTCAGCGTCGACTGCCCTTGGGCTGCCTATGCGATTCGGGTATCTCCAAGCAACGAGTTCCCATGTAAATTCAGAGGCAGCCCATGCTATGGCTGCCGATGCGCCAATTGCGCCGTAGGGCCTGTCGCTGCGGGTAATTACTCGATAATCGGATGCCTCGATGGATGATAATCTATCATCGAGAGCCACGTAACCCCTGACTGTTTCCCAGTACCATGACGCAGGGGCACTTCCCAGCCCGACTACGATGGCTGGTCTTGATGCATTCTCAATTTCTGAATTATCTGGCTCTGGTATCCAATGCTGAAGAGTTTCGTACAGTTTCTCGATATCCGTGGCATTGATTGAGATCAAGAGGCATAATGCGGCATTCCCCCTAGTTCTCCGTTCAGCAAAAGGCCACAACCTAACCAGCCTCCTCTCAATCTCTTGTGCAGAGTCGATATCGCTTATGAGCTGCCTAGATAGTTCATTCAAGTCGTATGTCGTGCAACCGCCTTCTGGATGGTCTGTGTCATCCAGCCCTATCCTCACAATGACTCGTTCCGAATTGGGCATCAGGAACGCTCCTTATCATCGATTGCCACGATCGAAACAGAGCCTCTCAGAAGGCCCCACTCGGCCTTCATCATCCCCCATCCGTAAGCTAGATGTGCTGCTGGTATGGTGATACAGGATGCGAATACGGTGCTTAAAGACCTGTGAGGAGAAGTTCCTAGGGCGGCACCGAGTATGCACACAAAGAAGTAGAACGACGTTGCACCCAAGGAAAAGTGAAACGATGCTCTTGAGAGGTTCCATTCGCCCTCAAGCGTGAACCAGAGATCCCACTGTGCCCCGCCACTGGCTGCCCCGTAGATCAAAGCTAGAGTGGCAATAGTAGCGAAAAAAGGAAACATCTGAACGGCCCTATGTGTGGGTGATCTGAGTGAGGGTTCCCTATCAATAGCAAGTCTGCGTACATAGCCATAATTTCGAATCTGCTTCATCATGGGGATGATGGCCGGACGACGTCGATGGGGCATGGTGCATGATGGGTCCAAAAATAGTCGATGACCGGCTCTTACTATCTTCGAATCGAGCAAGACGTCCTCAGCACCTATGGCGCCTTGATCGAAACCCCCGACTTCTCTGAGTACTTCAGTCCTATATGCGACATTCACACCAGGGTTGTGCGTGACTTCGACGAGCTCTGCATCCGGCCTTGCACCGTACCTAGTTCCGGCGGTCATGACGCGTGCTCCAAATGCTACATCTGTGCATTTAGACAGCCATGGATCCTCTTCAGGTGCAAAATTCGTACCACCCACGCCTGCTACATGTCCCCTATCGAACCACTTAACCAAACTCTTGACCCATCCAGGTGGAGGTATGACATCATCATCAGTGAAGAGCGTATAGGGGGTTTCCACTACAGAGAGGCCGTTGTTACATGCATCTGCCCTAGTATGGCTAGAATCCGCGATTCGTTCCACCCCCAATTCTAAACACAAGTCGGATGTTTCCAAATTGCTACTTGAATCGATGACTATGATGTCGTAGGTTCCGTCCGAATCCTTGAGTAGATGCTCGAGCACGACTCTGAGTTCTTGCGGATTATTGATCGTTGGAATCAGGACCGTCGCCAGGGAATCCCCTCCTTCATCGCGTCGCACGGTCATCGGATTCGGGCATCCTCTATACGCCTTGAGGGTAGTTGAGTGCCATGAAGGAGCCTATCGGCCTCATAGTCGACCACTTTTCGGAGGCTGTGGGCGTACATCCTGAGATGATGCGAATCTTCATGACCATGATGGGCGCTCTCTTTCTAGCGATTGAGTTTCACAGGAAGAAATCAGAGGGACGCTCCGTGTATGCTGCAATCGGATGGCTACTATCAGGAATTTCCGTATATCTCTTGGCAGAGCACTATGTGGAGATTGAAGACCCCGTCCTTGTGATTATGACTTCGATTTGTCTCCCTGCAAGTGTTGTTCTGGCGTATGTCGAGATGAATGGTTCGCGATTAGATCCGACTCTGGTTTGGCTACGGGGCGCGGTTGCTTGGAGTGTCATACCATACTATGTCGTATACGCCATACCCGCACTTAACATGGGGTTCGTAGAGATGACGGGTTCAATCACGGTCTGGTGGCTAAAGGCTTCCGGGGCCGGTTCATACTCATTGGGCCCGATGATGGTGGATCTGGCTCAAGATGGCCATGTACTAACTTCGGACTGGAGTGGTAGTAGGGCCATCCTAACCGAACCTCTGGGAGAAGGGGGTTTCTATCTCCCGATGTTGAATTCCGGCGGGCAGCCGGTTAGCATCGGGTTCATACTTTCTTGCTCAGCGTTGCAATCGATGATTGTCTTCGTCGGAGCGATAGTTGCATTGTCTGACGTTAGTTGGAAGAGAAAGGCGCGTGGTCTGTTCATCTCAGTTCCAACGATATTCATACTCAATGCTTTCAGGAACGCAGGGATAGTGTGGTTGCATGTGAATTATCAAGATTGGCGGTGGCTGGGGATGGATATCTTCGAATTCGCGCACAGTTATGCTGCGAAGGTGGCCAGCCTTGGGGCCATGTTCTTGATGGCATTGGCACTCTTTGGCCTCCTCCCGGAGCTCCACTCCCATGTGATGAGGATTCTAGAATTGCCGCTGAGGAAGAAGGATTCACCTGGATCGTAGTCTCTCGTATATCTTTCCGGAGAGGGGCATGTCGTGCTCCCATGCGAATTCCTTCATGACTCTGAGAGCCTCCCGTTCCAGGTCTGAGTCCCCTACGAAATCCGTGATTTCCAGCAACCCTTCCCTGGTATTCGCTTTGAATGCCGCAATGGGCTCTTCTTTGTGGAAAACGAGGTATGCTGAGCCGTATCCGAATCGACTACGGAGGATGCTTGAGAAATAGTGTATCAGAGCGTCGCTTGGGGGTATCACCAAGTCTCGAGTCTTGACTGCGCTGCTTCCGCTTTCCAAGAGCTCTAATCTGCCCCAACATACATCTTGCATATCATCCACCAGGAAACCTCGAGTGAGCACGCCTTCTTCCTCGAGACCCCTCATAACGTCGGATATCTCCTCTGCAGAGAATGCTGATCCTGCAAGCCTCTCGGTTTGCTTCAAAGTCAGTATGGGGTAGTTCTCTACGAGGTCTTCGATATATTTCCGCTTCACGTCCCAGAGGTCGACATTCTTCAGAGGCTGGACGGTCCTGAACCCACCCCTGTAATCTTGGACGATGTGTCCTGAGCGGACGAGAGGGGATATTATCTTCCTGAATTCGGATCTTTTCAGAGCATGCCGCTCCATGAAGAGTTCCGCATCGTGATGTTCGTCAAAGAATTGTATGACATCCATATCTTCCTCGGGGGGCTCCGAGTTTCTTATCGTGAGAAGTCGCTGGAAATGCCCGTATCTCCCCCATATCAGATGATGTCTCAGATTTGTGCCTTGATGGAGTTGATGCGCGGAGGCCATCGACTGTAAGTCAACGCGATACATTTCGCACCTCCCCCTGAGGGCAAAGTCATCCCTCAGCTCTGTGATGTTTTCAAGTGCTATGGTCTCATTCTCCCATCTCGTCTTTTGATGCATGTTCTGATGGTGGAATAGGGCCCTGTAAGCATCTGACCTGGGTCTCGGCTGGACCACCCCTCCGCGAAGATATCGCTCTCCGTCACCCATTGAAGAAAAGCCGAGATCAGAGAGTACCGATTGGATATTCTCGTCACAGTCGTGGACTGGTACCCCGTTGAAGGCGTGTAGTACCGAAATATCGACGAGTCGGTCACGATAGTTATCGAGCATCTCGCCGAATGCTTCCTTGAATTCCCCTAGGTAGCTAAGAGGCACATGGACGTCTTTTATTTCCAAGTAGTCATTGACTACGAACATCAGAATCCGACCAACTGGGTCTACACCCTTGAAAACGGGGTTGTACCATCCCTGCCTGAGTACTAGGCGTACTTCCTGGATGAATCGGCTACAGAAAGGATCAGACTGGGAGAGTATTCTCATCGACCTGTCTTCCTGCATAGGCGCGAGGAGTCTTTCCGCGTCTTTCGGAGAAGCGTAATAGTCAGTAGGGTCGGGCTGAAGTGCGACGACCTTGGAAACCCTACCGCTCGACTCCAGTACCCTCAGGGCCTCTGCGAGTTCCTCTACCGGCCTGCTGACGTAGAACCTGAGTATCTGTGGCTTTATCGGGCCAATCCTCTCAATCAAGAGATGTATGGAATCTTCGAAGCTCATCGGCTCTACAGCGCCGTGTACCTTCTCGATGTAGGATACTGATCGCTTCCTATTGGGCACCTTCTCGTATCTCTTTACTGTGGCGAGTTGCCTCTCGAGATTCGATAGTGCACTCTTGACTGTCCTCTGAACGTGCTGATTCTCCTTTCCAGAAGGATACATCTTCAAGAGTTTCGTCCTCGTTATGCCCGATTCTGGAATCTTATCCAAGAGTTCCAGCTCCATGGGTCCGAGCCATGGTTCTGCTCTGAGTCCAAGAAGCAGGGGTATCTGATTTCGGTGCGTATATCCAACTCGATTGTGGAGTAGGCGCCCGTTTACGATGTCTCTGTCATGCTTTATATCGATCCAGTCCCTGAATCGATAGTCCTTGACCCTGTAAAGGAGTTCGTCCCTCCTCTGGACGAAGACTAGGTCGCGTATAGCGTCCAAAGGTTCGAGTCTGCGCTCGAATGATTTGTTGTATATCAGCGTCTGGAGGGTCCTGTAGTCGACAACGTTGAGTTTGCCCCCAGTTATCCTATATTCATCCAATCTGAGAATATACTCCCCCTCGTCAGTCTGGGTGAAGAAGCCTATGGCGACTAGATTCCTCATCTCAAGTTCCTGAAGAGCCGCATCTACCTGCGCCTTGGGGAATGGAAGCCTGTCTGAGATTGCATCGAGGGTCCTTGGGCCCTCTGAACCCAGCATATCCAGAAGTTTGAGGCGCAAGCAGTCTACTGCGTCGGAAAGTTCTGTCTTCATCCAATTATCCGGCGTACCGCCAGTGAAGTCCGATGCTATCTCGAAAGACAGGCCTCCTGTGTAGAGTTCTCGTAAATCGTCCATTTCTGAGGCGCCTGAAACCGACAGGACCCCCAGAGTGCCGTGGACTCCGGCCATCCTCTGGGAGAACCACTTGCCGTCTATCTGGTTATTACCTGTAGATCGTATCTTGGTTATCCTACCTTGCTCGGCTAATTCGTGGACCCAAGACCGGATGGTATCCAGGCTGATTCCAGAGAGTTTCTCGTTGTATAGGGGGTGTGTCAGCCCCCTTTCCAGACCCCCGCCTATATCCATTAGCCTGAGGAGTCCCTCCGCATCTGAGGGGACTTCGACCTTTGACTGGTAATACGTATCGAGGGACTCGCTATCAAGTTCAGTTGCCAGCGACCTTGCCCCTAGAAGGCGGCGGAGAATCTCGGGGTCGACGTCCTTGAT
>DANO01000016.1:0-253 GCA_002497295.1 Euryarchaeota archaeon UBA171 | reverse complement strand
AATCTCGGGGTCGACGTCCTTGATGAGATAAGCGCGCGTCCTCAGAGAAAGAAGATCCTCGAATGCCGACATGAAGAGCGTGAGGCCGAGTGGTGACGGTATTTTCACACGTCGGTGTACTATGCTGAGTGACTCTGAGCCGCTTCCAGACATGAGGTCTTTCAATTCATCGAGTTCCAAATCGTGACGAGTGATTTCTCTCATCGCCTCTCTTATCAGCACTGAGTCCTCTGCCTGCTTGTGCTGGGTCAGC
>DANO01000005.1:18805-23561 GCA_002497295.1 Euryarchaeota archaeon UBA171 | reverse complement strand
TCTGCAACGTATCTCTTCCAGATCATCCCACCCGTCGCCATCATCGTCAAGATCTATCACTAATGTCGAGGGTATTCCTTCTATCAGATAATCTGTGAGGCCGTCGCCGTCGGTATCAAGATGAGCGGCTGGATCGTAAGGGAATGCGTCAGGCCCACCCGTACATATTCCTTGGAAGCTTGTGCTTCCGTCGCAAATTTGATCACCATCTGAATCTGGATCCGAGTTATCGCCTATTCCATCGTTATCTGTATCCGAGTATTCAGTCGGATCAGTTGGGAACGGGTCTGAAACATCGGGAGTTCCGTCCATATCGCAATCAAGGGAAAGTATGCATTCAGGATGTTCGTATTCGTTGGCAAGGCCGTCCCCATCCGAGTCCAAATCAGAGTTATCTCCCACTCCATCATTGTCAAAATCACTCCAGTCATTGGGATCTTCTGGGAATCTGTCCTCTGAATTGAATGACCCGTCTCCATCCATATCTGTATCTTCATCATCACAGATGAAGTCGCCATCTAGGTCATCTGGTACATCATTTGGATTGAGCGCAGATGAGTCGCATTTGTACTCCATGCTATCAGTGTACCCGTCTCCATCATCATCGGCATCTTCGTCTCCATAGAAGGCTGGCCATAGGGGGTCGACTTGGTCTGCAAGGCGATCTTGGTCTCTGTCCATTGGTATATTTGGGTTGAAAGGCTCAGGATCTTCGCCTCTTGAGCATGTGCCCGCTACCTCATTACTTCCATCGCAGAACCCATCACCGTCCGAATCTGGGTTGAGTGGATCTGTTCCCCTGTCAGAGGGCGAGATGTAGAATCCAGTTCCAGTCTCGACAGTGTCCTCAAGCCCGTCACCATCGTCATCATAATCCTCGACGAAATTATCTGCAGCATCGTTCGGGAGATTGTCCCAGAGTCCATCTCCATCGGTATCCATGGGGAGTAAGGGGTCTATTGGATACGGGTCAGGGCCCGTGGTACAAGATTGACGCGCATAGGGGCCATCGCAGATACCATCGTCGTCAGTGTCTACGGAAGTGGAATCTGTTCCTGCGATGTGCTCATCTACATCATCTACCCCGTCATTATCGTCATCTGTATCAGAAAGATCGCCGACGGTATCTCCATCTGTATCGAGCCAGTCAGACGGATCGAGTGGAAAGGCATCTTCGGAGTCGATGAATCCGTCATTGTCATCATCATTGTCAGCCACTGCCGGGCCATTTCCATCGAAGTCAGAGTCGGCTAAACGATCGCCATCCGTATCAACTGGAAAATTAGGATTCAACGGATAAGGGTCCGGACCGTAGGTACAAACTCCAGACACTTCGATTGACCCGTCGCAGAATCCATCATCGTCTGAATCAACATCTATGGGAGAAGAGCCAGAATTCAATTCTACTAAATCGGAAATACCATCATTGTCATCGTCTGAGTCAGAAATTAGATCCGTATATGGCGAGAGGTTAGCTGAAACACTATCCGGTATGCCGTCAAGATCGTTATCAGATAGAACGGCCATCTCAATGTAAATGCTTAATGTTACTCCTGAAGAGTTAGTTGCATCTATCTGATATGTCGTAAGATCGGTCACCTGAGTGGGTGTCCCGCTTATTGTTCCATCAACGGGAGAGATCTCGAGACCATAGGGGAGTGCTGGCGACACAGTCCACGCTACTGCTGAGTTATTGGTGGCATTCCTCACAACCCAGAGGTCGCTTCCAGACGTACTCTCCTTAGCATCGAAATACATGTCCCTATTCATTATCACATAACCTGTACTCCTTGCTGATTCACTAGATTGAGATCCTGCTCGGATATCTACAACTAAGGATGTCGAGAAGTCGGTCGCATCAATAAAATGCGGTTCGTAACCGCTGCCACCCGATGATGCAGTAAAGTAAGCATGGCCTTCGTCTGTAGTGGTGAAACCGCTGTATTGACCTGGATAGGAAGATATAGCGCCCGACGTAAGATCGGCGGCCAGCCATGGTGTTGAATTTTCTGGGGAGTAGAACCATAGCTCATTTCCGGATGTGCCGTCATTTGCAGAAAATGCAATTATTCCGGCTATGTTGTGGAAACCTCTTGAAACCGAACCGGGATTACTGCCCTGGGATCCAGGCCTTATGTCCGAGTTGCGCGTACACGTTTGATCTACAGAGTTGAATGACCACAATTCACTGCCATGAGTCTGATCTCTCGCTGAGAAGTAAATCCGGTCCCCGATAACCGCTGGTTCATCTGAGCCAGAGTTTGGCTGTCCGCTTGAGCTTCCTTGCCAAATATCGCAAACCAAAGTGGCCTCCCAGTTCTGAGATGTTTTGTCTATAGCCCAGAGTTCTGTCCCATGGGTTTGGTCGCTTGCATCGAACACGATATGATCCCCCACATGCATGAAGGGTAGCAAGTAACCGGGAAGACTTGGAGAAGTTCCCGGATTTATATCTCCAAGAAGAGCGGTGTATCCTGTGAGAGTGTCATATACCCATGGTTCTATTCCGCTCATACCATCATCTGCATCAAACAATAGCCATCGATTTGAAATGGGAACCAGTCCGGAAAATACCCCTGGCGAGGAGCCTGATGAACCTGGAGATAGGTCTGTCACCATCTCTGCTGTTCCAGAGGCTGGGTCATAACTCCACAATTCGTTTCCTCGTGTGCCATCTTCAGCATTGAACCATAATTTTCCAGACATAGGTACTAATCCAGTGCTGCTTCCAGGCTTGCTGCTGCCGCTGCCTGGGCGTATATCCTCAATCATCCAGTATGTATCATTCAATGGGCTGTATGCCCATAATTCAGTTCCGGTTGCAGATTCAGTGGCATCAAAATACAGAATATGCTCGAGAGTCGCGAATCCACCGAACTTAGCCACCTGGCCCCCGTAGGAGCTTGACTGGGAGATTGAAGTAATCTCTGATATTGAGTCGGTTGAAGGGTCATATTGCCATAACTGTGACTTTGGAGTGTTTGCATCGAAGTACAGCATCCCGTCCATGGCTACCATACCGGAATTTTGACCCAGTGTACCGGATGAGGGTATGTCTGCTAACTTAACTGGAGTTTCTGGCAGTGGACATATAATTGGAGGGGAGCAGTCTCCTTCTGCCTCGCTACCAAAAGCAGATACTGCGTTGAATGTCATGGGTTCAATTTGAGACCCTTCTACTACTATTGACGGATGGTTAAACTCCGCTTGAATTCCCGAATCTGAGTGCGTTGATGCTGTATTGTATTTCTCCAACCCAAGAGGGGTAGCAGAAGAACCCAGCATGATCATGACGAGCAGCGTAGTCAATACAACACTGAGAGCATGCCCCCGTCCCATGTCATTGGCCAGATTGCTCTTCCTCAAAAATGCGGTGCCGATGTTTAAGCCACACATACGGACTTGATTGATTGTTGGTTTTATTCGAGCTTATCTATTTTCATAGAAGGCATATCTGAGAGCCTGCAATCTAATCATCGAAAATTCTTGAGGTCGCCTGATCAGACACTTGGCGCCCTACCAGCCATGATTCGCCTCCATATTGGAGGGACTAAGCATGGCCACCAACACGCATAGTAGCCAGCAGGGAGAGATGGGGCATCAGGATGAGGGCGGAGTTTCCAGAAGGGCACAGATGCACGGAGGTGGTGATCGCTGTGGCGGGTTAATTCCAGAAGACTCCAGCGTGACCACCTTGATTCAGTGTTCCATGCATGCTCTGCTTGGAATTTCTTGTCTGAATCATCACGTCTGAGCCCCCAGTGCCTGATGTAGTTGACATACTCGAGTGTCAAAATTGATATCGCTGAGAGGATTAGCCATCCCACTGCAATTGATGCTGCCTGTTTGTAGCCCAGGAGGTATGCAATAGTCAAAAGAGCGAATATCGAGACTTGGACCACAAGGCCTCTCCATGAAGGATTTGAGAAGCCTGTTCTTCCCTTCTTGTTGTGTATTCGCACAGATGATGAAAACTGTCCGGGAATGGTTCTAAGCCAAAATGACCAGATTCCTTCCTCGACTCTCGCACTTGCTGGATCTTTGTCAGTTGCCACATTTCGATGATGGTTATGGTTGTGTTCAGTAGTGAAATGCGGATAGTTGATGCTGAAGAGGAGGAGTCGAGCCAGTCGCCATCCCGGACTTCTCGGACGTTGGTGGCCTAGTTCATGAGCGGTCACTATTGCCGATGCTGCTGCTGCGAGGCCGGTGGATAATGCAGCTGCAACGAGCCATACAGTGATTCCTTCAGCATATGCAAAAATGAAGAATGAGCCCATCATTGCAAAGTGTACGGCCCCATGGATCCAAAGTAGCGCGATGAATGGTCTGCCAGAATCCCGGGGAGGCCGAGTAGTCTTTGACGCCCCCATGATAATGTCGAGGATTGGACTAACGACCCATATGAAAACGACGCCCAGAAGCGTGTAAATGCCCCCTAGGAGATTTCCAGCGATCACTAGAGAGGGACTGATGAGGCCCAGAAGATGCAGGGGCCACGGTTCGGGGGCCAGTGGTTCAGCAACTTCTCCCATGTTTTGCGTTAGGGGGTAGGATGCAAAAAGTTGTGCATAAACACATTATTCGATTATTCGTACAATATAGAATGCTTTTTTCTTGCTTTGGCCACCTTGGGGGCAACGGAAAACATGCAATATGGCTGATATGGATTGCGCTTGAAATAATCTTGGTGATATTCCTCGGCAGGCCAGAAGGTATCTATTTCTTCTAATTTCGTGACTATCTCATTCTCATA
>DANO01000005.1:0-18416 GCA_002497295.1 Euryarchaeota archaeon UBA171 | reverse complement strand
CCATAGAATATGCAGCTCCTGTATTGGGGCCCGACATCATTCCCCTGTCTATCGATTTGTGTCGGATCATGAAGAGTGAAGAATACATCCATAATATCCTGAAGTTTCAATACATCGGGATTGTATGTGATTTTGACTACTTCGGCGTGACCTGTTTTCTTTCCGCATATTTGTTCGTATGAGGGATTAGGAACATCTCCCCCAGAATATCCGGATTTGACTTCCAAAATTCCCCTAAGCCCCTTCATGCCTCCTTCGATGCACCAGAAACAACCGCCTCCGAGTATTATCTCATCCATGCTTGAATCAGGAAGGCCTATTGTATCAATCTACGTCATGGCGCTCATGAAGACAAATGCAGGCATTGTACTGAAATGCTCTCACAGGTAGGGATGTTTGTGGAAGCATTATTTGACATGGGGGGTATTCGCTTCTCGGGTTTACTACGACCTTCTCAGATCGATGCTTCAAAAGCCATTGGTGAAGGGCTTCGATTAGGGTCTAAGAAATTCAATATTGTCGCCCCGCCTGGTTCTGGAAAAACAATTCTTGGATTGTATTCGTGGAGCGATATGATCCGAAAACCCGCCCTAGTGTTATCGCCCAATTCGGCTATACAGGCACAATGGGCCGCGAGGGCAAAGGATTCTGCACTATTCGATCTAAATGGGAAGGAGTGTTTCATTAGTACAAATCCAAAGAAACCGGGCCTACTTACAAGCCTGACTTATCAATCCGTAACTCTTCCAAAGAAAGCGGACTCTGAGCTGGAGATAGAGGCTGTTGATCTCTGGATAGATCGATTGATTATGGAAGAAGAAGCCTCGGGCCCTTCCGCTGCAAAGACGTGGATTGAGGATCTCAGGGCTAGGAACCCAGCATACTACAAAAAGAGATTTTCAACTTACACGAAGAAGGTGAGGGATATTCGAGTAAAATCTGGAGAGGTAGAGGGAGCATTACATGCTTCATCATTGGACACGCTGTCGAGATTGTCTGAGACTGGTGTGGGGATGGTCATTCTAGATGAGTGCCACCATCTACTCCACCACTGGGGGTGGATACTAGATTCGGCAATGGAACTTCTTGGGAATCCCATTGTTATCGGATTAACTGCAACACCTCCCGACCCCGAAGATGTGGATGAGAAAGATTGGTCACGATATAGAGAATTCTTTGGAGAGGTCGACTATGAGGTTCCCGTTCCAGCCCTGGTGAGGGAGGGCAATCTCTCACCGTACCAGGATTTATGCTACTTTGTACGTCCAGACGGCGATGAACTTGACTATCTAGAACAAGTTGACAAGGGCGCATCAGAGATCATACTGAAAGCTATGGAAACACGTGGAAATGATCGTATTCCTCCAATGGATATGTGGATTCGAGAAGTGTTCGATAAACGGATGCTTCCCACTGGCCCAGTATCCTCCAGGACAGCATTCAGAAATGCTGATCCGATATTCTTTGACGCTGCACCTCAATTTTTGGATATCCTGGGGCTTGAAGGGATACCGGATCATGTGGTCCACCATAATCGGTTGACGCTGTTGGAAGCCATGGGAATCTGTCTTGACAGGTATGTGCGTTGGGGGCTAATAAGATCTGAAAATGTGGATGATCATTCTTTGGCTGAAGAAATTACTGCCCGGCTAAGGTTATTGGGCGTACAGATTACTGAAACGGGATCAAGGGCTTGTGCATCCCCAATAACCCGAATCTTAGCATATTCATCTTCAAAGTCCGATGCGTTATCAGACATCCTGGATTGCGAAATTAACAATCTAGGTCTCGATAAGATTCGTGCAGTTGTGATTACAGATTTCGAGAAATCGTCTGCAACTAGCATAGTGGAGGGGGTCCAGGACAACGAGGCTGGAGGTGCAGTGGCTGCATTCAGATCTATCCTCTCAGACACCAGAACAGATTCTCTAGACCCCATATTAGTAACGGGAAGCACGGTATTGGTGGATGATGATCTGGCAGAAAATTTTCTTAGTGAGGCTAAGAAGTGGGTCTCGGAACGCGGCCTCTCCATCCATCTTGAAGACAGAGCGGACAGCGGATACCACGGCATCAGTGGATCAGGAAAGGACTGGGTCACTCGAAATTACATCGAGATGATAACCGAGATGTTTCAAAGAGGGTTAACTCGATGTCTAGTGGGTACTCGAGGGTTACTCGGCGAGGGCTGGGATGCAAGTAGGATAAATGTCCTTGTCGACCTTACCACTGTCACTACCAGCATGAGCATCAATCAGCTTAGAGGGCGTTCATTCAGACTCGATAAGACGTGGCCGTATAAAGTTGCAAACAATTGGGACATAGTATGTATCGCTGAAGAATATATGAGAGGTTTCGATGATTTTGAGAGGTTTCGACGAAAGCATGCACAATTGTACGGTGTCGGGGACGATGGCACGATTGAGAAGGGAGTAGGACATGTTCATGCCGCATTTTCCGATCTAGAGCGTGAGTTTGCTACTGATGAATCAGGTCGGAAACATGTTGTATATCCGGAGATAAGAGACGGAATGCAACTATTCAATGAGGATATGCTGCTTCGATCATCAAGAAGAAATGAGTCTCGTAATTCGTGGGGGATTGGAAATCCATTCGAAGGAGTTCCGATGAGGTCTATCGAGTTGAAATCAGGAGTTGGGCTAGGCCGGGGTTTCCCTCCGGGAGCAATCAGAGGAGAAGCATGGAATGATGAGTCGATTCTTGAAGCGATGGGGATGTGCGTTCTTGGTACAGGTATTGGTCTCGGAATATTCTCTGAGACTCTGAAACCATCAGGAGGGGATCGTGGTGGAGGATGGATTCGAATCCATCTGGATGGAGCCTCTGAAGAAGAATCACGGGTTTACTCCAAGGCAATGGAAGAACTGCTTGGCCCGTTAGACGATGCTCGGTATCTAATACCGAGATGGATCAAGACGATTCGCCCCACTCTTTTGTCCAAGATTCTTCCAGGGGCCTTGGGGCGGATATTTGAACGCAAGGAGGATAGTGTTGCGATGGTGCACCGTGTTCCCACTATCTTTGCATCAAAGAAAGATGATGCTGAGGATTTCCAACGCTTATGGAATCGATTTGTGAGCACAGGATCAGTGGTATATGCGAGGGGCGAAATTGGGAAGATGGCTCTAGCCGATGCCAAACAGCATGGATACGAACCAAACATCAGAACTCGTGGAAAGGATGTATTCAAGTGACTGTCTTTATCGACGGTAATTCGGGGCTTCTCTGGTGATTTCCACATCGTGTACGTGTGATTCGGAAAGTCCCGCATTGGTTATTTTCACGAATGAGCAATTCTCACGCATCGAGTCTATCGATTCATTTCCGGTGTACCCCATTGCGGATCTTAGTCCCCCAAGCAGCTGATACAGAACATTGTCGACTGGTCCCCTAGCGGGAACTCTTCCTTCGATTCCTTCAGGGACATACTTTCTCGTATCACCCTGCTCGGACTGGAAGTATCGGTCATGGGCGCCGTCCACCATAGCCCCGACGGAGCCCATTCCCCTGTATACCTTGTACGACCTGCCTTGATACAAAATGGTCTCACCTGGAGCCTCGTTGGTTCCTGCAAGAAGGGAGCCTATCATTACTGAATTGGCTCCAGCGGCTATTGCCTTCGCTATATCGCCGCTAAATTTGATACCGCCATCGGCGATCACGGGTATCCCCCTTTCGGAACACGCAGACACCGCACTCATGACTGCGGTCATCTGAGGAACCCCCACCCCAGAAACGATCCTGGTTGTGCATATCGATCCAGGCCCTATTCCCACCTTGATCGCATCTGCTCCAGCATCTATGAGAGCTATGGCTGCAGAATCGGTTGCCACATTACCTGCGATGATTTGAGTTTCATTTCCGATCATCTCCCTTACCCTCCTCACAGTATCGATTACCCCCTCTGAGTGACCATGAGCGGTGTCTACTACAATAGCATCCGCGCCTGCATCGTGTAGGGCCGTAGCACGATCGACCCCCTTATCCCCTGTTCCAGTGGCTGCGGCTACCCTGAGCCTGCCTCTGTCGTCTTTGCATGAGTCAGGATGATTGAGATCTCTTTCAATGTCGCGAACTGTCATTAATCCAAGGCACTTGTCCCCCTCTACGACGAGTAATTTCTCGATTCTATGGTGATGCATCAGACGCTTGGCTTCCTCTGGATTGACATCGATTGGGACTGTGACAAGGTCCCTGGTCATCAGTGAGCCTACCTTCTCCGAATCATCCTCTACGAAACGTATGTCCCGATTGGTGATTATGCCAACGAGTCTACCATCATCGATAACGGGAAGACCTGAGAATCCATGTTTTCCCTTCAAATTCCGTAGATCCCCTATGGATGCATCTGGTGTTGTTGTCACCGGATCAATGACCATGCCTGCCTCGAATCTCTTGACCCTCCTGACATGCTCGGCCTGTTTCTCAGCCAGCATATTTCTGTGGATTACCCCAATTCCCCCTGCCTGCGCCAATGCTATTGCCATTTCAGACTCAGTGACGGTGTCCATTGCAGCAGAAATTATTGGAATATTGAGGTTTATTGTACGTGTAAGCCTCGTTGAAAGCTGCACTTCAGCAGGAAGTACTGAGCTTGCAGCTGGCAATAGAAGAACGTCATCAAAAGTGAGAGCTTCGGATATACTTGGGGTCGCCATTGGGGATATCCCAAGCCGGTCGTACATCAACCATTCGTGAGTCAGCCGGTTTCCAAGTGTAGGACTTTTCAATCAAATTAGACTCTCTACATTGATTTCAAATGCTATCGATACACGATGGTGACGTGGAAGCGCTACCGAAAGAGCCCAATTCGTGGTGGCTGAGAGGAACCGCCATTGTGATGGGGCTCATGTTCCTGCTATCTGTGGGACAAGTTGCTAGTTCCCTTCTAGTGCCATTGGGCGTGGAAAGACTTAGCTCGACTGAGTGGGAAGACATAGCTGGAGAGTATCCCAGCGACGGTAATGAACGAGAACAGAGTGAATGGCGCGAGGGAGAGGTCTTCTGGAATGAGTCGATGGATTACTGGGAGTCGATTATTGAATCAGGCATATTTGAGGTTTCAGCAGCATTCAGCATGGTTCTGATTCTGATTTCTGCTGCTTCTATTCCTGTTCTTTGGAATGGAGACAGGGACCTTGGTCTGAAGTTGGTTTCAGGTTGGTTGGTTGGCTTCATGGCGAGTCAAATTATCACCACTCTGATGTTCTATCGTGTGGGATTCATGCCACAATACTCTGAGGTGGGCGACTCGGGTATGCAACTGTGGTTCGATCTAACAGAGACATTTAGCCTGACATTGTCATTGGTGCAGATTGTGATATGCAACTCATGTCTTGCAGCCCTACTGGTTGTTGTTGCTGCAAGGTCGAAAATAACTGAAAGTGATTATGATTTGGAGTCAGCGTTTCATCTTCCAGACAGTTAGTATATCAGGAGTCTCCAAGTCGAACTATGTCAGCAACCGTTGATGGAATACACGTCGTAAGCACAGAGACAATCCCCGGATTCATAATCAAGGATCAGCTTGGTGTTGTTTCAGGTTCAACAGTCAGGGCAAAGAATGTGTGGCGAGATTTTACCCAGATGATGAAGAACATCGTAGGAGGCGAGTTACCGCAATACACAGAGCTACTCGTCGAATCTCGGAATGAGGCGTTCATGCGGATGGTGGCTGATGCAAAAGCCAGAGGGGCCAACGGAGTTGTGAATCTGAGATTCGCGACTTCCGCCGTATCTCCTGGTGCAGCCGAGTTATTCTGCTACGGGACTGCAGTGGTCACGGAATGAACAGGAGGAGTCACCTCTGGAAACAATCGAGCTTCTTTTCTATGCTGTGTGCGGACTTCCGCTCTTGCTGATTCTCCTTTGGAGTGTACTTTGGGCTGTATATGGGATTTTATTCTCAATTGCTTATCCATTCCTGTTTCTTTATGGCGCGTTGACAGGCTCATCGAAAAAGAAAGAATGGCAAGATAGTCTTCTGTTGCGCGAGAGACAGACCCTTTCCAGAACAGGAAAGGACGTACTTTCCATGGATAAACTGCGAAGACCCCAGAATGTGTCTGAGTCAGGTGTAATCTGGACTAGCATAGTAGTCGGGCCCAGTCACTGGCAGCAACTGGTTGCATCGATTTACATGCTGTTCGGAGGTTCCATCGACGTGTATCATGATTTGATAGCATTGGGTAGATCTGAGGTATTCCAAAGATTGCGGGAAATGGCCACTGACAAGGGATACGATGCAGTGATAGGAGTCAGGCTGGACACGAGCATGATAGGCACGCACAGAGGAAAGAAGCAAGGTTCCAAGGGGATTGAGATATTTGCATATGGGACTGGCGTGAAATTGGATAAGCCTCTCCGAGGATGACTCGATTGGCCTTCTGTAGATGGTATATCTTGCAAAATTAAGGAATGATTCAAGGCAATTAGCCAGTGCTAGGGGGAATGAGGACATGGTGCAGAGCCCCGTGACGAAGATTGAGCCGCGTATCGCGGCTAAGCTTGCTAAGCAGCGCTACCACCTGGTGGGCGAGCATGGTGGCGTCAAAGTCTGCCATTGGACGAAGCAATCCCTGATTGCGGACAGATCGTGCTACAAGGGAACGTTCTACGGCATAGAGAGCCATGGTTGTATGCAGATGGCGCCCAATGTGGATACTTGCAATCTAGGCTGCACCTACTGCTGGAGAGAGCCTCACTCGGATACTCTGAATAAAATCGATGATGACCCGTATGAGCTCTATCTCCAGAGCGTTAGGGCTCATCGAAGGCTTCTGACTGGATTCGGTGGAAACCCTAAGGCTGATCGAGAGAAATGGCTCGATGCACAGAATCCGAAGCATGTCGCAATCTCACTTAATGGGGAGCCCACCCTCTACTCAAGACTGGGAGAGTTTCTCGATATATGTCACCAACATGGGACTAGTACTTTTCTTGTGACAAATGGCAGTCTTCCGAAGGTGATCGAGAATCTGGATCCTCTGCCCACTCAGCTTTATGTGAGTGTGGATGCTCCTAACAAAGAGATATTTGATCGGCTCTGTAAACCAAAATTCGACCAATCTGCCTTCTATAAGCTTGAGCAGACTCTTGAGATTCTTCCATCGCTCGATACGAGAACGGTGTGCAGGCACACGCTCATCAAAGGCGAATCTATGGGCCACCACGAGGATTATGCGAGGCTTGATCGGTTGGCTGATCCGGACTTCATTGAAGCGAAGGGTTACGTGTATGTCGGCAATAGTAGAAACAATCTGAGCATTGAGAATATGCCAAGTCATGACGAAGTGATGGAATTCTCACACGAGCTTGCACCGTTGGTGGATCGTGAGGTCTTGTCTGAGAGGCGTGAAAGTCGTGTGGCTCTTATTGGAAGGGAGATGATTCCTGTTAAACTGCCTGAGAAGATACGTGATCTGCCCAAAGATCTGGGGATTGCAAAGCCTCAGAAGCTGTCTCTTCCGACACTTTGAGGTTGAATGGGATCTAGACCGGAACCATTGGCCTAGAAGATCCGCATGATGGGCATTCTTGAGCATCGTCTGTGTAGACATACTTGCATGCAGGGCACTCAGCAGCTAGAGTCAAATTAACTGGAGCGATGTTGTCATCAGGGTCTCTTTCATCAGCTCTAGACATTGTCAAACTATCACCATCAGCATCGATGTCAAATCTACCAGGGCCGCCGAGTTGGGTCAGGATTTCTGGAGGTAACGTCAATGTCCCTGTCTCGTCGATTATGAGGGCTCGGGTGCTACTCAGATCAGCGATGTCCACGTCATTTCCATGTTGGGCGATAAATCTCCCCTCCCTTAGTTCGAGTGATCGATCTGCGAAAGAGGCGACTTCTCGGCTATGGGTTACAAGCAGGAATGCCACATCCTCTTCCTCGTGCAATTTGGCGAACAGCGACAGTACCTCTCTGCTGGTAATGGGGTCTAATGCACCAGTTGGCTCATCAGCGAGTATGAGTTTTGGATTAGTGATGAGCGCTCTAGCAATGGCGACTCTTTGTTGCTCGCCTCCAGAAAGTTGGGCGGGCATGCCATTTGATCTGTCGCCCATTCCTAGTTTATCGAGGAGTACTTTTGCCTTTCTTCTGGAAGCTGCCGCGCTAACTCCGCGGTGTCTGAGTGGCTGGGCTACATTGTCAAGGGCGTTTAGATCTGGTAACAAATTAGCATCCTGGAATATGAATGAAACAGTTTCTTGACGTAAGCGGACGAGTTCTTGCCCTGTCAGTCGATTGATCTGAAGGCCTTGGAATGATACATCTCCAGCGCTGGGTTTCATTAGGCCACCGAGGCATTTGAGAAGCGTTGATTTTCCTGATCCAGAAGGACCTACTACAGCTACTGCCTCGCCGGGGCGTACTTTGACATGAAGTCCACGGAGTGCGACGACATTGCCATCTAACGCACTAGATTCGTACACGTGGTAGAGGCCTTCAGCCTGAAGGATATGATTCGGCCCTTGATTGCTAACATGGAAGCCCTTCATGATATCACTCTCCCTTTAGAACAACTGCTAGATCTGAATTCAATGCACGTCTGGTGACCATCAGAAGAGCTGCGACGACGCTGACCAATACTACAGCATTGACGATTGCAAGTTCCATCCAAGGCCAGACAAGCGTCCTATCTACCGTTGCCTGCGATCCAAGGAATATCTGGAATATGAATCCAAAAATATCGAAGAATCCGTTGAATGATTGTGCAATGCCGAGACCTAGGAGAATACCCAGGCCCATGCTCATTCCCACTATGGCCAGTATCTCGAAAAGGACGAGTTTGATGATCTGCGAAGGACTTGCTCCGATTGCTTGAAGGATGGCTAGCTCCTTCTTTCTCTGTGTCAGAACTAATGACAAGAATACGAAGGCTGAAGCTACTGAAGCCATAGAAGCGACTACGAATTGAAGACTGAGGAGTCCCTGCGTACCGAAAATAAGACCTCCATTTCTCTCGACCTCGGAATGCGCACTGTTCCAATCGGATGCAACTGAGACGCCCTGGATATTGACCAGCTCTGCGCTGAGCCGTTCGAGTGCGTCTTTACAATCATCATTTGACTGATCGCAGACTTCGAAGAACCAACGAGTCGAGGTGTGACTATCGACAGTTGCATTTCCTGCAAGTGTTCTGTATGTCGATTCGCCCATTAAAACGGCCTGTGTGGACTCTGCTCCGGTCATGCCGGGTACCCACTCATGCATTCCGATGTACTGGAGGTTTGCTGAGGTGTATGTGGTTGATATTTCGAATCCACTGTCTGTAAATATAGGTGTGAATGTTGGAAGGAATATTTCTACAGACCCACCCTCAATCTCAAAGAAGTCTCGAGCACTGTCCCCTATAGTGATCATGTTGCCGCCATAACTGTCCCATGGAGCAGCTTGTTCGTCCCAAATCAGAGTATCTTCATGGCCGTCGAATAACACAAGTGCGGGCACTAGCCCCCCGCCCTCCTTTGCGGTGACGAAAGTAGAACCCACGGAAGTCATTGAGTCTATATCGTCGATCGCACCAGCCCCTAAGTTTGCAATCGCGGATTCCACTCGCTGACGAGCGACATCCTCAGAGACTGGGCCCTCGAATTGGACCTGGATGTCTGCTCCCACCTGTGCAGAGGCCGTTCTCTCATCCACAAGGGTGCCAGTGTACCCCTGAACCGCGGCTAATGTAACGATTGATAGAGTCAAAAGTAGAATCACGGCAAGGCGGTCAACAGATTCATTCGACCCCGATGATCTGAGCCCTCTCCGAATATCTGCAACAGCCTTCGACCATCCCACGATTTTCAGTACTATGCGCGGTGCTGCGCCGCCGATTCGTCCAAGAACAAGAGCGCCTCCTATCCACAGGGCGAATGGGCCAAGCAGAGCGATCAAGGAGTCAACGAAAAAGCCGGTTATGATTCCATTTTCACCGAATGGCCCCCAGCCCCCTGAGGTCTCGATGTAGCTCTCTAATGAAGCAAATACGCCAATTGAGAAAGCAAGTACGTGCAACCAAGTCTTTGGTTTCTTTACACTCGTTACTTTACGGACGCCTTCATCGATTTCCATCTCAAGGAAGTCCTTGGTTCGCGCCCTTGCAACCAGATAGGCTATTCCCACTGTGAGGAGGAAAACTACCAAAGTGTAGCCAACCCCTAAAGTGGGGTTGAGATCTATGTCTCCCTTCTCGAAGGACATGAATCCGACTGCATCCAAAATGAGGGGGACTGAAAGTAATGCAACGATATAACCAAGAAGCCAACCTGCGATTGAGATAGCGGTCATCTCTCTCAGAACCATCCCTCTCAAACCGCGCTCGGTCCCCCCGATAACTCTGTGAATGGATATCTCCCTCTTGCGCTGCTCCAAGGATAGAACCAGCCCATAAATGAGCACAGCGAAGGAGAGTATGACTATGGGAATCATCAAGATGTAATCGAAAACTTGGACGAGTCCGAGGAATATTCTGAAGAACACTAGTGAGCCGGCGATTAGATCATTGTATCTGATCTCAATTTCCTCGTCTGGCCCATATCCTTCTCCCTCCAATTCTTTCTTATTATCTTCAAGCCAATCAGCTGCGTCATCTGTAGAGGACGTCGGGAGAAGGCTTCTGTCTATGGCGACTCCAAGATAGCCGTGATCGTTGGCTATCAATGCAGTCTTATCCGATTCTGAAAGTGCCATATCGCCGACGATTACTGGGTTGAAGAGTAGCGTGGGATTGGTAAATGGCCATTCCTCGTAGACGCCGACGATTGTCAGATCTCTGAGTGACATTGTAACGCTGCAGAACTGATAGCCGCCCGAATCTATGACTCTAGTGACCACCTCCCCCTCGCAATCTGTGAGTTCGCTTCCACTCGGTTGTGAGTCTGTCACATACGTGAAATTGAGATATGTGATTGTGTCATTCACCATCACCTCCGCCTGACTAGCTATCTTACTGGGCAGTATGACCGGGTTTATCCCTGGTTGGACTGATTCGGGCCATGAGCCGTAAAGTATCCGATCGGAGTATCTGTTAGCTAGCTCTCCATCGAAATGTGCTGAGTCGACGATTCTCAGAATGCGGTCCCCGTTTATGGATGGACCGTTCTCTAGCGCCTCCGGGTAATCCCATGAGACGTCGTCCCAGTTTCCTGTTGGGCCAGCAGCATCGACGGCATTCAACGGCTGCGGTATGGCGAAGGCCTCATCGAAGAATCCGCTGAGGCGTATTCCCTGCCGTCCGAAAACCAAGCCACAATCGATTATCTCTTCCCTTTCCAAAAGTTCATCGCACACTGCAGACCATTCAGCCGAATCGTTCGTTCTGGTCGTCCAATCAGATTCGCTGTTGAAGTCGACTTTCGCATCGTAGACTTCGTCAGAGAGTCCTCTCTGGAGGGCGCTCTGTGAGAGGCCGACCCCGTAGGCAAAAACAGTGGTTATCACGAGGGATGCCAAGAATACGCCTGCGAATACTGCAAGCCCTCTTTCTCTGCCCCTCCACGCGCTGCGGATTGCTGTGGAAAGATCAGATGGAATATCAGATAATTTATCCATCATGGATTGCTCATCGAGTTTCTTCATACTCATGTCTCGACCCCCGCATCTTCCCCCCATGCAGACCTTATGTCGGAACTTGCAGTGACGCCATCCCTCATCAGAAGCATCCGATCTGCCTTTGATGCCAGGAGTGGATCGTGAGTTACCATCAACACAGAAATCGGATCATCGGGGTCGGAACAGAGCTCCTTGAATAATTCGATTACTGATTCCCCCGCTTTCACATCGAGATTGCCCGTTGGTTCATCGGCTAGCAGAAGTGGCCTGGATCCTGCGATGGCACGTGCGACGGCGACGCGCTGCTGTTGTCCGCCAGATAGTTCATTGGGCATGAATCTCATTCTCTCAGAGAGGTCCACTCTTTCCATGGCCGATATGGCCCTCTGCTCTGCGACTTCAGAACTCATGCCAGCTAGTTCAAGCGACAGTATCACATTCTCCAAGGACGTAATGTGGTCAAGAAGATGGAAATCCTGGAAAATCCAGCCCACGCCCTTTCTTCTGACTTCGATGACTTGACTCGGGGATTTCGTGCCATACTTCATCGGGGGATCGGCATTAATCTTGATACTGCCCGAGTCACCCTTCAAGAGACCGCCGATGATGTTCAGAAGTGTTGACTTGCCGCAACCAGAGGGTCCCATCAAGGCAACTAATTCCCCCCTTTTCATGGAAAGATCGACTCCTTTCAAGACCTCGAGCCTACTAGAGCCCGAGCCGAATCCCTTCTTCAGACTCGTCACCTCTAGGAGCATATCGTCCGTGCGGAAAACTAAGCGTTATCATTCTTCGTCTAGTTTGGTTGTTACTTGATTATGCATATGCCCCTTGGACCATCAGGGATACGATTGAAGATATAGGACTACGTCCTGTGGGTGTGACTGGTCGCCTCAACATACTCTTGGTCCATGTCTGGTTCTGGCCACATGTCGGAGGAGGAGACAGGCACGTCGAGTTACTCGGCAGGGAACTTGTCGCAAAAGGACACAAGGTCACAGTCTGGTGCGCAGATGTTCCTGAGCATAATGAGAGGGAATTCTCCAGGCACGGAATTTCTGTCGTGCGTATTCCTGCGATCTCGGTGCTTGGAGGGGTTGATCCTGTTGTTTCTGTAAAGAATCTTGACATGTCTGATTTTGATATCGTGCATCTTCACGATACGTTGCCTATACTAATCAGAAAAACAGCTCTAAAGGCCTCTAAGATGGGCATTCCCATTGTAACGACATACCATAACGACTACGTGAAATCGACGTTTATTGGTAGATTGATAAAACGAATGAGATGGTCTTTACAAGGTAACAGGACGCTCTCTTCTTCTGAAATTATTATTGCGTTGAGGCCCTACTTTGGAGACCTGCTTAGATCGAAGGGTGCAAAAGGGGAGATCAGGATAATCCCGACTGGATTTGAGCCCCCTCATGATTCTCGTAGACGTCCTAAAGAGGCTCCTAAGGGTCCGTTCTTGCTTTATCTTTCACGCCTGACCAAGCAGAAAGGCGTTGACATCCTGCTCGATGCATGGGGTTCCATGGACGATAACGAGCGTAATGGGCATGGACTGATAGTTGCAGGGACTGGACCCATGGAGCAGGATGTGATCGATGCCTCTAATTCACCTTCTGAATCTGGTCTTCATCACCTGGGGCTCGTTGATGAGGAGGAGAAGTCATGGCTATTGGAAAATGCATCAGGCCTTGTGCTTCCTTCACGGTTTGAAGGGTTACCTGCAATATTGCTGGAGGGGGCATGGACTGGACTCCCAGTTGCCATGGCAGATGTTAACGGGTTGGGCGACTTTGTCGAAAAGGGTGGTTTCGGAATCACATTTCAATCAAACAGTTCGATGCAATGTAAACTTGCAATGTCGCGCCTATCCATGGCTGAAGATGAGCAGAAGAATTCATGGTCGAAAAATGGTCGTAATCTGGCAGAAATGTACCTATGGCCCAATGTAGCTGACAAGATTGAAGCAGCCTACAATGATGCTGTAAACAAGTGATTCTCTGCTCAATCGCGAGCAGATATACTCCGGAAGCGACAATAAGTATCTGCTAGAGGAAGCAGCATGCAAACTCGGCTGGCGGTCGGGACGGAAAGCAAACCAAGCCTACTAGTGGCTAAGGGATGTTTCGAACCGATGGGTGGTGCCGAGCGTGATCTCATCAGAGTCATTCCAGCCTTGTGTGAACGTTTTATCGTCTCAGTCGCCACTCTAAGACCTTCAGAGGAGCTTGTGAATATATGCTCCGATCTCAGTATCGATCTACTTCATCCGGAGGATCCGTGGATAGTGCCTCGAGGGGGATTGAATGAAATCTTACATAGGAAGCAAAGAGGGTCATTTCAGCAGTGGGCTTCAATCCCGGACATAAAGGAAAGAGTGTCCGAAGTAGATGGGGTTCACCTTGTCAGCGGAGATGGCTCTCTGGGCATACTACGTCTTATCGATTCATCTAAATCCGTAAATGTTCACTACCTTGAGCCTGATCGTGGTTTGTACGAGGATGTGCTTCATCTAGATATCAGAGGTCGGCCCAGAAGACCGCTTTTCCTTACTCGTATCGCACTTTCTTTTGCTAAATTCTCTGACAGAAGAATGGTGAAAAAGATGGCTTCATCGCCTAATGTAGTTATTTCTGCTAACTCGGCATATAGTGCTGAGAAGTTTCTTTCTACCTATGGATTTGAAGCAGGAGTAATTCGGCCTAATGTCTCTTCCAAAGAATTTTCCAGAAAGGAGACGGACAGAGAGGAAGGAGCATGGAAAGAGGTGGAGGACCTTCCCGAACCTCCATGGGTGGTCACCATAGGCGGTTTTAATTGGGTGAAGGGTATTTGGGAATGCATCTCCATGTTAGAAGGTTCAGAAGTTGGACTAGCCATCATTGGGAGGGGTTCGGATGAAGACCTCTACGCTTTGAGAGAACATGCCAAAAGTTGTGATGTGGAACTATGGACCTACAGCGACCTCGATTTAAGCCAATTAATCGCTATTATGAGAAGGTCCCGTGCCGTCATTTCCATGGCTCATGGCGAGCCTTTTGGTCTGACTGCTATCGAAGCGCTATCGATCGGGGTTCCTGCATTGTTCGTAGATGAAGGTGGTTTTAGAGACTCGATTGTGGATGGGGTATGTGGGAGGCTCTTGCCCAGGGGAGATGCAACGGCGTGGCATCTAGCGATTGAAGAGGCAGGCGATCCCGAGGTAGCTGATCGATGGAAATTGGCTGGAAGAGCACGAATTTCAGAGTTGGAATTGGGCCCTCAATCCCAGGCCGACTTTATCAGCGAAGCAATCTTTCCAAATAGATCTCCTCTCCAAGCGGAAGAAGAATGAGTCAAATCAAGACTTGTTTGGCTTAGGCTTAACCCAGCACTGTGAGGAGTCTGAGGAAACCCAGAAAGACGATTGAGGCTAAGAGCCACATCATAGCATCCCCGATTTTTGAATGTATATTTCTCTGAGGGGTCTTATGGTAGTCTTCTGACTTTGACGATGACATCGACCTTCCAGTCTTGCTCATGGATATTGTAGCAATGAGGAGTAGTGCGCCCAGCCAGCCATGGAGACTTAACAATTCGGAGAATGGCACATCCATCACAATACCACGGTAAATCTCAGCTACAATGGCGAGGGTGATTACGAATGCAACGATTGACGGGGCCTTCCTGCCCATAGTCTGATGCTTATTCAGAATCTTGTCTTTCTGTTTGGCGGACATTGTGGACGTATTCGATTTTCTGCGGATTGATTTTATCGTACTCCACTGCTTGTACAAGAAATAGGCTGCAGTCATTCCAGCCAACGGGTGCGCCAGGATGACTAACGCATCGATTAGACCCACGGCCATGTGATTCGGGAACTATGGTTTCTCCTAAGTATTGTCAATTATCGGGAAGTGTCTCAGCGACTGGTTCATGAGATACCCATGGGACGGCTGTTCATGCATCCAATCGAACGTATCGCCGTAGTGGGGGCGGGTAACATGGGTTCCGGCATAGCTCAGAAATCTGCTCAGGAGGGATTCATGGTTCAGATGATTGACAGAGAAAAGGAGTTTATTGATAGGGGGATCATGACAATTGAGGGCTTCCTTGATGAGGCGGTCGAGAGGAGGATTCTCAGCGATTCTGATTCCAAAAATACGCTATCGAGGGTTTCCGGCGCTGTGGGCGTGGAATCGATAGATGGGCAGACGGATCTAGTCATAGAGGCAGTATTCGAAGATTTGGAAGTTAAAAGATCAGTGTTACAAGGTCTTTCATCGTCTTGTAGTGAAAAGACGATCATAGCAACGAATACCTCGTCATTATCAGTAGAACAGCTTTCCTTGATGTCAGATCGTCCCGATCGCTTCATTGGATTGCATTTCTTCTATCATCCAGCAAAAAATAGACTTGTGGAAGTCATCCCCTCTTCATCAACTTCTGATTCTTCAATCAAAGCCGTGGTGCAGTATTGCAGGGCTATGGGGAAAGTTGTGATAGTTTGTAAAGACAGGCCTGGATTCGTTGTTAATCGATTCTTCGTGCCATGGTTGAACGAGGCATGCATCTTGTATGAGGATGGCATAGGGACCCCTGCCCAGATAGATGCAATTGCTAGAGAATCCTTTGGCATAGGTATGGGGCCATTTGCCCTTATGAATCTCACAGGTCCATCAATAGCCCTCCATTCAACGGACTACTTGGCTACACAGCTAGATACTGATCGCTTCACTGGTGCAGACTGTCTACGTAAACTGGTAGATGAAGGCATGGAATGGGACCTTTCAGGGCCTGAGGCATGCGAACAGGAATCCTCAGAAGTGATTAGAAGTCGCTTATTCGGAACTGTATTCTGCGTATCTTCCCAGATTGTCGAAGAAGAGATATGCTCGATGGAAGATGTCGATAGAGGGGCTAAAGTAGGATTGAGATGGGCAAAGGGCCCTTTCGAAATGGCAAATTCGATGGGGGTTGATTTGGCCTCAAAACTGGCATCTGAATACGCTTCATTAGCTTCAATGGAAACCCCATCATTGCTGATAGAACAGGGCTCTGAGCCATTCAAATTCGATTTCTTTGATTTGAATCTTGATGGTGAAATTGCAACAATAACATTCAATCGCCCAGAAGCAATGAATGCACTGAACGTAGAAGTGATGGCCCAGCTTGGGGAAATATGGGAAGACATAGAATCTAATCATTCAATCAAAACGGCAGTTTTCAGAGGTGCTGGAAAGGCATTCGTGGCAGGTGCAGACATCAAGTTCTTTGTTGATAGGATTGAATCGAATCGAATTCATGAAATACAGGAATTTACAGAAGAAGGGCATCGTATCTTGAATAATATTCAATCATCTAGATTGACCACTATAGCGCTGATTTCTGGCCTGGCTCTAGGAGGGGGGTTGGAACTTGCTCTTTGCTGTGATCATCGAATTGGGGTTCCGAAGACGATGCTTCGATTCCCCGAAACTGGAATAGGAATTTATCCAGGACTTGGAGGGACGCAACGTGCAGTGCAAATCGCTGGTGCAGAATGTGCTAGATATGCCATAATAGCAGGTAATTGGATGGGTTCAGAAGACGCCTTGTCCATGGGCTATCTTACAGAAGTTGTTGCATTTTCTGATATAGAAAAAGCAGTGATGGACGCTTCTGATGGGACTACTGAACCATACGGCTACCCCTACTCGCCGAGATTGGGTGAATCAGAAAAGATAGGAAATATTCTCTCATCGTACACTCTAGAGAGCATGGAGTCGATGATATCAGGTTCATTTGATATGAGCAATCATTTCTTGAGCAGACAGGCTAAACTGATTTCGAGGAATGCCCCCATAGCGATCCAGATGGCTGCGGATCTAATCGAAATCGCAAATGAATCGAGAGAAGATCGCGGAATTGGCCTACAAGCAGAATTGGACGGGCTAGATGCAATCTTCTCGACCAATGATGCGCTCAAGGGCTTGAAATCAGTCCTAGAGGGCTCGAGGGTTTCTTTCGATGGTGCCTAGTACTTTCTTCTTGGGCTTTGAACCCAAGCGGGTGCTCTGTATTCTGCAATAGCGCGAACAACAAGATCGATTATTTCCTTCCGACTCAAATCATCATCTCCTGTTGAATAGAGAAATTGCCATCACCATTAGAGACGACTTCTTCTCGCTCAGATTCTCAATCTCGATTGCTTCTTCTGCCCAACTCTCTAGCCATCTATCCATATTAACTTCCTCCATACAACTTGGTGTTATTTCAGCACCGGCTCAGATCATACCTATATGAATGATGAAGTTTACATGTCAACACCGAGGTTTTGTTTATACACTAGATGATTTTTGAAGCACCATGGACCGCAGCTTCAAGCCTAAGAAGATGGAGAAAAACGATATCGTCAAGATCTTGGAGTACATTGAGGATGTAAAAACGACTGGAGGTATGATTCGTAATAAATTCGAAGAGTATGCAGATCCTATGACGTCTATTGAATGGGAAGTCGATGCGGCCGTGGAGTGCTTCGAGATATTTAGTTCAAGGTGGACGATTGAAATTCTTGCTGCGCTGTACATTGCTGGTGATCGCCGATTTAATGAAATGCGTACTCTATTGAGAGGCATCAGTAGCAGAACGCTCTCCGACAAATTGAGTGCCTGTCAAAAGAATGGTCTTGTTGACCGGATAGTGGAAGAAGGTCCGCCTATAAGAGTGACATATCGACTTACAGAACATGGGAAATCTTGCGGTAGATTACTAGGTGTCCTCATAGCCTATATGAAAATCGAGAAAGGAATTGTACGAGGTGCTTAGCATGATGCTGGAACCCGTTTCATTCATACGTTGTTCAGGTATGTAGTAT
>DANO01000006.1:455-24174 GCA_002497295.1 Euryarchaeota archaeon UBA171 | reverse complement strand
GACCGGATTTGAACCGATGACCACCCGGTTATGAGCCGGGCGCTCTAACCAACTGAGCTACGGGTCCTGCATCGTCGGTAACGGGAATTAGATTTGGACCTTCGCGATGAATTCTCGTTAAATTCACAGTCGCCTGGGCAAAGACGAGTCCTGGCAAAGAATTGACAAATAGGCTGGTGCTTTCAACTGTATATTATGGAGCAGACACACGCCGAGTATCGTTCTTATTTCCAATCATAATGTAGAGATTTGTCCGAACTCTGAATGGTCTCGGATTCGTGTAAGGTGACTGCCTCTACATCTGGTGTAGACTGGAACACTTATTCGGAGAGCACTGTCAGCATAGCCCGATAGCATGTCCAGCAACCGCTCTACAACCTTCTTAATTGTCGGAATAATCCTAATCGGAATGAATGCCCTTGCCTTTGCGCCATACGTTTCCCAGGCGACTCTGGATACGGTGGCTGAATCGGTGGAATCAGGTTACGACGAGTCTTCGGACTTCGAGGACGATGATTCATGGGGCACGTCCACCAGTGAGCGTGCTTACTTCGCACACAGCATAACGAATCCAACAGAGGTGGTAGACGGTACTGCTGCACCTCAGTTTGAGAAGTTGGGGCCATTCATCTACAATGTCACGACTCATAACGATCTTCTCGAGTGGGACGAGGATAATGGAACAATGACCTACTCTTCCTACGATGTCTTCGAGTGGTGCGAGGAATGCACACACGAGGGTGCGGCTTCCGTCTCAGGTGACACATCAATAACCAATACCAATATTCTCTGGAACACTCAGAGAATAGCAGGCATATCAACAGGAATCGAGTATGGCGAGCAATTCGCCAAGGCAGGATTCACCAATAGCATGATGACGTACGACATGATGTACCTCGCACCGAGCATGGACACAGCGGATCAGATCTCAATACTTGCCTCTGGCGCTGAGACTGCAATTAACGCCCAGACAGGCGGGGCGTTGGACGCAGTGACTGTTGCAGGGATGGCAGATGCGATGGTCCTAGACGGTTTCTTCGCAAGTTGGAACGCAAGTTTGACTGATATGGAGAAGGCCCTTTTGGGAGCCGATATGATGTCGCCTGACTTCAGTTCCGCGGCAGGTTCGATAATGAACAGCGCCGTTGACTCGACTAGCGGAGTCTGCATGGCCCTGACTTGCGACTACGGTCCATGGATGGTCGCCGCATGGGGCGAGCCCAGCTCGGTGATAACACCTCTAAGAGCGGATCTTCTGGGATATGGCACGACCGATGCAGCCGAGATGGCTCTCATGGACTGGGCCGTATACGCGGGTGCTGCATCTATGATGCAGACCAATGGCGCAGGAGTCCCACCAGAGCTTGCAACAGACAATGCCCACAGAGTCGAGGTCCTTACGGGATACTCTTTCCCAGCGGATGATCTGGAGTATTTCCTCTTTGGTACGAATGCAGATACTGGATACCCGGCAGGTATGCTAGCCGAGCAGGAACTGGGCGGTATCCCACTCTACGGAGTAGTGCTGTCATTATTGCCTCTAACCGCAAGTCCGCCAGATTACATGGGCTATATCCAGGAATACAATATCCCTGGGATCCTGACCATGCAAACCGTTGCAGGCTGGTCATCAGACTGGCAACTGGCAGAATCTCATTTCCCAATGCGCGTTGTCAATCCAGCAGCTGCTGGGACCATGGATGCAGATACTTGGTGGAAGATGTCCTTCGGAGGTGAAGAGCCCCTCCTAGGAGGCAATATCGCAGTTGGCCTCAATAGAGCATTGGCAGGTGGCGATGGAGCATCGCTTTCCCTCGATAAGGTCGATGAGATCCTGTATGATGGCCCATATGCCCTCACAGACTCGGACATATCGACGATGTTCATGTACGGTGAGCTATCGGGGATGACATTCCCCATGACATCGACCGGTCCCGGTGAAGGTGGAGTCCAGATGGAATGGAACGATGCTTATGTGGCAGGCATGTACGGGATATCGGAAAGTGATGCGTCGCTACTCAGATCCTGGGTTAACGACTTGATGTTCGGATCCGTAGTTGGCCTACTTCTCAACTTCCAGTACGGAGCAGGGGCCCTAACAACCCAGTCGATAAGCAACTGGCTGTATGGTTGGTCTGACCCGGTACTCGTCGGCTTATACGGTGCTGAAAACAGCTGGGTCAGCCTAGAAACCAATATGACCTACTATGGAAGCAATGGACTCTCTACAGGCGACTACAGCGTTTACGAGGACACCACTACGACACAGGGCGACACGCCTGGGCTAAGAATCGCCGAGGGATACCTAGACTCAGAAACTGGCGAGGTATATGCTATGAGCGAGCACATGCCCTGGAGATCACCGGCCTCAGAGACTGCAACGTTAGGACTACTGAGTGCGCACGTCGGAAACGACATGACCGATCAGAGTGATGCCTTCGGAGGCATGGCAACTGACGCCGATGAGATCCAGAAGATCAACCTCGTCGGATATGCGATTGCTGATACGGTCGTAGAGGGCAATGTCGAATTCAAGGGAATCCCCATGGTGCACCATTCAGTCGCCTTGGATCCCACGGCGAACCAGATACAGGCCAAGCTGATTGGGTCTGGGACCGTTGTGGATGTTCTCCCTGGAGCGCTTCCAGTTTACTTCGAATCCAATGTGGACATATATTTCGAGGAGATAACGGGAATTGCGATGTATGGAAAGAGCACTTCCACATTCCACCTGGACCTGCGAGGACCAGGGATGATGGATCCCGAGATTGGCGTGGATACACACCCGGTGTTCGAGATACACACTGCATCGGAGATTTCTGATGACGATGCTGAAAGCTTCGTTTCAGCGGTGATTGACAATCAGGGATTGATGTTCTGGACCGACTTCGGTACTGGTGCCGAAGGAAGCACTGATGACATTGCAGACTTCGTGGCCGTGGCACTCTACGTCATTGCTCTCTATCTGATATTCATTGGCGCGAGGGACATGAGCAGAGCTCGCTCGGGCGAAGAATGATTCTTGATTAATTCTTCAAGCAGTAAGATATGACCTCAGAGTAATCCGGCTGTATACCTGGATTCTCAGCGGCCCACGCATATCCCACGGTGCCGTCAGACTCTACAACGAAGACTGACCTTGTTGCAACCGTGTAGCCTTTGATCGAAAAATCTTGATAAGCGACTCCGAAATCATTGATTACGGACCTATGGACATCGGAGAGAAGTGGGAATCCTATCTCATTTGATTCTGCGAAGGCTGCATTTGAGAAGGGAGCATCCACAGAAATGCCAACTACGGTGCAACCTGCTTTTTCCAAGTCGCCCATAAGATCGCTGAATGAGCACATCTCCTCCGTGCAGACGCCGGTGAATGCAGCTGGATAGAATACCACCAACATCCTAGTTCCAGAATGTTCCTCGCTCGAGAATATCGACTTATCTTGGGCGGTTAGTGTGAAGCTTGGAGCTGTGTCTCCGACTGTAAGCATATGCAACCCTAATGGTGTGAGGTAAACCAATGCTCCGGTGTTTACATCCTATGAGGGGCATCTATTCCAAGTAGTTTCAAACCGGTCTGCAGTATGTCGCCAGTAAGGGCGCACAATGATATTCTTTCGACTCGTAAAGAGTCGTCTTCAATGAGTACCGGGCAATGCTCGTAGAATGAGCCGAATGCCTGTGAAATCCTATGCAGCTGCTTACAAATCCTATGTGGCGCCAACTCGGAAGCTGCAGTATCGACGGCATCTGGAAAGGCCAAGATCTCCCTTGCCAAGCGAGCTTCCTCGTTCGAAGGCAAGGTATACATCGCCGGGTTATCCACAGATGCTTCGCTGCCAGACCTAGCAAGTATGCTTCTAATTCTAGCATGCGCATACTGCAAATATGGGCCTGTCTCGCCCTCGAAACTCAGCATCCTCTCCCAGTCGAACACGTAGTCTTTCGTCCGATCTGCCTTTAGATCCGAGTACTTTACAGCGCCTATGCCGATACTCATGGCGATTGACTCTATTTCAGAGGAGGTCATACCAGGGTTACGATTAGAGACAGCTTCGGATGCTCTCTGTATTGCCTCTTGGAGGAGGTCAAGTAGTCGAATAGCTCCTCCACTCCTGCTCTTGAGTTTCCCTCCATCAGAACCCAAAACAAGTCCAAATGGAACGTGTTTTGATGTGTGCTCATCTTGGAGAAATCCTGCGATTCTTGCAGCAGCGAATACCATCTGAAAGTGCTGTTTTTGCTCAGCGCCCACTACATACACTAAGTCGTCGGCCCCGAGCCTCTCTACCCGATCGATTATACAGGCTAGGTCTGAAGTAGCGTAATTGTACCCTCCATCTCCCTTTCTTATGATGAGTGGGAGCGGTTTTCCCTCTCTGTTGAGCCAGTCACCGGGATACATGACCTCTGCGCCCGAATTATTGCTCAAGAGGCCTCTTTCATCGAGTCTTTCTACGACTCTTGCCAGCAATGGGTCGTAAAATGACTCTCCCCTCACGTCATCTTTTGTCAACAGAACCCCGAGCAGGTCGTAAACCTCGTCGAAATATGAAAAGGATAGATCAACCAGTTGTCTCCAACGCGCCATTGTCGCTTCATCCCCGGACTGAAGGGCTACTACCCTCCTCCTTGCTCGTTCACGGAAATTTTCATCCGAGTCGAATGAAGATCGTGCATCCCGATAGAATATACCGAGGTCTGCAAGTGCGACTAAAGGTTGAATTCCTTCGGATTCTAAATCTTCGAGTCTCTCAATCAGCATACCGAACGGTGTGCCCCAGTCCCCGACGTGATTCTCACGGATTACCGTATTACCCTTCATCTCAAGAATTCTGACGAGCGCGTCCCCTATCACGGTGGATCTGAGATGTCCTACGTGCATCTCTTTGGCGATGTTTGGGGATGAGTAATCCACCACCACTGTTCTTGTAGAGTTTCTTTCCACCCCATTCGTGGGGTGCCCCACAAGTTCTGAAAGACGATCTGCTAACCAGCGGCTCTCAGCCGTTATGTTGAGGAAGCCTGCGACTGAGGATGCGGAGGCGATCCCCTCGAGATGTTCATTCATTCTTTTAGCTGCTTCATCGGCAATTTCAACTGGTGATTTTTTTAGAATCCGTGCGAATTGGTGACAGGGTATTGCAATGTCTCCGTGAGATTTATCTGTAGCTGGTCCAATGATTGATTTTGAATCAAAATCTGCTAGTCCCATCTCGATTAAAACTGGTTCAAGAGCCTCCGATACGGGTTTTATCAAATCACGCAAAGTATCAGCTCCACGGGTACCTTAGCACTGCAGCGATACCTCCGAAACTGCTTGCTAAAGTGGAACCTTCCTCGGAATCGAGAGAAATGAGGGACACATTGGCCGATGTCCTCAATGCTAGCCGACTAAGCTCATCTACGAGGTCCATTGTTCTCTCAGGGTCTTCCACAGGAGACTCGGAGCCGCACGACGGGCAATCGGGAATTTCCGTCCTAGATTGTTGGGAAGAGTTCCACTCATGGCTGCAGGATTTGCAATACCAGCCAACACGTCGGACTCGTAGCCCCTCTGATAGCAGGAGCGTGTCGACAGCACCTTGTTCTAGGGCTGCACGGACCATGACCTCGCCGTAGGTGGCTTTGGGATGTGCTTGCATCACTTCACGAAGAAATCGATCAACAAGTTCTCTTTCAGCATCTAGATCGATTTTATCCATCAAAGAGCCTGCTCTCTGTACGAGTTCCCTCAAGCCGCTCTCATTTGAGTAGCCGACATCGAAATACGGCTCTCTTATCAATTTCTTAATTTCGTGATGGAGGTAATCATTCTTCATTACGAAATCCTTGGTCCCTCCTGGTCCTCCTACAATGATGCCTCTGATATTCTCAATGTTGGGCAGCCAGTACGAACATGCATGCTCAGTCGCTCTCTTGAAGAAATTGTGGGCCGCCTCCTCGATCAAGCGCTCGAATCGCTGTGCAGATTGTCCGCCCTGCCTGTGTTTTCCCATTATGTTGCTTTGGAGTTCCTCTTGACAATGGATCCTCTTACCTGTTGCAATCCCGTATGCTGCTTCTCCGCGGTCGATTACGAATAATCCGTAAGACGTTCTGTCTATCAGCATCTCTTCTAATTGAGATGTCTCGAATGTTGAATCGCACCTGTACCTGTATGACTGCAGCGGCTCAGGAGGGTCATCCACAACTACTGAAATCAGTCTTGTCTTGTTGTTTCCTACGATGACGTGTCCCACGTATAACGCGATTCCCCTTTCCCCCGGAGTCGTGTGGCGGTTGAGTGTCGCAATCGCGGATTCGATTGCATCCTGGACGTGTTTCTTTGTCGATTTCGACTTTATGTTGGCAGCCTGTCCAGCCTCTTGAGAAAGTTGTTGCCTCACATCGTGGATCTTTCGGTCGGGCGGTATAACCACTGAAACTAACTCAGTACCCATGCCTTTCATGCCCCGTAAATCCTCCAGCGCTTTCTTGAGGCGGAGCCGTCGATACTGCTGCTCAGTGTCGTCGCTCATCATTGGAACCTCATCTTAACCCACGGGGCCATATTGATGAAGCCTGTGGGCATCTCAGACGAGTTATTGATAGACAGCCGAGAACTAGGGTGCGCCATGGATACTCGCGTGATGGCGCTCGGAGGTAGTCTCTTGAGCGGCAATTCTGAGGAAATTCATGTCTGGATCGAGGGGCTTGGGCTTATTCTCGAACGGCGTGCTTCAGAGGGATCCACCACAGCGATAGTTGTTGGTGGGGGTGCTGCCGCCAGACGTGGTATAGAGGCTGCCTCGGCATTGACTGACGATAGAGATGCGCTGGATCGTATCGGCATAGCTGCTACTCGACTAAATGCTTCCATGGTCAGAGAAGGGCTATCCGGCGTCGGGGTACGTGTATCTGAGGTGGCGCCACTATCGATAGAAGAGGCCTTGGCATCCTCAGGCAACGGAGTGGTTGTTATGGGTGGCACAGTACCCGGCCATACAACCGACTGTGTTGCGATAGAGTTGGCCATGGGGATGAATGCTGAATCCTGTTTGATCGCGACGAATGTGACTCATGTCTACAGTTCTGATCCGTCTCTAGACTCCGAGGCTACCAAAATAATGCAGATGAGCCATGAAGAACTCAGAGCCATTGTAGGAGAGGCTTCGGAACATAAGGCAGGGGGCAGAACCGTAGTTGACCCTGTCGGAGCGATGCGAGCACGAGAATTCAATCTAAATCTTGACGTTGTTTATGGGAAAGACCTTGCAGCCCTTGAGTCCGCTCTTTCAGGGCTGCCTTTCAATGGGACTAGGATACGAGGAGAGTGATTAAATGAGCCAGACGAAGAGGCAGCGAACCGCAATGACATCGCACAGACACTGCACAGTATGTTGGGCACCGATACCTCTTGACAGAGATCCTCCGATATGCAGAGATGAGGGTTGTTCGATCACCCATTCTAAGAGAGAGGCTTCAAGGAAGCGGTTCACAGTGATGCTTTACCTGTTTCCTGCTATAGCCTTGGTTCTGGCTGTTCTGTCCGCCATGTAAGCGTAAGCGTCATTGCGGCATGCCGTCTGCAGCCCCTTATGCGAGTGGTGCGTATACTGTCCGTACTGCCCGGCGCGGTAGGGGTACTCTGCCTGCTAATAGGGGGTATCAGCGTTTATGGCATCGATTTGGATACTGAACGTGTTCAAATCCCTGTCGTACCATGCACGGAGGTGTCAGATGAAGGTTGTCTGGTGGGGATGACCGGGTCCGATCTAGAGGTTCCGGCTGGCTTTCTTTTGATGGACATAGAATTGACTATCGAATGGAGTGAACCATCTAAAAGCTGGATAGGGGTTGTCGACGCATCTTATGCTGATTCTTGCCCGCCGGATGGTGACGGGTTAACAGCATGCACCAAAGACGATTTTGAATTTATTTCCGGAGGCCCGGACTCTCAAGGTAATTTCAAACTTGATCTTCAACCAGATTCGTATCGATTTGTATCGGCTGGAAAGGAGGGTGCAGACTTGGATGAGCAACTTGTAACAATTAGCCCGTCGGTAGGTATTGCGCCGGTACTAGAATTGCTTTTGCTAGCCATTGGAGCCGTCCTACTGATTGGGGCTATCGAGATGATTTACCCCGTAGAGGTACTTTGGAAACGTTTTGTCGACTCCTGATCCTGCGAGTTGTTGAAGGACCTGTGACCCTTGGCAAGGGGCATGAAGTCACAGATTTGTGCGAATTGCAATACTCCCGTGAAGGTCGAGGGTTTGCCCAGTTCCTACGGCGGATATGATCTGTACTGCAAGGTTTGCGGCCACACCTGGCGGGTAGAATAAATCACAGATCTATGCCTATATCCTCGCGATGCCAGTCCGATGGAAGATTAAGAGGATCTTCGACTACGTCTGCTGCTATCGAAGATACGATGGTTGAACGGAGTTCTTCCAATCCGGTACCATCTATCGAGCTAACAGGCATTGAGTCAGGAAGGCTAGGAGCATCGATATCCGCCTTTGAACGTACCAAGATGAATCGCCTAGCACTTATCAGACCCTTTACCTCATCTAGTAAACTCAACTGCTCATTTAGAGGAGTTCCGCCAGATCCAGACGGATCAATCAGAAATAATACAATATCCCCGGTATTCTCCAAAGCGGCTATTGCCTGCATCTCAATTGCATTTCTTTCTATATTGGGACGATCTAGGAGGCCGGGTGTATCGACCATCTGATATTTTCTCCTCCGATGTGTAAAGTGGCCTAGATGAAGTCGCTTGGTTGTGAATGGGTATGCTGCGACTTCAGGCTCACCAGATGACAATGCGGTGATGAGAGCTGATTTGCCAACGTTTGGGGCTCCTGCCACCACGATACATGGATTTGCAGGGTCTATCGATGGAAGTTCCCGGAGACGGTCGCGTGCTTTATTCAACCATTCGAGCTGCGGCTCAAGCTGGTCAAGGATTGAAGCGAATCGCCCGTAGGCAGATCTCCGACTCTCATGGAAACCAGATATATCGCGTATCCTCAACATTTCAGACTGGATTCGACCTGCTATCCTACGAACCTGCTCAGCGCCCCATTGTATCCCTCCAAGATTCTTGCGATAATCGTCAGCGCCAACTGAAGCATCGATGAGAGCTTGGTCGAAAAGAGGGAGGGCATTCAGACTTGGCCACCTATCAACCCAGTCGAGTAATGTGGTTGCTATGGTGTCGGATGATGACTGTACCATCCTATTCATCTGCTTCCTGACTCTGTGGTACTTATCCGGGTCTTCGACCAATGCCGCCATCTTACTTGCTTTTCTGAAAGCCTTATCGACGATTTCCTGAGGTAGCAATACAGTGGGTATTCGCCTCCATTCCACCGACACCATGGCAATCCCTGCTGCGACGGTCTCGTGCGACGGTCTTGAATTGCGTGGGCGTTGAAGTCGGTATCCCTGCGTCTTCCTTATGTATCTCGGATTAACAATAGGCACCATGCCGAACACCGATGGAGAGCAGGGGCGAGGGCTCCCCGACTGGGCAGAAACGATGTACGACGCATATGGTTCACCTGATCTTTCTACGCGAGGGGACGTTTACGTCGGTCCACTGATCGGCCGTAAATCGGGCCTCAGGAAGGACGATCTTGTTGAAATGGTGATTGATGCGCGATCAGTGAAATCTGGAGAGTCGAATATCATCAGGGGGATGCTGATCTCGACAGGTAGGAGCTCGATAGACATCCTTGATGAAGATAGTCAGTTTCGCTCATTCTCTCGGGACGTGATCGTTGAAATTCGACTAGTTGCCCACATGAGGCCTCAGTACATAGATGACGATGAATTGTTATTCTTCGAAAGAGAAGACATGCGTCGTCGAACTAGCGTTAGTGAGCAGGCGGAAAGGAAAGCTGATGGCCATGATGATTCACATGTATGGGGCTGATTCTGATGTCTGACCTTGCAAACAAGCGCTGCAAGCCATGTGAAGGTGGCGTTCCACCCCTCAAAGAAGAAGAGTGTGAGAAATTTATCTCTGGCATAGACAAAGGGTGGACTGTAGTAGATGGGCATCACCTCAGAAGAGTGTGGGCATTTCCGGACTTCTTGATGGCTCTTGATTTCCTAAATTCAGCAGGTGCTATCTGCGAGCAGGAAGGGCATCATGCTGATTTTGAAGTTGGTTGGGGGCGTGTTGAAGCAAGAATTTGGACGCATAAAATCGATGGCTTGACTGAATCAGACTTCGTACTCGCAGCCAAATTCGATAAACTCTGAAAGGTGGCATGATGAGCAGGGTACAGGACACCATAGTGTCCAGACGCTCAATCTATCGATTTGAAGAAGGCCCTGTCGATATAGCCTCCCTTGAAACTGCTTTCGAAGCTGCTAGGCACGCTCCCTGTCACAAGCAAACCCATCCGTGGAAATTCTATGTGCTCGGAAAAGAAGCTCGTAGTTCCATGATCCCTGAAATCGAAAGACTGGCCAGGGAAAAGGCTGCAGGGAGAGGCGAAGATGAGATTCAAGAGGGCATTCAGAAGGCGATATCGAAGATTTTGTCGCCTCCCGTGCTATTAGTGGTTACATCTGCTCTCACTCCCGAAGATGATTTCAGAGAGATGGAGGACTATGCCGCAACGGCGTGTTCCGTGCAGAATCTCGCCCTATCTCTTTGGGACCAGGGCATTGGGTCTCAATGGTCTACTGGGGGTATAACGAGGTCTGATTTCGTCTATGAGGCACTTGGCATATCGCCTATGAAAGAGAAGATTGTCGGATTTGTGAAGGCGGGCTATCCAGCGGCGATTCCTGAAATAGAAAAGAAGTCGATTGCTGAAATCAGAGAATATCTCCCCTAGAATCATCTGATCGCTACAACTTCACCAGTCCAATGGAACACCAAAAGTTCTCCGCCAGGAGTTTCTCCAAAACCAACTATCATTCCCCCAGTCGATCCGACATACTCCTCGGACCAAGTTCCTGATTCTTCGCGCATGACCCATAATGATCCCGAACAGAAATCGCCGTAAAGGTACCCGTCTCGGAGATTTTCTGGACCCCAATCCATCCAGAATCCGCCTGTAATAGAACAATTCCCATTCTCGTGGGAGTAGAATCCAACGGGATCAGTCATCCCCGCCGGTAATGGCGACCGATCTTCATCTGGATTGCAAGTACCGTCCTCATTCGTGAAGCCATTGGGGTAGAATCTATGCTCGCCCTCCCTCTCTGACCAGCCGAAATTAGCACTTTCCATAAGTGGGATCAGATTTACCTCCTCGTAGCAATTCTGCCCTACATCTGCTATCCATAACCTACCATAGCTGTCAATATCGAACCTCCAAGGATTTCTCAAGCCGCTGTGAAGGATGTATTGATCCCCCGTTTGATTTTCCATTATGGGGCTGATGCCGCCTTGTTCGTATGCGAATAGTAGGATGGACCCCAGGGGGGTTGAGTTATCTTGCCCATTCTGATGTGGATCGTCACTGCCGCCTCCGTCGCCGACTCCCCACAAATATTGATGGTCGCCTATAGGGAGGAGGTAGCCCCCATTGTGATTCCTATATGGTTGGTCAATCTCCTTCAGTATCAAGATAGTTGAAGGGTCGAGATGCCCCTCGCTATCGAGATTTATCGATGCCAGGACGAGATTTGACTCGGTGGGTCCTGAGCAAGACCCTTCATTGACGTATGATAACAAGACCTCCCCCGTCATTTCAAAATCATCCTCGAAGACTACCCCGAGGAGGCCCTGCTCCATGTGGCAGCGGTTCACAATCATACTCAAGTCTGCGACTAATTCCAAATTTTTGCCATCCCATGACTTGATGTAGCCGCCCAAATATACGACCCATAATTCGCCAGTGATCGGGTTAATCAGCGACTGATGCGGGATATCAAAAGCCTCCAGTAAGAGTTCGCACCCCAAACTGTAAGACTCATCCAGGTTGCAATCCCCGGGAACGGGTTCTGGCCACTCGTATACCTCGTTGGACTCGGACATACAGCCACTGGATGCTGTCGACAGCACGAGAATCAAGGCTACGAGTGAAACTCTCATCGGATATTCACCCGAAGTAGGCTTGTATGCCCGGCACATTTGATACTGCTGCTCCATATGTTCCGAGATGTGCTTCGGCAGTGGTGGGCACCATGTCCTCAGTGTAGAGGGTATCCCACAAAATCTCTTTCCCTTCTTCATCATCACTCAGCGCACCGAGAGCGGCTTGTACAAGCGCCACGGTATCAGCATCCATATTTTCTGGGTTGTAAAGCGTCGGGTGGCTGGGTGCCTGGCCGAATGGCTCTAGCATGACTACCTCGTCCCGATCTAGGCACCAGTCATACGCATCGGATCCAGTGCAGTATGAGTCATACACGGTATCCTTGATCAGTGCGACATCTCCCGTTCCATCCATCATGCACCTCATGGCGCCTTTGTAGGATGAATACGGGGTACTGCCCCTTGGAATGCTGGAGTCTACTGAGAAGAATCCATGTACTGTGGCTTCCAATGAATCTATATCATCAGCATCGCCTTTAATTTCGGCGTATCCATTTCCAATCAGATATCCCATCGGTATCAACATGCCCGCACTCTTCAACCAACCAGTGTGACATGATCTCTGGCCCTCCATCAAGGCAAACGGATCGGTATCAGGATCATCGTCCAGATGTGCTGCGGCTATGTCGGAATCGGCCCTAACCCATGCAGCAGCATTGTAGTAAGTCCTGCCATCCCCTTTTGTCTCAGCAGCAAGGACGTCCAGATCGTATACTTCCCAAGCCAACCAGGCAGCCGCCCCGTCAACAAAACCGATATCGGCATTACCCTTGTCGATGGCCTCGATCATAGGCCCCGAGTCGCTAACTGGGTAAATCTCAACATCCCAATCATCGCCCATCAAGCTGCTCATCTTATCAGCCAGATGCTGCGGGTTATTGTCCCACACCTGGTAGTCTTCCTGAACCTGATATGCAATCGTCAAGCAGTTCTTCCCTTCATCGCACGGATCGTAGTCCGGCTCGTACATGAGAAGATAGAACCCCCCTCCGAGAAGTAGTAAAATTGAGATTGATATTGCTTTGTTCGCCTGGGCCCAGCTGGTTACGTCGTTTACATCCATAAGCCTACCCGGGAGTAGGGGAGAAATAAAATTTAGGCTTGCCTAAAATAAAATAATAGTGCTCTTTCTCGAACGTCGTCACTATCACAAAGGGTGGGTTGTTGATGTGTTGTCGTGCTAAAGTCCGAATAGCCACTTGGGATACAAGTAAAGCCTCCCGAGGGCATAATCTGAAAATCTGAAAAGTTGAGCTCTGTGTCTGCCAACTCTTACCAATTTCACGTCTTTCCGACCGGCCATCTCCCTCCATCGGGCACGGCCCTGGGCCGGGAATGACCTGTCGAATCTCTCAGGGGTCGCCATCAGCTTCCAACTCTTTCTACCGGCGACCAAATCGATTATTTCGACCCTACATTTGTCGGATATCAGTTCCTTTATCTCTATCATCACGGGTTCCTCTCTTTGTTCCAATTCGGATATCACCTGCTCAAGGGTTGGTATGATTATGTCGATTTCCTCGCCTGCCGAGATGATTTCTTCCATCTCCAAAAGGCGAGTCTCGATGCGTTTACCTTTCAAACGTATATCATCATCATGAAAGACGAATAAGGTACCATCAGCGGATTCCCTTACATCGAACTCCCAGTATCTGAACTTGGAGTCCGAGACAATTTTCAAAGAGTCGTGCAAGCCCTGTATTGTGTTCTCAAGTTTAGTTCCGGATGCGCCGAGTCTGTGTCCAAGATTACGCATAAACAGCCACTCCATCCGAGTCTCCCCTAGATGTCTCTTACTGTATCATTAGTGGCCGATTATTCCGCCGATCTTGAGGGGCGACCATGAATCGGATCAGACGCCGGAGTGATCTTGCATACCATTGTACCATCCAGATATTATCGGGTGGTTCTCTACTATATCGAATCCATACAGCCCTTGCATGGAACGAAGTATGCCAAAATTCGCATAATCTGCGCCATTGGGTTCTTGCTTTCCGAAGAATTTTCCTTGGATGCCTTCTGACATGACATCTAGCTGGTATCGGAGATTGTCACGAGGGGGCAATTCGAACATCTTCGCCCTACTCTTCCCTACCATGCGCATTATGAAGCCTCCAATCCACTTGTTTATCAGGCGGCTGCCGAAAGAGAAATTATCCACCTTTGTGACATAATCAAGTGCTTGGACTGAAGTTCTGTACGAGGTGTAAATCACTGCGACTATCGACTTACCGAGAATCTGATTGGAGAAATCCATCCAGCGATCTTGTTCTGGGTCTTCCCCCGCCCTAGGGAATGAGTTGGCACCGGTTGAGTCGATATAGTGGAGGATATGGTTAGAGTCATTCACCTGAGTCCCGTCGACATCCACAAAAATCGGCACCTTGCTCCAATCAGACCACTTCAACTGGGTCTTGAAAGTGGGATCTACCTCTACTTTCGAGTACTTTACATCCCTCGAACCAAGAAGTGCCTTCACCTTGAAGCAGAAGGGGCAGGTTTCGAAGCAGTACATTGTCGGTAGACCGTTGACCGTCCTTTCCGGGACGCGTTTAGCCTGAACTCCTGAAGTCGGCTTCTCCACTGAATCGTCCACTGCCATGATATTGCGCTCAATGGGAGCCTTGTGAATCCATCGAATCAGAAATGCAAGCCCAATACCTTGCAGCTAGCATAGAAAGTCACCCACGGTGTTTTTCCGACGTTTCGCTCAGGGCCGGATATGACTGATGGCTTCCATGTGGTCACGGGAGCATTTGGCTATTCGGGAAGGTGGATTGCCAAATTGCTCCTAGATCGAGGAGTAAAGGTCAAAACTCTAACCAATGCTATTGGGAGGGACGATCCATTTGACGGAAGTGTCGAGGTGATGCCCCTTGATTTCGAAGACAGGGATTCTCTCGTTCAATCTCTGCGTGGTGCAGAGATTTTATACAATACCTACTGGGTCAGATATAACAAGAAATCTGGCGGTTACGATCATTCTTTGGCTACAAGAAACTGCTCGATATTATTCGATGCGGCATTGGAGGCTGGTGTGGGCAAAGTGGTGCATTTCAGCGTCTCTCGTCCTGAAGATGCTCCCGGATGGACATACTTCCAAGGCAAGGTAGAGGCGGAGCGTGCACTTAGGGAGTCTGGAAACTCCTATGCGATTATCAGGCCGACTCTTCTTTTTGGAGGAAGTAGGAACGTGCTAGTCAACAATATGGCGTGGCTGATCAGAAGTTTCCCTGTCTTCGGAATATTTGGACGGGGTAAATACCCAGTACAACCGGTTCACGTCGAAGATGTCGCCCTCACGGCGATAGAAGCCGGGATGAAAGACGAAAATGTAACAATGGATGTTGCAGGCCCTGAAATTTACACCTACAAAGAATTCGTTAAGACGATAGCGAGGGGGATGGGCGTCAATAGACTAATCATTCCAGTTCCTCCTGTAGTTGGCTGGTTTGCTGGCAGGGTATTCGGATTTTTTTTGAAAGATGATGTCATAACAATGGCCGAAATAAGGGGCCTAATGCAAGGCCTGATGGCTTCTGAAGAAGAGGCCGGAGGCAAATTGCTATTCAGCGAATGGGTTTCTGAAAATGGCGACAGTTTGGGTCTCAAATATCATAACGACCTTCGTGAAAGAAGATATTCTTCACCTGATAAAGAAGACATAGGTTGATCAGATCTCTGGTATTGTTGTAACTCCAAGCAGAACCAGAATCATTAGTCCCGCAAAAGGCACGACTTGTATGTAGTTGAGTATTAGTCCGGCCACTGCTTGACCGTTGCCAACCCCGGATGTTCTGGAGTTCTAGAGCCCGGCATGCGAGAAAGCGACTCCAACCAGGGCCATTGGCAGGGATAAGAATCAACAGAAGAAGAATAGCGGGGCGATGACAGTGAAAACAAGAGATACGATGCCCAATACCATGCCCACTGCAGCTGCGCTATTTGACGGAAGACGCCGATAAGAAACCACCACATTTCCCTGGATTAAGCCAGGGGGAATTCCCTGCGGCCGGGGCACTGGTACTGGAATAGGCGAGGAGGTTGGAATCTCAGGGGGAGGTGCAGAGGAAGGCAGGTTGTTGGAAACCACGATACCCCAGACAAGGGGATAGGTATCTATTTTTTTTAATTAAACACCAGTTGGTATCCTATCGCGAATACAGCAACGTCACAAATTGCGTGGGATATCCAGCAGACCCATATCGACCTGTGGCGTATGTACAGCCATGACCAAATTGCAGCTGCTGAGATCAAGCCGAAACATGCTATTCCAGTCTGCCACCATTCGAATCCGAACAGATGAAGCGCTAGAGCGTGATGGAGTGTGAACATCAAGGCAGATACGATGATTCCCCCGAGTTCACTTCCTGTGAGTTCAATTCCTTTCACGGTTATGAACCAACGGAAAACATACTCCTCAAGCATGCTATTGAGGAATATCCAGTAAAACATCCCAGCCACGTAGACTTCAATACTGGTCAGGCCGGTGTTTTGCAGCTGCTCGACCATGGATTCAGTATCTATGGAATCCCCAAGAGTCGCCCATACTACGAATATTATCCCGCTCATAGCCACGCCTGTGACGACTCCCTCGAATATTCCGTTTTTACCCGACGGCGACCATGAGATGGGATTTCCCTCGACCCTCAAGAACCAGTAGGTTGGAATGAATAATATCCATGCCTTACACAAGATGAAGAATGTCTGGGACGCCAATTCGCCGTCTATCACCAAGAGAGTCATCAATATCGAAAGGGTGGGGGCGAAGCCGACTAGCGATATTGCTAGTAATGCATTTTTCTCCGACCCCATAACAAAATCTTGGAATGCATCCTGCATATCCTTTGTGGCTGCTGTAGCAAGATCATAGACGTACGGGCCTAGTGGCGCCACATGCCTGACATTTCAGTAGATAAGTACGGTCTTCTTTGATGAATCTGGTATCTGGTGCTTTACACTGGCCACAAAGAATGAATGTCTTGACATAGGCCACTATCTTCTCCTTGATTCTCTTCGGAGGCACTCTTCCTTTGAGCAATATCCGAGTAGATTCCTGAGTGCCAGAAGTACCCAGCTCATTGATCAGGAATTGATAGACATGGTTGGCATCACGATCCATTGAGTCGACTATCGAGGAGAAGTTTCGAAGTATGGTCTGATTTCCTTCCAGAAGGATTTCTGGCTCAGGCATCGTCCAGCGAGCACGTTCGCTGATATCCTTTGGAATACGGTCTCTGGCCCTGTCCAACAGCGACTCGTAATCGAACTCTCCCATGTGGCTGCTGAACCACCCGTCCCTTTTCACCTCACCGGAGGGGATATGGACACATGGCCCTAGCAAAGGGCATGGTCGCTCCCATCGAAGTGAAGGTGGTACGCACGCACCCTGATGCTGCATTACCCGTGAGAGGCTCGGAATACGCAGCCGGATGGGACATTAGAGCCGTCGAGCAGACAATCGTAGAATTCAGAAGTTCAACCATGGTTCCGACCGGGTTAAAAGTTGCAATTCCAGTTGGGTTCGAGGGGCAGATACGTGCAAGATCGTCTCTTGGACGAAAGGGGCTTATTCTTCCACATAGCATTGGAACCATTGATGCCGATTATCGGGGGGAGTTGTTTGTGCTCATGACTTGGATTGGAGAAGGGAGTTCATACACCATAGAGAAAGGAGAACGTATTGCGCAGATGGTGATAGCGCCAATCCCGCCAAGCGAGTTTACTGAGGTAAATCTGGAGTCTCTGGGCGATACGGAACGAGGAGAGGGCGGTTTTGGCTCAACAGGTCGTTTCTGAGTTCGAAACGTAAACTATCTCCGAAGCATTCTTGTTACCCGGGGTGGGCTTCAGGCCATGCCGCCTCAGTCTATCGATGAGCTCCGCTCAGCAGTCGCCACAATGAAAGCGAAGGGGCTTAACTCTCAACAAATAGCTGATGAGCTCTCTTTGTCCCAGACAACGATCCAATGGTTATCATCCACTCAGCAGCCAGTTGAGGATCATCCTGCTGATATCAGGGTGGGGTGGAGGTCCATAGCTGTCAAAGGTGAAAGGATTGAGGCAGTCTCGGAAATATTCGCAGATATAATGCTGGAAGAAGTAGAGGAGGAAGTTGACTCAATAGTCGGTATTTCCATCAACGGCATACCATTTGCCACATGCATAGCTTCCGGCATGGATCTTGAACTCAGCGTGGCCCGTAGTATCAGCGAAGAGGAAGGCGGGCATCTGTCAGAAGTTTTTGCAGGCGTAGAGGGCAAAAGAGTCGTCGTGATAGACGACGTCGTTTCATCGGGTTTGACCATGCGCAAAACTATCGAACACCTCACTAATGCTGGTGCCAAGGTTTTACTTTGCCTGGTATTGGTGAATAAGACTTGGATGGACGAAATCGATGGTATCCCCTTGAGGGCCCTTGTTCGCGCTGCTAGAATCTGAGGAAGGCACACATGCACTGGGCGGATCATGCTGCAAGAGTCCTCTCAGAGAGAGGTGGGCCACAGACGGTGGCATCGGGGATAACTCCCTCCGGAAGTTTTCACATAGGCCATCTGAGAGAGATTCTTTCAGCGGAAATGATACATCGGAGCTGCCTGGACAGAGGCATCGAATCGAGATACATATTCATCGTAGACAGTATGGACCCGTTGAGGAGAGTATATTCATTTCTTGATGAATCTTATGAGCAATTTATCGGCCATCCTCTTGCATTCATACCAGCCCCGGGGGCCGGTGGAAAGCCAGATGCTTCGCTAGGAAGCTATGCTGATCACTTTCTAGATCCCTTCCTGAGGTCCCTAGAAGCCATAGGCGTAGTCCCGGAGGTTGTTCTAAACCACGAAGTGTACGCATCGGGGGCCTTGGAAAACAGAATTCATTCCGCTATAGACAAGCGTGATGAGATAAGAGGCATCATAGAAACCATATCCGGCAGGGATCTTGATGAGTATTGGTTCCCTTACAATCCTCTTGGGTCCGATGGAAGTCTCGATGGGGTAAGAGTGACGGGGTATGATCGACCATATGTCCATTGGAAAGATAGGCACGGCGTAGAAGGGAAGTCAGACATAAGAAAAGCAGAGGGCAAAATGCCTTGGAGAGTTGATTGGGCTGCTCGGTGGGGCCTCCATGGCATAACCTGTGAGCCAGCCGGCAAGGATCATGGCTCAGCAGGCGGCTCATATGATACAGGAATACCAATTTCACGTCTCCTGAACCATGAACCTCCCAGAAAAATGGTCTATGAATGGATACAGATCAAAGGCATGGGACCCATGTCCAGTTCCAGCGGGAATACGGTTGGCCCTCTAGAAACTCTGGAAATCGTCCCTCCAGAGATTGTAAGGTACATTATTGCCAGAACAAAGATGTCCAAGCATATCGATTTCAATACAGGCAATATGCTGTTCGAAACGGCCGATGAATATGAAAGACTTGTCAAATCCCCCCCCATTGTCCGGGATGACGAGCCTCGTCGAAAGCAAGTGGCAGCAGCTACGGCGCATGGTGCACTCAGACTGAGTCAAATTGCGAGAGATGTGCCAATTGAGGCAGGACAGGTCCCATTCAGACATCTTTCACTTTTGGCACAAATCAGATCCGAAGACGAACTTGTTTGGGATTCGCTGCGAAAATCAGGGCATCTTTCAGGATACCCGTCTGAGGCGTTGAAATTACGTCTATCAAGGATGCGAGCTTGGATCGATGGAAGGCACTTTCCAGAAGAAAGCCGAATAGAAATATCAAAAATTGCGGATCGCAATATACTAAATTCTCTCGATAGTAATCAAATCGCATTCATAAGGCACCTCGGGGCCAAATTCAAAGAATGCGAATGGAGCGATTCAGGCATAGGGTCTTTGATTGTTGATTCCATAGACGTATGCGGTATAGGGGCGAAGAAGGGGTATTCGGCCATATATTCGGTATTAATAGGGAAAAGCAACGGGCCCAAGGCCTCCACATTAATGGTAGAATGCGATCGTGATGAGTTGTCAGAGTTATTTTCCCTAACTTAGACGGTCCCGATTGTCAGACTCCTTGGCTCGGGTACTCCCTTGATCAATTCAGATATCGCCTTGACCTCCATCTTTGCGCCTGAAAGTGTTGTTACAAACGGAATGTTCAGCTCGACGGCGAGTCTTCTCATCATATTTCCATCGAGTATGGCGCCCCCAGAGCCAGTAGGGGTATTGATGATGAGTTGGATCTTTCCTTCGCGCATCAAGTCTAGTGCGTCCGGCGAGCCCTGTTCGGCTATCCTGTAGACGGTGTTAACGGGCAGTCCCCCGGACTCCCGGATTACAGAGGCAGTACCGTGCGTTGCATAAATGGTGAAGCCCATCGAATGCAGCTCCTCAGCAAGGGGTATGATCGAATGTTTGTCTGCGTCCTTCACTGTGATGTACACACCTCCGTGGGTTGGGACTGGTATTTCTGTGGCCATCCTTGCTTTCAGATAGGCAGCGGCAGGGGATTTGTGAGAACCCATCACTTCTCCTGTAGATTTCATCTCTGGCCCGGGCGCCGGATCTAGTCCTCTGAGCTTTATGAATGGGAAAACTGGTGCCTTGACAGCGACTGCGTCGATCTGTCTCTCAGGTATGTCCAAGTCCTCTAGACGATCGCCCATTGTGATCCTTGCAGCTATTCTTGCGAGAGGGATGCCTGTTGATTTCGCGACGAAGGGGAATGTCCTGGATCCTCGCGGATTGACCTCGAGCACGAATAGTTTGTCGCCCTTTATTGCGAACTGTATGTTGTAACACCCAATTACGCCAAGTTTGAGCCCTATTCGTTTGGTCCACTCTTCGACCTCCTCGAGGATAGCTTTCGATACATTCTGAGTAGGGATAAAGCACGTTGAATCGCCAGAATGTATCCCTGCCTCTTCCAGATGCTCCATCACTGCGCCTATCAGTACCTCGTGGCCATCGCAGACGGCATCTACGTCCAGTTCTATGGCATTCCCCAGATATTCATCAACGAGGAGGGGTTTCTCAGGAGCAACGTAGGCCTCAGACATGTACGCTTCTAGCTGTTTTGAGTCCGCAAGTACCTCCATTCCTCTGCCACCCAACACATAGGACGGCCTGATCAAGACTGGGAATCCTATCTCAGCAGCACCATTCCTAACTGCGATGGGATCTTTTGCCGTGATGCCTCTCGGCATCCTCAATCCATTCCTAGTAGCGAACTCCTCGAAACGATGCCTGTCGCTCGCCTCATCGACTGAATCAGGTGACGTTCCAGCCATCTTCAAGTCTACTCCCATGGAATGCAGGTGGTCGAGCTGGCCCTGAATCGGCAGTGCGAGATTGATTGCAGTCTGGCCGCCAAATTGCAAAATTATGCCATCCGCTCTTTCCCTCAGGAGTATCTCAATGACAGATTCAAGAGTTAGGGGGTCGAAATAAAGACGATCGCTAGTATCGAAGTCAGTTGATACTGTTTCAGGATTATTATTGATAATAATGGCCTCATGCCCCATATCCCGTATTGCACCTACTGCGTGAACACAGCCATAATCGAATTCAATTCCCTGACCTATTCTAATTGGTCCCGATCCTATCACGACCATTCTTCTGACATCTTTCAACGCGTCTGCTTGGACCTTGTCTATTCCTCTTGAAGCGTTGCCTCCCTCGTAAGTCGAATAATAATAGGGAGTTACCGCAGCGAACTCCGCAGCGCATGAGTCGACCATCCTGAATACCGGGTGTATTCCTAACGAATGCCTGTGCTTCGTCATCCGAGTGGCGGCGGAAACATCTATCTGTGGCTTGAACCCATTCATTGCATCGACGATATGTGCGTCTGAGAAGCCGTACCCTTTCCATCGTCTGATTGATTTTTCTTCGACGTTTTCTATATCTGAGGAAATGCCGGCCTCCACGATCTCTGCTTCGATTGACGCCATTATCGAGAATCTGTGCAAAAACCACCTGGTTATTCCTCCAGAAATTTCCCTTACCTTCTCTACGCCCCACCCTCTTCTAAAGGATTCAAAGATTGCAGCCATCCTACGATCAGATGGTATTGATAGCCATGATTCTAGAATCGTATCATCAAGGGGGATCGTGGCTCGCTCATCCATTGTCTCTCCTCCAGATGCATCTGCCATTGTAAGTGGACGTGGGTGGGGTGTGCCATATTCTAGGCTGGACCATGCTTTCAGGAATGCTTCTTCGAAGCCCCTTCCTATCGCCATTACCTCGCCTGTGGACTTCATTGATGTCCCGATGGTCCTGTCTGCAGTCCTGAATTTGTCAAAGGGCCATCTAGGTATTTTTACAACGCAGTAGTCCAGCGTCGGCTCAAAGGCAGCTGTGGTCCCCTCTCCTGTGATAGGATTTGGCAACTCATCGAGCGTGTAACCCACAGCGATTAACGCCGCCATCCTAGCAATCGGATAGCCAGTCGCCTTAGATGCTAGAGCAGATGACCTTGAGACTCTCGGGTTTACTTCTATAACTCGATATTCGCCTGTTGACTGTTCTACTGCAAACTGGACATTGCAACCGCCCTTTATGTTCAATCTTCTGATTAGTTTGAGTGCTGCATCCCTGAGATTCTGATGGTCTCTGTCTGACAGAGTCTGCTGAGGTGCGACTACAACTGATTCCCCTGTATGAACGCCCATTGGATCCAGATTTTCCATCGTACAGACAATAATCGCATTATCTGATGTGTCGCGCATGACCTCGTACTCATACTCCTGCCATCCAAGTATACTTTCCTCGATGAGTACCTGCCCGATGGATGAATGAAGTATGCCCTGTCTTGCTATCTCAACGAGTTCTCCCGTATTGAACGCGGTGCCGCCCCCGAGACCCCCTAGCGTAAACGCCGGTCGTATTAGCAGGGGAAATGCTCCGAGATCGTCTGCTGCGGCCAGAACTTCGTCTATCGAGCTGCAAGCTATCGCACGACACACTGGGAGGTCTATTTCTTCGCAAACTTTCTTGAATCGATCTCTGTCTTCGGCATCATCTATTGCCTGGAGATCGCACCCGATTAGTTCCACACCGAGTTTTGCCAACGTCCCCCCATGGGCCAGTGCTGTGGCTATATTGAGCGCTGTCTGGCCACCCATTCCGGCGAGAAGTGCATCCGGTGATTCAATTTCCAGAATTCTTGCGACGACTTCGGGCAGAAGTGGCTCGATGTATATCTTGTCGGCCATCTCGGGGTCATTCTGTATTGTAGCTGGATTGGAATTGATGAGTATGACCTCATAACCATCATTACGAAGTGCTCGGCAGGCTTGTGATCCTGAAAAATCGAACTCTGCAGCCTGGCCTATTCTGATAGGTCCCGATCCAAGTATGACGATCCTCTTCAGATCATCTCTCCTGGGCATCAGGCTCTACTCCTAACTTTCAGTGTGGAATTCAGATGGTCATCCACGATATCAGAAAATCGGTCGAAGAGCATCGAAGCGTCATGAGGGCCGGGGCAAGCCTCGGGGTGAAATTGGATTGTAAAGCATGGCCTGTCTATGAGGTCGAGGCCTTCGACAGTCCCATCATTTGCGTTGACGTATCGTACCTCAAATTTACTTTCCAGTGCATTCTCATTCGAGTCTGAATGGACTCCTGAAGGGTGTGGTGCGAGCATCCCCTTGGCTGGGTCCTCGACCGCAAAGCCATGATTTTGACTGGTGAT
>DANO01000006.1:0-147 GCA_002497295.1 Euryarchaeota archaeon UBA171 | reverse complement strand
AAAGCCATGATTTTGACTGGTGATGTGAACTTTGTTGGAATGTAGGTCGAGAACAGGTTGATTTGCGCCCCTGTGCCCATATCTGAGCTTGTATGTCCTGAGGCCTGCTGCCAGGCCCATTAGTTGATGGCCGAGACATATTCCCAT
>DANO01000004.1 GCA_002497295.1 Euryarchaeota archaeon UBA171 | reverse complement strand
GAATGAGCTTCCTCCGAAATTAGCGTTGACGTAGTAGGCGTAGGACGTGCACTCCTCGAAGGATGCCCCGGCGGAGATTGCATGGGTGTGTGTGTTGTAGCATATGTCCCCGTCCGCTTCAGTGATGCCTGCGGGCGGCATGAGCACCTTGTCAATGACGTGGATGACTCCGTTGGATGCAGTTACATCCGCAGTGGTCACGTTTGCATCGTTGACCATGACGTCCCCGTTTGTCACTGTGAAGGAGAGGTCGTCCCCGTTGAGCGCTTGTGCTGTCATTCCATCGGTCACATCAGAGGCGGTGACTGAGGCAAAGACTACGTGGTACAGGAGGATGTCACTCAGGGTTGAGTTTTCTTCTTCTGTGTCAAATGTAGACAGGTCGATTCCTGCGGCGGCAAACGCATCGTCGGTGGGTGCAAAGACCGTGTATGGCCCCTCTTGCTGTAGGGCACCAACCAGTCCCGCGTGTATCAGAGCGTCTACGAGAATGTCGTGAGATCCGGTAGCCTGGGCTTTAGCGGGTATGTCCATGTTCTCATCGGCCGCTACGACTGGCGAAATGAGGAGGCTTGCGGTAATGAGTAAGGCTAGTATTGGCTTGTTCATGGGGCACCTTCGCAGAGGGGAACCTATTGAATGGCTGTATTTTCCTTGATTGTCAGAATTAGCATTTTGTTATCCAAGAGAATGCATCGCTAAGTGATATTTTTATGCTCCTTGTTTGTTATCTTCGATGATTTGATTTATGGTAGATGACCTTTCTAAGACCAACTTGATTAATTGATATCTTAACTCGTCGGACACAGGAGGATATGACGATGGACGACTTCAGCACATTTCTTGCATCTAGAAGGTCCACTCGAGACTTTCTCCCAGAGCCCGTCCCTATGGAAATGATCGAGCAGATAATCGAAGATGGCCTCACTGCACCAAGTTGGAGCAACACACGCCCGTTCGTGGTGGCCATAGCCACTGGGGAGGTACGAGACCGCCTATCTGAAGAGTTCCTAAGACGGTGGAATGCTGTCAAGGATTTCCGTGGTAGTGGGATTTTCAGGAAGATTGGTTCGATTTTCAGACGCTATGGTTTCCCGACGAGCAATTGGTTGGTAGTGAAGAAGTATCACAAGGATTTGCTTCCTAGATCTAGGAAAATCGGAAAGGATCTGTATGCTCACATGGAGATTGAGAGGGAGGACAAGGAAGCCAGGGATGGATTCTGGGCGAGGAATTACGAATTCTTCGGCGCTCCCGTGGAGCTATTCTTGTTCACCCACAAGAGTCTCGGGAAATTCGCAGCCTCTGATGCAGGCCTCTTCATGCAGAATCTAATCCTTTCAGCTCATTCCAAGGGTCTGGGCACCTGTCCGCAAGGGGCTGTTGCAGTTTGGGAAGATGCAGTGCGGGAGGAGTTTGAAATCAGCAAGAATTACTCGCTTCTTTGTGGTATCTGCGTCGGGTACCCCAGTCAGGACTCGATAAATGAATTTGGAGCCAACAGGATACCTCCATCAGAGATAATCCCTCCACTGAAACGCTGAAGTACATTATTCAAATACCGTCTTTCGGTCCATAGAGTCATGAGCAGGAAGTATTTCGTGAAGTTCGTATCAGAGCCGAAGAATGACACTATCAAGACGATCGTGGGCATCGCATGCGCTGCCAGAGCGATCACTGAGGGGCATGGGGTCAGCGTGTTCTTCGCCGCCGCGGGAACCAGGCTATTGGACCCAGGGTACATCCGGGACCTAGACGAGGAGATGGGGCCGGGATCCTCCGCGGTCTCTGAAATGATGGATGTAATTACCGATAAGGCGACGCTCTACTGCTCCTTCGCCTCCGTCAAGGCAACCCTTGGCCACAGCGAGGGTGACGGTGCCCTAATCGTGCCCGATGATAGGATCAAGTGGAGTGGTCCTCCCGGCGTTATCGAGCTTAGCGCTGCTTCTGATGTGCAACTTGTATACTAACACGTCTGGATTAGATCATACGAATCATATTCAAATCCATTTTCAGCGTGCTTTGCGTTGAAATAGGAATGTGGAGTCGGTCGAGGCATGGGAGACATGCAGACAACCTTCATCATGATCAAGCCTGATGGTGTTCAGAGAGGCCTAGTTGCGGATATAATCGGAAGGTTTGAGACCAAGGGGCTGCGTCTAGTTGGGCTAAGACAGCTCATCCCCAGCATGGAGCTCGCAGAGACGCACTACGCCGTGCACAAAGAACGACCATTCTATGCCGGGCTTATCGAATTCATCACTTCCGGGCCGGTTGTGGCAATGGCATGGACCGGTGTGGATGCTATCAGCGTCGCTAGGAACATCATCGGTCCGACGGACGGCCGTGTAGCTGCTCCAGGTACAATTAGGGGTGATCTTGCCATGGACATAGGGCACAATGTAATTCACGGCTCCGATGGTGAAGATACTGCCGAGTTCGAACTTGGTCTTTGGTTCCCTGATGGTCTTGTAGACTGGGCTCGAGACGCGGAGAGGCACATCTACGAGTGATCATTCTACCTAGCAGAGGAAATAACATGAGATGGTGTTATGTTAGAACGAAGACAACCCATCGTCGCGGTTCTTGGTCATGTTGACCATGGGAAGACGAGTCTCTTAGACCACATACGCTCACTCGGATCCCAGCGTCAAGCCTCTGTGATGGACAGGGAAGCTGGGGGAATTACCCAGCACATAGGAGCAACCGAGGTTCCTTCGAATCTACTGAATGAGCTATGTGGCCCACTTCTCGGGGGGAAGTCATTTGATTCGCCCGGACTTCTTTTCATAGATACGCCCGGGCATCACTCCTTCTCCACACTCAGGAACAGAGGCGGCTCACTCGCCGATATCGCCATTCTCGTGATCGATCTCAAAGAGGGGCTTAGGCCACAGACAATAGAGAGTATAAGGATCTTAAAGAAGGCCAAGACGCCATTCGTAGTTGCTGGGAACAAGGTAGATCGCATACACGGATGGAAGAGCGAGGATGGCCGTCCCATGGCTCTGGCCATGAGGAATCAGACGAAGGATACAATGGGTTATTTCGACGAGTCCTTTTGGAATCTCGTTGGCGGATTCGGGGAGCATGGGTTCAATCTCGACAGATATGATCGAATCAAGGACTTCACGAAGGAAATAGCGTTGGTCCCCGTATCTGCAAAAGAGGGAGAGGGCATACAGGATCTTCTCGCTGTTGTCATCGGACTGGCGGAGCGGTATCTCGCCGAGCAGCTCACCGACATAGAGGGTGCAGGAGAAGGTACCGTCCTTGAGATGAAAGAGGAGCGTGGACTCGGTAAGACGCTAGATGTTATCCTGCATCGCGGATCGATCGCAAAGGGGGACGAGATTGTCCTGGTTACCTCAGAAGGAGGAGTTGCCACAACGGTCCGAGGGCTCTTCAAACCTAGAGGCATGGCAGAAATGAGAGATGCCGGTGATCGTTGGAATGACACGGAATCTGCAAGTGCGGCCTCTGGTCTCAAGCTTTCAGCTCCCGATCTGGACGGGGTCCTTGCAGGAACGACGTTGCGAGTGGTGAGGAATGCTGGTGAGCAGAAAAAGGCCCTCGAACTCGCATCGGAGGAATCCAGATTAAGTATCGACTTGGAGGAAGAAGGCGTTTGCATCAAAGCGGATACCGTTGGTGGTCTTGAAGCTCTGGCGATGGAGCTCAAGGAGATAGATGTGCCAATACGATCTGCTTCGATCGGAAAGGTCGGGAGGCGGGACATCAGAGGTGCTGAGACGTCATCGGACCCTCTTCACAGACTCATACTTGGTTTCTCGACGAGCGTCTTATCCGATGCGCAAAATGAAATCGACTCCTCGGACAGTGGTCTGAAAGTGATATGCTCTGACATCATCTACCATATTCTAGATGAGCGGGAACGCTGGGTAGAGAGCAGAACCGCAGAATTAGAAGAGGAATCACGAGAGAAAATCGTCTATCCGGGAAGAATTCTCCTCCTTCCCGACCATACCTTCAGGGTAAGTAAACCGGCAGTTGTTGGGGTCCGTGTGCTTGGAGGGCGCATACACATAGGCCAGCGTCTCCTCAAAGACGGTTCTTCCGTTGGTCAAATCAAATCCATTCGCAGCGGTGAGGACAGCATGAAGGAAGCGAAACAAGGAGACGAGGTCGCGGTTGCTATCGATGGCGTGGTCGTCGGACGTCAGATTGAGGAGGAGGATGTTCTTCTGGTGGATGTGCCGGAGTCACATGCCAAGCGTCTAAGGAAAATGAGCCTCAATGCCATCGAAAGCGAGATTCTTGGTGAGTTACTGGAAATTCATCGGCGAGATGATCATTTCTGGGGACGTTGAATCAAGTCGCTCCCATAGCCCCCCAACCCTTTAATGCGCAATCAATAGAATACGGGTCGAGTTCACCATGGCGATGGCTGCAAGCGACCCGAGTTCGAGAGAGCTCATTCAAACTGTCTCAATGATCTCCAACAACCTAATGGGTGAGGTGGCTAAAGTCATAATCGGGAAGGAAGAGAATCTTCGAAAGATCGCTGTAGGGATTCTATCCAATGGAAATATGCTCTTAGAGGATTTCCCCGGACTTGCAAAGACATTGATGGCCAACACATATGCTACAGCTCTTGGATGTAAATTCAAGCGTGTTCAATTCACACCAGACCTCCTTCCCGCGGACATCATGGGGACATACATGTACGATCAACAGGCGGGTGAATTCAAGCTTCGACCGGGTCCATTGTTCACCAATGTGCTTCTAGCAGATGAAATTAACAGAGCTCCACCGAAAACTCAGGCGGCGCTGCTTGAGGCCATGGAAGAGAAGCAAGTCACGATTGAGGGGATCACCCACAAACTTCCAGCACCATTCATCACGATTGCCACCCAGAACCCGATAGAACAGGAGGGGACGTATCCCCTCCCTGAAGCTCAGATGGACCGCTTCCTGATGAAGATGTCAATGGGATACCCAGACAGACAGGAAGAGAAGTCGATATTGCAGCGTAGAAAGCTCAGGGGGAAGGACGAACATGATGTTCAACAGATTACGAGTCCAAAGAAGGTTGTCGCCATGCAGAAGGCGCTGGAGACAGTCCATGTCGATGCAGCCATCTTGACGTACATTGTAGAGCTTGTTCAGAGGACTCGTGAAGATCACCGTGTCGTGACTGGCGCGTCTCCCAGAGCGAGTCAGTCTCTGTTCAAGACGGCGCGAGCAAGTGCTGCGATTGACGGCAGGGACTACGTGATACCTGATGATGTCAAGCGTGTGGCGCTTGATGTTGTGAGTCACAGAATTGTCTTGAAGCCTGAGTCAAAAATAAGGGGCATAACTGGCGAACACATTGTTCGAAAGGTGATTTCAGAAGTCCCAGTTCCAGTCGTACAATGAGCAAGTACCATCCATCGTCGGCTCCCGGGCAGTTGCATGGGGCGTGCTGTCGTCATCGCTGTAGTGAATCACAAAGGTGGATGCGGTAAGACCACTACGGTGACTAATCTTGGTGCTGCGCTTGCAGCAGGTTCCTCTGAAATGGGAATATCGCCCAACAAAGTTCTGATTGTGGATCTTGACCCTAGAGGAAACGTGGCAACGACTTTTGGAGTTGAAAAGCGGTCTCTTGGACCCACTATGAATAATCTGTTTGAAGCGGTTATCGATGGGTCCAGAATTGATTCTGGCCCGTATATTTTGGCGCCAGATGAATTGACAAAATGTATGAGTAGGGCTTGGAGGCGTCAGAATCCGGACCGGCCCAGAGGGCCTCCAAAAGGTCATCGCGTTGATCGTCTTTCTCTACTCCCTGCGGATTTGGACCTTTCAGGGATAGAGATAGAATTGGCAATGAGAATCGGGAGAGAGCACCGTCTTAGGATCGCCCTGGAGAGTGCAATAGATGATTATGATCTGATAGTCATAGACACGCCTGCTTCCCTGGGGTTACTGACTGTCAATGCGCTGACGGCTGCAGATTGGTTACTCATCCCGATACAAGCAGAGTTCTATGCATTGGAAAGCATGGGCCAGCTTCTAGATACCCTGAATAGGGTTCAAACTGCGGTCAATCCGAAACTTGGTCTTCTTGGAATAACCATGACGATGGTTCAAGGTGGTTCTAATCTCGGGCGTACGGTGGCTGATGCAGCGAAACGTCATTTTGGCGGCAGAGTCCTAGAAACCTACATTCCGAGAAGTATTGCTGTGGCTGAGGCTCCTTTGGAAGGTGCGCCGGTTGCTCTCTCCAAGAGGCCGATTGAAAGGCATCCTGGAAGTCTTGCATACTGGAATCTCGCCAAAGAAGTTAGTTCAAGACTTGAGATGATACGTACTGAGAGGAGCGGTTAGCCATCGACTATTGAGGAGGCGGCTGATTCGACTATGCGGTCCCACTCTTTCAGAAGCTCCCTCTCGATTGATTCGACGTCTGGGGCTTCGATGTCTTGATCAGCGAATGAACGGAGTCGGCTCTTGAGATCAGAAACCCTCTGTGCTCGATTGATTTCTAGTCTTCTTTCAAGATCCGCCCATGCAGAGAGAAGTGTCTCTCTCCTCCTCATGGTGGCTATCTTCTTCATAGCCTCATTTTCAGCAGTAAACCATGCCTCAAGGTCTCCATCGATTTCAGATGTTGCAGCAGCTTCGATGGAGGTTAAACGGATTGATATTGCCTCTTTATTCTCAGCTTCTATCTTCGCCCTTTGCTTTTCTATACGATTCGTAATCTCAGCCTCGCGATTTATCCTATACGATCTGAGACGCTCCGCCATCTCAGCCTGTAGCTCGATTCTCTTTGCGTCCAATCTTATTCGTACGGAGTTAGAAAGAGCATTAGAGAGTTCATTCTCAAGTCGTCTTTCCAATCTTTCCAACTCCAATTCGTGCTCCATCTCAATTCTCTTTCTCAATGCATCGAGTCTCTCTTCATATTCAACCTCGATATCGGACGATATTCGTTCTCTTGTTCTGAGTGCTAATAGATCGGATCTGCGTCTTCTATCGACATCTAGCCTATCGCGGATACGCCTTTCCTCATGTGCGAGTCTTGACTCCATATCCATTCTCTGATGTCTTTCTTCTGCTCGTAGTGCGCGGCTTTCGAATTCGGATATCTGCTCCTCATTCATCTCCACCATGTCTTCGCTTATCCTGCGAAGGTCTTGCTCGATGCGTTCATTCTGTGCTTCCGCTATTACTTGGCGGACGTTCTCCATACGAGCTGTTGTGTCCGATAGCGCCTTATTCAACTCAGCCTTCATTGAATCGGTAGCTGAATCAAGGGTCTCGGATTTGATTGAAATTGGTCGATTTCCATTGACCCAGTTGATTCGTTCTCTACGCATCTTAGAGAGCGCCTCGGCAGCATTACTCGAGATATCTGAGTCCTCCATATGACCGCGTCCGGGGCAGTTCGAGGGAGTGTTCAGACTTCAAAGTCCCTGAAGAAGTTAGAATGTCACAGAGAACTCACTTTCGCATGCTGGACAAGATATTTTCCTAGAGCCTGGCCTTGGACGGAGTCTTAGCATTCTGTCACAAGATGGACATCCAATCTCGACCTTGACTACCTTGGGGATTATTCTGAACGGTCCTTGACAGGACCCGCAAATCAAGTCAACTGGCCTCTCTTCAGTACCAGCTACGACCAGCGTAGAGCACTTCGGACATGGAATCTTCTCCTCTCGTAAATCTATGATCGTGCGCTCATGAGTTACTAGGCACACCGCGCCGCAAAGGATGCAAGTCTTCTCACCCAAACCTAGGGGGAGCATGCCCTGGCAATGAGCACATCTTGCCACGGGTGGTGCAACTTTTGATTCGATCTCCGGTCGGCCGTCCACGTAACTCGCTCCCTGTTCTTGTTCATGAAGTGGTCGCAGGGACCTTCCTACTGTTTATTGCGGTAGTGAAGGCTTCCTTGGAGTCTCTGAATAAGTGTCCTACAACGTTTCTAACGACCATGAATGGTGAGTCGCCTGAGTCCTTCACGAGCATGCCATTCAGTATTACGATAAATACGGAAGCCTCATGAAGAACAATTCCAATGGCGATACTAGAATTCAGACCCAGTAATGTCGTCATTACAAGTAACAATGTGACTCCCATTGAGATCGCGATATTGTATGAGACTCTCTTCCTGGTTCGCTTTGAGATATCGACTAGTTTGGCTATTATCATTGGATCATGACCCGGTATGAGTACGTCTGCAGCATCCAAATTTATCTGATCTGCAGATCCCATTGCTATTCCCACCGTGGCAGTTGCAAGAGCGCCGGAATCATTGAAGCCATCACCAGCCATCAAAGTGGGCCTCGCAGCAGTCATCTGCTCTACAAAGAGTGCTTTTCCTTCTGGATCAACATCGCCCCTACATCTTGATCTTGGGATTCCTAGCGATTGTCCGAATCTTTCAACTGCAAGTTGCTGGTCACCAGAGAGGATCTGTACTTCAACTCCATTGGCCATAAGCGATGTCACGAGCGTATCAGCACCTGCTCTCAAATCGTCATTCCTAAACGTGAATAGTGCGATTGTACGACCTTCGAAAGCCAATAAACTACTACCGAGCCCCTCTAATGATGTGGTTTTCTGAATTTTCTCTAGTCTTTGATTGATTTTGAAACCGGATGATTTGATCCAACTGGAAGCTCCGAATGCAGCATGGGAACCATCTACTACCCCTCTGACACCGGCCTCTCCATCGCTGATAGATAGGATGCTTGATGGCTCTATCATACGTTTTTCTGCTTCTTCAATCACTGCGTCCGCATATGGGTGATTGCTTTTCATCTCAAGAGCGGCTGCAATCGAAAGTGCGAATCCTTGGTCTATTCCCCTTATTGTGTATATCTGCTCGAGGGTGGGCTGACCGGAGGTGAGTGTTCCAGTTTTATCCAAGAAGGCTAAATTTGCACTTGCTATGTTCTCAATAACATCTCCTCCTCGTGCCACCACCCCGGCAGCGGAGGCAGCGGATAGTGCGGTTGCATGAGGCACGGGTGCAGCGAGCAAAAGAGCGCATGGACATGAGACGACCCATAGAATGAGCATTGCGACCATGTCACCGGAATACAATCCATACGCAATTGAGGAAGCGAGTACCAAGGGCACCCAGACAGCCGTGAAACGCTCGATTATGGATTGAGTTGAAGTTGGAGTTTCTCGATATTTCCTGACCATCTCAATCAACGAGTAAAGTCGCGTTTTGCTTCCTACCTCTACCGTGCGAATTGAGATTGGTCCACGGACTAAATTCAGTCCTGCTTCTACAGATGCCCCCTGTACTACCGATACAGGTATCGGTTCTCCAGTCAACGGAGAGCGGTTAACCAACCCATTTCCTTCAATCACCATGCCGTCAACAGGAATTATTTCACCTGACCTCACTTCTATGATATCTCCGGGTACAACGTCTTCAATCGGAGTTTTGCCATCCCCATGAGCCTCTATACCCGTCGAATACGAATGCCCTTCAGAATCTGTAATGACACGTGCTGATTTGGGAAGACGGTCAAGTCCTCCCTGCATGGCTTTTCTTGCCTCGAATAAGGTTCTCTCCTCGATATATGCTGCAAGGGCTACCAGTCCTGTTACAATTATCGCTTCTTCCCATTCTGCGAGGAGTAAGGCCCCTATAACTGCCATCGAAGTTAGAAATTGGAAGCCTAGAACCATGTTGAAAAGGCTCGTTATAGCCGTTTTGAACATCGGCTGTCCGGCGAACATAACTACCAGAATTGTTAGTGATGCGGGAACTATGCTTGGCATCTCAGAACTTGACAGAAACATCACTGCAAGTAGGGATGGAATAGTCATGATTGCAGCAATGAGTTGTTTTTGATCATCTCGAAGACGTATGGTGGACGAGGGTCTTGTTCTCAATCTCCCCCCTAGTATCTTGTTCAATTTATATCCTGCATAATTTCTTACTCTAAGATCTTTAATTGGGACTCTGATTATTTCGATCATAGCATCTTCAAATCGGACATCTAGAATTCCGGGTATTTCCAAGATTCTATTTTTCAGCTGGTGTCTGTCTATCCCATGAGTTGACGCAACGATAGAAGGGGTGACTCCAATAATTTCTTCCCATTCGATATCAGGGGTATGCCCGAGTCCTGAAAGGACGGTGGATGCTTTCGAAGTTCGTCCCACAGAAATGTCCATTACTACTCTTACTCGTCCCTCGGTAGCTGATACTCTGGCTTCAGTCACTCCGGGCATTCTCTTCAGAACCGTAGTAGCCTTCATTGCACAATCTGGACAATCTATGCCGCGAATACCCCATTCAAATTCAATAATTCCATCAGCCAATAATTCTGACTCATCGATACTTTCCTCATCTGGAAGATTCATTCTCATTAGCGATATATCGCCCATATCTCTGAAATCCATAGGAGATTTCAGAGAGTGAATATCAGACGCATCTAGAGTGAATTTGTCTGTATCCATGAAGATGCGTACAGGCACGTATAACTTCAAACTGCGGGCTGTGAGGGACATCCAGGCGAGATACATGAAGGATGGCATCAAAATTCCAAATCTTACAGATATTGACATGATTGTGTTTGATGTTGACGGGACCTTGATGGATAGATCGGGCATGCCTGAGGGATTAATTGGTTTGGTAAAGGAAATCGAAAAGAATGGTGTTTCAGTGTCTCTCGCATCGGGAAGAACCTTGCCAAATCTGACTCCTGTTCATCAGGCTCTTGGCTTGTCTGGATTTATTGTAGCAGAAAACGGAGGGATTCTTTGGGATGGGCCACAGAAAAGAGGCATAGAGCCGATGGCGAATGGTGAGAGATGCAGGGATGCGATTGAGTGGTTGGCAAGCGAGATGCAAGAAATTGACCCAGAGGGAATTGAGTCCAATAGATGGAGGGAGACTGAGTGGTGTGTTTCGGGGCCTTATGATGTGGATCGTATGCGCACTCTTCTTGCCGACTCTGAGTGGTCAGATCTTAGGGTCGTTGGAACTGGTTTTGCAATACATGTTACTGAAAGAGGCGTAAATAAGAGATCGGCACTGGAGATTCAGCTCTCTAGAAGGGGAATTGATCCATCCAGAGTTCTGTCCTGCGGGGATGCGTTGAATGATGTTTCAATGTTCAATCTAACGGGTTACTCAGTGGCTGTTGATGGGGAATTAGATGAGGTGCGCAATGCTGTTGATAGTGTCACCAAAAAGAAGGGGCCTTTGGGGGTTATCGAAATACTGGAATTGCTCCTTAAGTGATTGGGGATATTTATGATTCGGGTCTTCAATCGAACAATCTCCGTATTACGTTAGTGGCATATGACCCTGGCGGCAGAGTGAATGAAATTTTACAAGTCCACCTCTTATGTTTCGGGGAACCGTGCATATCATCAATAACAGGTTCTGTGCAAAGGACTTCTTCAGGATGCAAGACTGTTTCACGGCTAAAATCTGCCATTTTGATCTTTAGAAGATCGAGGTCAGTATCAGGATTGGGTGGATTCGAATTCATTCTCAATACCATTAGATCGTCATTCTTCGACTCCTTTACCATGGACGGTACTGGCATCCTAATTGACTCGGGAATCTCTTTCAGACGTTTTGCTAGAGATTCTACTAGAGACCTCTTGGCGTATCCGCGCCTCCCTGGTGGGGCCTCTGGATAGAGAAGTGGTCCTCCCACGCCTATGTCTATTGGCCGTAATAAGTGGTTCTCGATGTTTTCAAGGAGAGCGTTCCTAAGAACATCGTTCCAGATATACGATTGCCATGCTGATATCCAAAGGCCGCGTAGCCTTCTAGGCATTGCGAGATACGCGGACAAGGATGATTCGTAAAGGGATTTTTTGTGAGATGTTGATTTCGATGATGACTTCCAGCCATCTATGATTCGTCTGAAAGGCTGATGATCGATGGAATCGATCTTGACCCTATCGATGTCCGGCCAAATTGACTTCAGATACTTCCTGTCCCTGCGTCGACTTGAGCGATCTGATGGTTGGGGTTCTGTCAAGTGAAGTTTCATGGCCCCTACCAAGTCTCCCTTCATGAGCAACTCACCGGGCAATTTTCCTTTGGCTGCCGAGCCGAATCTCTGCGAGTCAAACCAGTTTGGTAGTCCTATCTTTGAAATCTGCTCGACTCGACTCGCGAGCAACTGTGTCTCCCTGTGCCGTATGTCTCTGACTACTATTGAGAATCTATTTCCACTGTGATCGCCCGATTTTAGATGTCGACCGAAGGCCCCATGAGGCTCGAGCGTCCAATCCTTTCCTGAAATTCGATTTTTAGGTGCATATCTGGAAGGTAACGAAACTAGTTGAGTCGTCTTTGAACGTCTATCCTTGAGTCCTGAAAAGCCCCAGGCATCGACAGGTATCCCATGTTTTTTCGATATGTTCGACGAGAGGGCCTGGGTTTCCCATCCAGTCTTTGTCAATTTGAATATTTGATAAGGAAGTGCTGTGTCCTCTGTAAAAATTAGTTTATCTCCAGAATAAAACTCATCCACCTGAAATTCTTCAGGTGTTGTCCTTATCTTTGCCATTTTATGGCCTCATATTCTATCTCTCAAGGGCCTGGAGCATCATCTGAATATCAGTATTGTCCGGCTTGATTTTTCTTTTCTTAACGCCCAATACGGATGCAACGCCCAGGGCTGCGATCAGTGCTGCTCCTATGGCTGCAGCTCCTATCAGGATCCTCTCATCATACGTCCTCGTCTCATCAAGAGGGTATGCGTCATTTACATCTAGTACTCCGTCGTTGTCGTCGTCAGTATCTGAATTGTCCCCGATAAGGTCGCCATCCGTATCAATACTCTCGGATGGATCTAATGGGAAGACATCAAGCTGGTCCGAAATACCATCATTGTCATCATCTTCGTCCAGAATATCGCAAGTTAGATCTGCATCGCTATCTATTGGCTTATCTGTTACCAGTAGAGGGTCTGAATCGCATACGCTTTCATCTAAATCCGTCCATCCGTCGCCATCATCGTCATCATCGAGGAAGTCATTCAATCCGTCATCGTCTGTATCCCTCTGTTCGGCCGAGCAACCTGCAGTATCTGTCTGGCTCATTGTGGCAAGCGTATCTGGGCAATTATCTACAGCGTCTTGAACGTCATCCCCATCATCATCGGTATCTGTATTGTCGCCTATTCCGTCGCCGTCGAAGTCGGCCCAATCACCGGCGTCTAACGGGAATACATCGCTCTCGTCGGGCACGCTATCGTCATCGTCATCGGTGTCAGCGTTGTCGCCTGTACCATCGCCGTCGAAGTCGGCCCACTCGGTGGCGTTTACGGGGAATGCGTCGCTCACATCGAGCACGCCGTCTCCATCATCGTCTGTATCGGCGTTGTTCCCAAGCCCGTCTCCATCGGTATCCACAGATTCCGCTGGACTGAGTGGGAACGCATCACTCTCGTCGGGCACGCCGTCTGAGTCATCATC